>JBEKZM010000081.1:0-29537 GCA_049509875.1 Verrucomicrobiota bacterium | reverse complement strand
ACTGTCTGAAATGCGCGAGTTGCTCGATCGGCGCGGGATATTGCTGACGAAATCCCTCGGCCAGAATTTCCTGCATGACACGCACCAACTGGAGCGCATCGTGTCCGCCGCGGAGCTGACGCCCCGGGACCAGGTGCTGGAAATCGGCCCGGGGCTGGGGCCGCTGACCGAATTGCTGCTGGCCCGGGCGGCCCGAGTGCTGGCCATCGAAAAGGACGCGCGGCTGGTGGAGGTGTTGCAGGAACGGTTTGGCGCGCAGATCGCCACGGGGCAATTGGAGCTGCTGCACGCCGACGCCCTGGCGTTCCTCAAGCAGGAGCCGCGGGACTGGCGCGATTGGAAACTGGTTTCCAACCTGCCCTATTCGGTAGCGTCGCCGATTATGGTGGAGCTGGCCGCCGGCGCACGCACGCCGAAAGTGGTCGTCGGGACCCTCCAGCTCGAGGTGGCGCGGCGGCTCATGGCGCAAACCGATGCCGATGATTACGGCGTGCTCACCGTGCTGGTGCAGTTCGACTTCGCGCTGAAGGGATGGTTTAAGATTCCGCCGGGCTGCTTTTTCCCCGCGCCGGACGTGGATTCCGCCTGCGTCTGCCTGGCGCGGCGGGAGCAGCCGCTATTGGCGGAGGGCCTCCGCGGAGCGTTTCGGCGCCTGGTGAAACTGTCATTTTCACAGCGCCGCAAGATGGTGTTGAAATTGTTAAAGCAGGACTGGCCCCGGGAAAAATTGGAGGCGGCCTTTTCGAAATTGAAAATATCGCCCCAGGAAAGGGCGGAGAAGCTGAGTTTGGAACAGTTTGCGGCGCTGACCGAACTCCTGGCGGGGGCTGACGCCGGAACCTGAGAACCACACGATGCTATTTGCTTCCCGGCTTGACCGCGGGGAGCTTCGCCAGGTCGGGCGGGAGCTGGTTGGGGTCAAAGGTTTCCACGTGCAGCGCGATGAGGCTGAATTGGGGCACGCCGAGCTGGGTGCGACCATTGGAACGATCCACCACCATCGCGACGCCCGCGACCGCGCCGCCCTGCGCGCGCACGATGTCCATGGTCTCCTGCACCCGGCCGCCCTTGGTCACGACGTCTTCAACCACGAGGATCTTTTCCCCGGGCGCGATCTTGAAACCGCGCCGCAGCACCAATTTGCCATCCTCTTTCTCCACAAAAACAAAGCGGACGCCGAGCTGCCGCGCGACTTCCTGGCCGATGACCAGGCCGCCCATCGCGGGCGAAACGACGGTGACGGCGCCGAGAGACCGGGCCTTGGCCGCCAGCGCCGCGCCGAGCTTTTCGACCACGGGCATTTGCTGGAGCGCCAGGGCGCATTGAAAAAACTGGCGGCTGTGCAGCCCGCTGCGCAGGATGAAATGGCCTTCGAGCAGCGCGCCGGAGTCGCGGAAAACCTGGAGAACTTCGTTTTGTGTCATGGGCCGTTAGTTTTCGCTTTTCGCCGTCCAGTTTCAAGTCTTCAAAAAATTCCCGCTTGTCAACCCGGGATTTCCTGATAAGTTGAGTGCCCTTTTTATGAAGACGGACATCCATCCGAAATATGTGGACGCCGAAATCCGTTGCGCCTGCGGCAACGTGATCAAGACGCGTTCGACACGCCCGACGATAATCGTGGGCATTTGCAACATTTGCCATCCGTTTTACACGGGCCAGCAAAAGTTCGTGGACACGGCCGGCCGCGTGGACAAGTTCCAGCAGCGCCTGGCCAAGACGCAGGCCGCGCAAGCCGAGCAGGCCACCAAAAAGAAGAAGAGAGTCTAGCTTTTGAACGAACGCCGCCCGCAGCGCCGGAGACCTTCGGAGCTGCGGGCGGCTTGTTTTTTCGGCGCCCGCCTTCGGGTGAGGGCGGCTGCCGGCGCGCGAACGCTTCTTTCAGCCGCATTCTGACGATCCGCCGCACCCATGGACCTGACGCCGCACATTGATAACTTCCGCAATCGCTTTGCCGAGGTGGAGGCCTTGTTGAGCGATGCCCGGGTGTTCGACAATCCGCAACGCGCGCAGGAGCTGGGTCGCGAATACGCCCGGATCAAGGAACTGGTGGCGGCGGGCGCGGCGTATGCCAAGACGCGGGGCGATCTGGCGGAAAACCGGGCCCTGCTCAAGGCCGAGCCGGCCGAATCCGAGCTGGCGGCGCTGGCCCGGGAGGAAATCAGCCGGCTGGAGGCGGACGAAAAACGGCTGGAGCAACAAATCCAGTTTGGGCTGGTGCCGCCGGATCCCACGGATTCACGAAACACGATAGTGGAAATCCGCGCGGGCGCCGGCGGCAACGAGTCGGCGCTGTTCGCGGCCGACCTTTACCGGATGTATTGCCGCTATGCCGAAACGCGGGGCTGGAAGAATGAGACACTGGACTGCAGTCCGTCCGATCTGGGCGGGTTCAAGGAAATCGTCTTCCAAATCAACGGGGCGGACGTGTTCAAGCGGCTGAAGTATGAGAGCGGCGTGCACCGGGTGCAGCGGGTGCCGGCCACGGAAGCCCAGGGGCGCATCCATACCAGCACCTGCACGGTGGCGGTGCTGCCCGAAGCGCAGGAAGTGGATGTGGAAATCAAGCCGGAGGACATTGACGTGACCGTTTGCCGCGCGTCGGGCAAGGGCGGCCAGGGAGTGAACACGACAGATTCGGCGGTGCAAATCCAGCACAAGCCAACCGGCATGATTGTGCGCATCGCGGACGAGCGGTCGCAAATCAAGAACCGCGCGAAGGCGATGACGGTCCTGCGGTCGCGGCTGCTCGAAGCGAAAATCGCCGAAGAAAACGCAAAATATGCCGCCCACCGCAAACAGCAGGTGGGAACGGGCGAGCGCAATGAAAAAATACGCACGTACAATTTTCCGCAGAACCGCGTGACCGACCATCGCATTGAGTTGACACTTTACAACTTGTCGAGTGTCATTAATGGTGAACTGGACGGGTTGATTGACCCGCTGACGACGCACGACATGGAGGAGAAACTGGCCGGCCTAAGGACCTGATTCACCGGCGCCACCCCGGGGCCCGACGGGCGGGTGACGGACGAAGCCAGGTCCCGCACCCCGCGGATTTCGAGGGACCTATTTTGCGCACGCACATGAGAGAGATCAAAGGCTTGATATTTGACTGCGACGGCACGCTGGCCGATACGATGCCGCTACATTGGCGCGCCTGGCAGATGGTGACCCGCCGGCACGACCTGTATTTTCCGGAGGATCGGTTTTACGCCCTCGGGGGCGTGCCCTCGCGCGATATTTTGAAGCTGCTGGCGCTGGAGCAGGGACGTTCGCTGGACCACATTGCCGTGGCACACGAGAAGGAGAGCGCCTATCTGCCCCTGATGAACGAAGTGGAGCCGATTGCTGCCGTGGTGGAAATCGCGCGCGCGAATTTCGGAAAAATACCGATGGCGGTGGCCTCGGGCGGCACGCAGGCCATCATCACCCAGGTGCTGGAGCATCTGAAAATCCGGCCCTGGTTCAAGGCGGTCGTGACCAACGAAATGGTGAAGAACCAAAAGCCCGCGCCGGACATTTTTCTGGAAGCGGCGCGGCGCATCGGGGTGGAACCCAAATACTGCCGTGCCTACGAGGACACCGACCTTGGTTTGCAGGCCATCCGTTCCGCAGGCATGGACGCCGTGGATGTGCGGGAGCTGCTGCGCAACGCAAGCTGAGGAATCCTTTTGGCAAACGTCACGAAACAGGTTAATCAAAGGGCGTGAAAAAACGATGGTTGTGCCTCCTGCTCCTGATGGTTCTTTTGATCTGGGGCACTGCGGGTTGCGGCAGCTTCATGGCTCATCGGATGGTGGATGCTCCCAATCGGTATCCTACCTGGTTTGCGCCGGAAGCACCGGTGCTGCTGGCGTTTCATCCCAATTTTTTCACGAATTTTGCCCGGCAGTACGTCACGGTGGGGCCGCCGAAGGCGAAATTGTGTTACCGGGTCGTCGAACCGGCCGACTACGGCCTGACCGAGGCATCCACCAACTGGACGGAACATGGCTTGCACCGGACGGAGTATGATTTTCGGGCGGATCTGCCGGCCAAAACGAATGCCTGGACGGCGCACCCGCGCGGCACAGTGGTACTGCTCCACGGTTATGCCCTGGCCCAATTCTCGATGATGCCCTGGGCAGTGTGGCTGGCGCAGGACGGCTGGCGGTGCGTGCTGGTGGATCTGCGCGGGCACGGCAAATCCACGGGGAAGCAGATCTATTATGGCATCCAGGAAGTGCATGACCTGAGCCAGTTGCTCGACAAGCTAGCGCAAGACGGCCGGCTAACCGAACCCGTGGCGGCTTTCGGCGAGTCCTACGGGGCGGTCATGGCGTTGCGATGGAAACCCGTTGAACCACGAGTCCAAATGGTGGTGGCCGTGGCCCCTTATGCGGTATTGTCGAATACCGTCCTGAATCTGCGCTCGCAATATGCCGGGTGGCTGCCCCAAAGCCTGATCAAGGCAGGGTTGAGGCAATTGCCGTCGGTGCTGGGAACCACCGCCGATCAATTGGACACCACCACGCAATTGACACAGCATCCAGTGAAAGCACTGCTGGTGGCCGCCGATGGCGACGACATTGCCCCGGAATGCGACGTGGCCGAATTGCAAGCGCTGGCGGAACCGGGCAGCAAAATGATCGTGGTCCACAACAGCACCCACGAAACCGTGACGTATCATTTTGAGGACCTGGCCGGGCCGATCTCGGAGTGGCTGTCAGCCGGCGGCAAACGAAGGGGCGAGGCGTTGAAGAAAGCGTTTGATACTAATTAAGGACCATTCGACGACCTCTTTACGACCCCTGCCATGGCTCCGCCCCGTACAGCCGTGAAGAATTGGCCGCCGTTGACACTACTGACGCGCCGTTTTCGGCGATGACAGCCCGTCCCCAAGTTTTGCACGTTTGGATGTGCGGTCAAACGCACAGTTGCCGACCGTCAAATTTGCGGTAAAAGTTAGTGAACGTCATGGACAGTCCATATAAATATGAAAAATCCCGGTTCATGGCCCCAGCGCAAAATCGGAGGAAGGTGAAAATGAACACCCATATTATTGGTTTGACTGGGTCCGGATGGCTTTTAGCCGCTGTTTTCCTTGCCATTCCGGCTGCCGCCCAACCCGCCAACACAGTGACCAACCTCATCACGTTCGATGATCTGCCAGACCTGACCACCATTTCGGACGGTTATGGGCAATTGGATTGGTCCGGACTGCAAACCATCACCGCCATTGGCGGTGGTTATTCGGCCGGTGTGATCTCGCACCCGAATAGCGCGTACAATCCATACGGGTATGACGCAGCCATTAGCAGCGGCGCGCCATTCGACCTGGTGTCGGCCTACCTCACCTCGGGAGCCGTCCCGACGACGAGCCTCGAAGTGCTCGGCATCACCGGGACTAACCTTCTTTATGACCAAACTTATGAGTTGAATGACACAAATTCCACGTTGGTTACTTTCAATTATGCCGGCGTAACCCAAGTCACGTTCCGGGGCACGATCGGCCAATCGTTTGTGATGGATAACCTGACCGTCTCTTCGGCCGCCTTCACCAACACCACGCCGCCCGCGCGGCCCACGCTGCCGACTAATGCGGTGGCAGCGGTGACGAATGTCCTGGGCTTTGATGATTTGCCCGACATGTCTCCGGTGCCGCTTGGTTACGCGGGCCTGAATTGGTCAGGTTTTGATGCGCTTGGTGAATTGGATCCGTGGTTCGGCGGCGGCTACGAGAATGGCCTGGTCTCGCCTCCCAATGTGGTTTTCAACTCTTACGGCGGCAATGGCGAGATCAGCGCCAGCACTCCGTTCAACTTGGTTTCCGCCTACCTGACGGCCGGGTTGGCGGGGATGCAGGTGAAAGTCGTGGGATATGTCAGCAACTATTTGGCGTATGACCAAATCTACGCCTTGAGCGAAACCGCGCCAACCTTGGTTACCTTTAATTATTTCGGAGTCACGGACGTGGCGTTCATTCCGGAGCCAATGACCCAGTTTGTGATGGATAACCTGACCGTATCGGGGAACAATTTGCAGCAGCTTCCCCCCCCGTCCGCCAGCAGTCCGCCGACCAATGCGAATTCGATGGTCAATCTGGGAACGGTGGTCGCCTCATCAATCGGGCACGAATTCTTTTCCTGGAGCCTGCCCGGGATACTCCCTCCCATTCCACCGACAGTGGATGACTTTCTGGTGGACCAGACCCAGACCACCGGCGGTGGCGCGGTTCTCCCGTCGGTGCAAGTGAACTTTGACACCAACAACCAGTTTGAATTGACCATCGCGGCTCCCGCGGGCATGCAGTTCGCCGTTCATGTACCGCCCGACCAATCGGTCTCCTTGGTCGGGGACTTACAGTGGGATGCCACGGGCGGTGGCTCCAGCAGTGACGGTGCGACGACGGTGAGCTTTGCGGGCCTAAGCGGAACCGCGCCCGACCTGGGCTCTCTGACGGCGGTCCTGTCCCCGCAGCACAATTTTTTTGGTTACAATAACCTTTATTCCAACCCGTTCACGAACAGTTTCTCCTTCACGTCCATGACGTTGACGGGGACGGTGCCCTCCTTGAATCTTGGATTGGGATCGCTCACCTACACACCAGAAACCGACAGCCGCCTGGGCTTCAGCCATAGCACAACCGCGACAAATGATCCTGGCCCATTCGTATCGCTCGAAGCCGCGCCCCCACTTGGTATCAGTGCAGCCCTGCTCGGGGTGAGGATCACGCCACACCCGAACGGGGACGTGACGCTCGCCTTCGCGGGCACGTTGCAGAGTTCCACTAATTTCAGCCTGGGCTTTACCGATGTCCCCACCTATCCGCGCGGGCTCTACACGATACCCCAAGCACAATTGAAGGCCACGGAACTTTTTCGGGTCAGGCAATGAGCCGCAAATCGGATCGCGCCCACGGCCTCGGCGCGGGGTGTGCGCGTTCCTTCTCAACCGGGACAGGGCCATTCGCGCTTGAGCGGCGACCGCGCCCGGGCACGAAAAAGACTCACAATATCCCAAGTCAAATCCTTGCGGCATTACGCGGGAAGCCTGTTCCACCCAGTTTGAAAACACGCCTTAAAGAGCGGTGGGTGTCAGATGCAGGCTGAGGACGCGAGTGCGACCGCCGGCCAGGAAGAAAGCCGCAAAGCAAAGGAGGATGGGCAGTCTTTTCATATCGCTCGTCGGCGCAAAGTACTGTTTTTGCCCGCCGCCCGGCAACTGTGCAGCGCGACAAAAAAGAATTCCGCTGATTTGAGCCAACGATGCACGGAGGCGGATGCGACTCTCGATTTGGGGGAAGCCAAGACAAAATTGGGCGCGACAGGGAACAGCAAATCCGCTAAAGAATTGCGGCGATGAAGGCGGGCACAATCAAGGACCACGCAGGACACGCGCGGAACAGGCGCGGCCTGACGCCGGCCGCCGTGATGGTTTTGCTGGCGCTGCCGTTTGCCGGCGCGGCCTTGCCCGCGCGGCTGGTATTGGCACTGGATGGCGTGGCGTATCGCGACCTGCAGGCCTTGCAGGCGGGAATCAGCCGGACGAATTTTTGGGGCGGGGTCCGTGAATTGCGGGCCTTTACCGCGGAAGAAGGTTATTTCCCGGTGAGCCGCATGATTTCAACCTTCCCCTCGGCCAGCGACGTGGCCTGGACGGATATTTTTGGCAATCGGCCCCTGCCCGGATATCAACGCACCTATTACAGCAAGGCCGCCAACTCCCTGATTGAGCTGAACGGCGTGACCACCACCGTGGAACACGAGCGGCAGATGGATTACCAAGTGCAGAACGGATTATTGCGGGGAATGGGCTATATGTTTCCCACGCACACGTTCCGGTACGAAAGGCGCGAACTCGTGAAGAATTTTTGGAAGAGCACCCACCAGGGAGGCTGCTACTATGTCTATTCCCGCGCCTCGGATGACGCCCAGCACCTGGATCGGGACATCCTGTCGCTGCTGTGCGAGCTGGACCGGCACCTGCAAAAATTGCGCGCCGATTACCGGGCCCGCGAAGGCCGCGACCTGGAAATCGTGATCCTCTCCGACCACGGGCACAATCACGCCGGCCGGGGCATCCGCGTGGAGGCTGACACCTTTTTGGAAAAGGCCGGTTACCACGTGACGACCTCCATCAACGGTCCCAAGGACGTTGTGCTGCCGGTCGTTGGGATCGAGTCGTGGGTGGAGGTCCACTGCCACCCGGGCGCCAGGGAAACCCTCGCTCAACTTCTTTGCCGCTTGAAAGGCGTGGATGTTTTGGCGGCGGCGCTGCCGGGGCAAACCAACCGTTTCCTGGTCATGAACGCCGGCGGCGAACGGGCCGATATTCTATGGAACGCGGCGGGCAATTCTTTTCGCTACGATCCGATCAACGGCGATCCCCTCCGCTATGAAGCCGCGGTGGTGGCATTGAAACAAAATCACCAGCTCGACGCGGATGGTTTTGCCGGCGCGGACGCGTGGCTGGCGGCGACGATGACCCAGCATTACCCGCTGGCGCTCGAACGCATTGTTCGCGGGCTCACGCGCGCGACGCTCAATCCGGCCTCCATTTTGATCAGCCTGGACGACCGGTATGTGAATGATTTCCGGCTCACCGACGAAGGCAGCCGGCTGGTGAACTGCGGCAGCACGCATGGCGGGCTGGACGAGGTTTGCTCGGACGGCATCCTGTTGAGCAATTTTGCGCCGACTCACGATACGTCGAGCGACCGCGTGGCCGCGCAATTCGACGGATTTCCCAACGCGAGGAATTTCCGCGCGGAGGAAGGCGGGGCGGAGCTGGTGACCAAGGCGGAGCAGTCGCTGGTGCGCATTTTGCGCGATCCATTTGACCAGGCGTTCAGACAACTGCCCGGCGATGGCGCCTATTTGCGGATCTGGTCCCCGCAACTGATGCAGCGGGACGACCCAACGCCGGTCACAGTGACGATTGAGAAGGCTCGCCGGTATTCCACCTCGCCGGCCGGACGGCAATGGACCTTGGCTCAGCCGCTGGCTTTGGCGGAGAGCGGCAGCGAGGAACGGATTTACGCACTGCCGGAGGATTTGAAGCTGGAGCCGCGGACCGAATATTACCTGCGGGTCAGGCTCCCGCGCGCGGCAAAATCCGGGGCAGCCTTTGGGTTTTCATTTCGCACCAACGATTCAGGCGAGCCGGTGCCGTATTGATTTTTCAGGGCGTCTGGGCAACGAATTTTTTTCCAAACTGGTCGCAGATGAGCTGCGCCACGTAACGCCCGGCCAGCGCCGCCGAAGGCAAGCCGCCGCCGGGGACGACCCAGTGGCCGGCCATATAAAAATTCTTCAAGCGCGGCAGCGTGTAGGGAATGCGGCGGCCAAGAATGCGCGGCGTTGGCAGCCAGCCTTCGTAACTGCCCTGCCAATTGCCGGTGTAACGAAAATAGGTGGCCGGCGTGGCCATGTCCGAGCGTTCAATCGCCGGCTTGAGCCCCGGAAAGCGCTGCTCCAGGGCGGTGATGATTTCCTCGAGAATCCGCCGTTTTTCGGCCCGGTAGCGAAGCACCTCGTTCTTCTTCAGGCCGGTCCAGAACTCGTATAGCGTGGGCAGACGCACGGTCATCAGCGTGGTTCCCTCCGGGCAGAGCAGGGACTCGGGGCCGAAAGCCTCGACTTCCAAGCGGGCGTGGCAAGTGTCATCATCCACACGCAGCGGCTGTCTCAGCGGCAGGTTGAGCGTGTGCGGCGCGCCGGGGAAGACTTTTTTTATGCCGAGCGAAATCTGTAAAATCGCCGGAAACGTTTGGCAATGGTCGTAGAGAAACCGGACCTTGCGATCCACAAATTTCCCCTCGAGCATCTTGAAAATGGTGGTGTGGCCGTCGGCGCACGAGACCACCGTGGCCGCCGGCACGCAAGCGCCGTCCGCGCAGGCGACGCCGGTGGCGTAGCCGTCTTCCACCTGCACGGACGCCACGGGGCAGTTCAGCCGGAGCCTGCCGCCAAGTTTTTGGTAGCGGTCCGCAATGGCCATGGAGAAATCCCACGAGCCGCCGGCGACGAACCCGGTGTTCTTCCGGGTACGAAAGGCCAGCAACATCACGAGGACCAAGGCCGACATGTGCTCATTGCCCACGATGATCTCCAGCGCCTCGCGGAGAATTTTGCTTTTATAGCGGGCCGCGTAGCGGGTGATTGGCACGTTCTTGTAACGGAATACCACCGGGGCGATCGGAAGGTAGCGCAAACCCAATCTGGTCTTTTCCACGGCACCCATCAGCTCCAGGGGCTTATTCAGCGGCGGTTCCAACGATGCGCAACGGCGCGCATCCCGGACCAGTTTGTCGATCAACGCGCTGTCTTCCGGCGCCAGGCGCTTGAACCGCCGCGTCAGCTCATCCAGATCGGAAGGGACATCGAGCGAGGTTCCGTCCGGCCATTCGATCCGGAGTATTTCGTCGTGAATGAACACCTGGCGGCCGGCGATGGCTCCCAGTTCGGTCCAGACTTGGTAAAAAGCCGAAGGTGGTTGCGCGCCCATGAGCCAGCGGAGGCAGCCGTCAAAGACGTAGCGCCCGCGATGCCAGGCGGTGCACAAACCACCCGGCAATCCGGCCGCCTCCAGAATCTCCGTCTGGACGCCGTTCATCTGCAGGTAACAGCCGCAGGAAAGGCCCGCCACACCCGCGCCGATGATGATCACCTTGCCGTGGGCCGGCCCGGTAAGTGCCGCATCGGTGATCGCCGCTTTTGCCGTCCACTTAAGGACCGGGTGGGGCATTTGATTGGCATGCTTCAAGTCCATGGAGCCACCACCTTGCATCCCATACGCTGAAACGGTGCGACATCACGGGTGACGATTTGGCAGCCGCGTGATCGGGCTATTGCTGCGATGAAGGAATCGCGTAACGGCAGCGGCTCGCCGGCTTTCGCAGCCAATTCCCCCCAAGCGGCTGCTCCGCGGGCGTCGAAATTCAATATGCGATATCTCCGTGGCAGTTCGCTGATGAACCGTTGGATGCTCTCGTGATCGCTGTGGCCTGATGGCAGGCAATGGAAGCCATGCCAGACTTCAGCAAGCGTAACGGTGGTGACAAAAAGATGAGCTGAATCCTGGACATATAGCCAGGCGAGCAAGCCAGCGTTGGGTCGGGGCTTCCTGGTTTCGCTAACCGCGTTCGTGTCCAGCACGAAGTTCAAAATCGGAAGGATTTGACCAAATCATCGGGCATTCGCGGCGGCTCCCAATCCGTTGTTCCACGGACCGAATCGTGCCAAGCCTTCAGCTCTTTTATCGCAGAACCGGCGGAGCGCTTGCGCCGCTCCGTTCCAGGCAATTGCCGTGTTCTCGACGGTTGCCGTGCAGCGAGCCACCCCAGTAACTCCTTGGCTTGGTGTGCCGACAGCTTTCTGACTTTCCTTACTGCGAGTTCAACCGTACTCATTGAGGTCACCTTAACGCTGAAATATTGGGAGAGCAAGCGGGTTCTAATCTGGTTCTAATCAGGTTCAACCGAATTAAACATCACAAAATGCCGCCATCCACCTTGAGGGCGGAACCGGTAATGTAACCGGCCTCGGAACTGGCGAGGAACCGGACCGCGGCGGCGACTTCTTCGGGCCGGCCGAAGCGGCGCATAGGAATGCGCATCTGCGCGGCCTTGCGTTCCTCTCCGGCGAGGTGTGCCAGCGCCTCCGTCTCGACAAAGCCGGGACAGACGGCGTTGACGGTGATACCGATGCGGGCCACTTCCTTGGCCAGCGATTGGGTGAGGGCAACAGCGCCGGCCTTGGCGGCGGCGTAGCTGGCCTGGCCGGCGGGCGCCAGCAGGGCGCTCAAGGAGGCGATATTTACAATCCGCCCGGCGTGCTGGCTGATCATGGACGGCAACACCGCCTGGCAACCATGGAAAACGCCGTCGAGATTGGCGCCCAGGACGCGCCGCCAGGAATCCGGCGGCAGGTTGGCCAGCAGGGCGTCTTCGTGACTGCCGGCATTGTTGACCAGAACATCCAATCGCTTATGCCGCGCCAAGATTTCCTTTACAGCCTCCCGCCATGCCTCCGGCGTCGTGACGTCCAAGCTGCAGCAGAAACAGCGGTCCGAATTCTCCGCGGCCAGGCGGTCGGCCTGCTCCCGCCGGGCGCGGACGCCGAGCCAGACTACGTTCGCCGGCGATTCCTGAAGAAAGGCGCGCGCGATGGCCTGGCCCAAGCCGCCGTTGGCGCCCGTGATCAAAATGGTCCGGAAGCTCATGGCGGGATGTTGCCCGCGGCCGGGCCGGCGGACAAACCAGAAATCCCTCCCTCCGCGCGGACGAAGCGGGCGCCGATGGCCCCCTGGTTTGCGCCCACCAGACTGACGTTGGCCGCGGCAAATCGTCCGCCAGCGACTGCATCGCATGCCGCGACGCATTGCCAGGCGGCGGCGGCCATGAGGCCTTCACCGAGAATGCGCCTGGGGCTGAGCCTCGCGCCGGTCCAGTCGCTCCACGCGCCCAACTCCGCCGCATCCGTGCGCGGAGAATCGCCGGTGCCATCCACCAGCAGACCGGCGGAACCACCCTGGTCCAATTGCCGGCGCATCGCCTGCGCGGATCGCGCCCGGGGTTCGGCCGCCGTGAACGTGTGCGCATCGGTAATGGCAGCGAGTTCCACGCCACCGGCCAACCCCCGCTCCCGGCAGAGGCAGAGCGCGCCGGCGCCGGCGGCCACGATGGCGCGGCGATCCAGCAGCCGGAGCGCCTCGGCGGTGATCCAGCTGGTTTCCTCCGCGCCGATGATCAGACACGCGTCCACGCGGTTTTCGCCCAGCCATTCGGCGCCCAGCGCCACGCCCTGCAAAAAGGCCGACGGGTCACCCACCAACGAATAGGCGAGCACAACGTTTTCGAGCAGGGCCGCCACATGACTGGCGGGCGCGGCAAAAACCGTCTCGGGGAACACCAGCGGGCTGGCAGTGGCAGGATTCTTTAACGTCTCGTCATAAAAGCGGCCGGAGTACTGCACGCATCCGGACTGTAAGCAAGCCACCACGCCCAGGCGCTGATTCTGGGCGGTCGCGCCGGCGCGCCAGCCGGCGACGGCTTCGAGGACCGCCGAGGCCGCGTAGTGGGTCACCGCACTGGATCGCCGCAAACGCGGATGGGACAGGAATTCCGGACGCGCCGGGGGGTTGGGCACGGGGCGCACGCGCAGCATCCGGCCGACAGCGGGACGCGGCAACGGCTGGGCGGGGAGTGGCTGGCCCTTGTCGAGCACGGCTCGCAACGCAGCCACGTTCCAACCGGCCGGCGAGACGGCGCCGATGCCAGCGACGAAAATGCGGCTCATGCGCACCTCCTTAAGACCAGGGCCGCGTTCACGCCGCCAAAGCCAAAGGAGTTGGAAAGCACGATGTTCACGCGCGCGTCCCGCGGCTGTTTGACGATGGGGAATTTGCAGGCTGGATCGGGGATTTCAAACCGGATTTGCGGCGGCAGCCACTGTTCGCGCAGGGCCATCAGGCAGACGACGGCTTCGACCGCGCCGGCGGCGCCCAACAAGTGACCTATGCCGGCCTTGGTGGAACTCACCGGCAGGGTGGTCGCGCGCGGCCCGGCCCATTCACCGATGGCCACGGCCTCGGAAGCATCGTTCAGCACGGTGCCGGTCCCGTGCGCATTGAGGTAATCGACCTCGTCGGGCGTCACGCCGGCGGTAAAGCAGGCCTGTTTCATCACGGCCAACGTCGTGTTGCCCTGCGGATGGGGTTGGGTGAGGTGATGCGAGTCGATGGCGGTGCCATAGCCGGCCAGCTCGCCCAAGATCGCCGCGCCGCGCCGCCGGGCGCCGTCCAGCGTTTCCAAGGCAATGACCGCCGCGCCTTCACCCAGCGCCAGTCCGTCGCGCCGCGCATCAAACGGGCGGCAGATCGTGGGCGAAAGCGCCTGCAGCGAATCAAAGCCGGAAAAGACCAGTTCGCCGAGCGCATCGTACCCCCCGGCAATGGCCCGCGCGGCCCGGCCGGAACGAAGCAAATCCCAAGCGTGGCCGATGGCGTTGGCCCCGGAGGCGCAGGCGTTGGAGATGATCGTGATCGGGCCGCGGCAGGCGAGCGCGTCCAAGACCATCCGCGCCTGAACCTGTGGCTGATAATAAACCGCGCGCGCGGCCTGCCGCCGGTATCGCGGGGGCTGTTGGATGGCCTGCCGATAATAGGCTTCACCCAACGCCATGCCGCCCGCCGTTGTGCCCAGGACCAGCGGCAGGTTTTGACAAGCGTTCTCGCTGGATCGCCAGTCAGCCTGCGTCCAGGCCTCGCGGGCGGCCAACAGGAGCATTTTCGCCGCCCGATCCAGTCGGGCCAGCTGCCGGGAACCCAGGCCCATGGCCGGAAACGAATCCGGGAGATCAACTTCCGCCGCCAATTTTGCACGCTGGCGGCTCACGTCGAAGAGGGAAACGGGCCGGAAAGCCGGCAGGCCAGCCCGAAAGCCGGCCGCATTGGGTTTCCAACCAGCCCCCAGGGCCGTGATAATTCCGGCACCGGTAATGACCACACGCGGGAGTGCGGCGGAAGACTGTGTCGGCGGAAAGAGCATTAATGTTTGATGCACCAAAGGTTAAGCCAGACCCGCCGCCGGTGCCACACTTCTGTGCGGGATTTTTTGAAATTTTGAAAATAGCGCTTCAACAGCAGTAACCAGGCTACGGACGGCTGGCAATTTTTTCCCAGCCCGCGAGGGCGAACGACGGATCAACAAGCCATTGTTGCCAACGGTTTCGGATTGGAATCTGGCCGGGCCGTTGCAATATTCAGGTGTCGGGATTAGGGTGGTTTAAAATACTTTCTAGCGGGGCGCGACAAATATGAAAACAAAACAGTTGGCCAACGTTCTAATCAAGGTTCTGGGACTCTCTCTTTGTGCGCAGAGTGTGATGCACTTTGTCAATGGCATTTTCAACAGTTGGGCAAGCAGCAGATCGCCATTCCTGTGGTCAGGCGATTCGGGATATTGCACGCGTGCAGCGGAGCCCGGCTGGTTTAGGTATCATATTGCGGTTTATGCTTTGCAGGGTACTTTAGCATTCGTTCTACCTATTTGTGTGCTCAGCAAAATGCTGTTTTAGTCGAGAGCTTATGTGGCCTAACCGCAGGAGCCACCGGCCACCGCCTTTTTTGAGATCTTCGTGAAACATGAAATGAGAATAAAATCTCTCGCCTTCACCTGATTTCAGCGCGACAAGTCCGCGTCTTCGAATTCGTGCCCTTCGTGAGCTTCTGTTCAAAACGCCGGCCGCTGAATATTCCCGCGGTCCCGCCTCGGTTCCATTCGCGTAAAAATGGGTCCCCGGCCGCGCCGAAACATTTTCCCGCTAGGCGCGCGCGGCGAAACCTGCTAAACAGGAGCCAGGTGTGACCGGTGAAGAAAAAAAGCAACTAACCATCGCAACCAGGGTGGTGATGCTCACGGCGCTGTATTTCCTTGGCGGCCTGCTGGGCAAGGAGACCGCCTTCAGCGACCACAAGATTTCGCTGGTCTGGCCGCCGTCCGGCATTGCCTTGGCCGCCATTTTGCTGCTGGGCTACCGGTATTGGCCAGGGATCGCGCTGGGAGCCTTCCTGTGTTCCTTCACCGCCGGCGAGCCGTTCGGATTTTTCACGATCGGGACGGCCCTGGGTAATACCATCGGCGCGGTGATCTGTGCCTTTCTCCTGGAGCGATTCGTGAAGTTCGACAACGCCATGGAGCGCACGCGCGACGGCGCCGGTTTCATTCTGCTCGCCTGCGGCTTGGGCACCACCGTCAACGCCCTGTTCAACGTCGTGAGCCTGGCTTATGACCAGAAGATCAGCCCCGAGGCGATTTTCCTCAATTTGGCCGGGTGGTGGGTGCCGAATGCATTGGCGGCTCTGGTCATAACGCCGGTGATCATCACTTGGGGCGTGCCGTCATCGGTGCGGCTGAATCTGTGGCGGGCCCTCGAGGCTGCGGTGTGCGCGATGGGCCTGATTGGGGGCACCCTCATATCGTTCGGCACGTGGTTTGTGTACGGACTGCACGCTTATCCGCTGGCGTACCTGCCGTATCCGTTCCTGGCGTGGAGCGCCCTGCGGTTCGGACCGCGGGGCGCGGCCACGGGCACGCTGCTGGTGGCCGCGCTCGCGATCTATTCGCTCCTCCAACAACGCGGCCCGTTTGTCACGGGCAACGAGGCGGACAGCCTGCGCCTGGTCGGCAGCTACATCGGCATCGTGGCCGTTTCCAATCTCCTGCTCGCCACCGTGGCCACCGAGCGCCGCCGCGCCATGGCTGCCGTCATCGACAACGAAAGGCGCCTGCGCACCGTGATGGCCGACCAGACGGACATGATCTGCCGCTTCCAGCCCGACGGCACGATCACTTTTGCCAATCCGGCCTACTGCGCCTTTCACGGCAGGGCCGAGGCGGAGCTGCTGGGCCAGAATTTCTACAAACTCCTGTCGAGGGGCGAGGCGCGTCCGGACCTGGCGCCGGCCCTTTCGGCCGACCAGGCGGTGATCGCGTTTGATCGCAAGGTGGAGGCGGCGGATGGCCATGTGGAATGGCAGCAATGCAATTTGCGCCGGCTCGAACGCGGCGGGGTGGCACCGGGGGAATTCCAGGCTGTCCTGCAGGACATCACGCCGCGCAAGCGGGCCGAACTCGAGGCCAAGGAGGCCAAGGTGACCCTGGAGCAGGTAAACAAGCAGCTTGAGGCGGCCGTCGCCGAGGCGCGGGCCTTGGCCGCGCAGGCCAATCGCGCCAATACCGCCAAGAGCGAATTTCTGGCCAACATGAGCCACGAAATCCGCACGCCGCTCAGCGGCATTCTTGGAATGATCGAACTGCTGGGCCGAACCCGCCTGGACCCGCGGCAGCGCGAATTTGCCCAGGCGGCGGTGGACAGCGCCAACGCGCTCCTCCACGTTATCAACGACGTCCTGGATTTCTCCAAAATCGAGGCCGGCAAATTGTCCGTGACGAGCGAAGATTTCTCCGTCCGCGCCGTGGTGGAATCCGTTTTGGAAAATGCCGCCACGCGCGTGGCCGGCAAAAAGGTCGCCCTCGCCGCCGTCGTCGCCCGCGATATTCCGCGGCGCCTGACGGGCGATCCGGCCCGGCTGCGGCAGGTGCTCGCCAACCTGGTCAGCAACGGAGTCAAATTCACCGAGCAGGGCGAGATCGTGGTCCGGGTGCAAATCTATTTTCATTCGACCGCAAAACTGCTGCTGCGTTTTGAGGTGGTGGACACCGGCATCGGTCTCAGCGCGGACGAGATCAAGCAACTGTTTCAGCCCTTCGTGCAGGTGGACACTTCCTCCTCGCGCCAGTATGGAGGCACGGGTCTGGGCCTGGCCATTTCCCGAAAAATCACCGAGCTGATGGGCGGGCGGATTGGGGTCCAGAGCCAGCCCGGCGCCGGTTCCACGTTCTGGTTTGAACTGCCCTTTGGCGTTCCGCCGCAGCCGCCCATCGACCGGAATTATCCCGGGCTGGTCTTCTTGCAGGCCGTGGTCGCCGTGCCCAATGCCAGCCAGCGCCAGTCACTCCTGGATCAATTGCACGGCTGGGGCGTGGTCTGTCGCGGCGCGGCCGACGCCGGCGAACTGGAACGGGCGCTGCAGCATGATTTGCGCGCCGCCGTCATTCCGCTGGTGATTTGCGACGACGAGATGCTGGCCCATGGCGGCGAGAAACTCAGCCGCCTCCTGGAAGACAACCGGGACCACGTGCCCTGCATCCTCCTGGCCAGTCCGGTGGGCTCCTTGAGCGCGGATGCCGCCACCCCGGACGCCCCCGCCCAGGTGCTGCTCAAACCCGTGCGGGAACAGCCGTTGTTTGACGCGCTGGTGGCCGTGGTTTCCGGGCTCAAGCCGGCGCCGGACCAACCGCTGGGCGCCATTCCCCCCCAGCCGGGAGCGACCGCATCCGAAGCCGCCGAGCCCAAACGCACGCCGATTTCCGATTTGCGAATACTGGTGGCCGAAGATCATCCGTTCAACCGAAAGCTGTGCCAGTTGATGCTGGAGAACTTCGGTGCGCACGCCGCGTGGGCCGCCAACGGACGGGAAGCCGTCGAAAAGTTTACGCCCGGCCTTTGCGATGCCATCCTGATGGATTGCAACATGCCGGAGCTGGACGGCTTCGGGGCCACGGCGGCCATTCGCAAAATGGAAGCGGAGCAGAAAGTCGCGCGCCGCGTGCGCATCATTGCGCTCACGGCCAATGCGCTGGCGGGCGAGCGGGAACGCTGTGCGGCGGCGGGGATGGATGATTACATTGCCAAACCGTTCACCGCGCAGCAGCTTTATCAAGCCCTGCTGGCGGCGGTCCCGGCCCGGGGAACGGATGCGGGCGGACCCGCCGGGGACTTCAATCCCGCCCGGCTGGAACAGCTTTGCGCCGAACTGGACCGCTCCGAGGTGGCCGAAATGGTGGGCGATTTCCTGGCCGATTTCCCCGCCCGGCTCGCCGAGATTCAGCGGCTGGCGGATGCGTCCCAATGGCCGGACCTGGAGCGCGCCGCGCATTCGCTCAAGGGCCTCGCCTCACTCTTCGGCTTCCAAAGGCTCTCGGACCAGTTTCTGGCCATTGAAGATGGAGCTGAAGCCGCCGACGCGGCGCGGGTCAAGGCGGCGCTGGCGGGATTGGCGGAATCGGTCAACGCCGCCGCCGAACAACTCCGCGGCTGGTTGACAAAGGGGCGCCGCGTGCCGGGAGAATGAAGCGACTCCGGGCGGAATTGGCGGTCAAGGTTCGTGACCACTTGTCGCCGTTCCATGCGGGCGAAAGCGCCGTCGCCGCTGCGCTGTCGGCGCAGTCGAAGACGCTCGGGGATGGTCGGAGCTGTCGCAGTTTAGCAAAGTGTCGTGGACTGCGGTGGCAAGCGAAGCGCGACAGCGCCTTCCCCCCCGGATCCTCACGGGCAAACGAGAGCTTTGCCCGCGCGAAAGCGGCGCGGCGCTTCCGGCCGCAGTCCAGGACGCCCCGAGGCTTGCGGGAGCACGGAGGTGTCGCGCCAGCGTTCGGGAGGCGCCTTCCGACGCAGTCCAAAATCGACCCCCGCATCGTGTGGGTCGCGGTTTCGCGGCGCGTCATGGGTTCCGGCGGCTTCCGCGCCGCTTTGGCGGGTCGAAACGCGACCGATCCCAAATGAAAAGGCGGCGGATTAATTACCGCCGCCAGTGATCCGCAAAGGAAGGCTTTTACTTGATCGCTGCAATCGTCACGCACCCGGGCATGTTCGCGTGCGAGCTGCATTCGGTCACCGCTTTCGGCGTGCCGTTCATCGAGTGGCGGCAGACGGCGGCCGGATTGCTGTCGTTGGCGAGGCCAGGAGCCACTTTGATCTGGTTGCCCGCCGCGCGAGGCGAAAGCAGCGCGAACGCCGCATCGCCGGGCGCAACGGCGATCGCCGGAGCTTCGCCAAAGGCGGAGACCTTGATTTGGTTTCCCGCGGCTCGCGGCGAAAGCAAGGCTTCGGCGGCAAAGGAGCTGGAGGCTAACGCGCCAACGACCACACCGAGGAGGAGAGCTTGAATTTTCATATTGGTAATTTCTTAATTGTTTTGTTTTGGCCTCGCTTCATTGCGCTGCCGATGCTGGTAATACCCCGGCAACTTGAAATTCACGCAAGAACTTTAAGTAATTCAAATTCCGAACGTCCCCTTGCCCTCCTTCTTCTGATCAAGCGCACGCCATTCGCAAACCCTCTGACGGGCGACGCTGCGGCGAGTCACGGACTCGCGCTCCGTTCGGAGCGCGGCTCTATGAACCGCAGCAACGTGGAAATTCAAGACCGGTCGCGCCATTCGTAAACTCGCTAACTGGCGAAGTTGCTGCGGGTCGCAGACCCGCGGTCCGATACCGTGGCGTGAAGCACGCTTTGTTGCAAGATCCGCACTGTTTTCGCCAAAAGACGGCAGGTGGCGGCCGGGCGGATGTGGTAACAAATGGATCCAAACCACGCACCCTAAAATATGCCAATCAATAAAGGTCCATTCCTCATTTGCGGAAAAACCGGTCGCGTGGTCGGCCTCAACGGCAACCATCGCTGGGGCCGGTGGCTGTTTCCCGTCGCCGGACTGGTCGCCCTCGCCTGGTATCTCATACGGGTGATTCCGAAGCCGTCCCGGGCTGCCTATCCTTGCCAGCAGGTCGGCGCTCCCATCGCCTTTGGCGGCATCGCTTATTTGCTCAGCCTCTTTGGTTTGGTCACCGCCTTCCGCAAAACCAGGAAACTTTTCGTTCAACACCGTTATGCCTCGGCGGGAGGTTGCCTGCTGATTGGTTTGGTCTGCTCGGTGGTGGTCCGAGGCATGAATGAAGCCGACGCCCGTGCGGAAGACACCGGAACCTTCACCCCAGCCGACGGCCCCAATCAACCCATTGGCACCGCGCGCGGGATCAATCCCGGCCGGGTGGCTTGGAGCTACGACTTGAGCGCCTGCAATTGGGACGGCACTTCGAAGTATTGGTTTTCTGAAGCCTTTAATGACCAGGCCAAGATCACGAAGCTGCTGAACAACGTCATTTGTTCGGTGGCCGGCCAATCGGCGGTCAGCAACGCCTGGGATGTTTTGTTCCGGGACAAGAACGGCGGCCGATCGTCACCTTCGTATGCCAAAGGCGAAAAAATCGCCGTCAAGCTCAACCTGAACAATGGCGGCCGATATAGCAATCAAATTGACGCCTCGCCGCAGTCGGTCTTTGCCCTGCTCGACGGCCTGGTCAACCAGTTCGGGGCCAGCCAGGCGGACATCACCCTTTGCGACCCGGCCCGGGAAGGCAACTGTTCGGTGATTTCAAATTACTGCCACACGACGTTTCCAGACGTCAACTACGACGAAAATCTCGGCGGCTTCACACCCAACGCGTTCACCTACTCCGCCGCCGGCCCGACCGAAACCTCCATGTCCACGGCCATCGTCAACACCAAATACCTCATCACGATGGCGATCTTGAAACGGCATTGCACTCCGGCCGCGACTTATCATGATGCCGCTGATAAGACGGATTACGGGAATGCTTCCGTGACCATGATTTTCAAAAGCAATTGGGGCATCATTGGGAATCAGCGCGGCAGCCAGCACTACCTGCTGCATGATTGGGATTACCCGATGGCCAGCTATAACCAGTTAGTGGACATCTATGGCAGCACCAACATCAACGGGAAAACCGTCTTGAATATCCTCGACGGCCTCTATTCCGGGGATCGGTGGAACAGCCAGCCGCATAAATGGGCCGTGGCTCCCTTCAACGGCCACTGGCCGTCAAGCTTCTTTGCCTCACAGGACCCGGTGGCGCTGGAATCCGTCGGCTTGGATTTCCTGCGATCGGAAATGCCGCTGATCAAAAACGCCGACCGCCATCTCCACGAAGCCGCGCTGGCCAACGACCCGCCGTCGGGGACCGTTTATAAGCCGGACGGCGTCCGCCTACAAAGCCTGGGTGTGCATGAACATTGGAACAACGCCACCGACAAAAAATACAGCCGCAACCTCGGCCTCGGCAAAGGCATCGAGCTGGTCACCATCGCGGCCGGCGCTCCGTCGCCAGCCTCCTTCGTTCCGCCAGCGGAGGCGTCGCCCCTGACCGCGTCAATACACCCCTAGATCACGGGGATGCCGGGTCGGTGTGAAGAATGTCTTTGCCAAAAGAGACACCGATTGGTTCAAAGACAAACCTGGTTGCGGGCAGTGCGGCAGAAACGTCCGCAAAAGGAAAATGGAAATTCAGTAATTCTGGCGTAGCGATCCAGACACGCGCGATTTAAGATGGGCGATCCAAATTCGCAAGCCGATGCGTCGAAAAATGAATTATCCGCGAATGGCCAAATGGCTGGTTCTGCTTCTGGCACTCCGCTTAAACACCGGCGGACTGCAGGCCGACATCGGGCCGCAGACACAGCGCCAATACCTCTCCGGCACCAGCATGGACGACGCCATCCGGTGGGATTTTTACTGCACTGCCGGGATGCACAGCGGGGTGTGGACCAACATTCCCGTGCCCTCCTGCTGGGAACTGCAGGGTTTTGGCGTCTATAACTATGGGACGAGATTCCGCGCCAAAGAAAATGAGGATATTTCGCTTCGTCCGGGTTATGCGTCGGAACAGGGCAAATACAAAACCGAATTCACGGTGCCGGCCGACTGGCGGGGCAAAGTCGTGCGCCTTGTATTCGAGGGAGTCATGGTGAAGACCGAAGTGTTGGTCAATGGCCAGTCGGCTGGGCCAGCCCATGAGGGTTCGTTTTACGAATTCAAATATGACATCACCCGGTTCCTAAAATTTGGCAGCTCAAATCTGCTGGCGGTAACGGTCAGCAAAATTGCCGACAATCCGAGCGTGATGCGCGCCGAACGGCAGGGCGATTTTTGGAATTTCGGCGGCATTTATCGTCCGGTGTTTCTGGAGGTGCTGCCGGCCAGCTATATTGATTGGACGGGAATTGACGCGCGGGCCAACGGCGATTTCAAGGCGGATTTGCACTTTGGACCGGGTGTCAAAGCCGAAACCACCACCCTCACGGGCCAGATTCTGGATGTCCAAAACCAGCCGGTCGGCCAGCCATTTTCGGCAAAAATGCCTGACTATGCGCCAGGCTCGGCGTTGGAAGGCATTCAGCTAAACTCCCATTTTGAGGGCGTGAAGCTGTGGACGGCCGAGACGCCGAATTTGTATCGGGCGCAGTTCACGTTGCTCCAAAGCGGCGTGCCGCAACACACGATCACCGACTCCTTTGGTTTTCGCACCATCGAGCTGCGCACGAACGACGGATTCTATCTGAACGGGACGAAAATCGTGATGAAGGGCGTGAACCGGCACAGTCTTTGGGCGGATTCAGGACGCACGTTGAGCAAGGCGTTGTGCTACGAAGATGCGCGGCTGATCAAGGATATGAACATGAACGCCGTGCGCATGTCGCACTATCCGCCAGACCGCGATTTTTTGGACGCCTGCGACGAACTGGGGATCTATGTGCTGGATGAACTGACGGGGTGGCAGGGCGCTTATGATACGCCTTCGGGGCAGCGCTTGGTTGGCGAAATGGTCCGGCGGGACGTGAATCATCCGTCCATCCTCGTTTGGGACAACGGCAATGAAGGCGGCTGGAACAATGCGCTCGATGGCGAGTTTGCCAACTGGGACATTCAACGGCGCCAGGTCATGCATCCAGCCTCAAAAGATCGCGGCGTCAACGACCCGCACTATCCCGATTACGCCGCCATCGTCCGCGACAGCGGCGGGCCGGCGGTCTATTTTCCGACTGAGTTTTTGCACGGCCTGTATGATGGCGGCGCGGGAAGCGGTTTCCATGATTTTTGGGAGGTGCTGCGCAAAAGTCCGGTCCTGGGCGGCGCCTTTTTCTGGGTGATGTATGACGACGGCGTGGTGCGCACCGATAAAGGCGGGATCGTGGACAACGAGGGCGACCAGGGGCCGGATGGCATCATGGGTCCGCGCCGCGAAAAGGAAGGCAGCTATTACACCATCAAGGAAATCTGGTCGCCCGTACAAATTGAAGCGCCGGCCGAAGGTTTGCTCCCCGGTTTTCACGGCGCGGTGAAAGTTCGGAATGGCTACGACTTTAACGATCTGAACCGATGCGCATTTTCATGGGAATATGCGAGTTTTCCCGGGCCGGATGATGGCCGGGCCGGACACACCGTTCTGGCGACCGGTGAATTGCCGGCTCCGTCCGCCGCGCCGCACGGCACCGGCGATTTGAAATTAAACCTGCCCTCCATGGCCGGCGTCGCGGCCGTTTATTTAACGGCAAAAAATTCTGCCGGCCAGAATTTGTGGACTTGGTCCTGGCCGGTGGCGGCCGCCCCGGACCAGGCCAGGAAAAGGGCCACGGGAAAAATCACCACGCAGGAAACTGGCGGGCAACTGGTCGTTCATGCGGGCGAGCTGGTCTTTTCGTTCGACCAGGTTTCCGGCTTCTTGCGCCAGGTGGAACGCGGCGGGAAAATAATCCCGCTCAGCCATGGCCCGCGCTTCGTCGCCTATTCGCATCATCATGAAGGACGGCGCACTATCACCTATGACGACGTGGCCGGGACGAATACCCCCGCCGGCCTGGCGACCCGCACGGACGGAGAAGATGTGGTGGTGGAGGCAACTTATA
Source organism: Verrucomicrobiota bacterium (assembly GCA_049509875.1). Taxonomy (GTDB): domain Bacteria; phylum Verrucomicrobiota; class Verrucomicrobiia; order Limisphaerales; family UBA11358; genus UBA11358. Next base: position 5,451 of record JBEKZM010000081.1, on the reverse strand, counting down.
AAGGCGAGTTCAAGCAGGCGACCTGGCGCATTTCGCCGGATGGCAAAGTGAAACTCGATTACACCTATGCCTACGATGGGCCCGTGGATTTGCTGGGCGTGGATTTTGAATTTCCCGAAGCGGACATGAAAGGCATCACCTGGCTGGGCTATGGTCCCTATCACGTCTGGCAAAACCGGTTGCAAGGCACGCGCCTGGATGTTTGGCAGAACGCCTACAACAATACTGTTCCCAGCGTGGTTTATTCCTTTGCCCCAGATTTTAAAGGTTATTTTCGCGGCTGGCGTTGGGCCACTTTTGACACCCGCGCAGGCAAGTTTACCGTTTCCACTGCGGCCACCGATTCCTATCTGGGCATCTACCATCCCAACGATGGACCGGAAGGACCATTGCTCGCGCTGCCCCCGACCGGTCTGGCTTTCCTGGAGGTCATTCCGGCGATGCGGACCAAGTTTCTGGCGCCAGGGCGGATGGGACCGCAGTCGGCCCAAAGAATTGTTGCTGGCGAGCACCAGGGAGAAGTGAACTTCGACTTTGGCGTGAAATGAATTTTTTAATCGCAATCCAGCCATGCTTGAAGGGGAATCGGATTTGTTCATTTAAATGGCTCGCCGATCCTTTTTGATTCAAATGACCCAAGCCCCAAAAAAAACATGAACACAGAACTCCGCCCTTCCCTGGCAATTTGGTCAGCCATTGGCCTGATCGCCACCTTGACTGGCTGTCACACGCCCGCAACTAAAAACTCCTCGGCGACACCGTGCATGGATGTGCTTCCCCTTTTCACGGCCGCGAGTGTGCCGCCGATGGGGCCGGACGAAGCCCCGTCCCCCGCCGCCAAGTGGACGAATGGCATCACTCCGCCCAACCTGCCCGGCAAAGGCCTCGCGCAGCACTCGATGCTGATCGTCGGTGAGAACTACGATAAAATGTTTCTGGTCAACCATGGCAAAATCATCTGGACCTATTCCACCGGCAAAAGTTTCGAGTATGACGACGTGTGGATGCTTTCCAACGGCAACATCCTCTTTTCCCGCATGGAATATGCCGCCGAAATCTCGCCGGATAAAAAAGTGGTCTGGCGCTATGATTGTGAAAAGGCCGCCGGCACCAACCACACGGAAATTCATGTCTGCCAGCCGATTGGCTTGGACAAGGTCATGATCGTGATCAACGGTCTGCCGCCCAGGCTGAAGATCATCAACATCAAGACCGGGGCGGTTGAGGTCGCGCGTGAACTACCGTTCAGCCAGCCGCCCAACCCCAATGGCATTCATGGGCAGTTCCGGCGCGCCCGGGTTACAGCCCAAGGCACCTACCTAGTTGCTGTCTTCGGCCAGGGCTACGTCGCGGAATACGACAAGGATTTCAATGAAATTTGGAATTACAAAATCAATTCGCCCTGGGCGGCCATCCGGTTGAAGAACGGCAACACGCTGATCACTGACGAAAAAGACAGCCTCACGCGGGAGGTCAACGCCAAGGGTAAAACGGTTTGGGAATTTGATTGCAAAACCGACCTACCGCCCGAATATCAGTTTGCCTCGGCACCGCAGACCTGCACCCGGCTGGCCAATGGCAACACCATCTTCACTTCGCGGGGTGACAATGGCAAAGGTCCGCAGCTCGTCGAAGTGACTCCGGATAAGAAAGTCGTGTGGGTGCTGCAAGATTGGGCGGATTTTGATGGTATAACCGCCGTTCAAATCCTGGACGATCCCGGCATCCCCGAAATCCCCGGACAATCAGAACACTGACCCACGATCAAGGGAGAGATGGCGGGAGTGGCGGGGCTCGAACCTGCGACAAATCCAATAATGACGCGGCTGGAATCATGCCAGCCTCACAAGGAGCCTCACCAGCGCCGGTCGCACTGGGACACGACCTGTCCCAAGTAGTCACCGCTTGGGCAAGACTTCCCGAACCCCTCAAGGCCGCAATCCTCGCCATCGTCAACTCGGCGAAAGGTCAGGCGTGAAATTGAATCCGGCGAGATTCCTGAATCCTTATGCGGCCAGACGCACCCTCACCAGTCCGGTCGGCAACCGCATTCAAAAATCCGCCACCGTTAAGACGGGGCGATGATTTGGACGTTCGGAAAATAGGTGCGATAGCGGGTAGCGTCCCGCGTAATGCGTGTCCGCTGCTCAAATTCAGCATGAGCGCCGATATAGAAATCCGGCAGGGGCGAGGTTCGTGTGCCTCCGGCCCGACGGTATCTCAGAAAAGCCTGCGCCGCCGACCACCCGGCAGCGTAAGGCAAAGGCAACCGCAGAAAGATCGCCGGATCAAGCCATCGGTCCAGATCAGCGGCGCTGGCAAAAGCCGGAGCCAATTCCGCGTAGATGATCGGGTTTATGAAAATCGGCCCCTGTGCCGCAGCCGTGCGAAATTGCTTTTCCGACCATGCCAGCCAGACCGGATCGGCAGTCGCGATGTCCAGCAGCACATTCGTATCGAAAAGGCTCATTCCTCGCCCCGGGTAAGCGCCATCACTTTTCCCGTGGTCTCGCCGGGACGGGCGGCTCCGCGAGCGCCTTGCAGCCAGCTTTCGATCGGGGTGGGTGTCGCGCGCCTGGCACGCAATGTTTCCAGCCAGCCAGCCAGTTCATCCACCTGCGGGGCAGGCAGTTTTTCAATGGCATTCTCAATTTCAGCAATGCTGCTCATGCGGCTAATTTTAGCACACCGTCCCTATCTCCGGCAAGACCTGAGCCCGACAGACATGTTCAATTTTACGCTACAAATTGCGCCCTCAATTTGCATGGTCACTTTCACGAAGCGCGGTAAACCCGGTGCAACAATGTTCAACACATGGTGCAAGAGCACGATTGTTGGCTGCCGCCTTTATGGGGTGCAAGCCTTACCCCTTGATTCCACAAGGATTTTACGGCTCGCCAAAAACTCGCCGATGGCCGCGCGGAGTCCCGCGAGATGGCAACGCGATGGCCGCGCATTATCCGGCAAGATTGCCGGTAAGATGTCTCGCGGCATCGCCGCGCAACTTCCCGGTAATGGCCGGGCAGTGCTGCAAATTCTGTTTCCCGGTTTTCACGACAGTGCGGCCGTGCAGGACGGTTCGCTGGACGAATTGACAGCGACGCGCCTGTCCGCAGTGATCACCCGGCTGACCGATCAGGTGCGCAAGAGCGTTCGCATTGGCAATCCCCACAAGCCCACCGGCCGGACGCCGCCGATCATCCGCAAATTTTGCCAGGCGCTCCCCGAGGTCCGCGACCTGCTCCGCACGGACATCGAAGCCGCTTTCGATGGCGATCCGGCGACCCTGCACCGCGAGGAGATCATCCTGTCTTATCCGTTCATTGAAGCCATCGCCATTCAACGGCTGGCGCATCGGCTTTATCTGTACGGCGCGCCCGTGGTGCCGCGCATGATGACCGAGTGGGCGCACAGCCGCACCGGCATCGACATCCACCCCGGAGCCACCATCGGCACCCATTTCTTCATTGACCACGGCACGGGCGTGGTAATCGGTGAAACGTGCGAAATCGGCAGCCACGTAAAACTCTATCACGGTGTGACGCTGGGTGCCCGCAGCTTTGTCAAAGATGAAGCCGGTCACATCGTCAAAGGCGGCAAACGCCATCCCGATGTGGAGGACAACGTCACGATTTACCCGAACTCCACTATTCTCGGTGGCGAAACGGTCGTCGGTTCGAATTCGACCATCGGGGCTAATGCTTTTTTTGATGCAGAGCGTGCCGCCAAATTCCTTGGTGGTTTACGAGGAAAAACAACTGGTCATCCGCGACAAGCTGGCACAAAAGAGAACCGAGGACTTCGATTGGACAATTTGACCGATTCTCAACCCCCGACCTCCTTTCCCCAAGCCGGAGCAATTACCCAATGTGGCCTTGAATCCTGCTGAATAGATTTCCTGCGCGTTACGACTAACCATAGATTGTGAAAGTTGTCGCAAAAAATAGTTGACATATCTTAGGAGCAGTCTAATATACGACCATAAAAGTCGCTGTTACGGCGACCTTGAAAAGATGGCGGAGCAGATGATTCTCCTGCTTCCCGCCTTTAGAGGCCAGGCACTTTGAGCCGGGCCGAACCATGAGAATCCGGCTCGACCCGACTTCGGGAGATCTTCAAGAGCTGACCAGTCCTTCTGGAGGTTCATTAACCATGAGTAAATGCGATAGCCAGAGTGACTTCGGCCCATCAAGTCATTCCAGCTCATGTCGGGAATAATTTCCGGCACCGAGCCGGTGTTGTGACTGGTCGGAACATGCCCAGAGCATTTGTTTCGGCGGCTGACAAGGATCGTCACTTTGTGCTTGCAGTGAAAAACAAAACCACGTTTGAACCATGAACACCGCGCACATTAATGAAGATATTTTGAAAGCCAGAACTATCGGAGGCGAACCAAAGCACACTCTTGAACCGACATCATTGCCGAGACAATCGTCCATCCGGGGCGGCGGGGAAGGTGCTGGCGGCTTCACTTTAATTGAATTGCTGGTGGTCATTGCCATTATTGCGATTCTGGCCGCGTTGTTGTTGCCTGCCTTGGCGAAAGCCAAGGATAAGGCCCGGGCGATCAACTGCGTTTCCAATCTCCACCAATGGGGTATCCAATGGAATATTTATGCCACCGACAACTCTGACCAATTTCCAACCGGGGCCAATCCGGATGGCTCCATTGACCAGAATGCCCGCGCCGCCTGGTTCAACGCGTTGCAGTTAAGCCCGGCACAACGCCAACAAATCGTGACCTGCCCGATGGCGGCCGTCAGCAATTTGGATTTCAGCACACTCGCGGCGCAAAACGGATTTGGCGGATTGAAAACCGCTTATGAATTTCCGACGCCTAACGGGACTGCAGATCAGTACGAGAATGGGGAACTGGGCAGCTATGGCGCCAATCTGTGGATGTATAGTTGCCAGGTGCCGGAAATTCAGGGACGGATTCAGGCCAATCACTGGGGCAAACTGCAAGCCTCGCCGTTGCCCGCGCAGACGCCCTTGATGGCCGACAGTATGTGGCGAGGCGGCGGGCCTTATTATGAAGGCGGGGCGGAAACGTATGAGGCGTCCACGCAACCGGGAGTGTCGTCCGGGGATGCCAACAAGGAAATGGAGCATTTCACCGTGCCGCGGCATGGTTCAGGCAAGCGAACACAGCTCGTCTTTTTTGAAGGTTCGGTTGGAGCCCTAAAGGTAAAGGATTTGTGGGGGTTAAAATGGCACAGAAACTGGGATCAGGGTTATGTTTCAAACGTCATCCTGCCTCCCTGGGTTAGATCCGAATAGGGCATTCGGCCCAACTTCCAGAACAAAAATTGTAATCCCCTTATGAGAAACTTGAACTATCGCACACTATTGGTATTCCTATCGATAGCGCTCGGGCTGGCGGCCAACAGCCGGGCAGGATCGGTCTGGCAATTCGTCTATCCGGGTGATTCCAGCGCCTCAGATCCAACG
>JBEKZM010000080.1:0-30478 GCA_049509875.1 Verrucomicrobiota bacterium | reverse complement strand
TCACGCCCCTCTGCCTCCCCCTTCGTTACCTTTGTTGCCTTCTGTCACACTGAAGAACCATTGACCGCGGATAGCGCGTATAACACGGATGAGAAAATGAAAAAACCCGCGCCATCAGGGTGATCCGCGGTTCATTTTACTTGCGCACTCCTTCAGCACACCGCTATGCCCTTTCCATTCAAAACGAACCGGACATGGCAGACAATTACCAGTCCTGCCTGTGGACGCCACAACAAATTCATGATTTCGTGCCTTATCTTCAATCTGCCTTGCTGTTGTCGCGCCGGCTTACCCCGCCGAAGTGCGGACGGGAGCAGCCTGAAAATGAACCGCTTCCGAAGCCGAGCCTTGTCTCGCTTTCGATCACAATTTCCTCTTTCGGCCTACAAAATAGACAATCTGGCCATCGTTCAGCGCTATCAGAACTTGTTCGCCCATGGCCGGGAGACTTTGCGCAAACGCCCGGCGGCCGCGGACTTGAATTTTTCTAATGGCCTCCACTGCAATGGAATGGGAAATCGGCGCGAGGATTCGCCGATTCCGGCCGGCCGCGAATCCAAGTTGGCGGTTCCAAGCCCCGGGAATGGCAGTTAATCTGCTGGCACGATCGAAGATAAGCCTTACAAAGTCTTTGGCGGGATCGTGCGTTCGAGACTAATTCAGTGCAGGAATCGGCCTATGAATACGAATCAGAAGAGTAAAATTTTGCTGGTGGATGACGATCCATTCTTGCAATGCCTGTATCGCAAGACCTTGGAAAGGGAGGGCTTTAGCCTGCTTACGGCCGACGACGGGCTGGCTGCCATTGAAAAGCTGTCCGAACTTTCGGCGGATCTGGTCGTTTTGGACTTGATGCTGCCCAAGATGGATGGCCTGCAGGTCCTGGAATCGATTCGCGCCGACCGCCGGCATCACGATTTGCCCGTCCTGATTCTTTCCAATGCCTACCTTCCGCAAATGGCGCAAAAGGCCATGAAGGCCGGCGCCACCTTAGGCATGCTGAAATCCGAGTGCTCCCCAAAACAGTTGGTCAAAGTCATCCGCGAAATCCTGGAAGCAACCCAGGCCAAGGACGGCCAGGCGCCCGCGGGCAAGGGTTCCTGGATCCCCGGCTTGCCGGGCCGCAAGACCGAGCCAACTGAACCCGCAAATTCGCCCGACGGCAGGCCGGTTGAAGCCGACAACACAGAGGCCGCAGCCGCAACCGAAGCCCAAAGGGACTTGCAGAAGAGCTGGCGCACCGACATCGCCATGTTGCGAGGCATCTGCTTGAAGTACGCCAAAGCCGCCGGGAGCCAGGAAGCCGAGGATCATTTGAAGGAAATCTATCGGCGCCTCCGTCTGTTGAGCGCGCGGAGCACGATGGCGGGATGGTCCCAGATCAGCGAATTAAGCAGCGCCTTGGAAGCCATGCTGTTTGAGCGCGGATTCAATTCCAGCAAGCGATTGTCCCAGTCCGCCGTGCAAACCATGTTCCAGGCCGTGGATGGTCTTGAATATTTGTTGAATGCGGGCCCCACCAGCCGCATGGCATCCACGCACAAGACCCGGATTCTGCTGGTGGATGATGACCCGGTTTGCAACTGCGCCAATGAGCTGGCGCTCAAGCGCGTCAACTTTGAAACGGTCTGCACGGGCGATGGTGTGGCCGCACTGGCACTCCTGGAGAGCAGCACCTTTGATTTGATCCTCATGGACATCAACATGCCGGTTCTCAGCGGCCTGGAAGCCTGTGAGAAACTCCGCGACCTGCCCGGCTGCAAGGAGATTCCGGTCATTTTTGTCACCATGCAGGACGACTTCAAATCCCGGGCCCAAAGCGTCCTGTGTGGAGGCAACGGTTTGATTGCCAAACCCATCTCGCCGCTGGAACTCATTGTCAAGACCCTCATCTTTCTGCTGCATCCCCAGGACGCCAAGGCTCCGAAGCCAGCCCAAGAGCTGCCGGCAGCCGGCAGCGCGATGGTGAGCCGAAACCCTGCTGAGCCGCAGAAATTGCCGGCCACGCCGGCCACGCCGCCAAAAGTCGAAAACTGCGACGACGAATCGCCGGCACCGCCGGCGCAGACCACCGAGGAGCGGGCAGCCGACTGCGCCCGGTTGATGGGCGGTTTGGAAGCGGCTTTGGCCGCGGCCCAGAAGGAAAAGGGTAAATTGGCAAGGGAAATGGCGGTCGTCAGCCAAGCCGGGCGCGCTGAAGTGGAAACGGCGTTGCTGAAAAACGAAGAGAAGCAGACGGCTCTGATAAAGCAAATCGAAGAGACCTGGCTGCAATTTGAAGCGCAGCAACGAACGCAGGCGGCGACCGAGCCACCCGTGCCGGCGACGCCGGAATTACCGGCGGACCGGCCGGAAGTGACGGAGAGGGTCAGGGACCTGACGGAGGCACTGACCGCCCAGACCAGGAGATGCGAAAGCGCCGAAGAGCAAGCAGCCGGCCTTCGGCAACAGCACAGCGCCATCGAAGCCGCACTCATGGCGAGCGACCAGGCGCAGGCGCAACTGCGCACACAAGTGACGGAGCTGCAGAGTTCATTGGATGCGCAGGTCAGCAAACTGGCTGGTCAGACCAAGGAATTCGAGGCCCGCCATTCCACGCTGTCCGCCCGGGTCCAGGAACTGACCGAGAAAGGCAAGGCTTCGGCGAAAGTGATTCAGGACCTCCAGAACCGGACCGCCCATTCCGAGAACGAAGTGGAGACCAGCCGCCGGGAATTGGCCGGTTTGCGGTACGCCATCCTGAACGCGGCACGCCTGAGCGCCAAGCTTCACCGGGAGCAATTGCAGCAGGAACGGCACAGGCTGGACGCCCGGCGGCAACTCGCCGCCCTGCTGGCGCAGACACCCCTTTCGCTCGCCCAACGTGGCCTGCTGGCGAGCCTTCAGAGCTCGCTGGACGGCCCCGGCGGCCCCGAAACTCAAATCCCGGCGTATCCGATCGAAACGCCCGATTTCCACGACAGCGAATTCTCGCTGGCCGAAGTCCTGGAGAGCGCCGGCGGCGCCGTTCGTTCGGCCGCGGAGGCAAACGGCGTGGCGGCACGCGTCTCCACTTCCGGCTCCGCCACGGGGAAGGTGAACGGTTATGCCGGGCACCTCCATCGACTCATCACCTTGCTGGCGGTTTCGCCGCTCACGATGGCCCCCGGGATCTGCGCGATTGATTTGCGGGTGACGTTGACTCCGGCGGGCGGGAAGTCCGCGGAACTCAATCTAAGGATTGCGCTGTCAACCGGCGAAAACGCCCAGGAACTGGTGAACCGCCTGGCCAGAGTGACGTCGGCGGCGACGGCGCTCCAGTCGGCTTCGCTCAATGAAGCCGAATTCGGACTGGCGGCGGGCTGGCAGTTGGCGCTGGCGATCGGCGGGCGCGCCGCCACAGCGCTGGAAAACGGAAAGGATGCCTGTCTGCTCCTGTCGCTGCCCATGGCTTTGAACCCGGACGCACGAGCCAATCACGAGGAAGCTTGTTTGCCCAACGGCCATGGATCGCACAACGGCCATCTCAGCCGCAACGGCAAAGACGCTTTGCTGGTCGCAGCACCTGCCTGAGCAGGGGTTGGAGCGATAAGCCGGCCCTTTGCTACCCCGCCGCTTCACGCCCCTTCAGAGCGCCTTCGTGGACCTCCCACTTTTGCAAATCCTGGCTCAGCTCGCGCGGCCAGTTTTCCTCCGTACAGGTCATGAAGGCCTGCCCGCCGGTTCTGCGCGCCTGGTCCAGCAGCGGCAGGAATCCGCTGCGGCGTTTCAAATCGAGCTCGCCCATTACGTCATCGATCAGCAGCACCGGCGGCGAGCCGTGAATGCCGGCCAGAAACTCCGCCTGCGCCATTTTCAGCGCAATGGCCAGCGTGCGTTTCTGCCCCTCGCTGCCGAATTGGGCGGCTGATTTCTCATTTTGGAGCAGTTGGAGATCGTCGCGATGCGGGCCGACCAGCGTGGCGCGGAAAGCGCGTTCCCGCGCGCGTGACTGGGCCAGTTCCACCGCGAAATCATTTTTCACACTCGGCTGATATTCCATCCGCAACTCCTCCGCATCGTTGGCAATGCGCCGGTACGCCAGCCGCGCCAGCGGCGAAAATTTGGGGATGACCTCCCGGCGCGCGCGGATCAGCTCGTTGCCCAGCTTCACCAGTTCCGCGGAAAAGCTCTCCAGCGAGGCCTCATCCACGGTGCGCTGTTTCAACAGCGCGTTGCGATTGCGCACGGCACTCAGGTAGCGCTGGAGGAGCGCCAGATAGCCCGGCTGCGTCTGCGCCAGCAGCAGATCCAGGAACCGCCGGCGCGCGCGGGCCGCCCCCTTGACGAGCTGCAAATCTTCCGTGCAGAAGACCACCGTGCGCAGCACGCCCAGATAATCCGCCAGGCGCTTTACGGGCTGCCCGTCCAGCGCAAGTTTGCGTTCGCGGGCGGACCAGTAGATCTTGATTTCGTGGTCGCCCTGGCCCACCACGCTGCCGCTGACGAAATAACCCCTGGCGCCGTGCCGGATCATCTGCGCGCCGCCGACGCCGCGGAACGAGCGCAAGGTGGCCATGAGATAGATCGCTTCGAGGACGTTCGTTTTGCCCTGCGCATTGTCCCCCAGCAGCACGTGAAACCCGGGGGAAAAATCGACATCCAACCGCGCGTAGTTGCGGAAGTCACGGAGCCGGAGATGGGCCAGATGCACGCGAAGAAAATAGGAGCGCGGACAGTCCGTCCGCGAGTCTTTTCCTCCGCTACTTCTTTTCCTGAAACAGCAGCGGCACAAAGGCGCCCAGGTCGGGCCGCCACACCCGGTAGGTGTGGGCGCCCGGCGTTGCCACCCAGGTGTAGTGGACATCTTCGGACTTCAGCCACCGGCAAAAAGCCTGGTTGGTCTCAATCAGCCAGTCGTCCTTGCCGCAGGCGATCCAGAGCAGGTTGAGCTTGTCATTGGCCTGGCTGTTCAGGGATGGAAATTGGGACACGTAATTCGTGGTCAATCCGCCCGCGCTGAACGAGCCGACCCAGGCGAAGCGATCGAGGTGGTTCAATCCCGTCAGCAAGGACTCGGCGCCTCCCATCGAGAGGCCGGCAATGGCCCGGGACTCCCGATCCTTTTCAACCCGGTAGGATTTTTCGACCGCCGGGATCACTTCGCGCAACAAGATTTCGCTGAAGTTGTCCAGGTTCTGGCGCCAGAGCACCGGCTCGTCCATCCGCGACCAGCCATTCTTGACGACTTCCATCGTGCCATAGCCCAGCGGCATCACCACGAGCATCGGCTTCGCCTGGCCGCGGGCGATGAGATTATCCAAAATCACATTGGCGCGTCCGGCCGTGGACCATGCGGTCGCGTCGTCGCTGTATCCGTGCAGCAGGTACAGCACCGGGTAGCGCTGTGTGGCCTTGGGATCGTAACCGGGCGGCGTATAAACGATGTAGTTACGCTGGTCTTTGGCCACGCGGGACTTGAAAGCATGCCGGTGAAGCTGGCCATGCGGCACGTCATTGATTTCCCACACGAGCGACTTCGGCCCCGCGACGTGCACCATGTTCTCGGGGTTCAGCAGATTATATTTCACCAGGGGATTCGCCGGGTCGAGCGTGTGCGCGCCATCCACGTTGAACGAATAATCATAAATGTCGGGCTGCAGGGGCGCGCTGGTACCGGACCATACGCCGTCCGCGTCCCGTTGCATGACAATGGTCGCGCCCTCGCAAAGCGCGTGGACCTGCTTTGCGTTGGGGGCCTGCAGGCGGAAGGTGACCCGGCCATCGGATTGGACGTCCGGTGACACGACGGATTGCGCAAAGGCCGGCGCTGCCAGCAGGAGGGAGACGAAGAATAATCGTTTCATGGATGGTTTAAGAGATTGTCACACACGCCCTTGGGAGCAACACAAAAAAAGTGGCGCATGGGCACATGGTTTGGCGGTTGGTCGCGAACCTGCGCTGGGCAACCGACCGAACGGTTTAAAGCTGATCGTTTGGAGCGTTTGAAAGAGCTTGCTGGTGGCGCCCAGGGTGATCGATCTTGCGGGGTTGGCTTTTGGTTGAAACTTGACCATCCTGCATTACAATTGGGAGCTATGAAATATTTGTCTCGTTCGTTCTATTTGAAAGCCGCAACGGTTGTCTTCGCCTTGTCTTTCGGGGCGCTGGCCTACGCCGAACCACCCCGCTATGAACTCGCCCACGCCTACGTACTCCTGGCGCACGCGGACGCCGATTACGCCGGCCACAGGGGCAATGCGATGAAGGAACTCACCGAGGCCGGCAAGAAGTTGGGGGTCAAGCTCGAAGGCGATAGCAGTGAAAAGGAGAAGCAATGGAAATCCGACCAAAAGCTCGAGGAAGCCCGGCGGCTCCTGAAAGATGCCCGCGAAAAGTTCGAGGGCGAGGATAAGGATAAAGTCGCTGAACGTGTGGACCGGGCCATTTCGGAGATTGACGCCGCGCTGCGGGTCAAGTGACCGTTGCCTCGGTCTAGCCTCCAGCCCGTTCTGCCGGAGCCGGCTTGACTCGGCTGGAAAGTATTGCCCGCGGAAGGCCATTCCCGTTTTGCGGGACTTGGTCGACCCAATCAGCATTCCCGCATTGGCGCGCCGCGGAACCGGTTCAGGGCAAGCCGTGATACGATAAAAGCGCTGATTTTCCGCCGGAGTCCCCTCCCGGCCGTTGCTGGTCGTCTTGCCAGCATCCTCGGTTTAGGGGATGTTTTTCCATCTCGGAGTCGAATATTCTTTGCGAAAAGTGTTTGCAACCGTCTAAAACGCGATGAATATCGTTGATTCCTGGTTGATCCGTTTGTGCGAAACCGTACGCCCGATGATGGCCTGGCTCGTGTGGCTTTTCCTTCTCGCAGCCTGCGGACAAGCGACGGGGGCCGTGCAATTTGCGGGGGGTTTTGCCGCGCTTGACGACTTCGTCAAGCCCGTCGAGCAGCCCTCCCGCCAGGCGATTTGCCTAAACGGACAATGGCAGTTTCAGCCGGTAGCGGTCCCGGCGGGTTACCAACGCGATCGGGGGATTCCGCCTGAACTGCCGGCGCCAACGGCCGATTGGGAACCGACTCCGATCAAGATCCCCTCTCCATGGAATGTCAATACTTGGGGCTGTGGTCGTGATGTTGGAGCAGGTACCGCCCACCCCTACTGGCCGGATTCAGTCTGTTTCCCAAGTTATCCGGCTTCGTGGGACAGCGTGGAAATGGGCTGGCTGCGAAGGAGTTTCAAGGTTCCGGTGGACTGGAAGGAGAAGCGCATCCTGTTGCACTTTGAGGCTGTGGCCGGCGACTGTCAGGTCTTCGTCAATGCGAAACGGGCCGGAGAGCATTTCGAGAATTTTCTCCCGTTCGACTTGGATGTTACCGAATTGGTCAAGCGCGGTGAGGATAATGAATTATTGATAGGCGTGCGCCACCCGCACCTTTTTGACAAGACCGACGAGGAATACCGCCACGAGCGCCACACGTACGCGGACGGCTCTTATCTCGACGGCATTGTCGGCATCTGGCAGGACGTTTATCTGCTGGGGGTACCGGCGGTGCGCATGACCGATGTTTTTGTGCAACCGTGGGTGGACCGGAGTGAATTGCTGGTCCAAACAACCGTGCAAAACGATACGAGCCAACCGCAGGAAGTCACCATTGGCGGCGCGGCGAGTCCGTGGATTAACGAAGCGGGCGCGGACCGCCTGAGTGGGCCGGAACCCAAGTGGCATCTGGAGCAAGAAGTTCTGACTTTGCCGGAACAGAGGATTGAAATCCCGGCCCGGACGAATGTAGTTGTCCTCTTGAAGACGACGGTCGGGGATCGGCTCAGACTTTGGTCCCCAGACCAGCCGAACCTTTATGGACTGATCGTGACCTTGAGCAACACCAGCGGGGCGGTGGACGTAAAGTATCAACGATTCGGTTGGCGGCAATTCAAGATTGACAAAGGTGAGCTGCTGTTGAGCGGAAGGAAATTTCAAGTTTTCGCCGACATTCTGCATCCGTTTGGCGTTTTTACGCAGTCGCGGCGCACCGCTTGGTCCTGGTTTAAAATGATCAAAGACGCCGGAGGCAATGGCGTGCGCCTGCACGCGCAGCCTTGGCCGTCATATTATCAGGATATGGCAGACGAAATGGGGCTGGTGGTGCTGGCGGAAGATGGACTGTTCGGCAGCTCGCTCATGCTCAACTTCACCGATCCAGTATCGTGGGGACGGTTTTCGCAACATTACCAAAGCATGGTTCTCCGGGACCGGAACCACCCATCAGTATTCGGGTGGAGTTTCGGGAACGAGTTGTTCGCCATTTTTGATTATAATCACATGAGCCACGCAGACCGGGACAAATATTACGGAAAATTGACCGAATTGGGGAGGAGCGGGCTTAACCTTGATCCGACACGCGATTGGGTTTCCTGCGACGGCGACGAGGATTTAAGGGGGACACTTCCTGTTTGGTCCAGACATTTTGGGCTCGGACTGCACGTCGATGCGCTGCCGACCGGCCTGGATAAGCCGCTGATGGTGGGCGAATCCGGAGGGACATATTATGCCACTCCATCACAGATGGCGGCGTTCAATGGCGAACGCGCCTACGAGAATTATGCCGGGCGCAATGAGGCTCTTGGCATTGATGTCTATCAGAACATAACTCAAATGGCCAGACCGAGGCTCGCGTATTTTTCCGCCAGCGAACTGGTTTGGTTTGGCTTGGAGCACCTGCCCCTGGGCTATACGGATTATTCCCGTTTGCCGACCTTGGGGGATGGTGTATTTTTTAAGTCCTTCAAAGAAGGCGAGCCGGGATATCAGCCGGAGCGAATCCCGCCGTATGTTACGACACTGAACCCCGGGTGGGACCCGTCATTGCCGCTGTACAAGCCGTTGGCGATGTTTGACGCCACCAAGGCGGCGCTGGCCGATGAGAAGGCTGAACCCGGCCCCTGGAGTCCTCGCCCAACAGGCCAAGAACGGACGACGAATACGGCCACCGTCACGGCGGTGGACTTCATCGGCAGCCGCGGGGGAAAGTTATTTTCGGCCTTTAGCAGCCTTGGTGTTCCTTTTGCCAAGAGCGCGGCGGGAATGAAGGCCCCGCTGGCCGTAATCGACGGAGATACCATAACCGCATCCATGGCCGACGAGGTGAAGCCTCAAATGGAAGCTTCGCTCAAGCGCGGAGGCCAAGTTTTTATTTGTTATCATCGCCCCGACGCCGACCTCGTTCCAATCAAGCGCCTGCTGGGCCGGGAACTGTCATTGACACCTCGCACGGCGACGGCGTTGGATCGCGGGGACGAATCTCCATGGAATAAAAATCTTTCGTTGGCCGACCTTTATTTTGCCGAAGATGCCCGGGACCAGCGGGTTCTGAAATGCGGTCTCGACGGGGATTTTGTCCGCGGCGGAACGGTTCTTTTGAAGGCCAGTGATACAGATTGGTCATTGTTCAACAATGTCAGTGAAACCGCCAAGTGCTCTGCCGTTGAGCTTTATGAACAACTTTTAAAGCCGCCGGGAGCGGCATTGGTCTCCACCAGGGTCGGCGAGGGCTCTATCGCGATCAGTACCATTGCATATGATTCTGAAGAAGAGAATTACGTCAAACTGTGGCGCCAGCTTTTCCGTAACATCGGCGTAAACCTGAACCAGGCCGATAACGCGTGGCTGGTGCCAATCGCTCCCGTCCGATCCATCGCCTGGCGTTACGCCACCAACTCCCCGTCCATTGGGTGGGAGCAGAGTGCATTCGATGACAGCCGGTGGCGCACCGGCGAGGCCGGATTCGGCACCGATGTGCCGAATAATCGCACGCGGACCGCTTGGACAACGGATGACATTTGGCTGCGGACAGCCTTCTATTATTCATCCAATATCGCCGCTCCACTGAAATTGGTGATTTACCACGACGAGGATGCCGAGGTTTACATTAATGGCACGCGAGTATGGTCGGAGCCTGGGTTTATCACCGATTACAAGGAAGTGCCGTTGGGTGCCAGCCTGTCGGAACTGCTGAAGCCGGGCAACAACCGCATCGCCGTGCATTGCCATCAGACCGTGGGAGGGCAATACATCGACATCGGATTGGCGGCCGGACCAGTCGCTTCCGCCAGTGGCAAAAAGGGCGATCACGATTTGTTGTTAAACGGGCCGGATCACTGACCTTATAAAAACACGGCCAACCCAAGGGCAGTGCCTTCGTTTAGAACAGGCCGGTCAATCGCGGGTCTTAAGGACTTGAGGATTGACGCCATCGCTCCTTTCTGCGCATAATCCAAGTAGTCGGACAGGAAGTAAAACTGAATAGTCGTTCTGTCATGGAGGACTGAATATGAGAAGGATCATCGCGGCGGGGTGGATCTTGGCTGTGGCGTGTCCAGTTCAAGCACAGTTTACTTTTATCACGAACAATGGGGCCATTACCATCGCCCAATTTACGGGCGCGGGCGGTAACGTAATCATCCCCGGCTCGACCAACGGCTATCCGGTGACAACCATCGGCGATGATGCGTTCCGGGATTGTTCCGGCCTGGCGAGTGTGGTAATTCCCGGCAGCGTCACTGCCGTCGGCGATGGGACGTTCGAAGGATGTATCGGCCTGACGAATGTGACGATTGGCGACAGCGTCGCCACCATTGGCGATGCGGCGTTTGACTATTGCCCCCGCCTAAGGACTGTGACAATTCCAGACAGCGTCACCAGCATTGGCGGTGATGTGTTCGACGGTTCGGGCCTGACGAATGTGACGATCGGCAATAGCGTTACCAGCATCAGCGCTGGGGCGTTTCGGTATTGTCCACTGATGAGTGTGACGATTCCCAACAGCGTCACTAACATTGGCATATATGCGTTCTATATGTGTCAAAGCATGACGAGCGTGACGATTGGCAGCGGCGTCAACAGCATCGACGATTCGGCTTTTGAATATTGTGGCAGCCTGACGAATATTGACTTGGAGGCGGCCAACCCGAATTACGCCAGCGCGGGCGGGGTGCTGTTCGACAAAACCATGACCGCGCTGGTACAATATCCCAAAGGCTTGACCGGCGGCTATGTGGTTCCAAACAGCGTCACCCGCATAGGCGGATATGCTTTCCAAATTTGTCCTGGTCTTATGAGTGTGACGATTCCCAACAGTGTCACCAACATCGGCAGCGGGGCGTTCCTCGAATGTTCCCAGCTGACGAATGCTTATTTCAAAGGGAACGCGCCGAGTGTAAATGGGGGGCCCGGCAGCTTGGACGATTCGCTCTTCCATGGCGACTCCGGCACGGCCTACTACGTGCCGGGCACGACTGGCTGGGGAGCAAATTATGGCGGTTGGCCTACAGCACCGTGGTATCAGCCCGAGCCGCAAATTCTGGGAAGTGCCTTTGGCTTGGGCGCGCAGGGCCAGCAATTCAATTTCACGGTCTCCTGGGCCACCAACGCATCGATCATCATCGAAGCTTGCACCAACCTGGCCGACCCCGCCTGGACACCTTTGGCAACAAACGTGCTCGTGAATGGTGCTGTCAATTTCAGTGATCCTCAATGGGTCGAATATCCAAGCCGTTATTATCGCATCACAACGCCATAGACTTCTCTCCGAGGCATCCTATTCGCGGATACAGGTTTAGGATCTAACGAGTCAGGGCCTCAGACCGGCAAGGCGTAATTTTTCGAATGTTCGTTGGCTCGGGAGTTTTCTTGCCGCTCTGAGGCCCTGCCTCGTTAGATCTTTGCATCCGCTCGGCAATGAGATACTGCGCTTCTTTGGATTGACGAAATCGTTCATGGCGCAAGCCGTCTACTATTTGATATACGACGGGATTTGCACGAAGCCGTACACGGGTGGCCTTTGCAGTTCAGTTTCTACCATGGATTTATCAAAGCGCACATTCGAATTTCTGTCAAGGATTTCAATCGAAATAAGAATCGTAAAGTCCGGCTCGCTGGGGCTCCGTTTCCCCGCCGGCGTCAAACCTGCGAAAGTTTTGTGGGCACAGCCAGCGCCGGCATGGTGAACACAAGTAAGCCACTTAATGCCGGCGCGCCGCTCTCCAGACGGCCCACAACGCGCCCCAACCGGCCAGACGGAGACGTCAGCCGGGACGCACGCGGCGCGCCCACGATGGCCGCTGGCGCGTCTTCGACGCCCGGGCGGGGTGATCGCAGCCGGAAGCGTCAAAATGCGCCAGACGCGAAAGCCACGGGACGCGCAAAAAGCGCAAAATTCGAAATCAACGCTGGCAGCGTCTATTCAACTATTTTTTCCATTAGCCAAACCGTCCCTAGTGACCTTTTGTGTCCGTTGCCGTCCATTTGCCGAAACGCACGAAGCCTCGCAAACGCTAAACAGCCAATCTTTATACGGTTTTGGTGATTTGGCGCAAGTTGGCCGCAGCCCCGCCCTCCGGCCGCAAATTGAAGTTGTGCAAGGGCTGGCGCCTTGCTTCAGACCAGCCCTGCGGAGGTTTGCTGTTCATGGTGATTTGCCTTGAAATCGAATTGGTTTTGTCGGATAAGACCTGAATGAAATCCAACCGCCTGATTTTTCCACTTCTCCTGCTGGCCGGACTGTTGCTCGGCGGTCCGGCACCGGCGGCCGCGGACGTCAACCCGTTTCTCGGCTACTGGTCGCTGCATATCCCTGGAGGAGGTGCCGGCTGGCTGGGCGTGACCGGCGCAGGAGATGAGCTCAAGGTTCAAATGCTTTGGGGCGGCGGCAGCGTCTTCCCGGTCAGCACGGCTCAACTATCGGACGGCAATTTGGTCCTCACCCGCCGGCACCAGACCGACCGCAAATCCGCCGACGGGCAGCCGGTCGTCATCACTGAAACCATTACCGCCATGCTGGACGGTGGGGACCACCTCAAATTGGTTACCGTCACCCCGAAGGATGAGGGAGGTGAGAATCGCGCTGAATTTACCGGCCATCGCCAAGCTCCGCCGCCCCCGGCTCCGGACTTGAGCAGGACCAAGCTCGGCCCGCCCATCGAATTATTCAACGGCACCAACCTGGACGGATGGGAACCGGTCGAAGCCAACGCATTCAACGGCTGGCACGCCGACCAGGGGCTTTTGATTAACACGCAAAAAGAGGAGCCGGGAGAGGCGCATCGGTCGTTCGCCAACCTGCGCACGGTGGCGGAGTTTGAAGATTTCTCCCTGCACGCGGAAACCCGGGTGCCCACGAACGGCAACAGCGGAATCTACCTTCGCGGCACGGACGAGGTGCAGATCTTTGACAGCTACGGCAAGCCGCTGGACTCGCACAACATGGGGGCGGTTTACAGCCGCATCACGCCGACCGCTGCCGCGGAGAAACCCGCGGGCGAATGGCAGACAGTGGATATTCTCTATGTCGCCAGGCACGCCACCGTGACCTTGAATGGCGCCAAGATAATTGACAACCAGCCCGTGATCGGCCCGACTGGCGGCGCGCTCTGGCCGGAAATGGATCGCCCCGGTCCAATCTATTTGCAAGGCGATCACACTGGCATCGAGTATCGCAACCTGGTTCTGCGTCGAGTAATCAGCGAGTGAGTTTCCGCCATAAAAAGACCAAAAGGCCGCCAGGCCGAAAACCGGAGGCCGTTGGCAACATTTGCCGCCGGCCCAATATGCTTAACCGCGCGATATGAAGACCACAGCGACCCGGGCCAAACTCAGCCGCCGCAACTTTCTGGGCGGAACGGCGATTTCCGCCGCCACGTTTATGATCTTGCCCGGCTCGGTTTTGGGGCTGCGCGGCGGCACCTCCGCCAACGGGAAACTCAACCTCGCCGGCATTGGCATCGGCGGCCAGGGCGGCAACGACGTGGCCGCCATGGCCGGCGAAAATATCGTGGCTTTGTGCGACGTGGATCAAAATTACGCCGCGCCCATATTTAAAAAATATCCCGACGCCCGAAAGTTCGCGGACTTTCGGCGAATGCTGGACGAGATGAAGGAAATTGACGGCGTGGTGGTGGGCACGCCGGATCACCTGCATGCCGTTGCGACCCTGGAAGCCATCCGGCGCGGCAAGCATGTCTATTGCGAGAAGCCGCTGACGCACTCGGTCTGGGAAGCACGGCGGGTGTCGGAGGCGGCGCGCGCGGCCAAGGAGGCCACGCAAATGGGCAACCAAGGGCAGGCTTCGGAGCCCACGCGGCATTTATGTGAATTGGTTTGGTCAGGCGTCATCGGCTCCGTGCGCGAAGCGCACATTTGGACGGATCGTCCCTCGCAGGGATTGTTCGGCGAATACTGGCCGCAAGGCATTGAGCGCCCGAAAGACGAGCCGCCGGTTCCGGAGACATTGGACTGGGACTTGTGGCTGGGCCCGGCTCCGACTCGTCCCTATAACCCGGCGTATTTGCCCTTCAAATGGCGCGGTTGGTGGGATTTTGGCACGGGCGCTCTGGGCGACATTGGTTGCCACGCAATGGACCCGGTTTTCCGGGCGCTAAAATTGGGCGCGCCGATCAGCGTTCAGGCGTCGTCCACCAGAGTGAATCCGGAGACTTACCCACTCGGCTCGATGGTGACGTATGACTTTCCTGCACGCACGGAAACCCCGCAGGCAAACAACCGGCACGTCCAAGGACTTTCGGGGAAAATGGCCGGCGGTTTCGCCATGCCGGCTTGTAAATTGTTCTGGTATGATGGCGGCTTGCGGCCGCCACGGCCCGACGGGCTGCCGCAACATGCCTTGATGGGAGACAACGGACGCTTGTTGATCGGCGACAGCGGATTCATCCTGGGAAATTCCGTTTACCCGGAAGCCCGGGCCGAAGAAGTGGAGCACCTGGCGAAGGAAATTCCGCGCTCCCAAGGCCATTATGAAGAATGGCTGTCGGCCTGCAAAGGCGGCGCACCGGCAGGCTCAAATTTTGAATGGGCCGGGCCGTTGACCGAAGCGGTGCTGCTGGGCAATGTGGCTTTGCGATCACAACTTCGCGAGAATCTCACCCTGATGAAGCTGCTGTGGGACGGACCGAATCTGAAGTTTTCGAATTCCGAGGAGGCGAATAAGTTCCTCCGGCGCGAATATCGAACGGGCTGGACTCTTTGAGGCAGACCCCGTAATGCTGCAAAATTGACCGCAAAATGCACGATGGCAAAATGGGTAGATTGCATAGTGCATTTGAATGATTTGGGAGTGGGTTGTGATTCATCCCATTATTCCCGGCTCCAGAACACCGCTTAGCTGGCACCTCATTTGCGGGAAACTTTCCTGCTTATGAAAAACACAACCAAATCGCCAGGGAAAATGGACCTGGCAAATCGCGAGTGCAAACCCGGTGAGAACGGCGGTCGCCGGCTGAAAGCGCCAATGGTTAAACTGCTTATGAAACGACTGCCCGGCAAATGGAAGCTCAAGGGCAGCCGGCGGCTCGAGAAAAGTTTCAGCTTTCCCGATTTCAAAAAAGCCCTGCAATTCACCAATCGGATCGGAGACATCGCTGAAAAGCAGGGACATCATCCGGATATTCTCCTCTCCTATGGAGAAGTTCGCGTCCGGCTGGCCACGCATTCAGTGACAGGGTTGACCGAGAATGATTTCATTCTGGCGGCCAGGGTCAACCGGTTGAAGTAGCCGCGCCGCAGGACCGGGTTCTTGGGAGGGGCCAATCTATGAGGGCAGAAGAAAGACCGCCAATATGGTCTTTCAGCGATGATTGGCTGTCGAAGCAGGCAATCTGCGCGGTTTTTATTGCAATTTGCTTTGCGGCCTCCGCATTGGTGCCCCGGAAAAGGCGCATTTTTTCCTGGCGCCAACAATCGTGGGCGGGCGGAGAACAGGCAGGCGGATGAGCCGTATAATGGCTGGCATGGCTTTAGCTAAGACACGCTCATGCCAAGTCAGGAAATCATCAAGCGCGCACGCGAAGACAAACGCGAAGGAAAATCGCCTTCGACCCAGGCGGGCGAATTCGTGCGTAAGGAATTTCATCACATCCACGAAGGCAGGCACGGCGCGCGATCTGCGAGACAGGCCATTGCCATAGGCTTATCCAAAGCCCGCCGGGCCGGAGTGAAATTGCCGCCACCCAAGCCCGGAAGATTTTCGGGAAAGGTGCGGCGGCAGGCGGAACGGGATTTGGAAAGAGGGCGTCATCGTGAGCATGGGCCCATTTCCCGCCGCCGCTCGCGCGCCTCGTTGGGTGCGTTGCAGCGGGAGGGCCGCCGGTCTGGTTCCACCCAGCGTCATTGACATGAGAGCCAAGCGACCAAGCCGTCATTGGTCGGCAGCGGTAACGCATGGCAGCAACGCGCTGGATTTGGATAAGGACGTGTTTCGTTTGGATGATCCACACCGCATCGCGCTTTCACTCAAACGCTCGTCCGAGGCGAGTCATCGCCGCAAAGGCACGCCGTTTCAATCGGCAATGTCCATGCTTAATTTTTACATAAACCGCGCGGGTTCGGCGCTATCCGTGCAACAAAGAAGCAAATTGACGCGCGCCAAGGAGGAGTTGCGACTGGTCTTTCGCCGTCCGGCCCCCTCAACCCATCGCTCAAAATGAACCCCAAATTTCAGGACCAGCCGGCGGGATTTCCCCAACATTGCCCCGATGGCGCCGCGATGAAATCGTTGCCCCGGATTTTGCTCGAACGCCGCGCCACGGCACATTTCAAGCCGGGCGCGGTGCCGGAGGAAAATCTCGAAGCCATCTTGCAGCTCGCGGCGCAAGCCCTCCGGGTACAATCTTCAGCCCTGGCGCTTCCTGGTGGTCCGTGAGAAAGCAAATCGGGAACGTCTGCAGAAAGCGGCGTACAACCAGGAAAAGGTCGGCGAGGCCCCGGTCGTCATCATTGCCTTCGCACTCAAGAGTGATTGGAAACATTACCTCGACTCAATTTTTGAGGAAGGGGTCCGGCGCGGATACGGGAAGCGGGAAATGCTTCCGCAGATCAAAAAGCAGGCGTCCGATTTTTTGGAGCACGGCATTTCAGCGCCGGTTTGGGTCAATCGCCGCACCATGATTGCCGTTACCACGATGATGTTGGTTGCCGAGGCCTATGGACTGGATACTGCGCCGATGGAAGGCTTCGATCCGCATGTGATCGGGCGTAAGTTTGGGCTGCCGGAAAGCGCGGAAATCATCGCCCTGCTCGCCCTTGGATATGGCCAGGACCTGACAAACCTTATGCCGGACGACTCGCACTGGGCGAATTCATCCATGAGGAATGCTACGGCCGGCGCTGGAAAGGTGGTGGAAATGGTCACGGCCAGAATAGCGCCGACATCTCCGAGATGATTGAACTCAGGGTGGTTAAACCGTTGCAGCCTGCGTGAAATGCCGCCGGCGAAACAATAACGAGACCACTGTCTCCGCGACAAATCATCGCTTTTTCCAAAAACCAGGCGGCAGACTTTGACCCTTCGATTTTCCCAGGAACGGATGATTTGCGCTTTTCACGAGGATTGTATCACGCCTTTCCGGACAATCTTCCTGGCCTGTGTTGCGTCGCCCAAACCCAGCAGGCGAAAATCTTTTCCGCTGATCCGGTTGTAGGTCGCGAAGAAAAATTCCATCGGCACCAGCTTTTGCCGGTCGAAGGTTGTCGCCAGGTATTCGGCCGGCGTCTCTTCATCCACCAAAGCGCCCAACAAACGGTCGTTGCGCATCGTTTTGCCGTGCTCCGTCTGTTCCGCTTTTGCCACCCCCAGCAACCGCGCGTGGATGTGGCAGCCAACCGCCATTGGTTCGTCGTGGATGATAATGAGGTCCAGCGGATCGCCGTCGGCGCCGCGCGTGGACGGGATAAAACCGTAGTTGAAGGGAAAGACCATGCCCGGCGGCAGCGCCCGCTTGATTCGGAACAGTCCGGATTCGGGCGTGTAAACGTATTTGAAAGGGCTTCCCTTGGGCGTCTCAATAATGACATTCACCCATTGCTTCGCAGGGTCGAAGGCTTTCAGTTTTTCAATCGCTGTTTTCATCGGGTCGGGTCTTTTTGCGGTCTTTAGGAGGTGACGGCCATCACCCATCGAAGGCTCTAATCATTTAATCCCTTGCCATCAAGAATTTGCGGCATGCATTTTTCAATCCGTGATTCGCGGGTCTGGGATTGTTTGGCTGCAGAAAAATACAGAAGGTATCCTCTCTGTCGTCCCGGCGTCAGGGCAGCAAAAGCTTTTTTCAGGGCAGGATTTTTTTTCAGCTTATTTCGAAGTTCTTCGGGCAGCTTAAACTCCGCAGTTCTTTTATAATCCACCTGCAAACCGGCTTTTTCCACTTCAATGGCTTGTTGAACAAAGCCTTTCAAGACGGGTTCCAAGTTCACGATTTCTTGAACATTGGTGAACCGGATCTGGCGCGCCGCCTGCACATTCTCCGTTTGTTGGACCAGGATACCCCGGTCATCCTTTAACAAAGCGCCTTTCATGAATAGAAGCGCACAGTAGTCTTTAAATCCATGGATCAGGACGACGTTGCTTTCCTGCAGCCTGTAACACGGTTTGCCCCACTTCAATTCTTCGGTCAACCCGCAGTCGAGAATGATCTTCCTCAATTTTTCGAACTCTTCCCGCCACTGTTCAGCTTCCGTTAAAAAGCCATCAACCTTGGGATTTTTGCTGGTTTTTGTCATAGTAGGCGAATGTAATTTGTTTACGATGCCTTGCAATCCTGGTGCGGTTGCAGGATCGCCCTTCTGGTCGGGTCTGCGAAGGCTTGAAATACGTCCCGCCTTAGATTCATGGAATGCCTCTTTAGCTTCCAATATATGCGTAGGCATTCGACTACGCAACATTTTTGGAAAGTTATGTGTTGTTAAAGCAGACCAGCCTGACCAATGCTCGGAGAGCGAAAGTGGTCGTCCTTTGGGGTAACGCTCCGCGGCACCGAGATTTGCGCTAGGAATGACCGGCAGGCGCATACCAGTGGCATTGGCGAATTGGCTCAAAGAACATGCCAAAGGCATCGATTTCGCCCGCAATTATCAGAATCTTGCTCACATTCAGTGAAAAAAGTGTGGGTAAAAATGTTGCGTCGGCGGTGAATTCCACGTACTTTGACGCTCGCCTGAGTTGGTGAGCCGGTCTTCCGGAAGTTTGCGTCATTTTTTGGCATGCGCGCTTAGCTCAGTGGTAGAGCATTACCTTCACACGACAGTTCTACATTAACAATCGCCTTATTCTGCAAGGTTTTATTGATGTTGTGTAGCATTGAATTGTAGCATTCCGCTGGGACCGTACCGCAGGCTGGTAGAAAAGCGCGCTTTTTCAAAGTTTCCAACCGAAAATCTTTTTGGCGGAAACGCTCCCTGGGCGGCTTGAATTCTCATGGTGATGAAGACAGCGTCGTCGGCACGAACAGGAAGAACCACCACCCAAAACGAGGAATGATCAACTAAATTACAAATACACTTCGCGCAGTTTGACGTCATCGTTCAAGGCGTCCGACGGCCCGGTGAAGGAGATCTGGCCGGTTCGCAACACGTATACCGGCACGCGCTCGCCGGCGGAGATCATGGCAGCGGTCGCGCCATAGGAATGGCCGGCGACACCCAGGCGCGCGAGGTCCAAATCATTTTGCAGGGGTGACTTCACGCGGTTGAGCTGCGTCAGCTCATCGATTGCGAAGCTGATGTCCTGGGCGCGATCCAGGATGCGCTGAGGTTCTTTGAGCACTTGGCGCATGGCGGCGGCACCGTGCTTTGGATCGTGATCTTTAAAAATGGCCGGATCGCTGCCGGGGTGCTCCAAAAAGACACACACGAATCCGGATTTTGCCCAGCCTTCCCCCAGGTAGGCATAATCTTCGCGAGAGCTGCCAAGGCCAGGCGAAAAGATAATAACCGGACAGGGAGCACTGATGATTTTCGGGATAAAAATCTTTACCGGCAGGATGCGCGCGCGCGCGTGGTCGTGCCAAGTGGAACGGACGATCTCCACGCGGTTGGTGCCGGGTGCCGGCTGGTAGCTGCCGGCCCATCCCGACATCGTGAGCCCGACCAGCAATGTTATGCCGATGATTCGCATGACTGGGACCATGCCATGGATTTTGGCGTCATGCATGTATGGGTGAACACGTAATAATTTCGCGCTCATTTGAACTATGCATTCCGCTGGGCGAATTTCTTTTCTATCAACCCGACAGCATTCAACACTCCGTCTTCACGTCGCATTGCAAGTCCCAGTTCAACGGCTTTCTTCTCCATTGGCGCGGAAGCGAGGGTGTGCGCGATGGCTCGTGCCAGCTTTTCTGCCGTCAGCGTATTACGGTGCAACACCTCGCCCCCGGCACCCCGTTTCTGAAGTTCTTTGCCCCAGAACAGCTGATCGAATGCATGTTCCACCACCACCGATGGTTTACCAGCACGCAGCGCAGAGTGGGTCGTGCCCGCCCCGCCGTGATGCACGATCGCCGCACATTGCGGGAACACGGTTGCGTGTGGCGCTTTGCTGCATTTGAAGAGGTTCGGGGAACATTTTGCGTCCGTGCCTGACTGAAAAATGGCGCGGCATCCGGCGACGTCCACGGCCTTCGTAATCAATTGGTCCAACTTCGCGTTCTCAAAAGGAATGAGGGAGCCGAAGGTGATGTACACCGGTGGCACTCCTGCCTTCAGGAATGACGCCATTCCTTCATCCACGGGCATATATTGCTGCACCGACTGGGAACGCAGGTCTCCACAGATCTGAATGTGCTGCCCCCAGTCAGGACGCCTGACGACCAGCACAGAACTACAGGCGATCAAAGTCAAATCGTGTGAGACGTAAAGCTGTTCCTGCGTGCTTTTTAAACGAGGAAGCCCCTCGCGAACACGAAGGTCCTCTGCCTTAACAAACAACTTTTTCTTGCTGACAAAATCCCCCAATTTCCAAGTCAACAGGTTGGAAATGGTGCCGAGATTGGGGCCGAACAGCGGAATGTATTTCGTGCGGATTGCAAGTGGGGCGAGGACCACAACGGCGCGTGGAATATTTTGCTTTTGGGCCGCAGTTAGCAACGTATGGTTCATCATGTGGCCAATCACGATGTCGTTGTGCGCGCACAACTCCCGCGACGCCTGGTACATTGCCTCCAGTGCCGGATCAAAGAACCGTTGCATGACCAGTATAACCTGCTTTAGCGGATCATTGGTGCGCACGATTTCGGCCATGGCCTCATCCGGGTCAATTCCAAATCTCTCGAAAACCTTGAGCGCGTGTATGCCGGCGCGCGTGGCAACGTCTGAATAATCTTTGTCATCCACGCTGGTATAAGCGAGCGTAACCATGTGCCCGGCTTTCTGCAGGCCTTCTGCCAAGGCCAGAAAGGGCAGGATGTCGCCGTCGCTTCCCCAGGTTTGAATGCCAATTTTCATGGTGGCACCACAGTACTCGTCAAATTCTGAATGTTCCAAACCAAAAAACTCATACGGTGGCAGACTGAGGGCACATGTGCGAATTTTGGCAAAGTTGACGTTGCTCAATTTGCCGCGATGTTAGTTGGAGGAGGTTTTATGCAAGAAATGACGCCATTGATTGTCGGCGCGGGTCCCGTGGGGCTCGGCGCGGCATTCTTACTTCGTCGGGCGGGTATTGCCACCCGAATTGTTGACCAAGCCGTCCAGCCAGCGGCAGAGTCCAAAGCCCTTGCCGTCAATCCCCGGACTCTCGAACTTCTTGAATCCTCAGGCATCACGCAAGAGATGCTCGGCATCGGCATTCGCGTGGTCGGCGTGCGCATCCAATTCGATGCCAAACGAAGCGCGCAAATTCCTCTCGATTCCCTCCAGCATAAATATCCATTCATGCTCGCGCTGTCACAAGCCACTACTGAAAATCTGCTGGGCGCCGGACTGAAAGCCGCGGGCGGAAATGTCGAGCGTGGCACTGAATTGCTCCGTTGCTGGAACAACGGCGATTTTGTGGAAGCTGAATTGAAACATGGCGAAACCACCGAAATCGTTCAGTGCTCATGGCTTTTGGCTGCCGACGGCGCGCACAGCGCGGCTCGAAAATCGCTAAACATCCCGTTCAATGGCGATAGTTTTGAAAAGCCGTGGCATCTCGCGGACATCCCGCTCAAAACTGGACTCGAAGAAAATCTCGCTCACGTCTTTTTTCGCAACCATGGGCAATTCATGTTCATGATCCGCGTGGTGGACGAACACAGTGAACAATCCGGTGGTCCAAAACTTTGGCGCATTTTCAGTAATTCACCCGATCTCACCAAAGATGTCCCGGAATCCATACCGGCCGGTGCGCCCGCCTGGTCATCTGAATTCAAAATCTCGCACCGCATTAACGAGCACATGACCGTGGGCAAGGTTTATTTTGCGGGCGATGCCGCACACATCCATTCGCCGCTTGGCGCTCGCGGAATGAACCTCGGACTGGAAGACGCCTGGGT
Organism: Verrucomicrobiota bacterium; assembly: GCA_049509875.1. Lineage (GTDB taxonomy): Bacteria > Verrucomicrobiota > Verrucomicrobiia > Limisphaerales > UBA11358 > UBA11358. The sequence goes on along the minus strand of JBEKZM010000080.1, from coordinate 8,198 downwards.
TTTCAGTCGTCTGGCTCAAGCCAATCGGTTGCAGGATTATGGAAGATTACGAATGCCTTGCGACCGTAGCGTCGTGAAGCGCGTCGAATTCTTTTCGCGCATGGTAATGAATCAATCTTCGGTCACGCGACTGCTGCGATCGTTCTTCTTGACCAGCATGGCCAAAACGCCTTTCATCCGGAACAAATTCCTGGCTGCCGTCACCGGCCTCGATCATCAAGTGGACATCGAAAGGATTTAAAATGCAAAAGCGTAAACTCGGAATGGATGGATTGGAAGTGTCGGCGCTCGGCTTGGGCTGCATGGGCATGAGTTACCATCGAGGTCCTGCTCCCGACCGGAATGCCATGATCGCGCTGATTCGCAAGGCGGTGGACCTCGGTGTGACCTTGTTTGACACCGCCGAAGTCTATGGCCCGTTCATCAATGAGGAACTGGTGGGTGACGCTCTTTCCCCCTTCCGCAGGGAAGTGGCCGTCGCAACGAAGTTTGGGTTCAATTTTGAGAATGGAAAATCCACGGGCCCGAACAGCCGACCGGAGAGAATCCGCCAGGTTGCCGAGGAATCTCTCAAACGACTGAAACGCGATCGCATTGACCTGTTCTACCAACACCGCCTCGACCCCAATGTGCCTATTGAGGATGTGGCAGGAACCGTGAAGGATTTGATTCGGCAGGGCAAAGTGAAGCATTTCGGCCTGTGCGAAGTGGGTGCCGAAACAATCAGGCGCGCCCATGCGGTTCAGCCTGTGACAGCGGTTCAAAGCGAGTATTCACTGATGTGGCGGGAACCCGAAGCGGAAATCTGGCCGACGCTCGAAGAACTTGGGATTGGTTTCGTGCCCTATAGCCCGCTTGGCAGAGGTTATCTCACCGGCACGCTGAACGAACACACGAGATTCGAAGGCAGCAACGACAACCGGGCCGCCTTGCCCCGATTCACCCCCGAGGCGATGAAAGCGAATCAGGTTATCGTGGATTTGCTTAACGAATTGGCTCAGCGGAAAAGGGCGACCACTTCACAAATCGCTTTAGCCTGGGTGCTGGCTCAAAGACCTTGGATCGTTCCAATTCCAGGCACAACCAAGCTTGCCCGCCTGGAAGAAAATCTCAAATCAGCGGACTTGAAATTTACTCCCGAGGAATTGCGCGACCTCAATATTGCCGTCTCGAAAATTAAATTGCAGGGTGACCGATATCCCCGCGATCAGCAAAAGCTGGTCGGAAAATAAGAACGCCATCGACCTGCCATGGCAAAGTATTCAGACAATTAATCTGCAGAAAGAAATTCATATATCAGCTTATCAGCAACAACCTCGGAGGCTGGCCGGGGAATGTTTCCGGCGCCCGGTGAATGCAGGGCGGCACCTCGCTACCTGGCCAAGCCAATGAAATGCGCCAAAGATTCCCCTGGCCAAATGAAAAAGGCCGCGCCTCCGGCGTGGGCTCGTAATGGAGGTCGTAGCAATGATCAGTCAGGTAGGAGCGAAAAGATTCATCATCTTCCCCGCCAAAGCATTTAAGGAGTTCAGCGCGGGTGGCAGGCACGTCAACGCGGCGCCGGGCCTCGTCGTTCCGCAAGCCTTCGCTCGCCGAACCGTGATACGTGCACAGCCATGTGTCGGCTTCCACTGTGGCGCTGTCGGCGTGAAAGGAAAACACATCCGTGGCTATCGGCCCAAGGGTCTCGTCGCGCGGATAGCCGTGGATGCAGTTGAGCGCAGGGTCAAGGTTGTGCCCTCGGAGCAGCCGCTGGTCGGCCAAGAGGGTCGCAATGGCAACGCCATCTGCCGCACTCACCGGGAGGGCCAGCAACCGGTCTTCGTCTATGGTAGTGATACCCTCACCAGGGCCGAGAAGCCGCACAACCTCGGCAAAATCGCCCTCCAATTTACGTTCCCAGCACAGCGCATTGACGCCATTGGCAAAGCGCGCGCCGACTAATTCTCGGAAATTATTCACACGCCGGATGCGGGGATAATCGGGCGGCAAGGTGAATGGCATCATGCGCAAGAAGAAGGTAAATGAGCGTGCTTCTCGTTGTCGAGCTTCCAGCCGCTTAGCGGCGGCCGTTGAGGAATATCTGGCTTATAAAAAATGGACCCAGGACATTTGTCAGGCCGGCCGTATGGATGCTCAGATCGAACCAAACTACTGCGTAAAAACCTTTCAAATTTCGCCGAGCGTCGTAAGAAACGGTTTGCCCTGTTGCTCCAAGGCTTCTTCCAGTCGTTTGGTACAGTCACAGTTGCAACAAGCCCAAGGTTCGCTGCCATTTTCGTGCCGGCAGTTCTTGCGATTGTGGGCGTCCCTGACACTCAGCAATTCAAAAAACTGTTCCCAATACGGCCGTTCTTCGGCAAGAGGCGTGGCACAAAAACAGGTTTCAACCCAATGAGCAACACCGTCCGCACCAACACGGGCATGTTGGAGGTCGTAAATGTATTCATCCCCGGCAACAGAGCCGCGTCCCAGAGAGCCATCAACGACGGCTTTCAATAATGCCGCTTCCCGGCCGGCTTTGACTCGAGCTTTGACCAGATAACGCATAGGGAATCATACACGTGATTCTGCGGAGTTTCAAAAACGGGATCGGGGATTCATCATTTGATCATTCGGGGCCGGTGCAATTGCCATCTCAAATCTTGAGACCGAACTCCCTTAACTTCTTGAAGCCCTCGGCGTTGCCTTTGGCGTCATCCACGGGACTATGACTGTGTGCCGTCACTCGGTATTTCTTCCACTCCGTTGCTTTGGAGGCATCCTTGACCAGGCCGGCGTAAAGATCGCCGATGCGACGGCCGGAAAAACCGAATGGGTTGCGCCCGATAAACCGGTTAAAGTAGTAATTGATGAACTGCCAGTCGAACGCAACTTTGTCAGACACGAAAACCGGTCGGCCTTTCGCATGCGCAGCCAGCCAGTCGGCGAAATCTTGCATGACCGTTTTGGGGTCATCGAAAGCCAGATGCTGTTCGCGTGAAAATCCGCTGACGGCTAGCGCCTCTGGAACGAACCGATCGGACACGGGGCGCGTCCGGCCATAAAAAGTCTGATCCAGGTTCTCATCAAAAACCACAGCACCAAAACACACCATCGAATATTCAGCCGGAATGGGCCCGTCTGATTCGACATCCACGATCACATAGCTCATAAAATTAAACTCGTTTATCCAGGTATCGGGTTGTTTCCTCGCTCAGGAGGTTTTGTCGAGCTGAAAGAAACTCCGCGCTGTCTCCGTGGTGATCCGAGCGATTTCTTCGCTGGGCTTCCCCAGACAATCCGCAACCGCCTCAAGCACGTACGGCAGAAAACCGGGCTCGTTGCGACCGTCTTTTGGCTTGGTCGTCATGGATCTCGGGAGAAGGAAGGGAGCGTCGGTTTCGATCATCAGTTGGTCGAGTGGGATTTCGCGAACGAGTTCGCGCAGGGGCTCTCCCCGGCGCTCGTCGCAAATCCAACCAGTGATCCCGATGTGCAGCCCCATATCGAGGTACATTTTGAGCGATTCGCGCGAGCCGGTGAAGCAATGCACCACCGCAGGCACTGACTTTCTCACCGCGGTAAGGATTTCGCTGAACCGCTGGTCGGCGTCCCGCTCATGCAAAAACAGCGGCATTTGCAACTCCTCCGCCAATGCCACCTGGGCCTCAAACCATTTCTCCTGTTGTGGGCGCGGCGAGAAGTCGCGGTTGAAATCCAGACCGCATTCGCCAATCGCGACCACTTGTTCCAACGCCGCGAGCCGTCGCAGCTCCGCTATGGTGTCCATCGTGCAATTTCGGCTGTCATGCGGGTGAACCCCGGCGGTCGAGAAGAGTTGGCCGGGATAATCACAGGCAATTCGCTGCGCTTCCTGGCTGCTGGCCTGGCTGGTCCCGGTGATAACCATGACATTTACACCGGCGTCAAACGCCCGCTGGATTACCGCCTTGCGATCCCCGTGAAACGACCGATGCGCCAGATTAACCCCAATATCAATTAGATCGCGGTTCTCTTTCATCGAAGGTCATGCGGCAACCAATCGACCTGCCAAGTCGATAAAGAAGGCGTTCGACCAAAGTTCCACTTCTCGAGAATCGTGCAGGAAGACGCGAACTTCGTTGGCCGCTTCCCTAAAATCGAGTTTGGCAAAACGTTCTGAAAGCAGACGACCAAGCACCTCCATGGTTATCGTCTCACCTTTCCAGTGACCGGATTGCCGCATGCGAGCATCCAGGTGCTTGAGGTTAGGTTTAATATTCCTTCCCACGTACCACACGAAGTCATAAAAATCTCGCCCTTTGATCCGTCCTTTCCAACCCCGGCAAAGCACCGCATGGAGCTTGCCCGCGAACAAGCTGCTGAGATCGTAAAGCTGGACTTGGTACGGAATGGGGAGAAGTTGTGTGCGGACTTCGGTACTGGCATAAGGCGGCGGTTGCAAATCCATTTCCAACTTGATCTTGATTTTTTGGCCGGCTGGCAGACGGCTGGCAAGGTCAGGGGGCGTACCGATGGAGAGGAGATTGATCTGGGTGCTCCCTTTTAGAAAAGCGGACTCAATCCCAGTGCGATCTCCGGAAGAACGCTTATCCACATCAAATGTGAATCCCCACGACGTCAGTTCTTCGGCGATTGATGGTAAAAAGTGCTCCAGTCTGGTGTTATTACCTTGCACCAAAAGCGAAAAGTCCAGGTCTTCTGAGAACCGGCGCATGCCATGGAAAATTCGCAAAGCTGTTCCCCCATAGAATGCAGCGTGCGCAAAGAATCGGCCGCGGGAAAGGCCCAGCAGGGCGAGCTCTTGAACCACTTCCCGGACCGCATTTTGATAGTCATTTGCATTTTGCGGCTTATAGCGGTCCAGCATGTCCTTCAAGGCAGAGTTCATTTCGCATATCCTTTCTTGAGTGCAAATTGGCAAAGCAGTCGAACCGAAGGACGGCCGTAACTAGCGGCGCAAAGCTTCAGCTCGCCGGGATCGAGTTTGTTTTCAAAATCCACGCGCATGTCCTCCAGCCAATGGTTAACATCAGCGAGTGAACGAAAACCGCCTTCCCGTGCAATTCGGTCGCAGAGAGCCTTGGTTGGACTGGCCAGTAGGAACGGCAGGTCTGAGTTGGTGACCAAACAAATCCCAACCGGATATACCGCCTTCGGCACGGGAAGGTAACGGAACCGGCCAAAATCGTTCGTGAAAAGTACGCCGCGCTTGGTGGTGGCTGAGATCGTCTCCCTGACGCCCTCTGGAATCATTCCGTGCTTAGCCAGCGCCGTCTCAAAACTCACATAGGATGGACCATAAATCGGCCCCGCCAATCCCAGCGCGTCAATATTACGTCGGCGGGCATAAAGTCCCCGGCGGAGCGCAATCAATTCGCCCGACTTTAGCAGCCGGGCGATCTTCCCTCGACGATCCGCTATGCCCGGCAGGAGGTGATGCATGCCGAGCGTGTCCACGAGCAGGTCTTCATTGGCGCTGGAAGTCACCGGCGTTTGCATATTCTTGCTAGAAAGTTGTATTTTATACAACTTTCTTGCACGTGCAAGCATTTCCTGCCCGAAACGTCCAAGCGCTTATTCTTCTCACGGAAGCCGCCTAATCTTCTGGCCGTTCGCCGCTCGGCGCCATTTTCACGAGCTTGGGCATGAACTCGCCGAGCACGGTGACCAAATCTTTTTGCGCGGCCATCACGTCGCGGATGTTCTTGTAGGCCATCGGCACTTCATCAAGCCCGGCACTGATGAGCGTCACACCTTGCTGTTTCAAGAAATGGTTCACTTCTTTCCAGTTGAACTTCTCGTTCGCGGCTTTGCGGCTCATTGCACGGCCCGCTCCGTGCGAGGCGGAATTCAGCGAATCCGCATTGCCCTTGCCGCTGACGACAAATCCAGGCGTCGCCATGGATCCGGGGATGATCCCCAGCACGCCTGCGCCCGCCGGCGTCGCGCCTTTGCGATGCACAATGACTTCGCGCTCTACGCCACCGATGACGTGCCGCTCCTTCCACGCAAAGTTGTGGTGGTTCTCCAAATCCAGCAACACCTGTGCGCCGAGATGTTCTGCAATGTGGCGGTGGATGCACAAGTGGTTTGCCGCCGCATACTGGCCCATCAGCTCCATCGCCGCCCAGTATTCCTGTCCTTCTTGGGATTCCAGCGACAGCCACGCGAGCCGCTTCAACTCACTCGGCAGGTCCGGAAACTGGCTGAACGCGAGCTTGCTGTAATGGTCGCACACCGCGGCGCCCGTGCCGCGACTGCCACTGTGCGACAGCAACGCCAAGTATGTTCCCGCTTCGAGTTCATTGATTTTGCTGTGGGCTGTGAACAGGCCGAACTCCACGAAATGATTTCCACTCCCGCTCGTACCCAATTGCGACCACGCCTTGTCCTTGTTCTGCTTGGTGATCGGACTGACCGACCAATCCGTGTCCAGCACGTCATGCTGGCGGCGTTCACGGAACGATGCGCCCACACCGAACCGTGTTTCCGCCTCGATGGCGCGAGTGAGCCGCTCTGCCTTCTGTTCCAAATCACGCACCGGGATGTCCAGTACCGTCATCTTCATGCGGCAGGCGATATCCACCCCCACAGCGTAAGGAATCACTGCGTTCTCCGTGGCCAGCACACCGCCAATGGGCAGGCCATAGCCCACATGTGCATCCGGCATCAGTGCCCCTGCCACCGAAATTGGCAACAGACATGCCTTTTCCATCTGCATCACCGCCTCGTGATCCAGCCCCTCGCCCCACTGACGATATTTTACCGGCTCTGAGCGCGGCGGTGGTGGGGCATTCAGCAATGCCTTGGCAAAATCCTTCCGCAAATCATCCGCCAGAAACGCGGACGGATTCGCGACAATGGCCGTAACCTCCTCGTGCAACCGCGACTTGTCCCCGCCACCGAGGATGAATTTGGCCACAAAATCCGTCGCCCGCCGGGTAGCTCCACCCAGCGGAACGCCGAGGCGGAGAAAATCTTTGGTGTTCATAAAATCTTTCCCTCCCAACTAATCCGTTTTTAATTTTTGCTTTAACGGCTTATCCAGAGGTGTGCCATATTCAACGTAGTGGAAGTATTGCTCTGCCTTTGCGGTTTCTTCCCATAACGGTTCGATTTTTCGGATATGGCCCTTAAGTGGACTTTTTCCCATCCCGCATAATTCAAATATCGCAAGGGTTCTGGCGAATGCCATAATCGCAACATCGCCAACCAAACGTCCTGCATGTGCAAGCTCTACAGCAGACCGGCGGTGTTCATCGCGGTTATTTCGCTCCCAAACAATTCCGATTCCGTCGATATCCTGATGCGCAACATGGCTGCTCATTCCGTAGTTAAACATCAGCTTTCCAAGTTTCTCGAAACCTTTGGCTTTGGAACGAACCAAACACGCACTGATTTCGGCGAACGACCATTTCTGTTCAAGCTCCTGTCTGAACTTTCTTGGATATTTCGCTTGCAACGCCGCCTGTTCTTGTTTCGAAAGGAGAATTTCTTTGAATGGTCGCCACTGCGCTTCATCTGGATGCTCCAAATCGCTTAGAAGGGTCTCAATGCGAGAGTGCTTTTTAATCGCGCCAATCGCAGCAAAATGGGTGTCGAATTCCTCAAACTTTTGTTCCCGTTCTTTCGGCGTGCCAAGAGTCAGGAATACAAACTTCAAAGTTCCTTCAACGACAGAGCGAACAAGCACATCTGCATCCCAAAGGCGTCCGTAATAAACCAGCAGCAGAGCGCTTTCGGCCGTTGAGTGGCAACTCGCATAAAGCTGCCAGAGCACAATTCTTTGGTTTTGAGTTCCCAGAATCTCAGAGTTGAAATGCTTTGAACACTCGCGAAAAATTTCCTGTGTCCAATCTCGAGTTTTCTCGGACCATTCACGGAGCGTTAAATCTTTTTCCGAAAGGTTAGCTGACATGTTTTTATTTTATTATTTCTAAATTGGGAGCGCGAGCTTTGACACCCCTCTACATCGTTTTACTCATTCAGGAACAGCTTCCACTCGGCGACGCCGTGGGCGTTGCGAATGAGGGCCGACACCGGCATTTCTTTCGGTGCGCGCGGAACGCTGAGCAACTTCAGGCCGGCCTCGTGCTGTGACGCGTCTGCCTGCGCCGGTGTAACGGGTATAGGTTAGTGTCAAATTCTTCCGGGGAGGTTGCTTCGTGGGCCACGAAGCATTTTGGGGTTATTCTGGCTTCTCCTTGGTCAGC
>JBEKZM010000008.1:0-110192 GCA_049509875.1 Verrucomicrobiota bacterium | reverse complement strand
GGCAAAGAAACGCGACTGGCCACACTGGTATCTGGCCGGCGACACGGAAAATCGGGGTGAACTGGTCAAAGAGTTCCAGTCCGCGGAGGGCGCCGGCGTGTTTCTGATTTCACTTAAGGCGGGCGGCTTTGGCCTGAATCTCACAGCCGCCAGCTATGTCGTGCTGTTCGATCCCTGGTGGAATCCGGCGGTCGAAAACCAGGCCATTGACCGCACCCATCGCATTGGCCAGGAACGGAAGGTCATTGCTTACCGCCTCCTGATCAAGGACAGCATCGAGGAGAAAATCCGCGCGCTGCAACGCCGGAAGAATTCGCTGGTCGAAGACGTGCTGGGGGAGGAGAAATTTTCCCAGAGCCTCTCGCTGGATGATCTCCGATATTTGCTCGAGGGTTGAATCATGTCCCCGTTGACGCATCTCGTCGGGAGCTGGCTGGTGGCGGTAGCCACCACTAATAACCCGCGGGATCGCAAGCTGGTGACGCTGGCGGGAGTGGTGCCCGATGCCGACGGCCTGGGGGTGGTGGCCGACCTGGTGATCTCATGGTTTTCGGGCAAGGAATGCACATATTACTATTATCAGCAATACCACCATATTCTGATGCATGGCTGGCCGGGTGCAATGGGAACTTCCATTTTGTTTTCCTGTTTTGGCCGCGAACATTGGCGCGTCTTGCTGCTGTGCATGTTGACGTATCACCTGCACCTGCTCTGCGATTTGATTGGCTCGCGCGGACCAACGGCCGGTGACCTCTGGCCGATCTGCTATTCCGAGCCGGTCTTCCGCCATCCCATCTGGTTCTGGAAATACCAATGGCGGCTGGATGGCTGGCAAAACCAGTGCATCTTTCTGGCCCTGTTCATGGCGTCGCTGTGGGTGGCGGTGAAGAAGGGATATTCACCTGCCGAGCTTCTCGGCAAGGGGGCTGACGCCGCCTTCGTAACGGTACTGCGAAAATGGGCGAAGGCGCCAGGTTCACCATCGGTGTTGAACTAAAGTCAGGCCTGTCGAGTCGCGCCAATACGACTGCTCCATTCATTATTACCTCCGTCCGTCATACCATCGGCGAGCGGCCTTGCGGCTGGCTGTATAGCGGTGCGGATGAAGAATAATGTGAGCCACCAGTCTCAACGGGTCGAGCACTGTGGAATCCTTTAATCTACGCGCCGAAGTAACGACCGGATGCTGGTGCAGGATGATAAATCGCTTCCCCGTATCCTCGGATAGTTTTTTCAACCGTCGGCTCAATTCCACATCCTCACCGGCAAACGCTTCATGGCTGAAACCACCAAGTTTTCGGAACGCTGCCGCTTCGATAAAAATAAACGCACCAGAAAGAATCCGCCGCCAACGAAACCCCACATTCACCACCGAGGTAACCAAATCAATAAAGAAATGTTTTTGATCCCAACGAAGGGTCGCGCCGCCGGCGATGCAATTGCCAGATTGGATTTCCTTTGCCACATCGGAAAACAATTCCCTCCCCGGATGAGAATCGGCGTCCACAAAGACCAGCCAATCGCCGGTCGCCGCCGCCGCGCCGGAATTTCGCGCGCGGGAGATTTGATTGACCGGCTCGAATACGACGGTCGCGCCCGCCGTCCGCGCGATTTCCGCCGTACGATCATTGGAGTTGTTGTCACAGACGATCAATTCAGTTTCCCAGCCCAGTTGAGCGAATGCGCCGCCCGCCGACTTGATTTGCAGGAGCGATTCGCCCAACAGTTTTTCCTCATTGAAGGCCGGGACGACGATGGACACTTTCACAGCACGAGTTTATGGGGTTGTGCGAAGCCGCTCAAACTTCAAAAATTACTCCACGAAATTATGACAAGTTCGTTCTGCCCGCGAGAGAAGGCAGGGTGAACGCGGCAGGAATGTTTCCCGCGATAAACTATAAAATGCCACGTACCGGCCGTCTGGCGTCATCACCGAGCTGTAGGAATCATCGTTACCGTTTACCCCGTTGGTGTTGGCGCTGATAACCAGGGTGGTGCCATTGACCATATCGCGGACGAAGACCGTGCTGACGCCGTTGGTGGCCTTGGCCGAGAGATTGTCGGCGGCCGTCTCAAACAGGGCGAACTGTCCGTTCGTGGAAATACCGGACGGGAACGCATCCTGGTCGGCGCCGCTGGTTCCGTCCGTATTAACGCTGACCAGCACCGGGGTGTTGCTGGCGCGGTCGCGCAAGAATACGTTGTAACAGGAAAATTGGAGACACCGATAGGGCAGGTTGTTGGTGGTCAACGCGAGGTTGTCTGCCGTACTGGCGAACAGCACAAAGCGCCCGTCCGAACTCATGACGGGCAGGTCAGAGTCGCCGCCGGCGCTGGCCGCCGGTGCCAGCGACGGATCGATTTGGGAATGGAGTTGCAACGAGACGGCCGCCGCCGACAGGGCGAAGAGGCGCAAACCGCAAGCAATAATCGTTTTCATGGCGTTGATTTTCTGATTCATGACTCTGTCCTGACGCGCCTTGAAATAGCGACCGGCGCAGTCCGCACCGAGTTTGAAAATACACAGTATTTCCTCTCATAGCTCGTATCGGGTTTGAGATTTCTTTCAAGAATCTGGCACGCCGCCGAAAAACGCGTATATTCCGCCCATGTTCATTGTCGGAATCGGGACGGCAACTCCGCCAAACCGCTACAGTCAACAGGAGTGTTGGACAACCCTAAAGGCCTCCGCGCGTTTCCGGGAATTCACGCCCCGGTCACAGGCCATCTTGAAAAGGGTGCTCACCGGCGACAACGGCATTGTCACGCGCCACCTGGCGCTGGACAATTTGAACCAGGCCTTTGATATCACCCCGGATATCCTGCATGCGCGGTTTATCGAACACGCCCCCAGGCTCGCCGCGCAGGCAGGCGAACGGGCCCTCGCCGAGGCAAGAATCGGGCCGGGCGAAATCGACGCCGTCCTCATCAGTACGTGCACCGGTTACCTGTGTCCGGGGCTGACCAGCTACGTCAGCGAACGGCTCGGACTGCGCTCGGATCTGCTGGCGCTCGACCTGGTGGGGCAGGGCTGCGGCGCGGCGATCCCTAATTTGCAAACCGCGCGGTCGCTGGTGGCGGCCGGCCATTGCGAGCGCGTGCTGTCGATCTGTGTGGAGGTGTGCAGCGCCGCGTTTTACCTGGATGATGATGCCGGCGTCTTGATCAGCGCGTGCCTGTTTGGCGACGGCGCGGGCGCAGCGGTGCTTTCGGCCTCGGCCAATGGCGGCCGGCGCGTGCAATGGAAAAGCGGCGGGTCCCTCTTGAAACCCGATGACCGCGACTTTTTGCGGTTTGAGCAGAAGAACGGACTGCTGCGCAACATTCTCACGCCGGAAGTGCCGTCGCTGGCGGCGGAGCACGTGGGCGCTGTCTTGCAGGACACCCTGGCCCGCAGCGCGGTGCCGCGCTCGCAGATCAAGGGATGGATTTTGCATCCGGGCGGGCGCGACGTGCTGCTGGCGTTGCGGGAGAAGATCCCGTTGTCCAGCCACGACGTGCGCTGGAGCGAAAGCGTGTTGCGCGAACACGGAAACATGAGCAGCCCCTCGGTCTTGTTCGTCCTCCAGGCGGCCCTGGCCGACCGCGCTCCCGGCGGGCTGTGGTGGATGACTTCCTTCGGCGCCGGATTCAGTTGCCATGGCGCGCTGCTGGAAGTGGAATGATTTTGCAACCGTGAATCGCATCGTTCTGCCCGAATTGCTGGATGGATTGCCGCCGGAAGCTGCGGCCGCCCGGCGTTCGCGGCGCGACTTGCGGCGGCTCAACGCGTGGATGAGTCACCCGCGAATCATGTCCCGGGTCCTGCGCGAAAATATCGGCGGCCGCGGCGGGCCGCAAATTGCCGAATTGGGCGCCGGCGACGGGCACTTTCTGCTGACCGTGGCCCGGCGCCTCAATGGACAATGGCCGGGTACACAAGCCACCCTGGTGGACCGGCTCAATGCGGTGGCCCCGGAAACGTTCGAAGATTTCCGCCGCGCCGGCTGGCGCGCCCGGTCGGAAATTGCCGAAGCCGCCGCCTGGTTGCGGGGCGCGCCGGGCCGCGCCCACGACGTCCTCCTGAGCAATCTCTTCTTGCACCAATTCGAAGCGGAGCCGCTCCGGGAAATGCTCCGGCTCGCGGCGGACGCTGCACGCGTGGTGGTCGCGCTGGAGCCGCGCCGGTCCTGGCTGCCGCGGTGTTGCGGACGGCTTTTGTGGGCCATCGGCTGCGGCCCCGTGACGCGCCACGACGCCCAGATCAGCATCCGCGCGGGATTTGCCGGCCGCGAAATTTCCGCGCTTTGGCCGGACCAGGAGAGCTGGCGGCTGACGGAACGGCCGGCCGGTCTCACCAGCCATCTGTTTGTTGCGCGGCGGAAAGAGTGAAGCCATGGCCGCGGGCAAATCCATCACAATTGTCGGCGGCGGACTGGCCGGATTGACCCTGGGCCTGGGCCTGCGCCGCCGCGGCGTGCCAGTGACGATCTGCGAAGCCGGGCATTACCCGCGCCATCGCGTCTGCGGTGAATTCATCTGCGGCCAGGGCCTGGCCGTGCTGGAGCGGCAGGGATTGCTGGCGCGCTGCCAGGAAGCCGGGGCGATTCAGGCGCGCACGGCCATGTTTGTTTGCGGCCGGCATCGCTCGCCGGTCCGGCCGCTGCCGGCGCCCGCGCTGTGTCTCTCGCGCCACACGCTCGACGCCCTGCTGGCAAAATCGTTTGCGGAGGGCGGCGGCGAATTGCGGCTGAATGACCGCCGGCCGCTGGCCGAACGGCGTGAAGGTTTGGTTCATGCCTGCGGGCGGCGCGCCCAGCCAGTGGAACATTGGCCCCGCTGGATTGGCGTCAAGGCCCACGTGTTCAGCCACTGCCGGGTGCCGCTGGAGGCGGATTTGGAGATGCATGTCTCCCCGCACGGATACGTCGGTCTCAACCGCATCAACGCGGGCGAAATCAATGTGTGCGGACTGTTTCGGATTCGTGAAAACAGCGCCCGGCCGGAATCAAAGCTGGATTGGTTGCGCGGCGGGAACGGCTCGCTGCTCCGCGATCGTTTGCGGTCGGCCGAGTTTGCCGCGGACTCCTTTTGCGCCGTGGCCGGCTTGCGCTTGAAACCCCGGCGCGCCGAGCCGGCTGAATGTTGCGTTGGTGACGCGCTGACGATGACGCCGCCCGTCACTGGGAATGGCATGTCCATGGCTTTTGAGTCCGCTGAAATGGCCATCGATCCCCTGGCGGCCTACAGCGAGGGGCGTCTGGCCTGGCCGGACGCGCGGCAGCAGATTGCACAACGGTGCGACGCGGCTTTTGCGTGCCGCTTGTTCTGGGCGAGGCTGTTGCAATGGATGATGATGTCACCCGTCCTCCAAGTCGGTTTTGGACCCGTGCTGCTCGGTTCCGGCCGGCTATGGCAATGCCTGTTCAAGCAGACGAGATAGAGGAGCGGGAGCAATTCGTAAACCCTCTGCCGGGCGAAGTTGCTGCGAGTCACAGACTCGCGCTCCGTGCGGAGCGCGGCTGTGAGCCACAGCAACTGATGAATCCTCACGGTGGCCGTCAAGTTCACACGCGTTTTGACTGGCAATAACGCTGCGAGTCGCAAACTCGCGCTCCGGTACGGGGACGCACGGCTCCTTGTTTGGGGGGCATTGTCAAGGTGCGCCCGAGGCGACCCGCCGCCCGCGCTCCTGCGAATTCCGCTTGCAAGTCAAACCGGCGATGGCTTATTACAAGCAGGAACAAGATGCTCTACGAACGTTGGCAGAAGGTGGTCGAGGAACGGCAAAAAGAAATTGCGCTGCGCGATTTGGCTTCCGGACGATGCTGGACGTTCTCGGAATTGCGGGCGGAGGCGGAACTGCCCCGGGCCGAAAAGCCGGCCATGGTCTATCCCCAAGGCAATTCTCCGGAATTCATTTTGACCGTGCTGCGCGCGTGGCGCGCCGGCAGCGTCGTCTGTCCGCTGGATTTGCATCATCAACCGCTGGCGGTTTCGCCGCCGCGGCGGCCGTGCTGCCACCTCAAGACCACCCCTGCCAGCATCGGGGTGCCGCGCGCCGTCGCCTTCACCGGGGAACAGCTGGCCGCCGATGCCGGGAACATCGTGGCCACCATGGGACTGCGGCCAGACTGGCCGAACCTGGGCTTGATTTCGCTGGCTTACTCCTACGGTTTTTCCAGCCTGGTCCTGCCGTTGCTGCTGCACGGCGTTCCCCTGATTCTGGTTCCCTCGCCGCTGCCGCTGGCCCTGCGTTGCGCGGCCCATGCGCATGAGAATCTGACCGTCGCCGGCGTCCCGGCACTGTGGCACGCCTGGCACAAGGCCGGCGCCATATTGCGGAATGTGCGCCTGGCCATTTCGGCCGGCGCCCCGCTGCCGCTTTCGCTGGAGCGGGCCGTCTTCGAGCAGCACGGCCTCAAGATCCACAATTTCTACGGTTCCACCGAATGCGGGGGCATTGCCTACGATGCGTCCGAATCGCCCCGCCTGGAGGAATCCTCGGTGGGCCGCCCGCTGAAGAACGTGCGGGTGGAAGTGGGCGGCAACGGCGCGTTGCGGGTGTGCAGCCGGGCCGTGGGCAAGACCTACTGGCCAACCGCCGAGCCCGCGCTGGACCGTGGCGTTTTTCAAACCTGCGATCTGGCCGACCTCGAGGATGGCGAAATTCTGCTGCGCGGACGGAACGACGACCACATCAACGTGGCGGGACGAAAGATTTCGCCGACCATCATTGAGCAGGCCCTGCGGGAACACGAGGCCGTGGCCGAGTGCGTGGTCTTTGGCGTGCCCAGCGGGATGGAGGATCGCATGGATCTCATCGTGGCCTGCGTGGCGGCGGACCGGCCCAGCAGCCGGGACGAGCTAAAGCATTTCCTGCTTCAGAAACTGCCCGGCTGGCAGGTGCCCCGCGAATGGTGGTTCGTCGAAACCATCAGCAGCAACGGAACGGGCAAGCCCTTGCGCGCCCAATGGCGGCGCAATTTTTTGGAGAACCGTGCCAAACACGCCGCCGCTTAGCGGCGTCAAAGCTCCAGCGTCAGGAATTCCTCGCACAGCCCGTCCAGCTTGAGGGCAGCATCGGATTCCACGCGGACTACCAGGCCCAGCAACCAGTCATCGGGCCGTTTCACAAATCGAATCTGCGCCTGCTCAAAAGCCCAGGTGCTCCAGCGCGGCGCGAGCTGGTCGGAGAAAAGTGCCGAGCGCAGGCTGTCAAATTGAACCAGGATCCTCTCCATCCTGGCCGGCGGACAGAGGTCTTCCAGGCTGTGGCAGATCGATTTCCCGTCCGGTCCGCGCAGGCCGCAGGCCAGCGTTCCCGGCGGCGCCGCCCGCCGGACCAGCCATTGTTGTTGGAATCCGGTCATGAAACGGGGCTGGTGTTCGCCACCGCCACAAAGACCAGCCGGTCCGGCCTGGCTTGGGCCACGACCCGTCCGTTGGGTAGCTGAAGTTCCAGCCGGTCAAAATGTCCCAGCGCGATGATTTGCGCGAGGTGCGCCGCCTGGCGGCCAATGTTCTTCAGCAGCAGCACGCGTCCCGGCACGTCCGCGCAATCCGCCTCGTAAAGAACCTTGCCCATGCCGGAGCAAACCAGGGTCTCGACCACGCGCACCGTGGTGGCGGTGGGTGCGGCCAGCGTGCGCGGATCCACTTCGGGCTCGCCGGGGCTGGATTGGGACGCCATTTCATCCCGCACGCGCGCGGCTTCCATGAGCAGGAACTCCCAGGGCCCGGCAATGCTCTTTTGCGGTGGCGGCTCGAATGGCACGAGTTCAAACGAGCCGCCGGGCAGGGCCAGCAACCGCTGCAAGGCGCGTTCACCAGTCAAATCGCCGCCCGCCGCGTGAATGATGCAGCCCTCTTCAATGTAAATCCGGCCCAGGACGTGCTCGTTGTAAACTTCGAGCACCGAGGAATTGCGGCCCAGGCATTCCATTTGGATGACATCTTGCAAACCGACCCGCCGCAACATGCCTTGAAATCCCTGCTGCGGCGCCCATCCCATCAAATCGTCGAGCATGGCAAAGACGGATTTAAAGCCCTCGGCCGAGTGCGGCTTTTCAATGAACAACTCCGCGCCGGCCGCCAGGCAGGCCGTGCGTTTTTCCTCCGTGGCAAAAGCGGTGAGCGAGACCTTCTTCAATTCGGGAAAGCGTTTTCCCAGCAAACTCAGGAACTGGATGCCATCCAGCACCGGCATGCTCGTATCCACCACCACCAGGTCCAGCTTGTGCTGCTTGATCAAATCCAGCGCGGCATCCGCCGACGCGGCGCAATAAATTTTCCAGCGGGGCCCGCTCAACATGGCCATCGTATCCCGGACGACCTGCAGGAAGTCCGGCTCGTCATCCACGAACAAGACTTGCCGCGAAGTTGAACTTTGCTTCGAATTGGCCACGACAGTAATCAGGCGACAGTTGGACCGCCAACCCGCAGATTGCCCGCATTCCCTTGGAAAATCAAATTTGTTCGCGGTTGGGGAGTGCCTTGATTCGCGGAGCGCGGCATTCATGCACCTTGAGCGTGGCCTCGCAAGTGGGAGTAGAAGCGGGCAGAAGCCCGCGCTCCACGGCAAATTAAGGCAGTGCTCGCAGTTGTTTAAGGCGCCGCCAGCGCCGCCAAAGCGGCCTGGGCGGACGCCCGTACCGAAAAATCCGCATCCCGCAGGGCGGCGGTCAAGAGGGATGCCGCGCTGTGGTCCCGCAGCCGGCCCAAGGCTCCGGCCGCCGCCAATCGCAAATCCCGGTCGCGGTCGAACAGCAGATCCGCCAGCACTTCCACGGCGGGATTCGCCGCCGCCGATTCGGCGGTCATGTGTGGCGGCGCGGAAGCCGCCGAGGTTGGTTCCGGCAAGTTCTTCGGGTCGATCTTGAGCTGTTCCAATAATTTTCCAGCGCTGAATCGCACCCAATAATCGGGGTGCTTCAGGGCTTGAGCGATCTTCGGCGCCACTTTCCGGATGTCTTCATTGTCCGCCCACCGGCGGTCCAGTTTCTGGAGCGTGGCGGTGGCTGCGCTGCGCACGGTTGATTCGGCGTCCAGCAGCGCCAGCACCAATGGGACGATCGCGCGCCGGTCGGCGATTTGGGCCAGCGCATTGATCACGCTCTCCCGCACGTCGCGGTCCGGGTCGCCAATCAGCCCGCACAGCCCGTCCACAGCCGAACGCTCGCCCAAGTAGCCCAGCGCATTGGCGGCCGCCTGCCTCACTTCCCAGGAGGAATCCTTCAAGCACCTGAGCAGGGCCGGAACGGCCCGGGTGCCGCCGCAGCGGCTGGCCGCTTCCACGGCCGCGCCGCGCACGCTCGGGTTCCCATCCAGCAGCAGCTTTTCCACCTCGCTGAAAGCCGTCGGCTCGGCCAGCCTTTCGAGCGTGCCCAGGGCCGCAATCCGCACCGCCGGACTGGGCTTGCGCAGGGCCTCGATCATGGCCGGACGCACGCGGGGATCGTTGATTTCGCCCAGGGCCTTTGCGGCCGCAAACTGTTTGTTCGGCGCGCCATTGCGCAGCAGGTCCAGCAGCGGCGTCACGCCCTCGGGCCCCAGTGCCACCAATTGATGCAGATTGCCCATGGCCAGAATCTGCAGCACCCGGTGCGAATCTGTCCCCGGTTTCCAGCCCAGCCGTTCCAGGCTGCGGGCGGCAATCGTGCGCACCACCGGATCCGCGTCGCGGAGAAAACCGACCAGATGGTTCACGGCCACCGGATCCCCGAGGTGCCCCAAGGTCTCAGCCGCCGCCGCCCTCGCCACCGGCGCCGTGTCGCGCAGCATCTTGACCAGGGGCTCCACCGCGCGCCGGTCTTGGAAGCGCATCAGTGCCTTGGCCGCAGCGGAACGGATGTTGGGCTCCTTGTCCTTGAGGGCAAAGATCAGCGGGCCGACCGCGCCGTCGTCGCTGGTAATGGCCAACTGCTCGACGACCGCCAGCCGGCTCTTCGCGTTGCCCATGCGCAATTGCTGATACTTCCACCAAAGCATGTCTTGAGTTTGAATCCGGCGGGTGGCGCCGGATCGCATCTGTGATCAATTTGTGGCATCGCCACGCTCTTTGCGAGTGAAATCAAGCCCGCCCCTTCACGGGCGGGGGGGCACATCTTAACATTGCCCACGCAGCGCGGCTCTGTGAGCCGCAACAATGTGGAAATTCAAGATCTCCGGCGCAATTCGTAAACCTTCTGGCGGGCAACGCTGCTGCAAGTCACAGACTCGCGCTCCGTGCGGAGCGCGGCTGTGAGCCGCGGCAACTTATGAATTCTTACTGCGGCCATCGACGTCACACGCGTTTCGACTGTCAATAATGCTGTGGGGCGCAGACCCGCGTTCCGATACCGTGGCGCGCGGCCGGCCGCGTGCAAAATCCGTTATCACGCCGCGAGCGGCTCATTTAGGCCGGGTGGAATGATTTTGCAGCCAGGCTACATCCGGATTGTTTGGCGAAGCCGTTTCGCTATCCAAACTAATATTGACCGGCGTGGTACGTGGGTCGGTCCACCGGTGAATTTCGGTGTGACCGTCGGCGAAAGACAAGCCTGCTCCGCCGTCGTGATAATACCCGGGCCAATCTGCGATGCTGAATGAGGCGGGATTGGACGGAGAATACCCGGTCATATCGGTCATAAAGTTGCCCCAATTGAGGCAATCCGGCCGGCCATCCATAAAGACGAATGTCTTCGCCGGGCCGGGCGCGGTTAAATCAGTGGTCTTGAAGAAAATCTGAAAGGCGTCGGCGAAGGCCCATCCCCCATCCGTCCCCGTAAAGCCACCCAAATAGAGGTTCATCGATATGCTCTGAATACGAGGGTAAGCTTTGCCATTGAAAACGACATATGACTGATCGGTGGGGCATTTGTAAATAGATGCGTTACTCGCGGTGTAAGGCCAGAGCGGGCGCAGCACCATATCGAAATTAGTATCCCAATCCGCAAGATTGTCCGCACTGAAATCCATATGGGCACCCGTCCAGGCAAAGTTATTCGGGTTGTTTGGGTTGATGGTGTCCATCGGGATGCTCGGTTGGCCGCGAAGAGCCTCGGTGCCGGTGGAGGCGTAAACGATCCGGTCGCGGTTGTCGTCGGCATATACGCGCCAGGCATTGCACATCTGGCGATGATTGTTGAGGCATTGAAAGCTCTTTGGGTTCAGCCAGGGCGTGGCCAGGGCCGGCAACAGCACCACGAACACAACGGCGAGCATGATCAGCACCGCCAACAGATCCACCTGCGTGAAGGCGGCCGTGCCGGCGAACAGCGGTCCGCCTCGCGCGCGGGCTAGAGTTTGAACAAAGCAACGCGGCAAGCCGGCCGTCCAGTTCACACACTTTGCTTGATCTTGTGAAAGATCCAGCCCGTTTGCTGGGATAGTTCGTCGTGTCTTCATAATCGGATCCTTTCGTTAGAATGCCACCACCCGATAAAACCGAACTCCGCTGGAGGGCGCCAGGTCGGTAAGGCTGGCCTGGTTGCCGGTGATGGTCACGTTGCCGCTGACCGCCTGCCAGGCCGGCTCGCTCAAGGCATTCTTGTATTGGACCTGGTAAGTTTCACCGGGCCGGTTCGGCCAGGTCAGCGTCGGCCCCACGCCGGGTGTCCCGGCCGGAATGATTGAGACATAAAGGAACGCCAGCGCCAGCACATCGCCGCTTTGATTGAAATCCAGCGGCACTAGGTCGGGAGCCCAGCTTTGGAAAAACAACGTATGTCCGTTCGGACTGAACACCGGCGTGCGGGACCGATTGTCCGCCGGTCCGCCAGTAAGCCCGCTCCCCGAAAGCAACGTTGACGTGCGGCTGACACGGTCATAAAGAAACACGTCCGGAACGTTGTTGCTGTCCCCGCCGGGCATAAGGTTGGTGGCAAAACTGCGGAATGCGATGTAGCGTCCGTCCGCGCTAATGTCCGGCGAATCGGAACTTGCGTTTGCGCCGCTGGTCAAGCCGAACGCCGTGCTGACGAGGGTCTCGACATGGGTTTGGAAATCGTAAACATAAATTTGATTGGTGCCGAAGGCTGACGGTGCGGCGGCATAGGCCAGAAATTGGCCATTCGCATTGAACCGCAAGCCGACTCGGGAGCCGCTGCCGTAGCCCGAACTGATCAGGGCATTGGTACCCGTGAGCCGGTCCACAAAACCCACCTTGGTCGGTGTGGTGGAATTTGTGCCTGCGAGACAAACGATCTTGTTTCCATCGGCACTAAGTGAAATAGCCGAAATCCAAAGGGAAATACTATTTGTACTGATTCGAGCGGCGGCTTGCGAATCCCAGATATAGATTTTCCCTTCCGACGCGCCCGCTAAATCGGTGAAGGCGATTAGTCGTCCATCCGGCGTCATGGAAGCGGAGTTGACGCCGCCGGTGGTCAGCGCGTAAGTCATGCCAGCCCCCAGGTCACGGAGGAAAAGGTTGGTGGTTTCGGAACCGAAGCTGTCGCCGGTCAGATCGGTAGCCTGGCTATTGAAGAGCACATAGTTGCCGTTGGAGCTAATCAGGGCAGCGCCGGACGGGCCGTTGCCGGGACCCAAACCCCCGGCACTGACGCTCACCAGCACCGTGGGACCGTCGGGAAGGCTGCGCATAAACACATCCGCTGCATTGTTCGCGTCACCCGGAACGAGGTTGTCAGCGGCGCTCGTAAAGACGACGAAACGACCATCGGCACTCATGGCCGGCTGGCTCGAGATGCCGTCGGCGGGTCCGCCATTGGTGCTGACGCTCACCAGCAGGTTGGTGCCGTCCAACTGATCGCGAACAAAGACGTCGCGAACCCGTTCGTGTCACCCGGGACCAAGTTGTCGGCCTCGCTGGAGAAAGCCAGCCACCGGCCATCCGTGCTGGACGAAGAGCCCGCCAGAGCGCTGGCCCCGTTGGGGGTGGCGGATGGGAAGGCTGGGTCGCGGAGCGAAATCAGCTCATTAGTGCCGGCGTCCGCATGCCGCAAAAACAAGTCGAAGGCATGGTTGTTATCGTCCGGCACCAGGCTGGCGTCCGGCGCTTCAAAAGCGAACAGCGTGGCGTTCGTGGTCATTTGGGGAACCGTTGCCGCATCGACTCCCACTCCGATTTCATTGGTGTCGGCGTCCAACAGCGTTGTCGCCCCGGCCTGCATGTCCGTGAGGTACAAATGGAAGTCGCGCCTCAGCGAATTGGTGACCAGCCCTAGGGCGTTGCTGAGAAACGTCACGAAGCGCCCGGTCGGGTCCAGTGCCGTCCAATCGCAGATCGTGTTGGTCGGCACCGCTCCGGCCAGATCGCCACTCACCAGGGTGCTGACTCCGGAGTCGGCGTCCCACAGCAAGACGTCGGTGTTAAGGCCGGCGTTCTTATTGGCGATGAAAGCGATGAACCTTGCGTCCGGCGTCATGCTCAAGTCATGAAAATCTTCCAGGTTGGCTGCCGGCGCAAAGGCATTGGTGCAGACGATATCTGTCAACCCCGAGGCCAGGCTGAAACGCAGCACGATTCCCGCGTAAACCCCGGAATTCACGGGCGAATTTGTGCAAGCTTCATAAGCCACGATTTCTCCGTCGGCGCTCAATGAATGATTGAATGAGACGGCGGTGGCGCCCAGCAGATTATGCGCGCCCGCGCTCGCCAGCGTGGTGGTCGCCGCCACCAGGTCACGGATGTAGATCTCCCCGCGGTTGGTCACCCCAGGAATCAGATTGGTCGCAACCGAGTAGAACGCCGCGTAACGGCCGTCGTCGCTGAGTTCCGACGACTCGGAGCCGATTGGATTATAGAAGGAGGCCGGCATTGCGCCCACGCTCGCCAGCGTCGTCACTTCGTTTTGCCAGTCCCGCACAAACACGTCCGGAATGCCGTTGGTGTCGCGGGCGACCAGATTGCTGGCGGCGCTCGTGAAGGCAATCCAGCGGCCGTCCGGAGTCATGGTTGACCCACGCGAAACGCCATTGCCCACCCCGCCGTTGGTGCTAATGCTGATCAGGACCGTGCGGTTGCTCCAGACATCGCGGAGGAACACATCGTTCAATCCATTCGTATCGCCGGGTACGAGATCGTCCGCGCCGCTCTCGAACAGAGCATAGTGTCCGTCATCGGAAATCGCGGTGGGCATGGAGTCGCCATCGCCCCCGCCGGTGCCGGACAGGTTCGCACTGACCAGCGTGGTGATGCCATTGGTACGGTCGCGCAGGAACACATTCAACTTTTGGGAGATGTGGTTCGGCCGGGAATTGCTGCCGTTAACCGCAACGAGATTGTCGGCCGCGCTGGCGAACAGGACGTAGCGGCCGTCCGGCGTAAGGATGGGTGCCCATGAATCGCCATTGCCGGGGGAGGGCGGCGCCAGTGAAACGTCCCGCACGGAAACGAGCGCGAATGGTTCGGCGAGGGCTGCCGACGCCAGGCAGACGCAGAAAATGAAAATGCGGCTCGCGAGTCCTTTAATACCAAGGCTTTGGCGTAGCTGAGACTCACGATGGACACGACAGACAACGGGTTCCGCCCGGCCCCATGCACGCGTGCGCTGGCAAATATTACGATTCTGGCAGATCGCAAAAGGATCTAGATTGATCTTCATGGCAATTTCGTCTCCTTTGCTTACAGCTCGTAAGCATAATGCAATTTCTTTCAAAAATCTTTCAGAAATCATTCGTCAGCGGCGAAAAAACCATTCGATGAGGCGAAGATGGTGGGTAAGAAGAAAGCCCGCCCTCACCCCGGCCCTCTCCCCCAGCAGGGAGAAACGCTCCCAGCGTCCGGGCAAATTCTGGCGTTGTCGGTTAAAGGGTTCAACGCGCACATTGTTTGGAGTATTCCCGACCCCAGCCTTTGCCGGGAAGGAAAAAATTCGTGACTCGATCACGTGTTCTCGAAGCGGGGAGCGCGGCCCTCCGCCCGGCTGCAGCTCCCTGACGACGGGCCGGGTTGGCTGTCAAACGAAGTCAGGCTCAGCTCAATAACTTCTCAAACCGCGCTGCCGCCGCGTCCCATTGGGCGGCGTCCTGGGGGAAGAAGGTTTTCAATTCAAAGGAGTTGCGCACCACTTCGCGCGCCTCTCCCAGCGATTCGAGTTCACCCAGCGCAATGGCCTGCACCAGGATGTTGCCCAGCGCCGCACACTCCGTCGGCCCGGCCAGCACGGGTATCTTCACCGCGTTGGCGGTGAATTGGTTCAACGTGGCATCCTTGCTGCCGCCGCCCACGACGTGCAGCCGCTCGATCTTCCGGCCCACCAGCCGCTCCGTGCGCCGCAACACCACGCGATAAAGCAGAGCCAGGCTTTCGTAAATGCAGCGGACGCACGCGCCGATGTCCGCCGGCGCGGGCTGGCCGGTTTCGCGGCAGAATTCGGCGATCTTTCCGGGCATGTCATCCGGGCTCAGGAAACGGGGATCGTCCGGGTTGATCAGCGAAACGAACGGCGGAGCGGCGACCGCCATTTTCTCGAGGTCGGTGAACTCGAGCCTGATGCCCTTTTTGGCCCAATGCCGGCGGGATTCCTGAATCAGCCACAGGCCGATGATGTTTTTCAGGAGCCGCACTGAATTCCCAAAACCGATTTCGTTGGTGAAACCGAGGCCGCGGCTCTCGTCGTTGATCACCGGGTTCGGACGCTCAACGCCCAGCAGGGACCACGTCCCGGAGCTCAGGTAGGCCCAGTTTTCACCTTCGCCGGGCACCGCCGCCACGGCCGCGCCCGTATCGTGCGAGCAGGAGGCAATGACCTCGATTTGCGGGAGCCCGGTTTCCAGGGCCAGGTTCTTCTTCAACGGGCCCAGCCGCGTCCCGCTCGGACAGAGCGGCGCGAACAAATTTTCCCGCAGGCCGAGCGCGGTGAACAATCTCTTGGACCAGCGATTATAGACGGGATTATACAATTGCGTGGTGCTGGCCAGGGAAACCTCGTTGCGCGCCACGCCGGAACAAAAGAAGTTGAACGCGTCGCCGATCAGCAAAACCTGCTTGGCCCGGGCCAGCCGTTCCGGGGGTTCGGTCACAATCTGGTAAATCGTATTGAGCGCCATGAACTGAATGCCCGTCGCCGCATAGATCACCGGCCACTCCATCTTTTCCTTCACGATTTCCACCCCCTGCGCCGTCCGGGAATCGCGATAGCACCATACCGGCAGCATCGGCAGGCCGCGTTCATCGTAAATCACATAGTCCACACCCCAGGAATCGCAGCTGATGCTGGCAATCGGCAGCTGCCGTTCGGCGGCCTTTTTCATGCCCGTCTTCAATTCGTTCACCAGCCGGTCCCACTCCCAATGCAATGCGCCGGCCACCTTGGTCGCGCCGGTCGGGAATCGGTGTATTTCCTCCAGCGTTATTTTACCGCCGTCGAGCACGCCGAGGATGAGCCGGCCGCTGTCAGCGCCCAAGTCGCAGGCGAGATGATGAGTGGGCATAAAAAATTGCTGTGGCAGTTTAAGCCAAGCGCAGGACCTGTCAAAAAAATAGACTGTTTTTAAACTGGGGCGATCCCAGCAGCCGTCCGCCCTGGGCCGCGCTCGGCCAATTGTTGGCTTTGTTTCTCCGCCGGTTCGCTGCTACTTTGTCCGCATGAATCGCGCGCAATCTGAACTTCTGTTTTCCGAGGCACTCCGCTGCATTCCCGGCGGTGTCAATTCGCCGGTGCGCGCCTTTCGCGCCGTGGGCGGCCATCCGTTTTTCGTGAGCAGAGCGTCCGGCGCGCACCTCTGGGACGTGGACGGGAATGAACTCATCGATTACGTGCTGACCTGGGGCCCGGCGATCCTGGGCCACGCGCACCCGAAAATCGTCGCCGCCGTGAAAACGGCCGCGGAGCACGGCACCAGCTTTGGCATCCCCAATCCGCTGGAGGTGACGATGGCCAAAATGATCTGCACACTCGTGCCCAGCGTGCAAAAAGTGCGCATGACCAACAGCGGCACCGAGGCCTGCATGAGCGCCATCCGGCTGGCGCGCGGGTTTACCCGGCGCGACAAGATCATCAAGTTTGATGGCTGCTATCATGGCCACGTGGATTCGCTGCTGGTACGGGCCGGCAGCGGGGCCCTGACGTTTGGCCAGCCCGACAGCGCGGGCGTGCCGACGGCTTTCACACAACACACGATCGTGCTGCCCTACAACGACGTCGCGGCGGTCGAGGCGGCCTTCGAGGCGAACCCCAATGAAATTGCCGGCATCATCGTGGAGCCGGTGCCAGGCAATGCGGGTCTCTACCTTCCCCGGCCGGGATATCTGGAATTTTTGGCCGAGATCACCAAGGCAAACGATGCGCTGTTGATTTTTGACGAGGTCATGACCGGGTTCCGGCTGGCCAAAGGCGGGGCGCAGGAGCGGTTTAACATCACCCCGGATTTGTCCACCTTCGGCAAGGTGATCGGCGGCGGTCTCCCAGTGGGCGCCTTCGGCGGGCGGGCGGAGATCATGGACTATCTCGCTCCGCTGGGACCGGTGTACCAGGCCGGCACCTTGAGCGGCAATCCGGTGGCGATGGCCGCAGGCATTGCCAATCTCCAGGCACTGCTTGACGGAAATGCCTACTCCCAACTGGAAGGGCTCGGCGCCCAGCTTGAAGCCGGCCTGAAAGCCGCCGTCGCTAGTGCGCAGGTGCCGGTCCAATTCAATCGTTGCGGCTCCATGTTCTGCGCCTACTTTACCCAGCAGCCCGTCCACAACGTGGCGGACGCCCTGAAAAGCGACCGCGAACGGTTCAAGAAGTACTTCCACGGCATGCTGGACCAGGGGGTTTACCTGGCCCCCTCTCAATTTGAGGCCGGTTTTCTCTCCACGGCGCACACGCCGGAGGATATCGATAAGACCGTTCGCATCGCGGCCGATGTGCTCCGAACCTTGTAACCTTTACAGAACCATACCGTCTGGATTCCATACCGCCACCCGTCCGAATGGGAGGCTGGATACAACAACACGAATATTAAGTATGAAACTGAACAAGACACTGATGATCGCCGGATTGATCGCCGGCACGATGTTTTGGGCCAATGTGGCCATGCAGGCCCAAGACACCTCCAATACTTCCAATACGCCGCCGGCCAGGGCGCGGAATCCCGGCGCCCGGGGGGGAATCAACTTTGACTACGTCGCCACTCAATTGGCCCTGACCGACGACCAGAAAACAAAAGCGCGACCGGTTTTTGAGGAGATGGGACAGAAACTGGCTGATTTGCGCAAGGACCAGTCCGTAAGCCCAACCGATCGGCGCGCCAAAGTGAAGGAAATCCGCGACGACATGACCGCCAAGCTCAAGGACATTTTGACCCAGGCGCAGTTCGACCAATGGCAGAAGATGGGAACCCGTCGGCGTCCCGCCGGCAATACCAATGCGCCTGCCGGTGGCACCACCGCTCCCCCGGCCCCGGGTGGCGCGACGTCGCAACAATAAGGGATAAAGATTACTGTCTTGCAGCGAAGGACGGTCGCCAGACCGTCCTTTTTTCTTTGGCGCCGGGCCGGAATGCGGAATGGATCGAGTGCGGAATTCGGATTGCGGCATCAAGCGAAGGAGTTGCGGGAGTTTAAACGATTGACATCGAAAAACCGCGCATAGTATGTTTCGCATGATTCTGGGGCGGCAGACTGATGCCGGGTCTCGCTCGAAAAGCCGGGGCCGCCCAAGGGAGTTTGGAACTGTTGCAGAATTTCATTTGTTGCGCGCGTAGCTCAATTGGATAGAGTGCCGGCCTCCGAAGCCGAAGGTTGTGGGTTCGACCCCCGCCGCGCGCACCAGCCCCGTCTTTTCACTGAATCTTCGCGGCGATGTTGCCGGGAATGCCGAATTTCGACGAATTAAGCCTAATTTGTTCGAAGATCAACTACTTACGCAAGTTGTAGGGGTTGCAGAGAATGTCGCCTTTTAAAACGATGTCGGGTTTGAGGTTGCAGAGAAAACGGCAAAAAGAAGTCGAAAACCCCAATAAAGTCGTCTCTGCAACCCAAAACCCGACAGAATCACCGCGAAGAAACTACGATGCAGAGAGCAGAGGGCAAAAAATGCCCGTCGTGACTATTCTGTCTCAAAATTAAGCAGTGGAACGAATGCCAGAAGGGCCGTTTAAAGGCCATTACATGCCCGTTATCCGACGATTTTCCAAGCCTTCCATTTACTGATGTGTCGCCGCTGACGTTCAAGTGACCAGGCCATAGACCGGAGGGTAATAGGACTCCCATCGCCGCGATGGAAACGAACAGCATTTTGCCAAGTAGTCCCGTCCGATTCTGTTAGCGTGATCTCCAATTCACCGCCGGGCAAATCCTTCACCACCATTTTGACAATGCCGTAGATTGGACCCTCAATATTCATGGCAATTAAATCCGCGCTGGCCAGGGCGGCCCGGCCGGCGCGGGTTGTGGTTCAGTTGCGGAGCGGCTGGCCGGGAGTTGCCATTTGTTCAACCGCTTCAAGTTGGATGGACGATGATTTTGCCGAGTTGGAAAGCTTCATGGCCGCCTGCACCAATCCTCACGCGCCGAACAAAACCGAGTGTGCAGGCGTCTGGACGCTCGCCCTGGATAAATTCACGTCATTGGTTCGCGCCGGCACGCCGGAAAAAACGGCAGCGCGCCAGGTCCGGCAATTCCTTTTCGCCCGCGCTTCATTTTTGGCCACTTCGCGGGATGCTCTCTGGGTCGCCTGGAAACGAAAACTGGAAGCCTTGAACAGTTCCAACGGCGACGTAAAGGCACTCCGCGACGGCCGCGAGGAAAACGGCGCACGCTTTGAACTGCCGGAAAATGACCGCGACTTGTTGATTCATCGCTCGGTCTTCTATTATCGCGGCAACATCACGCCAGCGTGGCGCGATTTACTGCGCGGCAAGAATTTTTCGCCCGAAACGCTCGCCCGTTACGCCAGCCCGGTTGCCAACAAATCTTATGTGCCGTCCGCAGTCAGGGAATCGGTCGGCCCGGAAGTGGAAATTCTGACGGTAATGTACCAGGGCCGGCGCGCATTCGACGCGATCAAAGGCCACGTCACGCGCAGCTATGACGGTATATCCTCATTACAGTGCATCTCCGGCGATGACTTCACGCTCAACACCTACTTTTATGTGCCGGACGGCAACGGCTGGTTTAACCTCACGCGCGGCCAGGTGATTCTGTTCATTGATTTTCGCTCGCTGCGCATTTTGGGATGGGCGTTGGAACCGCGCAAAAGTTATAGCTCGCTCACGATCCGCAGCCTTTGCACACACATCTTTGCCGCCTACGGTGTGCCGCAGATTCTCTATTTCGAGCGCGGCATCTGGAAACGGGCGACCTTGCTGAAGGGCAAAACCGATCCATTCACCTTTACCGAAATAAGCCAGGGCTTGCGCGAATTTGGGGTGACGTTCAAACACGCCATCCGCCCGCGCACGAAAGTCGTTGAACGCATCGGCGGCATGTTCCAGGACATTGCGGAAGCGGAGCCAGGCTATTGCGGCCGTGATGAACGCCACGACGCGCCGGAGTCGCTGCGCCCGCAAATGGCGGAAGTCGAGACGCGGAAAGTTCATCCGTCGAAATATTTTTATTCTTTCGACCAATGGAATCAGCGAATCGGCAAGCTTGTCGAACAATACAACACGGAACCGCAGCAAGGCCGCATTCTCGCCGGCCAATCACCCGACCAGGCTTTTGAGACTCACATGGACCAAAACAATCCGCCGTTGCAATTTGGCGCGGGCTTGCGTTACCTGCTCGCCAATGACAAGCGCCTTGCCTCTGTCACGCTGAACGGCGTCACGAGCCAAGTTGGTAAACAGAAGTTCAATTATCGCGGGCCGGAAATCGACCACCTGGTAGGACGCGAAGTACTCGCTTGGTTCGATCCCGAAAACCCCGAGACAATCGTTGTCACCAATCCCGACCGCACAAATCCGATTTGCGTGGCGCGGTCCCAATCACCGAACGCACTCGAAAGCTTGATTGATCCGGAGTCGGGCACATTGGGTCGCGAATTGGCTCGGGTTGAGCAACAGGCCGAATACATGAAGACGCGCTACAACGTCGTGAAGGCGAAATTCCCGTTGCCGTCACGGATGCTGTTGAACGCCACGCCGGCCGTGGAACTCGGCGCAGAGATTGCCGCCCAAAAAACCGAGATTGCCGAGACACAGAAGCGCCGGCGCCGGCAACTCGGCCAGGCGCAACGGCTCGCTGAACGCACCGGCATTGCTGTCCCCGAGCGCGCCCAAGAAAAATTGCAGCCTGACGACGCCCGCTTCTTGGCAGAGTTTCTAAACGGTGGCGAGACTGACGAGAAGCCGCAGTCACTCACCCAGGAGGGCGGAAAATTCACCTATCACCTGAAGCCGTTTAAAGGAAAGGAAAAATCATGAGTTCGACCCGCAAGGCAAAAGACGATTCCAAATTTCATCAGGCGCGCTACGCCAGCAGCCCCGAATTTGAGCGCGGGCTGCTTGCCAACTTGGTCGCCAAGCGATGTGCATTGATTGACGCCGCCGCAGACCGGGAATTAATTTGGTTTCTCCAACATCTTTCGCACCAGGCTGGCGGCCTTGCCGCCGTCGTCAAAGATGTCATCGCCCAATTTCCCGACAGAATCCAGACTGAAGAAATGGCAGCCATGAAATTGAAGTCGGGAGCAATTTGCAACGAAGCGCAAGTGCGGAAATTACGCGGCAGATTTAACGAATCAGAAAGCTTTATTCTTAGAGGTGAAAAATCAGACTGGCTCTCTGGCGGATACCTTTCGGCGGAAGCTCTATTGACTGACGCTGACCGCAACCGGAGTCAATGCGAAATAGAAGACGATAAGCGCCGCGCTCAAAATCATCCCATTAGCTATCCGGCCAACGATTTTTTTAAGGCGTGTTCTGACGCGGCGGCCAGCGGCTTGGAAAAATTCCTGCAAGAAATTTGCCTGAATCCAGAATCCTCTCTGGATTCCGGTCCCTGGTACTATCCCCGGCTGATTGAGACGCTGCGCGAATACAAAGCCAGTTTCGTCCTACAGAAGAGCGCGGGCGTTGTGGTGACGGCGCTGGGGGCAAAAGTTTGCGACACGCTTGACTATACGGCTTACAGCCGGGGGCTCACATTGATGCAAGGCGAAGCGCGCACCGGCAAATCATATGCCGCCCGCGCCTGGTGCGAACAGCGACCAGGCGTGGCCCGATTCGTTGAAGTGCCGCCCAGCAACGACGAAACCAGTTTCTTTCGTGCGTTGGCACGTGGTCTTGGACTGGGAAATTTTCTCAACTACAAAGCCGGCGAAATACGCGATCGCGTTGAATCTGTCTTGCTGTCGGGCGACATCCTCTTAGTTCTGGACGAAGCGCAACGGCTCTGGCCGCAGAGAAATCTTCGCTACGGTTTTCCCAGCCGGATTGTTTGGGTGATGACCATGGCAAATGCAGGCGTCCCCATCGCGATGGTTTCTACGCCACAATTTATCCAGACGCAAAAAGCCGTTGAGAAGACTGGCTGGGATTCGGCCCAGTTGACCGGGCGAATCAGCCATTTTGAATCACTGCCGGGCAGTTTGTCCGCAGACGATTTGATGGCCGTCGCCAAAGCGGTTTTGCCGGAAGCCGGCGCACAGGTTTTGCGGGTGCTGGCCATATACGCGCAGACATCGGCGCGCAATCTTGCCGCGATAGATTCAATTTCCAAGCGGGCGCGGTATATCGCCATGCGCGCCGGCCGGGAAGCGGCGACAACTGACGACGTGCGCAAGGCCATGCAGGAATCAGTCATCCCGGCAGATACCAAATTGCATCTTGCCCTTGCTAGCGGCAAGAAAGCCAAAGCGGAGTCTATAACGCCCATGCCGGCGCCGGGGATGGCCCAGGATCGTCCGCAAGATGATTCCGATGGTACAGAGGCCGCCACGCCGGCCGGCCGCCGCCGCGCCGATCTGGACGCCCTTGGAGCGCCAGCCCGCGCCCGCGCCGATGTCGATTTTGAAGCCCATTTAATTGGGGCTTAACAACACATTTTTACCCGGTTAAACCCGGCTTCAGAAAAACGGTAAAACCGCCCGCCGAAAGGGCGCGTTACTTCCCTGTTCACGAATCTTGGAACTCCCTGCACCCCGAAACCCGACAGAATCACCGCGATTTTACATCACTATTCGGTTGAACCGGAACTGAACCGGATTTATGGTCATCCTTTGGAAATCGACGGTTGTAAAATTCGAGGCTGGGAGGCGGTGGAGCGACAGCACAATGATTTGATGACCGCATGAAATTAAATTTAATCCAATTCCCGTTCAGCAATTTCTGCATGGTGGCACGGTTCATCCTCACCTATTCCGGGAACCCGTTCGACATCACCAACATCCCGCCGCAGGACCGCAGCCTGGTGTGGAAGCTGACCCGCGGGAAATATTACGGCGTGCCGGTGGTGCAGGACGGCGAGGACGTGATTTTCGAGCGGGACCACGATTCACAGGTAGTCGCCAAGCATTTGGATGCGCGGCTCCAGCTTGGCCTTTTTCCCGCGGAACTGGCAGGCGAACAGACCATTCTCTGGCGCTATATCGAGAACGATCTCGAGGATGTCACCTTTCGCCTGAACGACATTTATTTCCGGGAATTTGTTTCCGCCGAGGACCAGCTACAATACCTGCGCTTCAAGGAACGGCGCTTCGGGCGCGGCTGCGTGGAGCAATGGGCGGAGCAGCGCGGCGCCTTGCTCGCCCAACTGGAAATCCGGCTCCAGCCCTTTGAAGCGATGCTGGCGCATCGCCCGTATTTGCTCGGCGACCAGCCGCGGTTTGTGGATTTTGACCTGGCCGGCATGCTCGGCAATTTTCTGTACTCCGGACACAACGAACTCCCTGGCGCCCAGACGCACCTGAAGCAGTGGCACCAGCGGATTCTCGCTGCCAGGAAATCCCGCCCCTGACGCCCGCACTCTCACGTCGTGCGCGACGCGGCGTTGCCGGCGACGAGGTGACGTTGCGCGCTCTGTCTTGCGGGCCCGACTCACTCACGTTGTGCGCTACCGGGACGCATTACGGATTGGCGGCCAGCAGTTCGTTGACCTTGCTGATCACTTTGAAGGCATCCGCCACGTAGAGCACGTCCGCCTTGCCCCGGGCCCAGCCACAATTGGGGTCCAGGCTGATGGCGCGGCGCTCGCCGATAAACCGCCAGCCGACCGTGTGCGGTTCCTCGCCGTGACAGCAGGTGCTCAGCCCTTTCGGATGACGCGGCGTGGCGCCGGTCTGGCCGATCTGGTTCAAATGGGAGAGGAACGGGAGGACGGACTGTCCTTCGCCGCTCAAGTCCACCAGCGACTTGCTGCTGCCAAGCGACGCGCGCGATTTTTTCAGGAACTCGAGGATCAATTTCCCCGCTTCCGCGACATGCGCCTGCCCGTCGGCCTGTTTCTTGGTCCAGCCCGCGCCGGTGACAAAGAGCAATTGCGCGTCCGGGCGGATCGTCTGCGCGTCGGCCTTCGGCTCGCGAAGGCCGATGACCGTGGTGCGTCTGGCGGCTTCGGGCAGGGCGACCGCCACCGTTTCCACCTGGGCGGCACCCGCGCCGCAGTCGCACGGCGCCTGGCTGCCAGGGTCGATGCCCAGCAACCACGGACGTTGCAGCCGCGTGAGGGTACCTTCCATGCGCTGGCGGTAATACCAGCGGCTAATCGAGATTTTGCCATCCGCGACCGCCACGCCGGTGACGTGGGTGTCCACGCAGCCGCCGAGGCGCTGGGCCACGCCGGACAGCACGCGCGCCCAACGCGCGGTGGCTGGCGCCACCACGACGGTGGCTTGCGCCGCCCGGCAAATCGCTTCGGCCGCCGCCGCATCCGTGGCATAGCGGGCCTGGGCGAAGTCCGCGCCGGCTACGCCGAGATATTTCGTCGCCGGGCAGGAGGCAATTGAATTGGCGGCCGCCTGCACGTTCTCCCCAACCAGGCCAATGACAAACTTGGAGCCGGCGAGGGATTTATGCAGGGTGGCCGCTGCGTGCATGGCTTCGCGGGCCGATTGGGCGAGCGAGCCGTCCGCTTCCGTGTGCGTTAAAACGAGAATTGTTTCCATAATTTTAAAATTTCTTTAGCCGCAAAAAGGCACAAAAAGCGCAAAAATCAACCTGCGTCGGTCAAAACGTACTTGCGAATTTCCAGCTTGCTGGAACCGAAATTGATCAGCAGGCCGTATTCAATCCTCGAACCGCGCAAGTAACCGAGGACTTGGGCGACGTGTTCGTCAGCAAGGGCCTTGCACGCCTTCAACTCGACAATCAATTCATCGGCTACGAACAAATCGGCGAAATAATCGCCGAGCACCGTGCCGTCCTCGTCGAGCATTTGCAAGGCGTGCTGTTGTTTGACTTGAATGGCCGCCTTGCGCAACCGATTGGCCAGCCCGTTTTCATAGACTTTTTCCAAATGGCCGTGCCGCAAGTAGCGATGCAAGGCAAACGCGGTCTCACGAATTTGGTCACAGAGTTGGAATATTTCGCTTTGAGTTTTCATATTTTGCGCCTTTTGCGCCTTTTCGCGGCCATTTGGTTCATTTTTTGATCCATTCGACAATTTCCTGGGCGATGGCGTCCGGCGTCTTGTCCTTCACCACCTGGGTTGCGCGCATCTGTTTGGGGAGCGCCACGGTGGAAAAGCTCAGGCCGGTGCCGGCAAACTTGACGGGCCTGGCTTTTTGCAGCGCCGGCATGACCGTGCGCATGTTCACCATGCCCACTGGCGGATTGTTTTTCGGTTCGGGCAAATTGCCGGTGGCCCAGCCGAGCAGCGCCGGCGCGCCGGCGCATTTGGAAACCTGGTGCCGGCCGCCCTCGATGCGTTCGAGAATTTCGAAGGAGCCGTCGGCGTCCACCTTGAGTCCATCCACACCTTGGAACTGGTCCAAAATGCCGAGGCGTTCGCCGATCATTTGCAGGGTGGCGCCGGCTCCGCGCGAGGCGGATTCCCAGCCGCCGAAAACCAATAGCCTGGACTTGTCCAGGCCGGGAATGGCCTGGATGGCTTCGGCCAGCGCCGCCGCCGTTTCGCCGGCGTCGGTGAAGCCGCCAGCCGGGCCGTCCAGGGCAACGAGCGCAAAAGGCACCTTCTGGGCGACGGTCATCATGACCTGCTGAAGCTTGGCCTTGGGGCCGAGGCTCACGAGCCAGACCTTGCTGCCGGGAAGGTTTTTCGCCAGGTTCGCGGCTTCAAACAGCGCATGGCCGGCCCAGGGATCCAAGACGGCAGGCAGCATCATTTCATTCTTCAAGGCCGGGCCGGCGGGCGACGCGACGGGTTCAAGGGTTTGCAGAGGATCGGGCACGATGCTGCCGCAAACAACGATTTGGTAGGCTATGTTCATAAAAATTCAAGGCTGGCGCCAGCGGCGCACCGGGCAAAAAACTACCCGCTTTTGCCCATTGGCTTCGGTTCGGCGGATCGGCCAGGTCCCGCCTGCCCGGCTGCTTTCAGCGCCTCAATTACAGCGTCGAAGGCTGGCTTGGGCTGGTAGTCGCGATCGAAGAGGAGCGGATGATTCGTGCGGCCCCTGACCGGAAAATCGTTCAACCAGGAGCGGCCGTCGTGGGTGCCCCAGAAACCTATCATCGTCACTGAGGGATGGCGGACGATAGCCGCGACGATTTCGCCGTAGCGCTTCGCCAGTTTCGTCTGCACGTCGGGCGGCAAACCGTGGGGATACGGGTTGGCTCCGGTTTCAGCCACAGCCATGTCTGCGCCGCTGACCTCGCGGGGCAAAGGATCCACGTCCAGTTCGGTGATCATCACCTTGACCCCGGTGGCTGCCAGCGCGTCGATGCCCCGGTCGATCATGTCGGTGGGCGGCCAACCGAGGAGCCAGTGGCCCTGGATGCCGACCGCGTTGATTGCCACTCCTTTGGCCTGGAGGGAATGGATGAGGCGGAGGGTCTTTGCGAGTTTCGCGGGCTGCTCGATGTTGTAATCATTGCAATACAGCCCGGCCTTGGGATCCGCGGCATGCGCAAATTCAAAAGCCTGCTCAATATAATCATCGCCAATCGCCCGCCGTGCCGGGGTATCCCGCAAATACTCGCCGTCGTCGTCGCTGATGGCTTCGTTCACCACGTTCCAGGCCTTGATCCGCCCCCGGTAGTGGCCCATCACAGAGTCGATGTAATTCTTCAAATTCGCGAGGGCCTTTTCCCTGGGCAGCGGCTTACCCGCCGGATCTGCGAACAGCCAAAGCCGGGTCACCTGATGCCAGATCAGCATGTGGCCGAGCACCGGCAGGTGCTGCGCCTCTGCGAACGCCACCACCCGGTCACCCGCGTCAAAGGTGTAATTCCCGCGGTCATCCACCAGGCGCGCGGGCATGAAATCGCATTCCGGCGTGATGCAATCAAACTGGTTCGTGACCAGGGCCATCAGTTTCGGATCGTCCAGGTCGCGCGACGCCATGGCACAACCCAGCAGCAGCCGGTGGCCAGCCGCCTGGCGCAACGTGCCCCTGGCCGGGGCCGGCGGGCTGGCGGCGGCCTCCTCGTAGAGGCGTTTGACCTGGTCATTGACGGGGTCACTCCACCAGGCGCGGAACAGAAGGACGTCGCCGGCAGCCACGGCGTGCATGAGTTCGGACCAGTGCGCCTCCAACGGCGGGCCGTCCACCACGCGCAGGACGGTAAAGGCTTGCGGGTAAACGGCGTGGACCTCGTCCGGAGTGGAACTGTAGCCTTGAGGATATTCCTTATAGGGCACGGTCGTGGCCCAATATTGAACTTCCGCATGCTCGGGCATCAACAAAATGTCCGGATTTTGCCGGGCCAACTGCTCGAAAACTGCCGCCGGCATGGTGCGGGTTTGGGTGCGACCGTCAAGCTGGCGGTCTTCCACGTTGGAGTCCGCGTAAAACAAGGTGCAGCCCCAGCGTTGGCGCGCATACGTTATTTTTGCCTGCATTTCCGCCGTCGGATTGGACACCACGGTCTGCTCCCACGGTGAATTGGCTCCCGCCTTTCGGACCGGTCGGGTGGGGCGGATGGTCACGCCTGTGCGCAGACCGGCCGCGCGCACGCGGGCGAAAATCTCGTCGGCGATGGCGTCCATCTCCGGAGCGGCCTGGGACAAAACGCGCGGATCGCCAAGATAGCTCGTCGGATGCGGCATTTCCTGGCCTTCGACGTCCCATACGATGAGGCCCTGCGCGTTCAGGCGCCGGGCGTTGCGGATCGTTTCATCGGCACGACGCAACATGGCCTCTTTGAATTTGGCCCGTCCCACGTCCGTGGTGGTATCGAGGCTGGCATCCAGCAGCCAGCCGCGGGGATTATGCGGGTAACCGGCGATGGAGGTGGCGAAAAAGACGGTGGCAATGGGACGATGATCGTTCCACTGGAGCTCGCGCGGATGTTTTTGGGCAAAGGCGTCATAGGCCGGGGCGGCGAGATCTCGAAGCGATGCCTTGGGCGCCCCGGCGCGCAAATGAAGTTGGCAAGTGGCGCTTTCGCCGGCGGGCAAGGGGGTCTGCCTCTGGATGACGAGGGCGTGGTCGCCGGTCGGGAAATCCGGGCGAAAGCCGAAGACCATTTCCTGCGGCAGGATTTCGTTGTACAAGGCAAGGCTGCCGTCCTCCCATCGGGCAACGATCGCCGGCGGCTCCTCGCTGGCGGCGCCGCCCCTCAGAATCGTCCAGCGATCCTGCCATGGAACACCATCCGGCACGGTGGGAAAATGAAGCCGGAGCACATCAAAGTGAACGGCCTGCAACGGGCGCGGGCTGGTGTTGCGCACCGTTACGACCAGATCGAGTCCATCCGTCACCGGCGTATAGGCACAGGCCAGCGAACCCCAGCGATAGGTTTGCTCCAGGCGGCGGTCGCTGGGGTCGTAGCGGGTGGCCACAGGGTCGAAGTCATGTCCGGGTTCTCCTGGATCCTGCTCCCGGACTAGATGTTGCAAGCGCAGCCCTGCGTCGCGGAGCAGATTGGCCGAGCCCGCGTTGAAGGCGCTGAGACCGTGCGCGTCGAGGACAGCGATCGTGTTCGTTGCGGGTTCGCCGCGGCTGCTGCCCACGGGGAGCAAGACGAACAGCAAGGCGAGCAACACCAAGAGACGGGCGCACTTGGAAATGAGGGATTTGCGCTGACCCTGCCCGTGAATGGAGAGATGGACATGGGCAACGGGGAAGCCCGCCCTCACCCCGGCCCTCTCCCCGGGGGAGAGGGAGAAACACTCCCAGCAGCTCGGCGAAATGTGGCGTTGTGGGTTCAAGGGTGCAAGGCGCGAACACTTTGGAAACCGTTTTGCGCCGCTGCGGCGTGACGGGCCCGACACATTCGTCATGTTGTGGACCGGGCTCACGCCTTGCCGAGAACCGGGTCACGCGGCAGTCCACCCTTCTTGGTCTGCGCCTTCGATTCCGCGGGAAAGTGAGCCGCCACCATTTGGCGAACTTCCGCCAGCCAGCATGTCCGCAGTTCGTAGGTGCTGGTAATGACCACGGAAAAGGTCCGGCGCTCGACTTTTTTCACTCCGCACAGGCCGAAGATGCATTTTTTCCAGAGTGTTTCCAGCGGGTCGCCGTACAGGGCCTGTTCCGCCACGTCCGGCGTGTTGGCCGTGTTAAACACAATGGCGGATTGCGCCCTGAGCAGGCCCTGCGGCACACCTTCGCCGTGGTCGTTGGCCACAAAGCGATACGCCACA
This sequence comes from Verrucomicrobiota bacterium, assembly GCA_049509875.1. GTDB lineage: Bacteria > Verrucomicrobiota > Verrucomicrobiia > Limisphaerales > UBA11358 > UBA11358. The sequence goes on along the minus strand of JBEKZM010000008.1, from coordinate 80,629 downwards.
TCCATGCGCAGTACGCGGTCGAGCCAGCCCTTCAAAACGGCGGGCGGCATGTCCCACCAATTCGGATGCACGATGATGATGCCGTCCGCCTCCACGATTTCGTGGCAGTGCTGGCGGATCACCGAGCCCAGTTGCGCATTCTTGGATAGCTCCTCGGTGGGCAGCAGGGGATTGAATTGCTCCTCGCAAAGGTCGTGCAGCCGCACGTTGTGACCAAGCTGCTGGAGTTTCGCCTCGGCCGTCCTGGCGATGGCGTGATTGAAACTTTCCGGATTCGGATGGGCGAGGATGATCGAGATTTTCATGGATTCTGGATGGAAACTATTTCACGGTTAATTTTCCGCCGAATGCAATCCACCTGTGCCGGCGCGGAAGGCGATGTTCATTTGTTCAGGGTTTTCCGGGCTGGCCTGCGAACAATTCCACAGGCAGGCGCCACAATGGATGCATTTTTCCCGGTCGAAATTTGGCACGCCGTTCTCGCCCGGGGAAATCGCCTGGCCGCTGCAGGCTTCGATGCAAATCCGCGCGCCACACCGTTGGCACAGTTCCGGACGCTGGAAAACAATGTGATCCGCATACCCATGAGGCGCCTGCACCTTGCCGCCCATGAGGAGGGCGTCCTGATGCGACACGAGCAATTGGCCGTCGAAGGGAATGGCCGGCCAGCCGGCCTGGTCCATCAGCGCGCCGTGCAATGAAACATTCTTCGCCTTGCACTCAGCGCGCAGCCGGGCCAGCTCGTCGGGCGAAATGCGGCCGGCGTAATAGGCTTCGAGACTGCGAAGGCGTTTCCAAGGCGGCACTGGTTGTCGGCCGAGTGAGAATTTGCCGTCGGTCAATCCGGCGAGCGCCATTCCCACCATGCCGGTGGCGACTCCTTTTTGGAAACCGTCCCGCGACTTTTTGGCGATTTGCCCCTCCGCCTCGACCCAACTGGCGCGGCGCCGTTTCCCATAGGTCTCGTCCAGGTTCTGCCTGGTGAAGGGTTTTTTGGCCTTGAGCAACTCAAGCACGGCTTCGGCCAGTTGCGTGCCGGTGGCCCAGGCTTCATCCACGCCGGACCCGGTGAGCACGTTGGTGGTGCCGCTGCCTTCGCCGATGCGCGCATAGCCGTCGCCGGTGAGCCGGGGTTCGCCCTGTTGGCCGGACTCGCCCAGCGTCTTGGCGCCCCAGGACCGGAGCTTGCCGCCCTTGAGCTGGTGCCATAGATACGGATGCAGCATCCAATGCTGCAAATAACGGTAGGCCGTGCGCGCCGGGCTGTCGAACCACGATGGCACAAAGATTCCCAGTGACGCCACGCGATCCGGGTGCACGTAAAGAAAGCCGAAAATCTCCGGCTCCGGATAACCGAACGTGTGCAGCACGGTGCCGGGCTTCAGCGGCGTCTCCGCGGGCAAATCCACGACGAACTTCATGCCCACGGCCCAGTCGCGAATGTGGTTGCCGTTGGGCAGGCCAAATTGCGCGTCGAGCTGTCGTCCAATGGCGCCCACGGGCCCGTCGCCCACGACGGTCAGCGCGGCGTGAATGTCCATGCCCGGCGCAAAGCCGTCGGCAGGGTTGCCATTTTTGTCCACGCCCTGGTCGATCAAACGTACGCCGACGACCTTCCGGCCGTCTAGCTCGCCGGGTTCCGTCAGCACTTCGGCCACCGGGGTCGCGGGCCAGATTTGCACCGTGCCCGTGCTTTGCACTTGGGCGCCGACCCATTGCATGAACTGGCCCAGCGAGAGAATCAGGCCGTCGCGCTTGTGCAGGAAGGAAGGAGTCCAGGGCAGGTTCAGCGCGTCGTGCTCCACGGGCAGGGCGGATTTTGCGGCGCGGATGACCGAATCTGCCAGCCGCAGGGCCAGCGACCGGCGGCTGGCTCCCACCGGGTCCAGAAGGTAGAGCACTTTCTCCTCAGTGACGGGAGCAGCCATGGGAATGCCGGCTTTGGCGATATCCGGAAAACTGGCGCGCAACGCGCGCGCGCGGGTCACGACGCCCGACACGCCGAAGCCCAAGTCATCCGCGCGCTCGTAGCAGAGCACCTGCGGCGGCAGGCCGGGCACGGCGGCGCTTTCCACCGCGGGCGTGCCGTCAGCGTTGACCAACTGCCGCGACAGCGCGGTGAGGAAGCCGGCGGTGGCGGGGCCGAAGCCGACGCAGACGATGTCCACGTCCATGCGCTGGCGTTCGATTTGAGGCTGGTCGGACATGTTGCTGCTCACACCGGATAATCCAGCGCTTCGCGCGTCATGACCTTGGTGAGGGATTCCGCGGCGCGGTCTTTGGCCAGGCGGCAGCCGGTCAAACAGCCGTCCAGCTTGCCGCGGAGATGGATGAAGTCCTCCAAGCCGTGAAACGTGACGCACGGGCCAGCCTTGCAGGGATGGTCCTCGCCCGTTTCGGCCACATCCGCATAAGCGCGCGCCGAACCTTCGATACCGGGAATCAGGCCTTCGAGCGCCGCCAATTCCTCGGCGCGATAGCAGGCGTGGCAGCTCGTTTCGTCCCAGGCCGGATGGCGGTTGTAGCCGAACACAATTTCGGTGGTGATGCGGCTGACTTCACCGGCGGCGCGGGCCGATTCGACGTGCGCCAGATCGTTGAGGAAGGCCACCGTGCCCTCGAGGCCCTCGGCCACCGCCGCATTGCGCGGGCCCTTTTCCTCCAGTTCCGCCACATCCAGAATGAACTGCCGCGCGGCGAGCAACCAGCAGAGCGCATCCGCCAGCGGGAAAGTGACGCCCTGGCGCGTTTTGTGGAAGAGCTTCGTGCCGTGGGCGTCCGTGGCGCTCATCACATGATTCAGCGTCCACAGCCAGAGCTGCATGGCGCTGGCAAGCGTGCAGGCGCCGGTGCCCGGACGTGTGCCGGCGAGCCGGCGCATCCCAGTGATCCATTGCTTGAACTGCGCCAGGAACAGCTCGTTGATCATGGTGATGGAAAGCTGCAGGCGCTGCACCGCTTCCGGCCCTTCGTAGGTCGCCTCCAACTGCGCGTCCATCCATTTCTGGCCGAGAAATCCGGGGCAATCCTCGGTGACGCCGTAACCGCCCATGAGGCTGACGGCCTCGCGCATCATGTTGGCGCCGTGGCCGGTGTTCCAAAGCTTGCAGGCGGGGCAAAACACATTGGCCAGCGAATCAAGGGCGGCGTATTTCACCATCAGGTCCGATTCGAGGTCCGCCACCTCGTTCAAATCGCGTTCGCCGACGGGCAGGGAATAGAGCTTCACCAACTCCATGGCCTTGGCCTTTTTCTTGGCCATTTCCTTGAGCGCCGCCCGGCCGCTAAGGCCCTTGTCGGCCAGCCACTGGTCCTTTTCCTTTTCCATCGGGTCGAGTTCGTCGAACAGCCGTGCGGCGTAGAAGCCGAGCGAGGCGCTGGCTTCGCCGGTGGCCCACACATCCACGAGACGATGCAGGGCGTCTTCCTTTTGCTGGATGCCCAGTTCATAGCGCGGCGTGCCGGGAGCGCCCTCGCCGCCGCGAAAACGGCGGCGTTGATACAGGATCACCGGTTCCACGGCGGACAACAGCTTGGCGCTGGTCATGAGGCCAACGGTCACGCGCGTGCGACGAAACACGGCCTCGATGATTTCGCTGTGCGAATAATTGGGAATGATCACGCCGTCCTTGACCGTGTAGCCGCCCACGATGCGGTGCGCCGGGACCTGCAAGTTGAATACGGGGTCGTTGGTCGAGGAGAGCTGATGCACCAGTTTCTTGGTGGGGGTGCCGCGGTCCCAAACGCCGGGATCGCCTTCTTCCATGATAACCATGCAACTGCCCTTCAGGCGGGGGTCGTCGGAATCCACCGCGGCGGTGACGACGTTGGCGAAGCCCATGTTGGTGATGAAGCGGCCGCGCTTTTCCACCTGCAAAATCGGTTCGGCGCCTTCCTTCCATTCAGCCACGCGGACCTTGCCGGCCAGCAGGCCCGTTTCCACGCCCACAAACGGGATGGGTTCGGTCAGCGCGAACGCCGCGCGCACCTGCACGCGCGTCTCGCCGGGCCGGAGCGGGGCCGCGCCGGCCACGTACTTCGCGCGCTGCTCCGGCGTGCCGCGCTCATGGATGGGCGCCAGGCCCAGGTTGCCAGCCAGGCTGCCAGTGGCCGCGCCGGCATCCACCCACGCCAGTTCAAACGCGATCAGCGCCAGCGCCAGGTTCTTGGGGCCGGCGATGAACCCGCCCTCCTCCGGGTCCAGCGACGCGGCGGTGATGCCGCTCTCGTCGTAGTGCTGGAGGAGGCTGTTCTTTTCGGGCGTCCACTCGTGCGAATTGCGTCCGCCGGCGGCGACGAGGCGGGCGACGGGACCGCGGGCGACGGCGCGCGAGGCCTGCACGAGCATGTGCAGCTCGTAACGGTCCGCGAAGCGCCACATGAGCTGGCGCACATCATCCGACGGCAGGGTGGTGAGCGTCTTGGGAGCAGAGGATTGATCTTCGGCAATGGCATTCATAGTTGTTGCGTCAAAAACCGGTTGCGTGGCGAAATGCTGGCAACGTGGACAGGCTGTAGCATGAGCGAAAATGTGATAAGAATCAATGTAATTCAGCAACTAATGAATGAAATAAGCTATCCCAATATGAGGGCGGCAAGCGAATGCGGATTTTGGAATGCGGAGGGCGAAAAGCGGAGGGCGGGGGGCGCGGCGCCTTAAGGATTTCCGCGGTGCGGCAGGGGCGGCGCGGCAAGTTGGATTTTCCGAATTCATTGGGCTTTAGCCGGATTTGCGATTTGCGACCCTCCTCCATCCTCGATCTTGGTGCGCCGATGCCGGCCGCGCCCGCCTTGGCACGCTCAGCGTCCCAATGTACAATGGAGCCACGCTTGAATACAGGCCTACATGTCCGCCGGAGGGTTTTTGGCGTGGTTTTGCCGGCCGCCGGGCTGATCTGCCTGCCGCTGGCCGCCCAGCCGGCCGCCACCAACGGGGTGCTGCAGACGGCCGCACAGGTCCGGCAGTTGACCCCGGAACAGGCCGCACTGCACCTGCCAGTCCGCCTCCAGGGCACGGTGACCTTTTTGGATTTGGGGCAGTACTTCCGTTTTATTCAGGACGATACGGCGGGCATTTATTTTTCCCTGAATAACGCTTCGAATTTTCCCTCGCTGAAGGCGGGGGGCAAAATCGCGATCGACGGCGTGACCAGTCCCGGTGAATACGCGCCGATCGTGGCGCCCCAAAAGATCACCACCCTGGGCGAAGGCGAGTATCCGCCGGCCAAGCCGGTGACGTTTGAACAAGTTGCCAGCGGCGAGGAGGACAGCCAGTTTGTAGAAATCAGCGGCCTGCTCCGGGCGGTGCAATGGGATGAGGCGACCAGGTATTTCGCAGTGGAAATTGCCACCGGCGGGGGCCGTTTGACGGCGCTGGCCGCCAAATTGCCGGTCACCAATGGCGCCGATTTGGTGGACAGCACGGTGCGGATCCGGGGGGTGTGCGTGACGCGGTTCAACCTGCAGCGGCAACTCTTCGATACGCGGCTGCTGGTTCCCCGGCCGGAGGATCTCACCGTGGTCCTCCCGGCGCCGGCCAATCCCTTCGCCGTCCCGACGCGTCCCATGGAGCAGCTCCTCCAATTTACGCCGCAGGGCTCCTACGGCCACCGGGTCAAGGTGCGGGGCTCGGTGGTTTATCACGGGGAGGATGCGCTGTACATCGAGGACAAGACCGAAGGGCTGTATGTGGAAACGCGGCAGGAGGGTTCGCTGCTGCCCGGCGACGAGATCGAGGTTTTGGGATTTCCCGCCAAGGGTGAATACACGCCGATGTTGCAGGACGCGATCTACCGGAAGATCGGGACGGGCGACCTGCCGGCGCCGGATCCGGTGACGGCCGACGATGCCCTGAGCGGGAAGCATGATTGCCGCCTGGTTCGGATCGAGGCGACGGTGCTGGACCGGGCGCGCCACAGCCGGGAACAGTTCCTGGTGCTGCAATCGCGAGGGTTCATATTTCACGCCTATCTGCAGCGGAATGGCGCCGGCACCGATTTTGCCTATTTGCAGAACGACAGCAAAGTGGCGATCACGGGCATCTGTTTGATTGAACGGGGCAACGGGTGGTACTACGGGACCGAATGGCGGGCCAAGTCATTCCGCCTGTTGATGCGGTCGGCCGGCGACATCACGGTGCTGGCGCAGCCGCCGTGGTGGAACATCAAACGGATGTTGTGGGCACTGGGCCTGCTGGGTCTGGTGGTCTTCACCGCGCTGGCGTGGGTCGGCATTTTGCGCCGCCGGGTGCGCAAACAGACGGCCATCATTCGCCGCCAATTGGAAACCGAGGCCGCCTTGAAGGAGCGCTACGAAAATCTCTTCGAGAACGCGAGCGACATGGTCTTTACCCACGATCTCGGCGGACGCATCACCTCGGTGAACAAGACGGGGGAACAGATTTTGCGCCGCGGCCGGAATGAAATTCTGGGCCGCGATCTGGTGACGTTCGTGGCGGAAGACGAGCGCGAGGCGGTGAAACAATGGCTCGCGGAGGAAATCAAGGATGGAGAACTGGCCACGGCGGAGTGGGATTTTGTCAACACCACCGGCCAGCGCCTGCGGTTGGAAATCAGTTCCCTGCTCGTGCAGCGGGCCGGCAGCGGGCCCGAGGTGGAAAGCGTGGCGCGGGACATCACCGAACGCAGCCGGCTGGAGCGGGAAATCCTGGAGACCAGCAACCGCGAACAGCGCCGCATCGGGCACGACTTGCACGACGGCGTCTGCCAGCAACTGGCCGCCATCGCCTATCGGATGGACATTTTGGGGGAACAGCTTGAGGAAAAGGGCGTGACGGAATCGTCGGAAGCGAGCCGGATCAGGTCGCTGCTCAACGAGGCGATCCAGCAGACGCGGGGCGTGGCGCGCGGCCTGTTTCCCGTGCGGCTGGCTGAGAGCGGATTGGAGTCGGCCCTCGAGGAACTGGCGGCCACCGTCAACAACCTGTTTAAGACCCAGTGCCGGTTTGCATGCGAGAAGCCGCTGCCCAGCCTGGACAGCACCGTGTCGCTGCATCTTTATTACATTGCGCAGGAAGCCGTCTCCAACGCCGTCCGGCACGGCAAGGCCACGCAGGTCAACATTGCCATCACGGGTGCGCGGGAGAGGTTCACGCTGGAAGTCCAGGACAACGGCACGGGTTTTCGCCTGCCGCTGACCGATCCCTCAGGCATGGGCATTCGCATCATGCGATATCGCGCCCGGGTGATCGGCGCCACATTAAACTTGAAAAGCGAGCCCAATCAAGGCACTCAAGTCACCGTGCAATTCAACCAGAAACCCGCCGGAAATGGGGACCGCCCGAAATGACCGAGCTGATCATTGAACCGAAGTCGCCGGTGAAAAGCCGGATTTTCCTGGTGGATGACCATGCCATGTTTCGCGAGGGTCTGCGGCAATTGATTGAGCGCGAGCCGGACATGGCCGTCTGCGGCGATGCCGCCGATGCCACGGCCGCCCTGGCCGGGATTGCCGCCACCACGCCCGATCTGGCGATCGTGGACATTTCCCTGGGCGGCACCAGCGGCATCGAGCTGATCAAAACCATCAAGAGCCAGTACGAAGATCTGCCCGTGCTGGTGGTCTCCATGCACGAAGAATCGCTGTACTCTGAACGCGCCCTCCGCGCGGGCGCCATGGGCTACGTGATGAAGCACGAGCCCTCCAAAACCGTGAAGACCGCCATCCGCAAGGTTTTGGACGGCGACTTGTTTTTGAGTCCCAAAATGTCCAGCTCCATGGTTTCCAAGCTCATTCACGGCACCAACGAGCAGTTTTCCTCGCCGTTGGAAACGCTGAGCGACCGCGAACTGGAAGTGTTTCGCATGCTGGGCCACGGCAAATCAGTCCGCCTCATCGCGGAGGAAATGGGCGTCACGATTCCCACCGTCAATTCGTTCCGCAACCGCATCAAGGAGAAGCTCAACTTGAAATCATCCACCGAGGTGATGTTGCAGGCCATCCAGTGGGTGCAGGATCAGAAACCGTTGTGACTCCTGCCGCTTCCCGCGGCGCCCGGCCGCGCCCAAAATCGTCCCCAGGCGGCAGGAGACTGCGCACCCCGCATTACGCATCACGCATCACGGCCGGTTTTTTCCGCGTCCAGCTCCAGCCTCACCATGCCAACGTGGACCTTGCCTTCCGCATCCGGCGGATGCCTCGCGAGATAGCGCCGGACGGCGGCGGCGATGAACTCTTCGCGCAGGTCTTCGGGCACGCGCTGGACGTAGGGCAGCCAGGTCGTGCGGATCCAGGTGGCAAACCCTTCCGCGCCGTCGTAGCTGGCCTCCTTGGGCGTGAGTCGCAGGGCGCTGGTTTTAAAACCGAACTTGGGCAGCCACTTTCGATAATCGCTGGGCGAGTAAAAGAAGTACGGCGCCGGCAGATTGCGAAAGTAGCGCCGCCAGCGGACCCGGCGCATTTCCGGCCGCAGGGCCAGGAAGACGTCGTGTGCGTTGCCCTTGCCGCCGCAGGAAACCACGAGGCGGCCCCCGGGCTTAAGCACCGCGGCGGCGCCCCGGAGGACGGCTTCGTGATCATCCACCCAATGCAACGCGGCGTTGGAAAAAACCAGGTCAAATTCGCCGGCGAGGGCATCCAATTTCCGGGCGTCACAGATTTGGAATTTCAAATTTGAGTTCCGGGACGGCGGAAAGGCCCGTTGCGCGAAGGCAATCATCTCCGGCGAAGCGTCCACGCCCCAGACGCGGCCGCGCGGGACGGCCCGGGCCAGTTCCGCGGTCACCTTGCCGTCGCCACAGCCGACGTCGAGGATGTGCTCCTGGCCGCGCAGCGGAAGGCGGGCGATGACCTCGCGCGCCCAGCCTTGCTGCACGGCGGAATTGGCGGCATAAGCGGCGGGATTCCATTGGGCCGCGGGTGCGGCCGGGCGGCGCTTCCTGGCCCCGGGAGAATTGGGTGTCGGCTTCATACCAAGCCGGCCGTTTCGGGCCAGCCGCTCAAGAGATTCAAGCTCTGCACTGCCTGTCCGCTGGCGCCTTTCACGAGGTTATCCTCGGCGCTCATCACCAGGAGCCGGCCGGTACGGGCATCGAGCCGCCAGGCGATTTCGCAGACGTTGGTCCCGACGACGTTTTTGGTGTCCGGCAGCGACTTGCCTTCGAGCAGGCGCACAAACGGTTCAGCGGCATACGCCCGGGCGTAACAGTCTGAAATCTGCCGGGCGAAGGCGGCCATTCCCTCCGCGTTGGACCAGGGCTTCTCCGGTGCCAGGTAAAGCGTCGTCAAAATTCCGCGGTTCACCGGAATCAAATGCGGTGTAAATTGAATGACGACTTCTGTTCCCGCCGCCAGGGAGAGCTGCTCCTCGATTTCCGACAGGTGGCGGTGCTTGGGCACGCCGTACGGGCGGACGCTCTCGTTGCACTCGCAAAAAAGGTAATCGGTTTCCGCCTTGCGGCCCGCGCCGGTGACGCCGCTCAGGGAATCCGCAATGATGCCGTGCGATTTGATGAGCCCGGCCTTCAACAGCGGGATCACGGGCAGCAAAATGCTGGTCGGGTAACAGCCCGGCGAGGCGATCAGCAGCGATTTCTTGATTTCATCGCGATGGATCTCGGGCAGCCCGTAAACGGCCTTCTTCAGCAGTTCGGGCGCGGGATGTTCCTGCCCATAAAAGTCCTGGTAAATCTCCGGGCTCTTCAGCCGGAAATCCGCGCTCAGGTCGATGACCACGCATCCGGCGGCAATCAGCGGGAGGGCATATTCGGCGGCGACGCCGTGCGGCAGGGCGAGGAAGACGACGTCGGCCAGCCGGGCGAGCAATTCCGCGTTTGGCTCCACGAAGCGGAGCAGTTTGGATTTGGGATGGCTGGCGAATTTGGGAAACACCTGGGCGAGTGTCTGCCCGGCGTTCTGCCGGGAGGTCACGGCCACCAGCTCCGCATGGGGATGGTTGAGCAGCAACTTCACGAGTTCTTCGCCGGAATAACCGGACGCGCCAACAATGGCCACTTTTTTCGTTTTCATCTTTTAAAATAAAATTGAACAACAAAGGAACAACGGAACAAAGGTTTTTCAGATGCCGCCAAAACAAAAAACCCGCCGGCGTGGGCCGGCGGGTTGAGAACTTTCCGGGGCGATCAACGCTTCGAGAACTGGAAGCGTTTGCGGGCGCCGGGCTGGCCGTACTTCTTGCGCTCGCGTTCGCGCGGATCGCGCGTGAGAAACCCCTCCTTCTTCAGCTGCGGGCGCAGGTTGGCGTCGAACTTCAGAAGCGCGCGGGAAATGCCGTGGCGGGTGGCGCCGGCCTGGCCGTTGGGGCCGCCGCCGGTGACGTTGACCCGCACGTCCAGTTTGTCCGCCGTCCCGGTAAGGGTGAGCGGCTGGGTGACGGTGGCGCGCAGCGTGTCCAGCGGAAAATAGTTTTCAACCGGGCGGCCATTGACGGTGATCTTGCCGGTGCCGGTCGCAAGGCGGACGCGGGCAATGGCGGTCTTGCGGCGGCCGGTGCCGAGAAATTCGATGGTCTTGGTGGTAGCCATAAATTATTTTGCGGGAGCCAGCACGGCGGGGGTCTGCGCGGCATGGGGATGCTTGGGTCCTTTGAAAACCTTCAGCTTGGTCAAGAGCACGCGGCCCAGGCGGTTTTTCGGGATCATCCCCTTCACCGCGTGTTCGATGAGCAGCTCGGGATGCTTCGCGCGGAGCTGGGCCACGGTGGTGTATTTTTCGCCGCCTTTCCAGCCGGAATAAGTCATGTATTCCTTGTCCGTCTCTTTTTTGCCGGTCACGCGGACCTTTTCGGCGTTGACCACGATCACAAAATCGCCGGCATCGAGATGGGGCGTATAGACGGGCTTGTTTTTGCCGCGCAGAATGTCGGCTACTTGGACGGCCAGGCGGCCGAGAACCGCGCCGTCGGCATCAATTACATGCCACTTGCGCTGGTCCAGGTTCACTTTCGGCAAATGCGTTTTCATTTAAAATCCAATCAAAAGGGAGGCGGAATCTATCAAATGGACGCGCGAAGTCAATACCCGATTCACTTAAAATCCGGGTGACCGGATCGCCCGCCGGCGCCCAGCCTTGTCAAGCCCGCCCGGCCCGGCTATCCTGCCACCATGGTCTGCTCAAACTGCGTGCCGTTTGATTCTTCGTTCCGCGCCGAACCCGGCCTGGCTCGATAGCAGGCTCCGTCGCGTCTTATCCCCAAACGCAGTTATGCTTACCGTTGCCGGACTATCCAAATCTTTTGGCGGACGTGAATTGTTCAACGACGTCTCCCTCACCCTGCAAGCCGGCGAACGCGTTGCCATTGTCGGCCCCAACGGGGCCGGCAAATCCACGCTGCTCAAAATCATTCTTGGCCTCGAGGAACCGGATGCGGGCGAAGTGACCCGCATCCGCGGCACCACCATTGGTTACCTGCCCCAGGAGGGTGAGGCCGCCGGCAACGAAACCGTCCTCGACACGACCGTGCCGCACGATCATGAGCACGACGGCCAGTTCGTGGCCAAGGCCAAGCAGATCCTCGCCAGCCTCGGGTTCAAGCAAACGGATTTCGCGCGGCCCGCGCGGGAGTTGAGCGGCGGCTGGGTGATGCGGGCGCATCTGGCCCGCCTGCTCGCCCAGGAGCCGGACCTTCTGATGCTCGACGAGCCCACCAACCATCTGGACCTGGAAACCCTGCTCTGGTTTCAGGATTATCTGCGCAATTATCCCGGCGCGATCCTGCTGATTTCCCATGATCGCGAATTTCTCAACCAGCTTTGCACCCATATCGCGGAGTTGCGGACCGCGCGCATTTTGCGCTACACGGGCAATTACGACGCTTATCTAGAACAGCGCGCCAACGCGGAGGTGACGCTGGTCGCCACGGCCAAGGCGCAACAACGTGAAATCGAGCGGCTGCAGTTGTTTGTGGACCGCTTCCGCGCGAAGAACACCAAGGCTGCCCAGGCCCAAAGCAAGCTGAAGCAAATCGAGCGCCTCAAGGAAGAGATGGTGGAAACGCCGGACGGCGACGGACCGACCGTAGGTTTTCGCTTTCCGCAGCCGCAGCGCAGCGGCCAGCGGGTCATCACGCTGAAGAAGGTGCGCTTTGGCTACGGTAACGGCCAGCTCATCTATGACGATCTGAACTTTGAAGCGGAACGCGGCCAGCGGACCGTGTTGGTGGGGCCAAACGGCGCCGGAAAATCGACCCTGCTGAAGCTTCTGGCGGACGTTTTGCAACCCTTGGGCGGGGAACGAAAGCTCGGCCACAACGTCAAGCACGGCTATTTCGCGCAACACCGGGCGCAAATGCTCAATCCCCAAAACAACGTGCTGCAGGAGGCGCTGGACACGCCGCAGCGCGTCACCGAGCAGGCGGTCCGCAACGTCCTGGGCAGCTTCCTCTTCCGGGGGGACGATGTCTTCAAGCCGGTCAGCGTATTGAGCGGCGGCGAAAAGAGCCGGCTGGCGCTGGTGAAACTGCTGCTGGACCCGCCGAATCTGCTGCTGATGGATGAGCCCACGACCCACCTGGATCTGGCCAGCGTGGACGCGCTGCTGGAGGCGCTGACGCCGTATGAGGGCACGCTCATTTTTATCAGCCACGATGTGCATTTCATCCGGGCGCTGGCGACTCACGTGGTCCGCGTGGAGGCCGGCCGGCTCCGCCATTTCCCGGGCGGATATCAATATTATTTGGACAAGACGTTGCAAACCGCGCGGGCCGCGCTGACCAGCTCGAGCTTCAGCGGCCCGGCCGGACGCGCCGCGGAAAAAGACGGCGCACCGGCCCCGGACCGCAAAGAACAGCGCCGTCAGGAAGCGCAGGAGCGCCAGGCCCGCTCGCGGAAGAAGCAGGATATCCAAAAACGCCTGACGGCCCTGGAAAAGGAAATCGGCGAGCTCGAGGCGCAGCAGAAAGAACTGACCGCCCAACTGGAAAACCCGGAAACCTACGCGGGCGGCCGGGCGGCGCAGATCAATCGCGAACTCATGCACGTGCATGACCGCCTGGCCGAAGCCACCGCGGAATGGGAGAAGACGGGAAACCAGTTGAATGACGACTGACGACTGATGAAGGCATTGATCTTTTCACTCTGGGTTATGTTTGCGTGTGGCCGTTTGGGCGCGCAGACCCCTGTGTGGCAGCCGTCGCCGGGACATACGCAAATGCCTATATGGCCGGGAGCGGCGCCGGATGCGCAGGCCCAGACCGTTCCCGGCCCGGAGAATATCACGAAAGAGTTTTCGCCAAACGGCGGGTCATGGATTGCGGTGCGTAACGTCTCACTGCCGACGATGACGGTCTATTCGCCAAAAGGGAAAAACACCAGAGTTGCGGCGGTCGTGTTTCCCGGCGGAGGTTACAATTGTCTGGCCATCGATCTGGAAGGCACGGAGGTTTGTGATTGGCTGACGTCCAAGGGCATCACGGCCGTGCTGTTGAAATACCGCGTGCCACTCAAGAAGGTGGGGCCGTACGGGGAAGGACCGCCGGCGTTGGAAGATGCGCAGAGGACGGTGGGGCTGGTGCGCTATCACGCCGCTCAGTGGCAGATCGATCCGCGCAAGATTGGCGTGATCGGCTTTTCGGCAGGCGGACATATGGTGGCGGCGATGAGCACGCATTTTGACAAGCGTTCGTATCCGACGATAGATGCGGCGGACAAAGAAAGCTGTCGCCCGGATTTTGCGATCGCATGTTATCCGGGACATCTGTGGAGCGACGATGAAGGACTCAAGTTGAATCCGAATATTCCAGTTACCACCAATACGCCGCCCACGTTTTAGCTGCAGGCGGAGGATGACCATGTGGATGGCGTCGAACAGTCGCTGGTTTTTTACCTTGGATTGAAGCAGGCCGGAGTCCCGGTGGAGATGCACTTGTATGCGCAAGGCGGGCATGGCTTTGGGCTGCGGCCATCAAACTTTCCGATTACCGGATGGCCTCAATTGGTGCAAAAATGGCTCAAAACAATCGGCATGATTCCTGAGTGATTCCTATGTTATCCAAGCATTCCGGATGGTGGCACGATCAGCCCCGCTTACGGCCGAACGCATGACGATCGCTCGAACTCTTGAATTTCTGCGCGTGGTTTGCAGCCCGAGGTCCCCTTCCCAGGCAACGGTCAGACTTGGCGACCCGGCGTGTGGTTTGAAATCGTGATCCGAACCGCAGCGCCCGGGTTCCCCTCCAAAATCTCGCCGACCTGCAGGATCCCCCGATCCACAAAATAGTAGCCATAATCCCCGTCGGCCGGCGTGGCCAGCATCGCGCTCATGGATGATTTATTTCCGGTCCGGCCTTTTCCAATATCGTGCTCGGCACGGAATCGGTCTTTGCAGCCGGGCTTGTCGGCCTTGATGGCTAGCGCAATCAGGTCTTGGTCGTCCGACTGGATGTTGACAAACTCGAAGTTGGCCCAGAGTTCCCGGCCTCTCTCCGTGCGGAAAGGTGCGGGGTCGAAATCGGGCGAACATCGGCCGCCTGAATCGTATGGCCAAAGTGGGACCAGCGCCGTCCCGCCCATGCCGTGGCTGGTGAATCGCACGGTGGGATGAAGATGATTCACCCGGCTGATGGCCCGCGCCGCCTCCGGAATCCCGGCCACGATCACCTCGTTGTTGTCTTTGTCTGGCGACCAGAGGACGCTCTGGCTCCCGGCTGATGCGAGCTGGCTTGAACTAAGGGTTGTGAGCCCGGCAACACCCAGGGCTCGAATGTATTTAAACATAGGTTTCCTTTCGTTATCGTGATCGCCAAAAAAATCAGGCCGGGACCTCCTCGACTCGATTCTTGGGCAAGCCGAGTCGCGCGGCGCACTCCACCCGAGCAGCCCCAATGCCAGTGAGCCTGGCTCACTGGCATGGCGCGGAAGGCCGTTTTATAAGCGAATTCAGGCCCGGTCGCGTTTTTCCGTGTGAGCCGCGATGGCGCGGGCGATGTCACACTGCGCCAGATTAGCACTCCTTGATTCCCCGGGGAGGAGATTCTTTCCGAACACACGGCGCATTGATCCCCGGCGTTCATGGGGAGATTGCGTTCCCGATCGTGGCGGAAGATACTGCGTCCATGAAATCCATCCACGGAGCCACGATCTCGGGAGCCAATTTCAACATCAACCGCCGGCGATTTCTGAAGAGCGGTTCGGCCCTGGCGGCGTTGGCGGCCTTTCCGTCGCTCGGCGTCGACGCGCTGGATCTCGTGGAAGGCAAGCCCAAGCGTGTCGGGTTGATCGGCGCGGGCTGGTATGGGAAAAGCGATCTGTGGCGGCTGTTGCAAGTGGCGCCCGTCGAGGTGGTCTCGATATGCGACGTGGACCAGCACCAACTCGCGGGCGCAGTGGAATTGGCCGCGCAGCGGCAGAAGTCAGGCAAGAAACCGCGCGGCTACAGTGATTACCGCCAGATGCTGAAGGAGAAGGATCTCGACATCGTGTTGATTGGCACACCCGATCACTGGCACGCGCTGACGGCCATTGCCGCCATGGAGGCGGGGGCGGATGTGTATTGCCAGAAGCCGATCAGCGCCGATGTCATGGAGGGCGAGGCGATGCTGGCGACGGCCCGGAAGCTCGGCCGGGTGGTGCAGGTGGGCACGCAACGCCGGAGCACGCCACACTGGATCGCCGCCCGGAGGCAAATCGTGGACGCCGGCCTGCTGGGCAACATTGGGCTGGTGGAAATGTGCTGC
The DNA here is from genome assembly GCA_049509875.1 of Verrucomicrobiota bacterium. Taxonomy (GTDB): domain Bacteria; phylum Verrucomicrobiota; class Verrucomicrobiia; order Limisphaerales; family UBA11358; genus UBA11358. The sequence continues at coordinate 64,980 of JBEKZM010000008.1, read as the reverse complement.
TATTACGGAATGCGGTTGAATGATACCGCGCCAGCGCAGCCCGTGCCTGATTTTCTGGACTATGAAATGTGGACGGGCCCGGCGCCGCTGCGACCTTATGATGGCCTGCCGCACCGCGGTTGGTGGCGCGGGTTCATGGAATACGGCAACGGCATTATCGGCGACATGTGTGTTCACATGTTTGACGGCGCGCGCTGGATGCTAAATTTGGGCTGGCCCAAACTCATCAGTTCCTCGGGCGGCATTTACGTGCAAAAGGCCGGCAAGTCAAACATCGCGGACACGCAGACCGCCATCTTCGAATTCGATGGCTTCAGCGCCGTCTGGCAGCACCGCACCTGGGGAACGGCGCCCGACCCGGATTATCCGTGGGCGCTGTTTATTCACGGGGACAAAGGCACGTTGAAAATCAGCACGATGCGCGCGGATTTCGTCCCCGCGGATGGGAACTCCAAACCGATCCACCTCGACTGTGTCTATGAGCGCGAGCAGTACCCGGAGGACTTGACCGAAGGCAACATCGAGCTGAACGCCGCCCCGGCCACGCGCCGGCACATGCTCGATTTCCTTGCCGCCATCGAAAAGCGAACCCATCCGGTTGCCGACATCGAGCAGGGACACATATCCACGGCCAGCTGCATCCTGGCCAATTTGTCCATGAAAGTCGGACGAACTCTGAGTTATGACCCGGCGCAGCGCGTGGTCGTGGGCGATCCGGAAGCCACGACGCTCTTGCGGCGCCCGTACCGGAGATCCTGGAATCACCCGGAAATTTAAAAAAATGAAAGCCTGGCAATTAACTGCGCCCACCGGCGTTGATGGATTAAAACTGGCCGAACTGGCTGAACCCAAACCCGCACCGGGCCAGGTGCTGGTGCGGGTGCGCGCCGCGTCGCTAAATTACCGGGACCTGATGGTGGCGAGCGGCCGTTACGGCGGAGGCGTGCCGCTGCCTTTGATTCCCCTGTCGGACGGCGCCGGCGAAATCGCGGCGGTGGGCGACGGCGTGACGCGCTGGAGTCCGGGCGACCGCGTGGCCGGCACTTTTTTTCAGAACTGGCAGACCGGCCCGGTCCGGCGGGAGGCGTTCGACAGCACCCTCGGCGGTGCCATCAACGGCCTGCTGACCGAGTACGTCGCGCTTTCAGCCGACGGCGTGGTGGAGATTCCGCCGCACCTGGATTTTATGGAGGCGGCCACGCTGCCCTGTGCCGCGGTCACCGCCTGGCACGCGCTCGTGACCAGCGGCCAGGTTTCCGCTGGGCAAACGGTGCTGCTGCTGGGCAGCGGTGGCGTCTCCCTCTTTGCGCTGCAGTTCGCGAAAATGCATGGCGCGCGCGTGATCATCACTTCCAGCAGCGACGCGAAGCTGGCCCGGGCCAAATCGCTGGGGGCGGATGCAACCATCAATTATCGCGCGCTCCCGGATTGGGAAACGGAGGTGTTTCGCCTGACGGACAAGGCGGGCGCCGACCAGGTGGTGGAGGTCGGCGGGAAAGATACATTTCCGAAATCACTGCGCGCGGCGGCCCTGGGCGGAACGGTCAGCGTGATTGGCGGCTTGAGCGGGTTTACGAGCGACGTCGAGTTGCGGGATATTCTGGGCAAGTCCCTGGTGATCCGCGGCATTTTCGTGGGCAACCGCGACATGTTCACGGCGATGAACCGCGCCATTTCGCAGCACAAGCTGAAACCCGTCATCGACCGTACCTTCGCTTTTGCCGAAGCGCCCGCGGCCTATCGCTACCTGGAAAGCGGCGCGCATTTTGGGAAAGTGGTCATCGCCGTTGGCTGACGCCAAAGTTTTTTAGCGCGTTCGACAAATGTGGTGTAGAGTCGCCTGTTGCGAAGTGGCAGAGGAGGCACGGCTGGTTTTGCGCAGAATGCGCGAAGCTGTTTCACCTCGTGACTTTCGCGAAAAAGAAAGGTGATGGCATGATTGTCCTGGAGCAAAAACCGGATCTCGAGATCCGTTCCGAAGGCGAAGCCGACCTGGTCGTCGAACCGGCGGATATTTCATTTCACGATTTGGCCGCCGGATCCGTGATGATCCGGGTTAAAATTCACAACGAGGGCGACGGTCGTTCGCGGCCAACTTTCCTGCGGCTTGAATCCGCGCCGCTGGGAGCGTTTGTTCCCTGGCGGCCCCTGGCCGTATTACCGGTGCCGGCACTGGAACCCGGCGAGTCGCTGGAGCTGAGCCGGGAAGTGCCCCGGCTGCGCCCGCCCGCCTTGGGCAGTTTTGACCGCCTCCCGCCGACGACCCTCCTGACCGCGGTGAATGCCGCTCCCGACGAGCCCTCCCGACCGGCCACCGGCCTGACGACGATGCTGGATTTGCTGCGCGGCCGTGATGCCGCGCGCCCAAATAACAAGAGCGCGGCCGGCACGGAACCGGCGCTGGCGCCCGATTTGTGGGATCTCGTCGGACGCGAGCAGCCTCACTGGGCGGGAAACATCAACGTCTTTATCGGCGCCAGAGCCGTGGAACGCCATCTGGCCCGGGCCCTGAGAATTTATCCCGGGCGCCCCAATCTGGCCGTTTTTTTGGTCGGCGAACGGGGCCTGCGTGACGCTTATGCCTTCGACGTTTCGGGGCTGGCTCCGGAATGGCAGGCTGTATTATATGACGCGACCAACGCGAGAACGCTGGCGGCCGGTTCCGTAGGCACACCCGTTCCTGAAACGCAATGGGTGGAAGGTGCGGGAGCGTTGATGATGATGCTGGCGGTTCGTCCCCCGGCCGGCTGCGCGCAAGGCCGCGTGGCCGTTCAAGTCCGGCGGCGGTCGGACGAAAAAACCGCGGTGGTGGAATTTGATCTGGATCCCGCCGCGCAAGGGGCCGGCTGTTACGCCATGTGACGGGCGTGCCGGCTTCGCAATTCTGCCGGCCGCGCCATCGTTTCAGGTCCTTTGACCAAGTTGCTTTTTCAGCTTTTGCAATTGAACCGTGGCCAGCACGGCCCAGACAATTGAAAGGAGCGTAATGCCCCAACCAAGGTAGGAAAGCAACGAGCGCCCGCCGCGCAGGTGCGATTTGGCATCGCGCATCATCGCGGTGGCTGCGGTGTCAGTTCCAGGCGCCACCGCTTGGGAGGAGGGCAGTTCAATGGTAAAAGCCACGGGATATTGTTCTTTGAGCGACAGTCGAAAGGAGTTGCCATTCAGCCGGTAATCAATGATCAGGTTCTTACCCTCGCCGGGCGCCGGGTCTCCGCCAATTTTCTGACACGGCTGCGAGATTTCCACGGACAATTTGTCGCCTCTGACTTTGCCCTGCAAAAATGCGGTGACATCACACCAGGAATTCTTCGCACCACAATATGCCTTCTCGATCCGCAGGTCCGCTTCGACTGAAGCGCTGGTCGCCAGCAGGAAAAGCCCGACGATTGTCGCCCAATCCAAGGGAGATGTTCTGAGAGTGGAAATAGACTTCAGGCTTGAGAGAGTAAGGTTTATTACGTTGGTTACCAATTAGTTATGTCTCTTGTTGAAGATTCCTTGCAAAACCGCCAGATTCTTTCGTTTACCTCATGAAAGATATTTCTGTTCGCCATGACGGCGAACAAAACTAACAAAGGAAACAAATATGAGCAATATAAATTCGTTTGGGCCCGGGTCAGTGTTTTGGGGTCAGTTGGTGCAAGCTATACTGGATACTCCAGAATTGGCTGGTTTACTGAAATACGTGACTGGTCCCCAACCGCCACACGATTTCATCGAGAGGAGGCCGCTGCCTTCTCCTTGGAAGACAGCCAGCGTTTTGCTGAGCCAGCTTAGCTTGAAGGAGGTCGCGCTGAAGCTTCCGGAGGGAGAGGGAAGCGCGAAATCAAGCCTGCTTACGGGCATCGACGCCGCGATTGCTGACGCACTCGATGAATGTGGGACTCCCTGGCCAGGCTGGCACTGGCCCGGCCCGCCGCCGTGGGTTTTTGAGGTGGTTTCCATATTAGGTCTGGCCGCAAATGCGTTTCAGCCTGGGTATCTCCAAAAAGAGACTTTCGCCATTGCCACCAAAGTCTTGGAAAGGGCCTCTGCTCCTCCGGAACGAAGGCAAACCTAGCGGCCCACAGCCCAACGTTGGGAGGTCGGACCGAGCTACGTTGGGCAAATGTTTAAGTGTGGGCGAGATCCTGCGCCAGGTCGCCGAGGGAGGGGCCGTATAATCGATTATCAATCGTCCCATCAGATCCGCCACCTGCACGTGCGGCTGGATTTGCAATTGGCAGACCGAGAACCGACTCATAGAACTTCAGCGCTTCCGACCAGTTCCCGGTTCGAGCGATAACGTCCCGCGAGGCTTTAAGTTTATTGGGCATGGTCCTCTCCTATTTTGGAGTCAGCCAGAAAGTTGCGCTCGTTTGCGGTCTTGTCAAATTACCGGGCGGGCCGAAGTGCAAAAATGTGTTGATTCGGAGGGTTTCCAAGGATGCCAAGGGAGAAACCAAGGCGCCGTGTTGGTTGAAACCGGCAGCGCACCAATCACAGATTTGCGGACGGGGTTGAGATTTGGAGGCCGTTCGGGCAGACTCCGCGCGTCATGCTGAATTATTTTCACATTTTCATCCTCGCGCTAGTGCAGGGCGCTTGCGAACTGCTGCCGGTCTCCAGTTCCGCCCACGTCATTGTGGCCGAGAAACTGATGGGCCTCGATCCGTCCAGCCCCGAGATGACCATGCTGCTGGTCATGCTGCACACGGGGACGATGTTCGCCGTGATTGTCTATTTCTGGAACCGGTGGCGGCGCGACTTTTTTGTTTCAGCGGGCCAGGCGCAGTGGTTTGTGATTCAGGTGGTCGGCGCGACGGTCTGCACCAGTGTAGTCGGCCTTGGCCTCAAGGTGCTCATCGAGAAAGTCTTCATGCGCGGCCAGGCACACGCGGAAATCGAGGAGTTGTTTTCAAACCTGCCGCTGATGGCCGGCGCGCTGGCGGCGGTGGGAATTCTGATCGTTTACGCCGGCCTGAACGAAAAGGAGCAGCCCCGCCATGCGGAAATTCAACCGCAGCATTCCTTCTGGATCGGTTTGGTTCAGGGATTGTGCATCCCTTTCCGCGGTTTTTCGCGCTCGGGCGCCACGATTTCCACGGGACTGATTCTGGGATTGCCGAAGCAGAAGCTGGAGGAGTTCAGCTTCGCCCTGGCGGTGGTGTTGACGCCCCTGGCCATCGGGCAGGAAGGACGTCGTCTGTTGAAGACGCACGCTTTGAGCGGTGGCTCGATGCTTCACCTCTTCATGCCCGGACTGGCGGGGATGGTATTGAGTTTCATCGCGGGCCTGGCGGCCTTGAAATTGCTTTCGCACTGGCTGGAAGGCGGACGCTGGAAGTTTTTCGGATTTTATTGTCTCTTGGCCGCCGCGGGGGTGCTGGCGGTTCATTTCAGAGTGAAATGATTCAAGGCTTCCCGGAGTCAGGAGGGGTTTCCGGCGCGGAAGGGGTGAGAATTTTTTTGGTCTCGCTCAGGAGTTGATTTGGGCTGAATGGTTTGGCGAGGAAGAGGACGGCGCCGGCGAGTACGGCCTCGGCCCGCGTCAGTGCGTGGCCCTTGGCGGAGAGCACCACCACGGGAATACCGCGGGTGGCCGGATTTCCTTTCAATTGCCGCAGGGCGCCCAATCCGTCCAGGCCCGGCATCATGATATCCAAAACGATGAGGCTCGGCTGCGCGGTGGCGGCCAAGGCCAGGGCTTCCTGGCCGTCCCGGCAACTGATGACGGCGTAGCCGCCTTTTTTGAAGGTCATGTCCAGCAGGCGAAGCATGTAGATTTCGTCGTCGGCGATGAGAATTTTTTGGGGATTGGCAGGATTCATGAAAGGTGCCGGATTAAAATCAGGGTCTGGTCGTCGGTGAGGGCGGCCTGGCCGCGAAAGTCCGCGAGGCGACGCAGCAGAACGGCCTTCGCGGCTTCAGCGTCGTGCGTCTGGGCGGCGGCCTCGGCGAACGCCTGTTGCAGCCGCGTCTCGCCGAACTGTTCGCCGGCGGTGTTGCGGGCCTCGCTGAGCCCGTCCGTATAGAGCAACGCGGCCGTGCCGGGCGGCAGGGGGCTGACCGTCTGGCGGTAGCTGGTTTCGGCCTCGATGCCGAGCGGAAAACCGGCCTGGCTGGGGAGGTTTCCGCCCGCGCCAGGCCCCCAGAAGAGCAGCGGGCAATGACCGGCGCAAGCCGAGATCATTCCGCCGCGGTGGGAATCCACGTAAACGAGGGTGGCGGTAATGAACATGTTCACGCGCGACAAGTCGGGAAAGAGCGTCCGGTTGGTCGCGCTGAGGAGTTCGCCGGGCTGGGCGAAGAGCTGGCTCATGGAGCGGACGGTGCTGCGCAATACGGCGGCAAACAGCGCGGCCGGCACACCCTTGCCCATGACGTCGGCAATAATCAGGAGGACGGCCCCCTCGCCGGCGGGGATGACGTCATAGAAATCACCGCCGATTTGCAGGGCGCTCTGGCAACTGGCCGCCAGTGAGAAGGGCGGGCAGGCCGGAAGCTGCGCCGGCAGGAGCGAGCGCTGGATGTCGGCGGCGATTTCCAGTTCGCGCCGGGTGACGCGCGCGGCTGTGCGCTCATCCAACAAGCGGGCATTGACGATTTGAATGGCCAGGAAATCGACGAACGTGTGGAGCAGATTGACCTGCGCGGCGGTGAAAGGTTTGTTGGCCGCCAGCCGCCCCAGAACGGCCGTGCCGACCAGCTGATCGGCGACGAAAAACGCGTGGCAAATACCGTTGCCCACGGAAATGGCGGCGCGCAACGGATCATGCGGATCCAACGCTTCCTCGGGGCTGAACCAGATGTCCATGCGGGAGCGGGCGGCGCGCGTCTCCGCCGATTTCGCGGATTCGTCGGCCAGCGCGATGGGCGCAAGCTTGGCGACACCCGGGTCGGGCAGCACGAGGGCGGTTTCCAGCCTTTTCCCATCGGGTGCCAGAAGGCGCAGCACAAGGATATCGGCCTCGGCAATCGGCATTAGATCGCGCAACAGGCGATTCGAAAAATCCGTGAGGTTGGCGTGCCCGCCCAATTCAGAGCTGTAACGAAAGACGGCCACCAGGCTCTCGTAGCTGGCGGCCAGCTCGGCGGTCATTTCGGTCAACGCGGATTCCGCCTGGGCCAGGCGACGCTGCAAGTCACCGGGATCGGGCAGAACATTGTCGCCCGTGTGCCGCAAGCGCCGCATGACCAGCACGTTTTGCCGGGGATTCCGAAGATAAAAGATTTCATCCGTCAGCGACTGCATGAGATAGAGGCCGCGTCCATGTTCGGCGTCCGGCGCGGGCAAGGCGACCTCGGCCGGCCAGTCAAAGCCGGCGGTATGGTCGGTGACGCGGGCTTCGATGTCGCGAGCGCCGGCGGAGAGTTCGAAGAGGATGGGCTGCCGGCGCGCTTCGGGGTCGGAATATTTTACGGCATTGTTGCCGGCCTCCATGAGCGTGAGCTCCCAGGCACCGCGGTCGGCTTCCGTAATGCCGAGCTCGGCGAGCCAGGCATCGATCTGGGCGACTGCTGAGCGCACAGCGGAAAACTCGCCGGCGGCCTGGACCCGCAGCGATGTCCGGTGCTCGGCGCGTGCAACGTTGGCGGTCGAGTTCAAGGTAAAGCGGAGTAAAGTTCACACGAAGGGCGGGCGTTTGTCCAACAAAAGGGAGACGGGTGTTCGCCGGGGGGGCGCAGCTCGCCACTGCCCCCCAACAAAGAGCGCGGGTCTGCGGCCCGCGGCATTATTGCCAGTCAAAACGCGTGGCAACATGGCCGCAGCGAGAATTCATCAGTTGCTGCGGCTCACGGAGCCGCGCTGCCGCGGGCAGTGCGAAGCCGCGCCGCCAGGACACAGCCTGGCCACGTTCTCCTGGGAGTCAAAAGGAGTTGAATAGATTTGCTTGTGAAAAAAATCACAATTTAAACTTGCCGCTATTTCGGCCGGCGGTTAGGCTGAAGCTGCGCCTGTTTGCAGGGGCGTATTCGTTTTATTTTGGAGACAAGATGCAGGCACAAACCGAACAGATCGAATTCGGCTACAATTCAAAAATTGAAGGCGATGTGGTGCTGACCACCGTGGATGCCGCGCTGGCCTGGTTTCGAAAGAACTCCGTGTGGCCGATGCCCATGGGGCTGGCCTGTTGCGCCATTGAGCTGATGGCCGCGGGCGCCAGCCGCTACGATATTTCCCGCTTTGGCTCCGAGGTGATGCGGTTTTCGCCCCGACAGTCGGACTGCATGATTGTGGCGGGAACAGTCACTTACAAAATGGCCGGCTCGCTCAGGCGGATCTGGGACCAGATGCCCGAACCCAAATGGTGCATCGCGATGGGCGCGTGCGCCTCGACGGGCGGAATGTACCGAAGCTACGCGGTGTTGCAGGGGGTGGATAACATTGTGCCGGTGGATGTGTATATTAGCGGGTGTCCGCCGCGGCCGGAGGCGGTCCTCGACGCGCTGATGAGGATTCAGGAAAAAATTGGAAAACAGCCGGTTTTGCAGGACACGGTGATTGCCAAGGCGCTGCGGCTGCACGGAACGGGGACGGAAGCGAGTGATTAAGTCCTAAATCCTAATGACCAAAGAATTTGCAAATTTCCGAATGACGCATCGCGGCGGGGACCGGCGGCGTGCCTCGGGATTTAGTCATTCGTGACGCCACTGACAATGACCGCTCTCGAAGCCGCCAACGCCATCAAAGCCAAATTCGGTGATCTCCTCACCGGACCGGACGAATTTCGGGGAGACATTACCTTAAGAGTTTCCGATCCGCAGAGAATTGCGGAGGTATGCGATTTTGGCAAGATCATCGGATTCAACTACCTCGTCGATATTTCGAGTGTGGACAATTATGGCGAGGATCCGCGATGGACGGTGGTCTATCATCTCCGCGCTATCGTTAATGGAACGGAAATTCGACTAAAAACGAATGTAAGCGAGGAGAAATCGGAGCTTCCGAGCGTGGTTGGGATCTGGCGGACGGCCAACTGGCATGAGCGGGAAATTTACGACATGATGGGTATCCGGTTCAGCGGCCATCCTGACCTGCGCCGAATTTTGATGTGGGAGGGGTACCCTTATCATCCGCTGCGGAAGGATTTTCCGCTGGCGGGCAAGCCGACCGATTTGCCCGGTGTGGCGTTCACGCGAGTGACGCCGATGGAGGGCGGACCATTTGTAACGGTGGCCGGGGGGAACGATTCCATTGCCAGAGAGCCGCGCGTACGCACTCCAGAGGACGAAGCAGTGGAGATGAACGCACGGGTGGAAGCCCGCCGGGACAACAAAGAGATGCGCGGCCAGGCCTTCGGACCGGGGCCGATCGAAAAGAAATGATTTGATGCCCGAGCTTCAAGACATGGAAATTGGCGATTCCGCCGCGCGCGTTGCGCAGGCGGCGGAAGAGCTGCAGGACGCGCAGGGCGAAAGAATGGTCCTGAACATGGGGCCGTCTCATCCAGCCACGCACGGTGTCCTGCGGATTGTGCTGGAACTGGACGGCGAGGTCATCACCAAGGCGGATCCGGACGTGGGCTACCTCCACCGCGGCGACGAAAAGATCGCCGAGAACATGACGTACACCCAGTTCATCCCGTACACGGACCGGCTGGATTACCTGGCGCCGCTGGCCAACAACGTGGCCTATGCGCTGGCGGTGGAAAAGCTGCTGGGGGTGGAAAAGAACCTGCCGCCGCGCTGCCAGTACCTCCGGGTGATGTGCTGCGAGCTGGCGCGCATATCGGCCCATTTGCTGGGGCTGGGCGCGTTTGCGATGGACACGGGCGCGGTGACGGTGTTTTTGCTGACGTTCACCGAGCGCGAGAAGATCTATAATCTGGCCGAGGCCGCCAGCGGGGCGCGGCTGACGACCAGTTACACGCGCATTGGCGGTTTGATGCGGGACGTGCCGCCAACCTGGTGCGGGCAGGTAAAGCAGTTCTGCGATGAATTTGAAGTAGCCCTCGGCGAGGCCGAGACGCTGCTCACGCGCAACCGCATCTGGGTGGATCGCCTGCGCGACTTGGCGGTGGTGTCGAAGGAAATGGCGATTGACTACGGCTTGAGCGGACCGAATCTGCGGGGCAGCGGCGTGGACTGGGACTTGCGCAAGAACAAGCCGTACCTGTGCTATCCGGACTTGGAATTTGACGTGGCGCTGGGATCAGCGGGCGATTGCTACGACCGCTATCTGGTGCGCATGGAGGAAATGCGGCAGAGCGCGCGCATTTTGCGGCAATGCCTGCAAAAAATCCCCGGTGGCTGGGACAATGACGCGAAAGAGCCGGTCTGCCTTCCGGATGGAAAAATCACGCTGCCGGACAAACAGAAGGTGTTGACCAGCATGGAGGAGCTGATTCATCAGTTCATGCTGGTGACGGAAGGCGTGAATTGTCCGCCCGGTGAAGTCTATTTCGGCCACGAGAATCCGAAGGGCGAACTGGGTTTTTACATCAACAGCCGGGGCGGCGGCGTGCCCTACCGGCTGAAAATCCGCGGGCCGAGTTTCATCAATCTGAGCATCCTGGGCCACCTGCTGCCGGGCTGCATGATCAGCGACGTGCCGGTGGTGCTGGGCTCGCTGGATTTTGTGATGGGGGAGAGCGACCGATGAGCTTTCAAGTGACCAAACAGATGGAAGCCGAAGTTGACGAGCTGATCACGCATTACCCCGTCAAACGCGCGGCGTCGTTGATGGTGCTGCACGCCATCCAGGAGCAGTTTGGCTGGATCTCGCAGGCGGCGGTGGAGTGGACGGCCAGGAAACTGGAGCTGCAGCCGATCAACGTCTATGAGATTGTCACGTTTTACCCGATGCTGCGGCAGGAGCCGCAAGGCCGGTACCAAATCAAGGTCTGCCGCACGTTGAGCTGCGCGCTGGGGGGCGCTTATCAATTGCACGGGCATTTTTGCCAGAAACTGGGTCTGGACCCGCACAAGCACGGTCCGCAAACCACGCCGGACGGCAAGTTCACCGTTGAATTTGTGGAGTGCCTGGCGAGTTGCGGCACGGCGCCGGTGATGATGGTGGGCGACAAGTTTTACGAAGGCGTCAGCCACCAGCAGGCCGACGAAATCGTGGCCGGTTGCCAGTGATCGGAACGCCGATGCACTTCGTCAATGGCAAATCGTTCGTGGGCGAAGGGGAAGCTGGCTGCCCGACATGGATTTGAACCATGACAAACAGATCCAGAGTCTGCTGTGCTACCGTTACACCATCGGGCAGGATGGGATGGACTAGGCTAAACAGATTTATTTAAGAGTCAAGTTGCTATGGCGCAGGAATACAGATTAGTTTTGAAGCACGCTGACGAGCCGGGTTACACCCCGGACCTCGAATGCTATTTGCGTCATGGCGGCTATGCGGACCTGAAGAAGGCGCTGGCCCTGCCGCCCAAGGACTTGCCGGACGGCAAGAAAATTCCGGCGCAGGAGCAAATCCGGGAGGACGTCAAGATTTCCGGCCTGCGCGGGCGCGGCGGCGCCGGTTTTTCGTGCGGCTTGAAGTGGAGTTTTGTGGATCGCAAGAGCGGCAAGCCGATTTACCTGATCTGCAATGCGGATGAATCCGAGCCGGGCACGTTCAAGGACCGGCAGATTATTCACAAGGATCCGCACCAGCTCATCGAAGGCATGATCATCTCCTGCTTCGCGAATGACGTGAAGCTGGCCTACATCTACATCCGGGGCGAGATGCCCGAAGGCGCGAAGATATTGAACCGCGCCCTGCAGGAGGCCCGCCAGCAGAACTTTCTGGGCCGGAACATCCTGGGCTCCGGCTACGAGCTGGAGATTTACGTGCACCGCGGCGCCGGCGCCTATATCTGCGGCGAGGAAACGGGCCTCATCGAATCGCTGGAGGGCAAGCGGCCGTATCCACGCATCAAGCCGCCGTACTTTCCGGCGGTGCTGGGCTTGTGGATGTGCCCGACAATTGTCAACAACGTGGAGACGCTGTGCAACGTGAAGCACATCGTGGCTATGGGCGGCGCGGCGTTTGCCAGGCTGGGCACGCCGAACAACACGGGCACGCGCATCGTGAGCCTCAGCGGCCAGGTGAAACGGCCGGGTTATTACGAAATCGAAACGGGCAAGGCGACGATTGGCGAACTCATCAACGATCCGAAATTTGGCGGCGGACTCCGCGAGGGCCGGACCTTGAAGGCGGTGATTCCCGGCGGCTCGTCGGCGAAAATTTTCAAGGCGGGCGAGAAGTTCAAACTCAAGCGAAAAGACGCCACGGGCAAGGACGTTCTGGTGGAAACGGACATGCTGGATTTGCCTTACGATTTCGATTCGCTGGCTGCCGCCGGCTCGATGAGCGGTTCCAGCGCGATCATCGTCATGGACGACTCGACGGACATCGTGGAAGCGCTGGCGAACCTCAGTGACTTTTACGCGCATGAGAGCTGCGGCCAGTGCACGCCCTGCCGCGAGGGCTCGCTCTGGATGAGCAAGGCGCTGCATCGCCTGACGCACGGCGAAGGCCGGGCCGACGACGCGGATTACCTGGTCAAGATTGCCGACAACATTCCCGGCGGGCGCACCATCTGCGCGTTCGGGGAAGCCTGTTCCTGGCCGGTGCAGAGCTTCGTGGCCAAGTTCAAGGACGAATTCGTGGCCAAGGGCAAGGCCGACGAGGACCGCCGCGCGAAGGAGGCCGTTGAACGGAAAACATCTGCGCTGGCGGACCAAAAGCCACCAGCCCAAGAATTGATCAACCACTGATGAACACAGCCGGACGCAGATTAAAAAGAACGGCGGGGCGGGCGGCCTCGACCGTTCCGTCGGTCGTCTCGCTGAAGATTTAAAATGTCCACTGCTGCCACAACTGAAACGAAGCCCGCCGCGCCGGCGATTGATAAAATCAAGGTGAAGGTGGACGGGCGCGAAATTGAAGTGCCGCGGCTGACGGCCGACTGGTCGGGCCGGCTTACGCCCACGACGATGATCCAGGCGTGCGAGCTGGCCCGGGTGGACGTGCCGCATTATTGCTGGCATCCCAGGCTGCCGGTGGCGGGCAATTGTCGCATGTGCCTGGTGGAATTTGGCACGCCGGCGCTCGGACCGGACCGCAAGCCGGTGATGAATGCCGATGGCACGCCGAAAATCGCGAAGTCGCCGCGTCCGGCCATCGCGTGCGCCACGCCGATTTCGCCGGGAATGGAGATTTACACGCAGACGCCCGGGGTAAAGCAGATGCGCGAAGGTGTGCTCGAATCGCTGCTGATCAACCATCCGCTCGACTGCCCCATCTGCGACCAGGCCGGCGAATGCAAGCTGCAGGAGTATTCGATTGATTACGGCCAGAGCACGAGCCGGTTCGTGGAACCGAAAGTCCACAAGCCCAAGTCAGTGGATCTCGGCCCGCGGATTGTCCTCGATGCCGAACGCTGCATCCTTTGCACGCGCTGCATCCGTTTCACCCGCGACGTGGCGCATGACGACGCGCTGGGCATCATCAATCGCGGCAGCTACAACACCATTTCGACCTATCCCGGCCTGCCGTTCGACAACAATTACACGCTGAACACGGTGGACATCTGCCCCGTGGGCGCCCTGACGTCGAAGGATTTCCGGTTCAAGATGCGCGTGTGGTTCCTGAAGGAAAGCAAGAGCGTCTGCACGAGCTGCGGCACGGGCTGCAGCCTGGTCATTGGATCGCGCGAAGAGAAGATTTACCGCTACACGCCGCGCGACAATGATGCGGTGAACGGTCCGTGGATGTGCGATGAGGGCCGCCTGAATTACAAGTGGATTCAGCGCGCCGACCGGTTGAAGGACGTGCTGGCGCGGGGGCAGAAGACGACGTGGACGGCGGCGCTGAACGAAATTTCCGACAAGCTCAGGCGGGCGCCGGCCGGGTCCGTGGCGATCATCGCCTCGGCGCGCCAGACCAACGAGGAACTTTGGCTCCTCTCGAAATTGAAGGCCAGGCTGGGAGCGATGAGCGATGCCATCCCGCGCGTGGGCGAGGGCGACAAGCTGCTGGTCAGCGCGGACAAGAATCCGAACACCAATGGCGCGCGGCTTACGGGCATTTGCTTCACCGAGATGGGCATCAACCTGGCGAAGATCGCCGACGGCATTGCGCAGGGCCGGATCAAGACGCTGATGGTGTTTGGCGAGAACCTGGCCAAGCGCGGCGTGAGCAACGAACAATTGCGCGAGCGTGAAACCGTCGGCGAGGTGGTGGAGGAACACGGGCTCACCGCGGAACTGCTGGCCAAGCTCGACACGCTCATCGTGAGTGATATTCTGCCGAACGAGACGACGAGGCTGGCGCACTACGTGTTGCCCGGGTGCGCCCATGCGGAAAAGCGCGGCACGTTTACCAACACCCGGGGCCGCGTGCAGAAGTTCATGAAAGCCGTGGAAGCGCCCGGCGATGCGCGGCCGGAGTGGGAATTCCTGCATGAACTCGTCCACCATGTCACCGGCCGGAACGGTTTCGTGACGATTGAAGGACTATTCAATGAGATGGCCAGGGAAGTGCCCGCGTTCAACGGCCTGACGTGGGCGGCCCTGGGCGACACCGGCGTCACGGTGCAAATTTGAAAATGAACTGGAACTTCATCATTTTTAGCGTCGTCAAGGTCGCCATTGTGGTCGGCGTGGTGCAGGGCATTGTGGCGTACTCGGTGCTGGTGGAGCGCAAGGTTTCGGCGTGGATCCAGGACCGCATGGGCCCGAACCGCGTGGCGCCGCCGTTCATGAAATTTGTGCCGGTGCTCGGGCCAGTCTTGACGCGCATTGGATTTTTCCAGCCGCTGGCGGACGGTTTGAAGTTCCTGTTCAAGGAAGACTTCACGCCGGCGGGGGTCAAGAAAATCTATTTCTGGCTGGCGCCGGCCGTATCGGTCATCCCGGCCATGCTGACCGTGGCGGTGATCCCGTTCGGTTCGAACCTCGGGCACCAGAAGATGGTCATCGCCGATTTGAACGTGGGGATCCTTTACACGTTCGGCATCGTTTCGATGGGCGTGTACGGGATTGTCCTGGCGGGCTACGCGGCGAATTCGAAATACCCGTTTTTCGGCGGCATCCGCTCGAGCGCGCAGATGATTTCCTACGAAATCTCGATGGGCATGTCGGTCATTCCGCTGCTGCTGATCGTGGGCAATTTGAACTTGAGCCGGATCATCGGCTGGCAATCGGCGCACGGCTGGCTGGTGGCGTATGCGCCGCTGTCGTTCATTATTTTCATGGTGGCGTCGTTTGCGGAAACCAACCGCACGCCCTTTGACCTGCCGGAAGCGGAAACCGAACTGGTGGGCGGCTACCACACGGAATACAGCTCGATGAAATTCGCGCTGTTTTTTCTGGCGGAGTATTCAAACATGGTGGCGTCCTCGGCCATGATGGTGACGTTGTTCTTCGGCGGCTGGACTCTGCCGTTCTGGGGCCTGGACCAACCGGCGCAGTCGCTGCCGATGGGCCTGGTGCAGATCCTGGTCTTTTTGGCAAAGATGGCGTTTTTCATGGTCGTGTTCATCTGGGTGCGCTGGATGTTTCCGCGTTTCCGGTACGACCAATTGATGGATTTGGGGTGGCGGCGGTTTTTGCCGCTGGCCTTGGCAAACATTTTAATCACGGCCCTGTGGCTGTGGGCGAGGAGCTGACATGAGCATCACCGTCAATCGCAAACCGCTTTCCTTCTGGGAAAAGTTGTACCTGCCCGCCATCGTAGGAGGGTTGAAGGTCACGACCAAGCATGCCTGGGGCACGCTGTTCCAGGGCAAAAAAGTGACGATGGAGTATCCGGAACAGAAATGGACCGTGCCGGCGGATTATCGCGGCGCCCCCTATCTGGTGAAGGACCAGGACGGCAACACGAAGTGCGTCTCGTGCCAGCTTTGCGAGTTCGTCTGCCCGCCGAAGGCCATCCGCATCACCCCCCCGGGCGACAGCGGATTGAAGGCCGACCGGCCGAATGCCGAAAAGATGCCTTTGGAATTTGAGATCAACATGCTGCGGTGCATTTACTGCGGCTTCTGCCAGGAAGTCTGCCCGGAGGAGGCGATTTTCCTGCAAAAAGACTATTCGATCACGGGCGCCAGCCGCGCGGAGTTCATGTACAACAAAGAGATGCTGCTCGCGCTGGGCGGCACGGCTCCCGGCCTCCAAAAGTGGAAGCACAAATCGGCAGAAGCAAAGGAACAGGAAGATTTTCCGGTGAAAGCCTGAAGGCCCTGGAATATTAATGATGGAATCAATCAATCATTGGCTCGGCGGCGGCGGGGCGACCGATGTTCTATTCTACGTCTTTGCCGCCCTGACGCTGCTGTGCGGTTTGCTCGTCATTATCAATCCGTTCAGCCGCAACCCGGTGACCAGCGCGATGTTTCTGGTGCTGACCATCCTTTCCATGAGCGGCCTGTTCGTGCTGCTCCACGCGTTCTTTTTGGCGGCGGTGCAGATCATCGTCTATGCCGGCGCGGTGCTGGTGCTCTTCGTGTTTGTGATCATGCTGCTCGACCTGAAGGAGGAGGAGCGGCGCAAAATCAAATTCTTCGGTTTCGTGGCCGGGCTGATTGCCGTGGGCTTGATCGTGTCGGTGTTTGTGAAATCCCTCGCCGGCGTCAAGGCTGCCGCGGAAAATCCGCAGGCGGAGGGCGACACCCTCTCGCTCGGCCGTTTGCTGTTCACCCATTACACGCTGCCATTCGAAATCGTCTCCGTGCTGCTGCTGGTGGCCATGATCGGCGTGATTCTGTTGAGCAAGAAGAAACTGGAATGAAGACCGAAGTGAATACCGAATACCGAATACCGAATACCGAAAGAGATCCGAAATCCGAAAACCGAACTGATATTTTCGGCGCCCGGATGGCCATTCGGATTTCGGGTTTCGGGTTTCTTTCGGATTTCGGATTTCGGGCTGCGAATTTTTAACATGCACGTCGGACTTCATGATTATCTGATCGTCAGCATCCTGCTGTTTTGCCTGGGGTTGCTGGGCGTGATCCTGCGGCGGAACCTGCTGGTCATGTACATGTCGCTGGAGCTGATGCTGAACGCCGCCAATCTGGCGCTGGTCTCCTTTTCCCGGTTCAACAACCAGCTCGACGGCCAGGTCCTGGTGTTTTTCATCATCACCGTGGCGGCGGCGGAGGTGGCGGTGGGCCTGGCGCTCATCGTGGCGCTGTACCGCAAGCGCCAGTCGGCGCACGTCGAGGATTTGACGAGCATGAAGCTGTGAAGCGATGATGAAATACGAAAATCTACCCTGGCTGATTTTATTTCTGCCGCTGCTGTCCGCGGCGGCGATCACGCTTTTTACATTGCGCAGCAAGACCGTCAGCAGCCTTATTTCCATTGGCGCGATTGTTTTCGGGTTTGTCCTCTCGCTCGTATTCATCAGCGCCAACGGATTTCAATTCAGCGGCGAAACGACCGTCAACTGGCTGGCGTTGGGCGACCTGAAGGTGGACTTCGGCCTAAAGCTCGATGCCCTGAGCATGATGATGCTGCTCATCGTGACGGGGGTGGGCGGCGCGATCCATATCTACTCCTATGGTTACATGCACGAGGACCGCGGCAGGGCGCGCTTCTTTGCGTGCCTGAGCCTGTTCACGTTCTCCATGCTGGGGATCGTGCTGGCGAATAATTTCGTGATGATGTTCATTGCGTGGGAACTGGTTGGCGTGTCCAGCTACCTGCTGATTGGGTTCTGGTTTGAGAAGCCCAGCGCGGGCGACGCGGCGAAAAAAGCGTTCATCACCAACCGTCTGGGCGACTTCGGATTTCTGGCGGGCATTCTGATGGTGTGGGGCCTGCTGGGGTCGCTGAACTTTGGCGTGTTGAAATCCGCCCTGGCGGCGAATCCTGAGGCGCTGGGCGCAAGCGCCACCATTGCCGGCCTGCTGATCTTCTGCGGCGCCGCGGGCAAGTCGGCGCAATTTCCGCTGCACGTCTGGCTGCCGGACGCCATGGAAGGCCCGACGCCGGTGTCGGCCTTGATCCATGCGGCGACGATGGTGGCGGCCGGTGTTTACATGCTCTGCCGCACGGTATTTCTGTTTGAGCACAATCCGGCCGCCCTGCACGCGATCGCCTTCATCGGCGGGTTCACGGCGCTGCTCGCGGCGCTCATTGCCGTTCAGCAAAACGACATCAAGCGCATTCTGGCCTATTCGACCCTGTCCCAGCTCGGCTACATGATCATGGCGGTGGGCTTGAGCGGCCCGACGCCGGCGATGTTCCATCTGACAACACATGCCTTCTTCAAGGCGCTGCTGTTCCTGGGCGCCGGCTCGGTCATTCACGGTCTGCACGAAGAACAGGACATCTGGAAAATGGGCGGCCTGAAAAAGAAAATGCCCGTCACATTCTGGACTTTCATCATCGGCACACTGGCGTTGAGCGGCGTGCCGGTGCTCAGTGGGTTCTACTCGAAGGACTCCATCCTCGGACTGGCGCTGGAACAAGGACACAATTATCCACTGGTGGGCTATCCGTTGTTTGCTGTTGCCACATTTGTTGCGGCCCTGACCACTTTCTACATGTTCCGCCTCTTCTTCGTGGCCTTCCTCGGCGAACCCCGCACGGAAAAGGCCGGGCACGCGCACGAATCGCCCGCCGTCATGACGTGGCCGTTGATGGTGCTGGCCATGTTTTCCGTGTTCGGCGGATTCATCGGCATCGTGAACAATTACAATATCCAGTTCCTCGCCCAACCCGAGCCTCTATCCCCCGTGCAACAGGCGCTTGAGCCTTTGAAAAACATCCCCGCGATGCTTTTCGGCATTGGCGCGGTCGGCGTTGGGTTATTCTTCGCCTATTCGCTCTACAAAAATGCCGCGAGCGATCCGCTGCCGGCCAAACTGGGCGGCCTGGCCACCGCGATGCGCGACAAGTTTTACTTCGACGAACTTTATGAGGCCACCGTCATCCGCCTGCATGATTTTATCGCGGCGGTGATGGACTGGATTGACCGCTGGATCATCCAGGGCGCGTGCCTTGGCCTGATCCGCGGCGGAACGGATCTGACCGGGCGGATGCTGCGCAATGTGCAAACGGGCAACCTCCAAACGTATGCGTTTCTGTTCGTATTCGGCGTGGCGGTAGTGCTCTATTTCGTTCTGTTGAAATAAATGACGACGTCCATTTTAACTTACATTTGGGGAATCCCGCTGCTGGCGGCGCTGGCGCTGGTGCTGGTGCCGCGCAATTATCGCGTGCCCATCCGCGGCCTCGCGGTGCTGGGCACGTTCATTTCCGCCGCGCTGGCCGTGAAGATGTTCTGCCAGTTCGTGCCCGGCGGAAACGGCTACCAATTTGAGCAGCAGATTCCGTGGGTCGATGCGCTAGGCATCAGCTACCACGTGGGCGTGGATGGCCTGAACGTGGGCCTGATTCTGATGGGCGCCATTGTGGCGTTTGCGGCCACGCTGTGTTCATTTGAAATCCAGTCGCGGGAAAAAGAGTTTTACATTCTGCTGCTGGTGATGAGCGGCGGCATTCTGGGCGCGTTCGCGTCGCTGGACCTGTTCTTCTTCTATTTCCTACACGAGCTGGCCCTGATCCCGACCTTCATCATGATCGGCGTCTGGGGGCGCGGCGAAAGGAAGAACTACGCCACCTTCCAGATCACGCTTTACCTGAGCGCCGGCGCGCTGATCGCGCTGATCGGGCTGATCGCGCTTTACCTGCAATCGGGCGCAAATACCTTCGACATTCCCAAGCTGATCGAGCACGCGAAGGCCAGTCCTCTTTCGCTGAGCGCCCAGAACTTCATCTTCCCGCTGTTGCTCTTCGGATTCGGAATTCTGGTTTCGCTGTGGCCGTTCCATTCCTGGGCGCCGCTGGGCTACAGCGTGGCGCCATCGCCCACCGCGATGCTGCACGCGGGCTTGCTGAAAAAGTTCGGCCTTTACGGTTTGATTCGCGTGGCGCTGCCGATGCTGCCGGAGGCCGCACAACATTGGGCCCAGATCCTCGCGTGGCTCTGTGTTGGAAATATTTTGTACATCGGCTGGGTGGCCATGCGGCAGCGGGATCTGAACCTGCTCATCGGCAACTCCAGCGTGGCGCACATGGGCTTCATCTTTCTGGGCATCGCCAGCCTGAACCTCATCGGCGTGGGCGGCGCGGTGCTGATCATGATCGCCCACGGATTCCTCGCGGCGCTGTCGTTTGCGCTGAGCGGCTACATTTACCAGCAGACCGGCACGCTGCAAATCAGCGAGCTGGGCGGGCTTTGCCGCAAGCTGCCCTTCATCGGCACGGCGCTGTTGATGGCGGCCATGGCGGGCTGCGGGCTCCCGGGCTTTGCGAATTTCGTGGGCGAAATCACCGTGTTCTTCGGCGCCTGGAAAACCTTTCCGGCGATTACGGTCATGGCCTTGTGGGGCGCGCTGGTCATTGGCGGCGTTTACATGACGCGCGCCATTCGCAACGTTCTCCATGGGCCGCTGCCGGCAAAATGGAATTCACTGGCCGACGCCGGAAACGTCTGGCGCAAGCTGCCCTATGCGCTGCTGCTGGCCAGCCTGTTTGTCTTTGGCTGCTGGCCAAGGCTGCTGACGGAAAAGATAAACCCGGACGCGGAAAAAGTCGTGGCCGGCTATAAAATGCAGGCGGCCAGTCCCCAGCCCGCCGAAGTGGCGCCGGGCGGCGTCAATCCCGGCAACGCGCTCGCGCTCGCTTATTCCGGCCAGGGCACCCCCACTCCGGCGGCCAAGAAATAAGATGAACTCTTCCTTGATAAGCCTCGAAATGCTGGTGATCGGCCTGGGCCTGGTCCTGATGCTGGCGGACCTGTTTGTGCCCGCCGGGCGGCGCCGGTTCATCGGGTATGCGGCCATCGGCGCGCTGGCGGTCCTGCTGGTGGCCGGCCTGGGCAGCCACGGCACGATCGGCTCGGTGGGCACGGCGTTCAACGGCGCGTTCATCAATGACAGCCTGGCGTTGTTCTTCAAGCGATTCTTCATCGTGGCTGCCATCCTGGTGCTGTTCATTGCCATCGAATTTGCCGACCGCATGGCGGCGGCGGCGGAATACTATTCGCTGATCATTTTCGCATTGGCGGGAATGCTGTTCGCGGCGTCGTCCAATGACTTTGCCATGCTGTTCGTTTCCGTTGAACTGATCACGATCACGTTTTATGTGCTCGTCAGTTTCCAGCGCAGCAAGTTGACTTCGCTCGAAGCGGGCGTGAAGTACCTTATTTTGGGCGCGCTGTCGTCCGCGTTCATGATTTTTGGCATCGCGTTGATTTGGGGGACGACGGGCAAGTTGAATTTCACCGAACTGGCGGCGGTGGCGCCGCAGTTTGTGGACAGCAAAATCTTTCTGCTGGGCGTGCTGCTGGTGCTCGTCGGCCTCGGTTTTAAAATCTCCGCGTTTCCATTCCAAATCTGGGCGCCCGACGTTTACCAAGGCGCGCCGACGCCGACCACGGCATTTCTGGCCATCGGTTCGAAAGCCGCCGGGTTTGTTTTGCTGCTCCGCGTCCTGTTCACGGCCGTGCCGGCCGTAACCGTCCACTGGGCGAATCTGCTGATCGTCATTTCGGGCGTCACGATTCTTTACGGCAATCTCTGCGCCCTGCCGCAGCACAACTTGAAACGCCTGTTCGGCTATTCTGCCATTGCACACGCCGGCTATCTGCTGCTGGGCGTGGCGGCCTTGAACGCCAGCGGACAGGCGGCCATTCTCTATTATCTGGCGGGCTATCTGTTCACCGTTTTGGGCGGTTTCCTGGTCATTGCCCTGGTCCTGCGCCAGCTTGAAACGGAGGACATTTCGGGTCTGGCGGGCTTGGGACAGCGCTCGCCGCTGCTGGCGGCCACCATGACCATTTCGCTGGCTTCGCTGGCGGGCATACCGCCGCTGGCCGGCTTCTTTGGCAAGTTTCTGCTGCTGAAGGCCGCCGTGGAGGCGGCCCAGACGACGGGCAATCACGGGTACTATTGTCTGGTGTTCACGGCACTGGCGGGCGTCGTGATTTCGATGTACTATTATTTTGGCGTGATCAAAGCCATGTACTGGAGCAAAGAAACGAAGGACCTGTCGGCCATCGAGCTGTCGGCGCCGGCGATGGTCACAGCGTGGATTTGCATCGGCGGAATGCTTTGGATCGGCCTGTTTCCGAACACGCTGCTGACACTCGCCACTGCGGCCGCCGGTGCGCTGAAGATTTGACTGTTCGTGCAAAGAATCGTTGCCATCGCCTGGTTGACCTGGAAAGCCGCTGTGCGGTTTAAGTTGTTTCTCGTCATTGCGGCCCTGCTCGTTTTCGCGGTCGTGGGCCTGCCCCTGCTGATCAAGGACGACGGTTCGGCGCAGGGATTCACGCAGATTATTCTGACCTACACCTTGAGCACCATCACGGCCTTGCTGGGGCTCTCGACGCTCTGGCTCTCCTGCGGCACCATGGCCCGGGATATTGAGGAATGCCAGATTCAGGTGGTGGCCACCAAGCCGGTGGCGCGCTGGCAGATCTGGCTGGGAAAATGGCTGGGAATTGTGACACTCAACGCCGCGCTGCTGGCCATCTCGGGGACCTGCGTATTTGCGCTGTTGCAGTGGCGGGCCTCGAAGCTGCCGCCCGAGGTTCAAAAGACCTTGCGCGAGCAGATTCTGGTGGCGCGCGGTTCGGCCAGGGAGCCGAGTAACGCCGCCAAGATTGAAGACGAAACGGACCGGGAATTGCGGGAGAAGCTCAAGAACACGCCCGTCGAGAATCAGGCCGACATCTTGGAGCTGCGCAATCAGATTCGGGAAAATCTTCGGGGCGCGACGCAACTGGTGCCGCCGACCTGGGTGCGCACCTGGACGATCAAGCTGGGCCGGGCCAAAAACTCCCTGGCCGGCAAGCCGCTCCAGCTCCGGGTGAAATTTAATACGCCGCAGCCGGGCAGCATGGAAACCTATGGCGCGCAGTGGCAGGTGGGCGACCCGCCCAAGACGAAACTGTGGGCGACGAACATGGAGAGCCTGGCGGCGGAGACCTTCTACGAATTCCCGATTCCCGCCGACTTGTTTGATGAAGACGGCACGCTGACCGTAGCGTTTAGAAATCCAAACAACACAGCGCTGCTGTTCCCGCCGGACGAAGGCATGGAAGTGCTGTATCCGCAGGGCGGTTTCGTGCTGAATTTTGTGCGCGGGCTGGGAATCATTTTCTGCTGGATGGCGCTGCTCGCCGCCCTGGGCCTGGCGGCGGCGAGCCTGCTGTCGTTTCCGGTGGCGGCTTTCTTTGCCCTGGCCATGATGTTGGTGGTGTTCTGCAGCGGCACGCTGGCGGAATCCGTGGCCTCGGGCACCGTGGCCGGGGGCAACGCCGAAACCGGCCAGATGAACCATTCCTTTGCGGACGTGGTGTTGATACCGGCGTTCAAGGGCGTCCTGGCCGTGGTCACTCTGGCCAAGAACTTCTCGCCGATCGATGCGCTCAGCACCGGTCGCAGCATCACCTGGACCGAGCTGGGCCTAGCCTTCGGGCAGATCGTTGTGCTGCTGGGCGGCCTGTTCGCGGCCGTGGGCATCTTCCTGTTCTCGCGGCGCGAGCTGGCGACGGCCCAGGGAACGCAATAAATTGGGTCCATGAAACGGCGCCTCAAAAGCATTCTGTTGCTGCTGCTCGCGGCGGCGCTGCTGTTTGGCGCGGGCCGGATGCAGCAGTCGCTGAACCGCGACCGCGACGCGCTGGGATTGACGCGGACGGCGGTCCTGGAGAACGCGCCGCCGGCGCTGGCCTTTACCACGGTGGCGCTGGGCGGCTTCCGGGGCTTGATCTCCAATTTCCTCTGGATTCGCGCGAACGATTTACAGCAGGACGACAAGTTCTTTGAGGCTGCGCAACTGGCGGATTGGATCACCAAGCTGGAGCCGACCTTTGCCCAGGTCTGGCTGTTTCAAGCGTGGAACATGGCCTACAACATCTCGGTGAAATTCAAGGAGAACGCTCCCGGCGTTTACATCGATCGCTGGAACTGGCTGGAGCGCGGCATTCAACTGCTCCGCGACGACGGTCTGCGCTACAACCCGAACAGCATCCTGATTTATCGCGAACTGGGCTGGTTTTTCCAGCACAAGATGGGCCAGGACCTGGATGACGCGAACATGTATTACAAACAGCAATGGGCCAACGAAATGACCAATTTTTTCGGCTACAGCGGCACCAATTTTGGCCCGCTGCTGCATCCGCAATCGGCGCAGGATTACCAGCGGCTGCAGGCCTTCACCAACCAATACAAGCTGGACCCGGCCTTCGTGGTGTCGGTGGACCAGCGATATGGGCCGTTTGACTGGCTGTTGCCGGAAGCGCACGCCATTTACTGGGGCGCCAAGGCCCTCGACGCAGCCGGCAAGAACCCCGACAAGGTGAAGGAGGATGACCTGATCACGGTGCGGCGGATCATCTATCAGTCCATGCTGCAGGCGTTCAAGCACGGACGCGTCATCGCCGATCCGTTCGCCGGAACGTACACGCTGGCTCCGAATCTGGACCTGGTGGCGCAGGTCAACGCGGTTTACACGAATGCCTACGCCGAGGAGAAGGACCGCGGCCAGCAGGATGGCATCCTCAAGGCGCACCGAAATTTTTTGCGCGACGCAATCTACTTTCTCTACCAGGACGACCGGGTTCGCGAGGCCCAAAACTGGTTCAATTATCTCGCCCAAAAGTATCCGCAGAAGCCCATCCTCGAGAACCGGCCGGATTTGCTGCCCAAGGACCTGACCCTGGATGAGTATGCCGTGGCCGCGACGCAAATTGACGTTAACGAAACATCGCGGGAACGGGTGACGCTCGCCATCGAGGGAATGCTGGCGCGCGCCTACCGGGACCTCGCCAGCGGCGATGAAGATGCTTATATAAATTATAGAAACCTGACCAAAAGGGTATATGACAATTATGTCGAGAAAACCTCCAAGGCTAAAGGCGACGTCCGGATTCCCCTGATGCCTTTCAGCCAGATGAATAACGACGTGCTCCGTCAGTTGCTGGATACGCAAACCGGGGTGCCCTACGCGGCCCGCGCGGTGCTGCGCACATATCTTCACCTGGGGGAGGAAACGGCACCGGCGGAGAGCGCGCCGGCCACCGGGGAATCGTCCTCAACCAATTCCGCCGGAACGAATGTCGTTGCGCCGCCGGTGCAGTGAAATGTTGGCTGTCCGGTTTGGCCCGAACGCTAAGAATGGACATGCTTTACACTTACCCTCACTATAAACCGGACGGTTGGAGCGCGGCGTAAACGCCGCGCTCCGGTTCAGAGCTTTGGCTCATGATGAAAAAGAACTCTGCTGAGAAAGCGTCCGCCTCGACTGAAGCCGGGCGTCCGGTGCCGTTGCGCGTGGGCTTGATTTCGCTCGGCTGCGCCAAGAACCTGGTGGATGCCGAAATCATGCTCGGCTCGTTGCTCAAGGCGGGGGTTGAAATCACCAACGATCCGGCCCAGGCCGATGCCGTCATCGTCAACACCTGCTCGTTCATCGACTCGGCGCAGGAGGAAAGCGTCGATGCCATTCTCGAATCGGTGGAATTGCGCGACGCGAACCAGCGGGGCCAGGCGGTGATTGTTTCGGGCTGCCTGCCGCAGCGTTTCCGCGAGGAACTGCCCAAACTGATGCCGGAAGTGGACGCGTTCATGGGCATCGACCAAGTCGCGCAGGTGGGCCGCATCGTGCAAGGGGCGGTGGAAAGCCGGGCGGGCAAGATTGGAAAACCTTCAACCTTCAACCTTCAACGCCCAACCTCCAGGAAAAACATCTCCGCGGGTTTGAACAGCCTCGAAAAAGGCCGCGCCGCCGATGAACTCGAAAAGGAAAACGACCTTCGCGGCACCGAAAAGTTTGGCCAGACCAAAACGGTTGTCGGTGCGCGGCATCCGGTATCCAGCATTCAGCATCCGGCATCGCCGGTCTTCGACGTCACCCGGCGCCCAACGTTCATTCCCGATTTCGCGACGCCGCGCTTTCGGCTCACGCCGCGCCATTTCGCCTACCTTAAAATTGCCGAGGGGTGCAACCATCCGTGCAGTTTCTGCATCATTCCGCGGATGCGCGGCGGTCATCGCAGCCGGCAGCAAAGCGACATCGTGGCCGAGGCCCGGGCGCTGATTGCCGACGGGGTGAAGGAAATCAACCTGATCTCGCAGGACTCGACCTATTACGGGCTGGACCTGCGGCTGGACCACAGCCGCGCCATTTCCTCGCCGGAAAAATTTTCGGCCGCCGCCAAATCGCTGGCGGGCGATGCCACGACGATCTGTTCGCTGCTCCGCGAGTTGAATTCACTGGCGGGCGAATTTTGGATTCGGTTGCTCTACACGCACCCGGCGCACTGGACGGACCAACTTATTAAAACCATGGCCGGCTGCAAAAAAGTCGCGCGCTATGTGGACATGCCGCTTCAGCACATTCATGAAAACATGCTGGAACGGATGCGCCGCGAAACCTCGCAGCAGTACATTGTGGATCTCATCCGAAGAATCCGCGCGGGCGTGCCGGGCATCGCCTTGCGGACCACGTTCATCGTGGGCTTCCCGGGGGAGACGGAGGGAAGTTTTCAAACGCTGCTTGATTTTATTCGTGAGACCAAGTTCGAGCGCCTGGGGGTGTTCACGTACTCGAAGGAAGCGGGCACCCGCGCCGCCGGCATGGCCGGCCAGTTGAGCGGCAAAGCGCGGCAAAGGCGCCGCGAACAGGCGATGGCCGCGCAGCACCAGGTTGCCGTGGAGGTGTCGGAGTCCTTCGTCGGCCGCCGGCTCAAGGTGCTGGTGGAAGGGGAGGCCGATGCCAAACAGCTTCAAAGCGCGAAGGTCAGCTCGTGGGAGCACGGTTTGATCCGCGAGGCGGACCAGCACGCGGACACCATGAAAGGTCATTACTTTGTGGGGCGGGGCGAGGCGGACGCGCCGGACATCGACGGGCGCGTTTATGTGCGCGGCAAGGTGCCGGTGGGCGCATTTGTTCAGGTCAGGATCATCGGCCACACCGACTATGATCTTATCGCCGAGCCAGCCAGGCGCTGAAGTGTCCCATTCACTCGCCGCCCGGCGCCTCAATTATTCGTAGCCATCCGGCCCGTGGCATCATTGGGCGCAAACGGGAGCGGAGGCGGCATGATGGGGATGATGGAGGGCATGGGCGGCCAGACGGGCACGCTCGCCACCAAATCCCGCCAGGTCTGCCGTTCTTCGGCTGACATTTTGGACCAGCTATCGGCATTCTTCAAAAACTCGGCCCGGTCGGCTTCGCTCATGCCGGCGAACTTGGCGTAGTTGCGCACACAGAGGAGCCGCTGTTGCGCGGGCAGGTTGTCGAAGGATTTCAAGGTTTTTTCCATTTGGGCGCGTTCCGGCGCCGAAAGGGTGTCCAGCGCCCGCTGTTTTTCCTCGGGCGTGAGGGTAAATAGCCAGCTAAACCGGTCGGCGATTTTATCGGACTGCCCGTTGTCGGCCCTGGAACGGGGTGGCTGGGCGAAATACCCCGGCGTACGCTCATTGGCCAGGAATTCCTGCTTCAGCAGCGGCGGCAGCACATCCCACAGCATGAGCCGCGATTTCACCAGCGGGAGCAGGTCGGACGGAACCCTCGCCAGTTTTCCGGCGCGGTCAGCCGGCGCCGCACTCATCAACGGCACCAGATACCAGCGGAGTTCCGTGGCTTGAAGCCGCGATTCCCGCTCCTCCGAGTCCAAGGCCTCGTACTCGCGCACTTTGGCCAAAATACGGGCGCGCGACAGGGGCGCCCGGCTGGCCAGCAATTGGTTCCGGTCGGCCGGCGACACCTGGAGCAATTTGCGGAAGAAAGCCACCGGAGATTGGCCCGGCGGAACGGTCCGGCGGTCATCCGTCGCGGCCAGTTTCACCGGCGCCGGCGCCAGCGCCGTCAAGGTGGAATTGGACTGCGCCGCCGCCGCCGCCGCCAGGGCCATGGCCGTTAGACAAAGTGGAAAGCGCCACCCGGGACTCATGGTTGCAGGTCAGCGAGCAACTCGGTGTCGGCGTGGGACGATTGCCCCATGCGCTGAATGGCGTCGAGATTTTCCAGCACTTCCATACTCGGCACCGGCGCCGAGGCGCCCGCCACCACGGACAAAGTCCGGTCGAGCTCAGCCCGGCGCTGCGCCACCTGATAACGTTGGAAGCCCAAGCCGGCGAAAAGCACGATGGCCATGGCCACCGCCACCCGCGGCAAGAGGGCGTGCCAATTCCAACGCCACCCCCCGGAACGCGCGGCCGGAGCGTCCTCAAGGTCGATGGCGGCCATCACCCGGGCGGTGAAGTTCGAGGGCACGGGCGCATTCCGCAACTGCGCCAAGGCGTCCGTCAGCCGTGCCTCCAGTTCCACTTCCGGCTGGCCGCGGGCAGCCTGCCGATTCGCCCCCGAAAGCGATCGCCGCCACAGCTTCTCACGCTGCTCTGGAGATAGATTTTCCATCTTTCTTACTTTCAAAACCGCGTCGCCAGCAAAGTTGCAAAAATTTTTACCGCCGGCACCCCCCGTCACTACCCCAAAACGGCGACGGCCAGGCCGAATTTTGAAAAGCCGCTGTCCATTGGCAAGCATTTATGTTATTTATGCGGTCCATTCGATGAATTTGGCCGCCGAAAATGCCCTTTCCGCCCGGGAGCGATTTGCCCGCGCCGCCAGTTGCCAGGCGGTGGATCGCCCCCCGGTATGGCTCATGCGCCAGGCCGGCCGCGCCTTGCCGGAATACCGCAAGCTCAAGGAAAAATACACCTTTGTCCAGCTCGTTCAAAACCCCGAGCTCGCGGCCGAAGTCACGCTGCAGCCCGTGCGGCGGTTCGGTTTTGATGCCGCCATCTTGTTCAGCGACATTCTGGTGATTCCCGAGGCCATGGGCCAGACCTACGGCTTCAAGGAAACCGGCGGCGTGGTCATGGACTTCGCCATCACCGCCAAGGCGGACATCGCCAGGCTGTCCGTCGAAAACGTGGTCGAGAAACTGAATTATGTGGACCGCGCCCTGAGAATCTTGCGTCAGGAACTCGGCGAAAACACGGCACTTCTGGGCTTCAGCGGTTCGCCGTGGACGCTGGCCACATTCATGATGGAAGGCGCCAGTGTGCCCAAATACAGCCGTGCCTTGCACCTTTTCCGGGAAGACAAGCGCACGTATTTCGCCCTGGCGGAAAAGCTGACGGCCGCGGTCACGGCTTATCTAAAGATGCAAATCGCCACGGGCATCGATGCGCTCCAGATTTTTGACAGCCATGGCGGGCATCTCGCGCCCACGGAATTTCAGGAGGCCAGCGGACGGTGGATGGCGGAAATCATCCAGGCATTGGACGGGCCGCCGCCCGCCGGCAGCCGCCGCGGCGAGCGGGTTCCGGTAATCGTGTTCTCATTGGGAACACACGGCAACTGGCCCGCACTGATCAATACTGGGGCCGACGTCATCGGCATCGACTGGCAAACGTCCCTGGCCGAGGCGCGGAGCATCGTGCCGGAGAATATCGCGCTGCAAGGGAACCTGTCGCCGGCCCTCCTGGCTGACGGCACGCCAGAGGTCGTCGCTGCGGAAACGAAGAAGGTGCTGGAGGCCATGCAGGGCCGGCCAGGACATATCTTCAACCTCGGCCATGGCCTGACGCCCACGGCAAAACTGGAAAACATTGCCGCGCTGGTGGAGACTGTGAGGAAGCACTCATGAAAACGCTCAACGTTGATCTCGATTTGGTCCGCAAATATAATGTGGCCGGGCCGCGCTACACGAGCTATCCGCCCGCGACGAAATTCACGGACGCCGTCAACTGGGAGCAGCTTTCGGCCCGGATCGAGGCCAACAACCACACGCCGCGGGACTTATCGGTCTATTTTCACATCCCCTTCTGCGAGACGCTCTGCTGGTTTTGCGGCTGCACCACGGTGATCACGCTCAACCACGCCCAGGGCATGTCCTATGTGGAAGCGCTGGGGCGGGAGGTCGCGCGGATGGCGCCGCTGCTGAACCGGGAACGCCAGGCCGTGCAACTGCATTTTGGCGGCGGGTCGCCGACCTTCTTGCGGCCGGACGAAATCCGGCGCCTCGGCGAAATCATTCACCAGCACTTTAAGTTGGCGCCGGACATTGAGGCCAGCGTGGAGGTGGATCCGCGCCGGCTCACTCGCGAACACATGGTGTCGTTGCGCGAAATCGGTTTCAACCGGGCCTCAATGGGCGTGCAGGATTTTAATCCCCAGGTCCAGGAGGCCGTGCATCGCATCCAACCGCGCGCGATGACGCAGCAGGCGATTGACTGGATGCGCGAACTGGGCTACAAGTCCATCAACCTGGACCTGATTTACGGACTGCCGTTTCAAACGCCGGAGTCGTTCAACGAGACCCTCGATATCGTGCTCGCCATGAAGCCCGACCGCCTGGCGGTGTTCAGTTATGCCCACGTGCCCTGGATCAAACCTTCGCAGAAAATATTGGAGACCAAGATCCTGCCCACTCCGGAATCCAAGTTGCAGGTGCTCAAGCTGGTGATCGAGCGGCTCACGGCGGATGGTCAATATGTCTATATCGGCATGGACCATTTTGCGAAACCGACGGACGAACTGGCCGTGGCGCAGCGCGAGAAGAAGTTGCAGCGCAATTTTCAGGGCTACAGCACGCGGGCGGGGTCAGACATCTACGCCTTCGGCATGAGCGGCGTTTCCCAGGTGCCCGACGCCTACTGGCAGAACGAAAAGGAACTGCCCAAATGGCAGGCGGCGGTGGACGCCGGCCACGTGCCGCTGCACAAGGCGTATTTCGTAACGGACGAGGACAAAATCCGCCGGGAAACCATCATGCGGACGATGTGCGACCTCTCGCTTGACTTTCCCGCCATGTCGCAAAGGCTCGGTATCAACTTTGAACAGCATTTTGAAAAGGAACTGGCTGCGCTGAAGCCATTCGAAGCGGATGGACTCGTCCGGCGTAACGCGACCGGTTTGGAAGTAACCGATGCCGGCCGGCTTTTCATCCGCAACATCGCCATGTGCTTCGACAACACCCTGGCGCCGATCGGCGAACGGCGGCATTCCAAGACGATTTGAGGCAGGATCCGAAAATGAAAGCAGCTATTCATTCGATTGCCAATCCACCGAAAATAGCGAGGAACCCTGCCCCTCAGAACCAATGCCACCAATGACGGTGGCGTGGCGTGGCGCTGCCATTGGGGGTGCCGTTGTTGTTTTGATTGTTAGGGTTGTTGGGGTTGTTGGGATTTTGATTGTTATTATTTGGGTAAGCTCCGGGTAGGGCGGCTCCATTGTTCGGAACAGTGTTCGGAATATTGTTCACGTTGTTGTTATTGTATTGGTGGCCGTTGTTCGGTTGGTTCGGTAGGACGGGCGAACCTGGAGGCGGTGGGACGGCGGTGGGCGGAGGAGTGGCCGGCGAGGCTGGCGCGACCGGGGAACCCGGAGCGGCAGGCGTGGGCGAACCGGGCGCTGGGGCGGCCCCATTGCCAGGAGTGTTGCCATTATTGTTGGCCGGAGTGGTTCCGGAATGTTGTTGTGCCATGGCCGAAAATCCAATGAGAGCGGCCGAAAGAGTGAGGATTTGCTTTTTCATGGTGCTTGATTCTTAATGATGATTATTAGCAAGCATCGCACGTGCCAGAACTTTCCAGCGCAAAATCGTCTCGCGCAGCGCCTCTCAAAACCTTTTTCCAAGTGGGTCCGCTGCAAACTGCACAAAGATTACCGGCAAACTGCATTTTGCCATTGGGGTGGGACGCACGAATTGGAGGAAGACTGCCAAATTCGGCCGGTCGGCGGCGGCCGAGGCGGTCGCGCTCCGGATTTTGAGAAGACGTTCTAATTTCCAATCGCCTTTTTGGCGTGGGCGAAGGCCTTCATGATCGGCCCCAGCGACAGCGCCAGCAATAAGGCAATGATGGCCATGACACATAAGAGCTCCACCAGTGTCACTCCGCCTTGCCGTTTTTTCCGGAAAATGGTCATTCGCTGGTTTGACCGGCCACTTCACAAAAGCTCACGCGCGGGACGCGACTTTCAGTTCAAACTGCGTTAGTTTGTTCCATGACAATTCGGGGTTTGTTTGCGACATCGGTTCTGACTTTGGCGGGCCTGCTTTGTGGCTGTCAGCATCTAAAGAATGCGCCCCAACCGGCGCCCGCGAATCGTGATGCCGCCAGGCTTCAATTGCGCAACAACGCCGCCAGCCTCCTCCATGATTTGCTGGGCGACGAAAAGAATGTGGGCAAGGTCTTTATCGTCAAGAATGGCCGCGAAATTGAGCCGCTGGTCAAACTCATCGCGTCCGCCGCGGACACCAACGAGAAGAGGCTCGAGCAGATGGCTCAGGAGGACCCGGCGCTGAATATCACGGCGCTGGAATTGCCACCCGGCGAAAAGGCGGCGCGGGATGCCATCGCAAAATCCAAGGAACACGATTTGCTGTTTTCGTCCGGCGTGAATTTTGAGTTTAATCTGCTCTTGACGCAGGCGGAGGCGCAGAATTACGGCTGGCACCTGGCCAAGGTGGCGGGCGGGAATTCGCCCACACCAGCGGAAGCCAGGGTTTTTGCGACCATCGGCGAAACCATGGAGCATCTCTACGAACAGACGGTGGCGGAAATGCGCTCGCTGCCGAAACCCGCGAAGGCGGCGCCTTAAGAGAAATCCGTGCGCGAGTGGAGCTTTAAGCCGCGGGTCAGCCTGGCTTGCAGACCACGACTGCCAGCGATTAAATTGATCCGGAAGCGTTTCCCTGTTAGAGACTTTTGCTATACTGGTCACTCCGGCATGCCAGACGACCGCGTGGAAGAAATCCGACGGCTCCTGCCCCAAGCCATGTTGCCCGACTGGGTGTGGCTCGGGGGCAGGATGGTCCGGCTTTTGCGCGACCGGCTTCATCCCCAGGCGCACGAGGCCGTGTTGAGCCGCCTCCACGCCCAGGTGCTCGCCTCCGTGGCGCTGCGCGAAGAAAGGCGCCTCGGCGTTCCGCCGGTCACCTATCCGCCGGAACTCCCCATCACCGCGCGCAAGGATGACATCGTGGCCGCCCTCCGGGCGAATCAAGTCGTTATCATCGCCGGGGAGACCGGTTCCGGCAAGACCACGCAAATTCCCAAGATGTGCCTGGAGGCCGGGCTGGGCATCGAGGCCAAGATCGGCTGCACCCAGCCGCGACGCGTGGCCGCGCTCTCGATATCGCGCCGGATTGCCGAGGAACTGAAGGTGAGCTGGGGCCGCGAGGTCGGCTCCAAAATTCGCTTCGACGACCGCAGCAGTCCGCAGACTTACATCAAGCTGATGACCGACGGCATTCTGCTGGCCGAAACCCAGGGCGATCCGCTGCTTTCGGAATACAACTGCCTGATCATCGACGAGGCGCATGAGCGCAGCCTGAACATTGATTTTCTGCTCGGTTATCTCAAAGGACTGCTCGCCAAACGCAAGGACCTCAAACTCATCATCACCTCGGCGACCATCGACACGGCGACGTTTTCGCGCGCGTTCGACAACGCCCCTGTCATCGAGGTGTCGGGGCGGTTATACCCGGTGGACGTCCTGTATGCGCCGCTGGACGAGGTGTCCGAAGAAGAGGGCGACCTGACCTATGTGGACGCCGCGGTGCGGGCCACCGGGCAAATCATGGCCGGCTCGGACAATGGCGATGTGCTCATCTTCATGCCGGGCGAACGAGACATCCGCGAGACCAGCGATCTGCTGGCGGGGCGGTTCGAGGAAGTGGCGGAGATCATTCCGCTGTTCGGCCTGCTCAGCGCCGGCGAACAGCAGCGGGTTTTTGCCGAGTGCGACCGTCGGAAGATCGTCGTGGCCACCAACATCGCGG
This sequence comes from Verrucomicrobiota bacterium, assembly GCA_049509875.1. GTDB lineage: Bacteria > Verrucomicrobiota > Verrucomicrobiia > Limisphaerales > UBA11358 > UBA11358. Next base: position 31,232 of record JBEKZM010000008.1, on the reverse strand, counting down.
AAACGTCGCTCACCATTCCGGGCATCCGCTACGTCATTGATTCGGGCCTGGCGCGCATCAGCCGGTACAATCCCCGCACGCGCACCAAGCGCCTGCCGGTGGAGAAAATTTCGCAAAGCAGCGCGAATCAGCGCAAAGGCCGCGCCGGCCGCGTGCAGGACGGCATCTGCATCCGGCTGTATGCGGAAGAGGATTTCGCGGAGCGTCCCGCCTACACGCAGCCGGAAATCCAGCGCGCCAACCTCGCCGAGGTTATTCTGCGCATGAAGGCCTTCCGGCTAGGCGAAATCGAGACGTTTCCCTTCGTGAATCCGCCGCCGCCCGCGGCCATCGATGGCGGTTACCGGCTGTTGCAGGAACTCGGCGCGCTCGACGGGTCACGCCGGCTTACGCCGCTGGGCGAAAATCTTTCGCGCCTGCCCATCGACCCCACGCTGGGCCGCATGCTGCTGCAATCGCAGCAGGAGCATGCCACCCACGAGCTGCTGATCATCGCGGCGGGCCTGAGCATCCAGGACCCGCGCGAGCGCCCCCTGGATGCCCGGGACGCCGCCGCTGCCGCGCATCAGCGCTTCGCCGACCCGCAATCGGATTTCCTGACGCTGCTGAAAATCTGGGAGGCCGTGCATGACGAGTGGGAGCGGTTCCGCTCGCAAAACCAGCGCCGCAAGTTCTGCAAGGCGAATTTCCTGTCGTACCAGCGGATGCGCGAATGGCAGGATTTGTACGCGCAATTGCATGCTGCCCTCGAGGAACTCGGGCGGTTCAAGCTGAACGAGAGCAGCGCCGATTACGCGGCGATCCATCGCTCGATCCTCACGGGCCTGCTCGCCCACGTGGCCGCGCGCAAGGAGCGCAACGTCTATCTGGGCGTGGGCAGCCGGCAGCTCGCCATGTTCCCCGGCTCGGCCCTGTTCGACCGCGGCGAAAAGCACCGCCAGCGGCCGCACCCGCACAAAGGCCTGCCACCGCCCAAGCCCGCGCCGCAGCCACCGTGGATCGTCGCCGGCGAAATTGTGGAGACGTCACAGTTGTTTGCGCGCACGGTGGCGGGGATTGATCCCTTGTGGATCGTCCAACTCGCCTCGCATCTTTGCCAGATCACCCACGAGAATCCGCAATGGATCGCCGCCGCCGGCAACGTGCTCGTGGACGAAAAGACCACCCTTTACGGCCTTGAGGTGCGGAAGGTGAAGGTCTCATATGGCAATATCAATCCAGCGGAAGCCGCGGAAATCTTCATTCGCTCGGCGCTGGTCGAAGAGGATTTGCTGCCGTCGCGCCACGGCGACGAGGAGAACGCCTACGATGACAACGACACGCGCATCTTCCCCAGCAATCGCCGCCCGCCGCCGGTGCCGCCGCAGTATGCCTTTCTGGAGCAGAATCGCCGGATTCGCGAGAAGATCCAGACGTGGCAGACCCGCGTGCGCCGCCATGATCTCGGCGATCTCGACGAAAAGCTTTTCGCGTTCTATGCGCAGCGGATTCACGACGTCTCCTCCGTTTCTGAATTGAACCGCCTCATCCGCGACTGCGGCGGGCCGGATTTTCTGAGCGCAACGGAAGCGGCTCTGATGGACGGGCAGGCTTTGACCTTCGACCAGGAAGCGTTTCCGGATGCCGTGCCGCTGGGCGGCCAGCCGGTGGCGTTGAGCTACGCCTATTCGCCCGGGGATGAGCACGATGGCGTGACCGTCAAGCTCGGCTTCAATCTTGCGCAAAGGGTTTCGCAGTCGTGTGTGGAATGGGCCGTGCCCGGTCTGCGCCAAGGCCTGGTGAACGAACTGCTGCGCGCCTTGCCGAAAAGCATCCGGCGCGAATTGCAGCCGTTTCCGCCCAAGGTGGCGGAGATCGTCACCGAGCTTCAACCGGCGGGCGAGTCCTTGCAGCAGGATCTCGCCGCCTTTATCCGTCGCCGTTACGGCGTGGAAGTTCCGCCCGACGCGTGGCCGGTGGAGGCGGTGCCGGCGCACCTGCGCCCGCGGATCGAAGTGGTTGGCAACGACCAGAAGATCATTGGCGCCAGCCGCGATTTGACCGCCTTGCGGCAGACGCTCGAACAGGTGAAAACCAGGCCCGCGCCGGATAATTCGGCCTGGGCGCGAGCGGTGCAGCAATGGGAGCGCGCGAACATCACGGCGTGGGATTTTGGAGACTTGCCGGAACGAATCACCGTCAGCGAAAACGGGCCGGTGCCGGTGTATGCGTGGCCCGGGCTCGTTTTGGAAGGCGACCAGGTCTGCCTGCGCCTTCTCCGGACCGGGGACCTGGCCAAGAACGCCAGTCTGGCCGGCGTCCAGAAACTGGTGGAGCTGGCGCTGTCGAAAGACTTCGCGTGGTTGCACCGCGACTTGCGCGCGCTAAACCGCTTCGACTCGCTGGTGGCCAATCTATGCCCCCTGGCAGAATTGCACGAAACGGCCTACGAGAACCTGAAACGCCACCTCCTGCCCGCGGAAGCGCTTCAACCGTTGACGCGCGCCAATTTTGAAAAAGCGGTTCAACAGACGCGACTGGGAATTCCCGGCGCGGCGATGAAGCTGGTAGACCAGGTCGGCGCGATTCTCCACGCGCGCACGGAGGTCCAGCAGCGTTGCGGCCCGGCGCCGGTGCTGCCCACCGCCAAGGCGCGCACACTTTCGGATTTAAGCCATTTGAGCCTGGCCACCAAAGATGCTGTGAAGGCGGCCAATGTCTGGGCCGAAGAACTGGAGTCCCTGCTGCCCCGGAATTTCCTGGCGACAATTCCCTTTGGACAGTTGCCGCAAGTGCCGCGTTACCTCAAGGCGCTGAGCACCCGGATGGAGCGGGCGAGGCTGAATCCAGTGAAAGACCGGGAACGCGCGCGGGCACTGGCGCCTTATCTCGAGAAATATAAGACGCTCGCCGCCGCCCGGCCAAAATCGGCCGAAGCGCGGCAACGACTGGAGGACTTGCGCTGGATGCTTGAGGAATACAAGGTCTCCCTGTTCGCGCAGGAGCTGGGCACCGCCTTCCCGATTTCACCCAAACGCCTCGAGGAACACCTGGCGCGCAGCAATGGCGGCTGAACCCCTTTTTAACTAAGAGCGTTCAGCTTTACGGTCCGCGGACTGCCGGCAGATGGGTTAATTTTTATTTTACAAAGCCGCCGTTGGATGCGAATTTTGAATGTGCCTTCCGACGATGTGAAAGCTTCTGGAATTAACGGGGTTAGGCAACTCCCCAACCCGGCCATTTGCCGTGCCAAGCCCGCCCACTGGCCAGGTGTGGTTTTTTGCCTGGTTCACGCCCCCACCGATTGCCAACATGCCAGATTCTTCAACGACGTTGCGTACTGTACGCATCCCAATCGCGACGCTATCATCGCCAGAACAATCACCCATGAAAACGCGCACGCCGACGAATCAGATAACTTTGGCGATCATTGAATGAACAAGATCTCGGCTTTTCACGCTCCGCTCCATCCGCTCGACAGCGAAACCCAGACGTTTGGCTGCCGCCATACCAACCCGGATTTCTGCGCGAAGAACCGACTGCCGAAAGTCTGCGCTTTGGTACGCGCCGCCAAGATTTGTCTTGCGCCGCCATTTTTGTGGCGGAAGCAATTTCGCAAGCTCAAAGCCGGGCAGCCGTCCAAGAGCCAGGCCAAATAGGCGAAAACGGGCACTTGATCTCTGCCAGCAATTCCCAGCTTGCCTTGCGCGCGATTCCGCCGAAAATCACCGGATTATGTTTTCGCACGTTGTCATTTTCTGGACCGATCCGGCCAAACCCGAGGCCGCCGACGCGGTGGTCGCCGCCGGGGAAAAATTCCTCCGCGGCATTCCCGGCATCACGCACTTTCACATTGGCAAAATGGCGGGCAGCCACCGTCCGGTCGTGGATCAGAGCTATCAAGTGGCCCTCAACGCGGTCTTCACCAGCAAGCGGGCACAGGACGATTACCAGGTGCATCCGCAACACCTCGAATTCATCGAGCAATGCGTCAAGCCGTACGTGAAGAAGGTGGTCGTTTACGATTTTGAATAAACCGGCCGCAGGCATTTACGAATTACGAGCGTTCGGGCGCGCCACGCCTCAGTTGGTCCGTGGTCCGTGGTCCGTGGTTGATCGTAAATATTATGGGCGCGGGTGAAACTTTCGGTGGACTTCCCGGAGACGGCTGCCCGCGACATGCGTGTAAATTTCCGTCGTGCCGATGTTTGCGTGGCCGAGCAGTTCCTGGATCACCCGCAAGTCCGCGCCGTGCTCCAGCAGATGCGTGGCAAAGCTGTGGCGCAACATGTGCGGCGTGACGTTGCGCCCGATGCCCGCGCGGCGCACCCGTTTCTTGATGTGCAGCCATAGCGTCACGGCCGCGAACGGCGTCCCGCGCCGCGTGAGAAAGACATTCGCCGGCGATTTCGGCGTGACGAGTGCGGGGCGGCCCGTTCCAATAAAACGGTTCAACGCCTCGACGGCCTTGCGGCCCACCGGCACCACGCGCTCCTTGTTGCCCTTGCCAATGACGTTGATGAATCCCGCGTCCAGATGCAGTTGCTCCAGCCGAAGATTCCTCAGCTCGGACAGCCGCAAGCCCGATGCGTAAGCCAGTTCCAGGACGGCCTGGTCGCACAAGGTCTCCGGGCCGGCCGGCTCCTCCGGCGCGAGCAGCTTGTCTATTTCCTGGTTCGACAGCGCCTTGGGCAGGCGCTTCCAGCGGCGCGGCAGCGACAGATTTTCCGCGACGTTCACCGGCAGGATTTTTTCGTTCTCCGCAAATTTATAGAACGCCCGCAGCGCAGCGATTTCCAGGTATACGCTTTCGCTGCTGAGGCGTTTGGCGGATTCCTTGGGCTCATCGGCCAGCGGGCGGGCGCGCTCGTGCTGGAGAAACGCCATCAGGTGCTTCAGCTCCACCTGCTGCCAGTCCGTGAGCTGGTGGGTCTCCGCCCAGGCGACAAATTTGCCGAGCAGCGCCGCGTAAGTTTTGGCCGTATTGTCCGCTTGCCCGCGCTCGTGCCGCAGGAATTGCAGGAAATCTTCAACTAACGATTGCATGACATCGGAATTGCCGCCGCGCATACTATGCCGCGTGGAACGCTCTGCCAACCTAATCGTTCTCGGCTGCTGGGTCGTTTTCATCGTCTATTGGATCATCAGCGCCCTAAGGGTCAAGCGCATCGCCGAGCGGCAGAGCCTGGCCTCGGCCCTGGCCCATCGGATGCCGGTGGGACTGGGTTATTGGCTCATGTTCTATTTCCGGTTCCCCCGGCCCATGAACCTGCCTCTGCTGCCGCGCACCGATTTGACCGTGACGATTGGGGCGGGGGTATGCGTTGCGGGGTTACTCATCACCATCTGGGCGCGCCGCACGCTGGCCGGCAACTGGAGCAGCGACGTGACCTTCAAAGAAGACCACGAACTAATCCGGATAGGTCCCTATCAATTCGTGCGGCATCCCATCTACACCGGCCTCCTGATCATGTGCCTCGGGTCGGCCATTGAAGCGACGCAGTTGCACTGCTGGCTGGGCATGATTATTGCGGGCCTCGGCTTCTGGATCAAACTGTCCCAGGAAGAGCGGCTGCTGTGGCGGCATTTCCCCGACCAATATCCGCAGTACAAAAAAGAAGTGAAGGCGCTTGTGCCGTGGATTTTGTAGGTCGGTTCAATCCGTTTAATCCCACAAAGAAACCGCCACCTGCCGTTGCGATCTCGCTTCGCCAGAACAGCATCCGTTAAAATCCGCGTCGATTCATGTAATTCGCGTATGGCCGTCTTGTCTTTCCCCTGAACTTGATTCCCCGCAGCTCGGCGCCAAATTATTTGCATTTTTCTGCCGGTTGGAACACGATGGAAGCGTCGTAAGGCAATAAAAATAAGACAAAACGAAAAGGCAATTTGCCTGCCCACGAAGGGCATCCTGATGGCTGGGAGCTTCGCGGCGACTCCGACCAAAGTCCGATGAATCCGCGGCGTGCAGGCAGGCTCTGAGAAATCACAAGATGAAAACTTCCCAAGCGATTGCTTGCATGGCTGCATTGATTGCGCCACTCGCCGCTGCGCACAGCCAGGGAAACTCCTGGACCAATGAAATTCCCGCCGAAAAGGCCAGAGCGCATGTGCACGAACGCGCCGCCGTGTTCGGGCGGGTCTATTATGTTTCCTGGGACAGCAACGTCTATTTTGATTTCGGCGGCTTCTACTCGGAAGCTGTTTTTACGGCCATTCTTCCGAACGCCAATCAACTGGTGAGTCAGCTCGGCCAATTGGAAGGAAAGGAGATCGTCGTACGCGGCCGGATCACCACCAACTCATTTGGAATTCCGCAAATCCGAGTGAAATCTGCCGATAACATTTTAATGGTCGGGCCCGATAATAATGCCGTTCCGCTTGATTTCAATCCGGCACCGCCAACCCAGCACACCACTTCCGTCCCCAAGGAAGACACGACTTCCTGGCTGTCTATTTTCGCGGCCGACCCGGACGAAACCAATACCATTGTCACGCTTTCGGGAAAGACCTATCAACACTCCAAAGTCATCCAGGTGGAGCCGGATGGCATCACGATAAAATACGCTCCGAATGGCATCGGCATCAGTGAAATTAAACTTAAATTTGATGAATTGCCCCCCAACATTCAACAAATGTACGGCTTTGACCCGCAAATCGCCGATGCCTATATAAACGAACGAACGACGGCGGCGGACCTGTCTGACGCAGAAAAAAGAAGGCGGGAATGGCGGGCCAGAAATGAGGAATTAACCGCCCGAGCCGCCGTGGTTCAAAGCCTCTACGAGCGGAAGAAGCGAGCCTACGAGGATGAGAAAGATGATTACGATGCAAAAATCAAGCTGGGCGCCTGGCATGATGCCGAACGATTGACCGAAGCCCGGGAATTGCAGACCAGAGAAGCGGAATATCAGTCGGCGGTTCGACAGCAACAACTCATCCAACAACAGCAGCAGCTTATTTTGATGCAACAGACAAACCTCGTGCATTGAGAGAAATGAAGTAGCACTGCAATAACCGTCATTTAGCAGTTCGCACTTTCACGGCGCGGCCACCCATTCCGCATGAAAGGCCTTGAAGCCGTTGAGCATGAACTGGATGGCGATGGCAGCCAGAAGCAGGCCCATAATGCGAATGGCAATGCTCATGGCAATCGGGCTCAGCCAGTGCGCCCCGCGGGCGGCCAGCCGGAAAACAAGGTAACTGGCCACGCCGACGGCAACGATGCACCCATACAGCGCGATGTGTTGCGGAATCGTGTGCGCCTCATTTTGCAGCACGATGGTAGTGGAGATGGCGCCGGGGCCAGCCAGCATCGGAATGGCCAGCGGCGTGACGGCAATCTCGTCTTTCTCCGTGCCGGCCTGTTTTTCCTCGTGCGTCTCCTGTACGCGCGAACGCTGCACCCGCAACATGTCCAGCGCGATGATCAGCAGCACGATGCTTGCGGCGATCTGAAAGGCCGGCATGGTAATGCTCAAGATCTTGAAGATCGCCATGCCGGCGATCGAGAAAGTGAGGAGCACCGCCACCATCGTGCAGCAGGAGATTTTGGCCGTGCGCAGGCGCTGTGCCCGTGTGTCGTCGGGCGTCATGGCCAGAAACGCAGGCACGGCGGCCAGCGGATCCACGATGACAAACAGCGAACTGCCCGCCAGCAAAATGTATTCACTCAAGGTATTCACTTGGGCGCACCGCCCAAGGTTAGAAACACCAACCCGGAAGTCAATCCGTTCCCGCTAATTTGGCTGTCCCTGCCGGCGCTTTAGGCTAAAAAAGCGGTGAACCAATGGATTTTTTTGAACGGCAGACCCGGGCGCGAAAAGAATCCCGGCGGCTGGTCTGGCTATTCGGCCTGACCCTGCTGGCCGTGCTGGCCGTGAACAATCGCCGTTTGTGGAGGCGATCCGCAGCGAGGAGTTCGCCGCCGGCAGCGCGGCTTGATTCATTTTGATTTGGCGTGTCCCGGTCGCTCTTGGTTAAATCGGCCCATGCGGAATCTTCATGTTTTGGCGGTCGTTGTGGTCACGCTTGGAATCGGGTCTGCACGGGCCGATTCCGATGCCGCGCACAAGGTACAGGCTTCGGAAAAGTCGCAGCCGTGGCCGGGCGGCATCATTCCCTACGATGTTTCCAAACTGACCGCCGCCCAGCAGTCGCTGGCCCGGCGCGCCATGCAGCGCTGGATAAATACGGGCGCCAGGATCAAATTCATCCCGCGCACAACCGAAGTGGAATACGTGAACTTCACCGGCAACACGAATGCCGGGAACAACACCAGCTTCGTTGGCTTCAAAAAGGGCGAACATGCGGACATCAACATCACGTCATTTTGGTGGCGGCAAAACGAGTGGATGCCCGCGCACGAACTCGGCCATGTCCTTGGCTTTTTCCACGAACATCAGCGTTGGGACCGCGACCAGTTTATCACCGTGCATTATGAAAACATCAAGCCGGGCCGGGCGCCGGATTACGACTGGATCGCGCAGACCAACTGGCTCGTCCCGACGCTGCCCTACGATTATAAATCCATCATGCACTACCGCGTCTGCTGGGCGTCGGCCTGCGAGAACGAATGCAAGGACGGCGTGGGCGATAGCCCTTGCGCGGTCCTTTCGCCGCGGGACAAGCACTACGACGGCGTCATCGGCCAGTGGACGGACAACGGCATCAGCGCCCTGGATGCCGAGCGGGCGCGGCGAGCCTATGGGACGAATACCCTTTCAAGGTAGCAGCCGACGTGAGGAGGCTCCGACCCAGCCCCACTTTTTTAGCTTAAGCCTCTTCAGGTCGGCTGCCGCGAACCATTATTTTGCGGTAACCACCACGTAATTCTTCTTGCCCTTGCGAAGCAGAAGATGTTTGCCGAAAAGAAGATCGCTGGCCGTGACCGCGCGCGCGGCGCTGGCTTCGCGCACATTGTTGATGTTCACGCCGCCGCCCTCCACGTCCTTGCGCGCCTGACCCTTGGACGGACACAGGCCGGCGTGCATCAGCAATTCGACCAGCGGAATCCCCGCGCCTTCCAGCTTGGATTTCCCAATTTCCTTGGTTGGCACTTCGCCGACAATTTCGTTAAAGGTGCTTTCGGTGATCCCGTCAAGCTTCCCGCCAAACAGGATTTCGCTCGCGCGCAAGGCATCGTCCGCCGCCGTCCGGCCGTGGACGAGCTCGGTCAGTTCGCGGGCGAGGAATTTGTGCGGCGCGCGGGCGCCGGCGATGGCGGCGTGCTGCTGCTCCAGCTCCGCCACCTGCGCCGGCGTGGCAAACGAGAGCATTTTCAAAATTTTGACGACCTCGCCGTCCTCGAGCTGTACGAAGAACTGGTAAAAGCGGTAGGGGCTGGTCTTCTTGGCATCCAGCCAAACGGTGCCGGTGGCGGTCTTGCCGTATTTCGTTCCGTCCGCCTTGGTCATAAGCGGAAACGTCAGGCCAAAGACCGTGGCGCCAAGTTTCTTCCGGCAGAGATCGATGCCGGCGGTGATGTTGCCCCACTGGTCGGTGGCGCCAATTTGCAGTTCGCAGTTGAGCTCTTTCCGCAAATGGTAAAAGTCAAACGCCTGCAGCAGCATGTAGCTGAATTCCGTGTAGCTGATGCCTGATTCGCGGTCTTCCATGCGCGCGCGCACGCTTTCCTTGGCCACCATCTGGTTCACGGAAAAGTGCTTGCCCACCTCGCGCAGAAAATCCAGGTGGGAAATATTCTGCGTCCACGTGGCATTGTCCAATAGCCGCGCGGGATTCAGCTTCGTCTCAAAATCCAGAAGCTTCGCGAGCTGCGTTTTAACGCTGGCAATGTTGTGATCGAGAATTTCCCGGGTGAGCAACTGGCGCTCCGCGCTCCGGCCGCTGGGATCGCCAATGCAGCCCGTGGCGCCGCCGGCCAGGGCGATGGGATTGTGGCCGAGCAGTTGGAAACGGCGCAGGCCCAGCAGCGGGACCAAGTTGCCCACGTGCAGCGAGTCCGCCGTGGGATCGAAACCGCAGTAAAGCGTGATTGGCGCCGCGATTTTCCTGGTCAATTCCGCCGTGTCGGTGCAGTCGGCGAGGAGACCGCGCCATTGTAACTCATCCAGAATGCTCACCCCGGCAGCATAAATTGGCCGCGGCGGCTTGACCATTGAATTTTCCGGATGGTTAAGACTTGTTTGACTGAATCGTTACGGCTTAGCCTGCGGCCATGCTGACGCTCGAAACACTGGCCGGCTTGCTCGAAAACCACCGCGCGGCGGCGTCCGCCCGCGTCCGGGAATTTTCCATCGGCGGCAAAAAATTCAGCTTCAATTCCCGACCGGCGGTCATGGGCGTGGTCAATTTGTCCGCCGATTCATGGTATCGCGAGAGCGTCTGCCTGTCGGCCGAGGCTGCCATCCAGCGGGGCCGGACCCTGACGGCGCAGGGGGCGGATATCATCGACGTGGGCGCGGAATCCACGCTCGCTCACGCGGCCCGCGCTGGTGGCACCGCGCAGAAATCCAAATTGCTCCCGGTCATCGAGGCCCTGCGCGCGGAGAAAATCCTCGTATCGGTGGAAACTTATTCGCCCGTCGTCATCCGCGCCTGCCTGGAAGCCGGCGCCAATGTCCTCAATCTCACCGGCACGAGGGCGTCGGAAAGGATCTATCGCCTGGTCGCCGCCCACGAGGCGGCCGTGATCATCTGTTTTGTGGCCGGCCGGAATGTGCGCGAGGCGGGCGACCTGGATCTGCGGGCGGATCCGATTCCGATGCTGCGCGATTTTTTTGCGCGCCAGATTGACCTGGCCCAACGCAGTGGCGTGGAGAAGATCTTTCTCGATCCGGGCCTCGGCTTCTATTATCGCAACCTGCAGGATAGTGCCGTGCGCGTTCGGCACCAGATGAACGTCTTCCTGAACACGTTCCGGCTGCGGGAGCTGGGCTATCCCATCTGCCATGCCCTGCCGCATGCCTTCGACTTTTTTCGCGAAGAAGTCCGCACCGCGGAGCCCTTCTTTGCCGTGCTGGCCGCCTTGGGAAAGACGGCCTTGTTCCGCACGCACGAGGTCCCGCGCGTCAAGGCGGTGTTGGAAACGCTAAAAGTCTATTGAGCCCGGCCGTCAATCACGGCTGCGGAAACTTGACGTAGAGCAGCCAATAGATCAGCACGCCCGTCACCGAGACGTACATCCACAGAGGCCAGGTCCAGCGGGCAATTTTCTTGTGCAAGTCAAACCGCTCCCGCCACGCCCGATTCAGCGTGATCAGAATCAGCGGCACGATGAGGGCGGCCAGGAACGTGTGCGTGGTCAAAATGGTCAGGTAAATCGGCCGGAACCAATGCGGATTTTCGAACCGGGTCGGCCCCTGCTGCAAAACGACCGCCCGCCAGGTGTGGTAGGTGACATAACACGCAAGAAAAATCACGGATGTGCAGAACGCGGAAATCATGCAGTTCCGGTGCGCGTTCTTGTTTCCGCGTTTGATGAAGAAAAATCCAAGCGCCAGCAACGCCGCGCTCAAGCCGTTGAGCGTGGCGTTGACCGCCGGCAGATCGTGCATGGTCATGGTTCGTTGGCCGCAGCCGACGCGGGGAGGCTCCCGCAAATTTCCAGGAAAGGACCCGGGCTTCTGCGTGGCCGCCTACTCATTTTCAAGCTGGCGCGCCGATTTCAGCAGCATCGGCAGCACGGAATTCGTCCAGTCCACGCTGTCGCCGCCGGTTTCAAAGACGCCGCGCAACCGGGCGTGTTTGTCCACCAGCACGAGGATCGTGGTGTGGATGAACAGGTCCGCGTCGTTCAGGCGGTCCTCGGGTTTCACGGGGACGGCGCTCAATTTCAGGCTGTCGCTGGCCAGCCCGGCGATCTGCGCCTTGCTGCCGGTCAGAAACAGCCAGCGGCCGAAATCAGCGCCAAAACGCTCGCCATATTTCTTCAGCACCGCCGGCGAGTCATAATCCGGGTCGGTCGTCAGCGTCACCAAACGAGCCTGGCTGTCGGGCGGCAGCAGCGCCTGGACCGACCGCATCTGGCCGGTCATGCGCGGACAGGGCCCGGCGCAACGGGTGAAAATGATGTCCGCCACCCAGACGTGGTTGGTCAGCGCCGCCAGCGTCGTAGGCTGGCCGTCCTGGTTCGTCAGCGCGAAATCCGCCACCGCGCCGAGCAGCGGCAGCGGCGTTTGTCCAAAATTGCGGGCGGCTGCCACCAGCCACAGCGCGAAGGCCAGGGCGAAAAGCGCGAAAAAAAGCAAAAGCCCGACCCAGATGGTTTGGGGCGGGCGCGGCGCGGCTTCGGTCATGGCCCGAAATTAGTTCCTGCAAAATGCAAGCGCAAGCCGGCATTGTGCTTCTATTGCAGTTCATGACTGGCCGTTTTCGGGGGGTGTTTTCTGGTCCGGCGCCGGGCAATCGGGGCACTGGAATGCAGGGTCTGCACGACGGCAATCAGGCAAACGGTGAACAACGGCAGGCAACTTACATAAGTAGCAGCCAAAAGCAGCCGCCGACGATCAATGGATTCATGCGTCCAAAGCTCGTCGGTATGGCCGGTGAAATCATAAACCAGTTGGTCCGCGGACAGCTTTGGGTTTGCGGCCACATAGATCCGGCCTTGCGGAGTCAAGTCGGAGCCGATGACCACTTTGGCGCGGTTGTATTTGGCAGTCCAGGCCAGCGTCAATTCCTGGTAGCGGAAGAACGCCGCCACGGCGAGGACCAGCGTGAGCAACGCCACCCCAGCCCAGCGCAATGAGTACCGCGGCTCCTGCCAGCGTCGCGCAGCCAGCATCTCCAAGCCCAGCACGACGGCCACGACGAACTGGCCCAGCCGCAGCCAGATTCTTTCGTGAGCGGCCGAGACGCCCACCGGCGGCGGCAGGAGAAAACCACCGAGAATGCCGCCCATCCACAGCGCGCCCTGCGCCAGCGTCAGCCAGCTTTTGCGCGCCTGCTGCAACCAGCGCCGGTCCTCGGAGCGCGATTTCATTCCGAACTATTGCGGCGACACTTCCAGGTCCACCTCCAGGCGGGTTTCGCCGTGGCCGCCCAGACCAATGAAAACGGGCTCGCCGGTAAAATCCTTTTTTCGCACCCACATGGCATAGCCCCCGGGGCAAAGAATCTTCTCGTCCGTCGGACTGCTTTGCCGTGGGAAGCGATCGTACGCGCCTTTCACGCCAAACATGCCCTTGGAAACAAAGTACACTTCGTAACCGCCCACTTCCCTGCCGTCGGCCTTGGTGTGAACCTTGACGCTGATCTCCTTGCCGAGGCCGTCGGCGGAATGGCGGCAATTATCGGCCTTGATTTGCAGGTCCAAGGCCACGTCGCGCAGGGCCGCGAGCACCTTCGCGCCGTCTTTTTCTTTTTTCAGGCCGTGCAACTGCCAGTTGTCGCCGCGCAGGCTGGCCAGATAAGCATCGTTCGGCAAATAATCCCCCGACCGGACGTGCGCAGCGAACCACTTATTCCATCGAGCATCGAGGAACTGCGCGTTGGTTTGAACCTGCTGCAACAACTGCCCGGCTTCGGAATTGGTCGCCCCGACGGCCTTTAGCAGGCTGTCCGTGCTCGTTCTCATGACGGCCCATTCGCGCCAATAATCGGACTGGACCTGGTTTTGGCCAGGATATTCATTGCCGGTGGAATTATAATCATGGAATCGGCGGGCGTCGTCCGGACCAGCCTGGACCGGAGCAATCGCAAAAATGACGGCCAGCAAGAATGGCCAAGCGCCCAGGATTGACGAGGTGGACGATGTCACTCGAAGCTCGCTGGCGCCGGCGCGGCGGACTTGGATTTCAGCCAATTGTCAAAATTTTCCTGGCTTTGCACCACCACGAACCCGCCGGCCATCGCCGCGTGACCATTGCCGCAAAGCTGCGCGCACTCAATCTGGTAGCGGCCGATCTTGGTGGGCGTAAAGGTGCAGGGAATGCGCAGGCCCGGAATGGCGTCCTGCGTCAGGCGCATGGCCACCAGCTTGAACGAATGGATGACATCCTTCGAACTGAGGTAAATCAACACGGGCTTGTTGACCACCACATGAATCTCGTTCAACACCTGCACGTCGTCCTTGCCGGCGGGGTCCGCCGGGTCCACGCCAAAGATGTTGTCGTTGCTAATGAGCCTCATGTCCTGCCGTCCGAACGTCTTGTCGGGACCCGGGTAGCGGGCGTTCCAGGCAAATTGTTGCGCCATGATTTGAATCACCGTGGAGTCCTCGGGCTTCGGGAAATCCTGCACGTTTTTCGCCCAGATGGGTATGCCCACGCCCACCAGCAGCACGGCCTCGGCCACCACCACCCCGATTTCGATCCCTTTGGGCAGATGGCTCTTGGAGCCGTCATAATCCGCCTTCGGGCTGCGCCGCGCGTTAAACCGCCAGAGCGCATAAATGAAATAAAGCGTCCAGCCTATGAACAGCGCAATCATCAGCCAGTGAATATACACCATCAGCGCATCTACATCCTTGCCACGGACCGAGTCTACCTCGGGCATGAACAAGATGTTTTGGGCAAACCATTCGACCATGGGCATTCCTCAATTTTGGGGTTCGGCTCTTAACATGGGTCCGGCCACCGGTGGCGTCCAATTGGCCGCCTGGGCCGCCGCGGCCGCGGCCGGCCGCTGCTTCGCCGCTTCCAGCACCTCGCTTCGGCGGATGGCGTAAATCAGAAAGGTCAGAAATGCCCCGAGCACGGTCGTAATCACGACGCCCAGGGTGAGTATGGCCCAGTTCATGCCCTCGGCCATGGGGGCGTCGATGTTGGCGCCGTAACAGGCGGCGCAGGCGAAAAGCTTCGCCGGCGCAAGCATCGCCAATAACCCGACAAGTTTAGGGACGGCTTTCACAAATAGCTCACGTTTTTCAGTTTCTTGAGAAAATAAATGCCATACACGATGACGAAGATTCCGGCGGCCACCCCGGCCATTCCCCAGATCACGCTGCCGGCCTGAAAGGCCCAGGCGGCGCAGCCGAATGACAATCCGGTCAGGAGCGTCACGAAAATCAGATGGACGGCTTTCAGCGACATGGTCGTTCAGTGTGAAACCGTGCCCGTCGGGAAGTTCGACATCGCCCACAGCGTCAAGCCCATCAGGCCGATGAAAAACAGGACCGTGAACGAGAGCACGGTATAGACCAGTTTCTTCTCCGAAAGCAGGTGCATCAGATAGCCGGCCACGAGGAAGGCGTTAACCACTGCAATCGCCAAAATCAGCGCCACCTTGATGGTCCAGCCCTCTCCCAGGTGCGAAAACGACGCGGCGATCATCGCTGACGTGGTGCACAGAACCACGAGGAACACCACCGCGCACAGGCGGATATAGCTGTTCAAGTTGACCACATGAGCGTCCGTCGCCGGGTCCGGGTTCGCGGCTGGCGGATTGTGCGTTTCGGCCTTGGAGTCACTCATAATTTCTCAGGTTAAATAAAGCACAGGGAACAGGAAAATCCAGACCAGATCCACGAAGTGCCAGAACAGGCCCGAGACTTCGATGCGGTTGGTGAAGCGCTCCGGATCGCGGCGCCACAACTTGCTGCCCGGTCCCCAAAGGTAGGCAATGACCAGGGTGCCGCCAAGGATGTGCAGCGCATGGAGACCCGTGAGTGTGAAGTAAATGGCCGTAAACGTGTTATGTTTCGGGCCGTAGTTCTCCATCTTCTTGATGTCGGCCGCAGGGATGGTCAATTCCTCGTTCTTGACCTGCTGTGCCGCCGGGCTGCGGAGGTCCATCAGGTCCTGGCGATCCGCGACGATGTGCCCGTGCAACGTCACCGTGCCGGTCTTTTTGGCCAGGTCGAAGTCGGGGGACTTCTCGACCAGGTGTCCGTCGGCAAACTTGCCGGCATTGGGGCCGTTGCCCAGGGCGATTTCGTAGTGAATCCATTTGTCATGATATTCGTAAGACTTGATCCCCAGGAACGAGAGGGCCAGCAGAATGGTGCAGGCGTGGAAGAACTTGAATTTGGCGAACTGGCGGACCTTGCACGCGGCCCACGCCAGCAGCGTGGTAATGGCCGAGAGCGCGAGCAGAAGGGTGTTGATGGTACCCAGCCGCACATCGAGCCAGCCATGCGGCCACATGCCCGGTTCGGCGCCGACGCGCAGCAGGATATAGGCGGAAAACAGCGCGCCGAAGAGCATCACTTCGGAGGCCAGAAACAGCCAGATGCCGATCTTGGCGTTATAGACGCCGGTGTCCGGCCGGAGTTCGATTGTGTAAGGGATTTCCATGAATGGTCAGTGCGCGGGTTGAGGCTGGGCCGCGGGAGTGGGTGCATTCAACGGCTCATTCTGGGGCGTAAAATCGGTGGCATGGCCCGGCGCGCTGTATTCGTAGGGGCCGTGGAACACGTGGGGTTCGTGCTCGAAATTTCCGTGCGGCGGCGGCGTGGGCGTCTGCCAATCCAGCGTGGTGGCCTGCCAGGGATTGTCGCTGGTCACCTTTTCGCCATGGCTGATGCTGTGGAACAGATTGATGATGAATGGAATTTGCGCGATGCCCAGCGCGATGGCGGCCCAAAGTATAAACGTGTTCAACTCCATGATGGTGCTGGGCAGGGTGTCGATGGCGTCATGCACCCGGGCGGCGGAATAATTTGCGGCGCCGTCGCTCATGCGCCGCAACATGCCCTTGATGCCCTGGAAAAACATGGGCTGAAACACCAGGTTCATGAAAAGAAACGAGCACCAGAAATGCACCCGGCCCCAAAATTCATTCAGCTTGCGCCCGGTGATTTTCGGGAACCAGAAATAGACCCCGGCAAAGAGCGCAAAAATCGTTCCCGGCGCGACGACATAATGGAAATGGGCGATGATGTAATACGTGTCATGCAGATACAAATCCGTGGCCGCCAGGCCCAGCGGCAGGCCGGAAAGCCCGCCAATGCCAAACATCGGCAGAAAGCCCAGCGCGAAGAGCATCGGCGTGTTGATGCGAATCGAGCCGCCCCACAGCGACAGAAACAGGCACGTCAGGATGACCACCGACGGGATGGAGATGATCATGGTGGTCGTCTGGAAGAACGTGGCAATATGCTGGCCCATGCCGGTCAGATACATGTGGTGCGCCCACACGATGAAGGACAGGAATCCGACGAACAAAACCGAATACACCAGCGACTTGTAGCCCCAAAGCGGCTTGCGGGTGTTGTTGGCTATCACCTCGGCCACGATGCCCATCGCCGGAAGGATCAGCACATAAACTTCCGGATGCCCGAGGAACCAGAACAGATGCTGCCACAAGAGGGGGCTGCCGCCGCCGCTGCGGTCGGCGAGCTGGCCGCCCACCGCCAGGCCGGTGGGCAGGAAGAAACTGGTGTGCGCCAGATTGTCCATCAACTGCAAAACGCCGGCGGCTTCCAGCGGCGGGAACGCCAGCAGCAGGATGAACGCGGTCACAAACTGGGCCCAGACGAAAAACGGCAGCCGCATCCAGGTCATGCCCGGAGCGCGAAGCTGGATGATGGTGGCGATGAAGTTCACCGCGCCGAGCAGGGAAGAGGTGATGAGCAGCACCATGCCCACGAGCCAAAACGCCTGGCCGTTCGTGGGAATGGTGCTGGCCAGCGGCGAGTACGAGGTCCAGCCCGCCTGCGCCGCGCCGCCGGGAATGAAAAAGCTCACCAGCATCACCACTCCGCCCAGGAAAAACGCGTGATAGCTGGCCATGTTGACGCGGGGAAAGGCCATGTCCGGCGCGCCAATCATCAGCGGCACCACGTAATTGCCGAACGCCGCAAAAGCCAGCGGCACGACGCCGAGAAAGATCATGATGGTGCCGTGCATGGCGCCAAAAGAGTTGTAAAGATCGGGAGAGATGGCGCCTCCCGCGGCGGGAGCACCCAGAATTTTTTCCAGCAGCGGACCCAGCACCGGCACCGCCATGCCCGGATGCGAAATCTGCCAGCGCATCAGCAGCATGAGAAAAAAACCGAACAGCATGAAGCTTAGCGCGGCAAAGCCGTATTGGATGCCTATGACCTTGTGATCGGTGGAAAAAACATATTTGCTCCAGAACCCCGGTCCGGGGTGCTCGTGATGACCATGGCCCGCGTTCCCCGGGGTTGGCCCGGGCTCGCGATACGGTGGGAACTGATCAACTAAATCGTCCATAGCTATTTAATTTTGTCACAAACCATGGCCAGCAACAGGAACGGCAGGTACAGGATGGAAGCCAGAAAAAGCTGCCGGGCGCGGCGGGCGGTCAGTTGACGGGCGAACCGCACCGCAAAGGCACAATAGGCCGCGCCCGCCGCCACCGCCACCGAGGCGTAAAACGCGCCGTTGAGCCCGAGCAGGAATGGGCAGAGGCTGGCGAGGAGGAGGGCCAGTGTATTGCCCACGGCATGGTAGGCTGTCCGGGTGCCGTCCGCATCCACGTTGGGAAGCATCACAAAGCCGGCCTTGGCGTAGTCTTCCCGGTAAAGCCACGCGATGGCCATGAAATGCGGTATCTGCCAGAACGCCAGGATGGCGAACAGCGTCCAGCCTTCGCCGTTCAATTCGTTTCGCGCCGCCGTCCAACCCATCAGCGGCGGTAGGGCGCCGGGGATCGCGCCCACCAGGGTGTTCACCCAACTGACACGTTTCAGGGGCGTATAGATGAAGAGATAGCTGATGGAGGTCACCGCGCCGAGCACGCTCGTCAACAGGTTCACCAGCACGGCCAGATAAATCAGGCCGGCCACCGTGCAGACACCCCCAAAAATAGCCACGGTCGCCGGCTGCAGCCGCCCGGAGGGCAGCGGCCGGCCCGCGGTGCGGCGCATCCGGGCGTCATAGTCGCGCTCGAGCAACTGGTTCAAGGCCGCCGCGCCGGCGGCCACCAGCGCAGTCCCCAACAGCGCGTGAAACATGAGCAGGCCATCCACGGCGCCGCGCTCACCCAGATAAAAGCCGACACACGTCGTGAGCAGCACCAGCAGCGTCAGCCGCGCCTTGATTAGATCAGCGAAGACGGCCGTCCAGCTTTTGTCCAAAGCCGCGGCCGAAGTCAATGTGGTCACCGATGATGATGCGTTTCGGGTTAAAATCACCTTATCAAAACTTTGCCTTATCGACTCCATTTTGTCGTTCAAAAGCAAAATATGTCAATCCCGATTCGCAGAATTTTTTTTGCGCGAAGCCCGGCCAGGGCCGCTTCCTGACGCAGACTGGTTCCGCTTTCAAAACGCAGGTTGCAAAGCGGCTGCTTCCCGATATGATTGCGCGCGCAGCGGAAATTCTTTGGAGATAAACCATGAAAACGATTGAGACTTCCTTCCGACCCGGAGCCGCCGTCAAGCTGGCCGCACTGGTTTTCACTTCGGCCATCCTGTTTGTCGGTTGTGCCACGATGCCTTCGGGAGCACCAACGCCCGTCCAGCCAGCCATGCAGGAGCCCCGCTCCACGCCCATCCTCTTGCGGGAAGGCGATACGTTGAAAATCACCTTCCCGGGTTCGCCCAACTTGGACACCGTCCAGCCCATTCGGCGCGACGGCAAGCTAAACCTGCCGCTGATCGGTGAAGTGCAGGCCGCCGGCCTTTCGCCCGCCGACCTCCAGGAAAAACTCGTGGAGGCGTACGCTCCGCAGATTTCCACCAAAGAAGTCATTGTGCAGGTGCAATCTTCCGCCTTCCCGGTGTTCGTCAGCGGTGCCGTGTTGCGCCCCGGCAAGGTCCTCTCCGACCATCCCATCACTGCGCTGGATGCCATCATGGAATCCGGCGGCTTTAACTATGGCACCGCCGACATGCGCCACGTGAAAATCGACCGCAATGACAACGGCGTCATGCAGCATTATACGGTGGATTTGAAGGCGCTGCTCGTGGGCAAGGAAACCAAATCGTTTTATCTTCAGCCGGGCGACATCGTCTTTGTCCCGGAACGGCTTTCACCGTTTTGATCAAGCCGGCTTGCTGATGCCGAGCTTTTCCATGAGTTCGTAAAGCGTCGGCCGGCTCAAGCCCAGCTCCGCGGCGGCCGGGGCAATCTTGCCGCCGTGTTTCTTCAGCGAATGCTGCACCATCTGCCGCTCCACGGCCTCGCGCGCGTCTTTCAAAGTGACCACGTTGGGCCCCACGCCCGAGGAGTTTAACTCCAGATCAGCCGACGTGACGCGCCGGCCGTCGGCCATGATGGCGGCCCGCCGGACGCAGTTCTCCAATTCGCGCACGTTGCCCGGCCACGCGTGCCGGTTCAGCGCCCGGATGGCGTCCGGATCGAAGGCCAGATTGGGTTTGTTCGCCTGCGCCGCAAACCGGCTCAGGAAATACTGTGCCAGCAGCCGCACGTCGCTTTCGCGGTCGCGCAGTGGCGGCAGCATCATTTGGACGACCGCGAGCCGATAATACAGATCCTCGCGGAACGTCCCCGCCGCCAAGGCCTTGCGCAAATCCGCGTTGGTGGCCGCCACCACGCGGGTGTTAATGTCGATAGGCTGGCGGCCGCCCACGCGCTCGATCGTCTGCTCCTGCAAAAAACGCAGCAGCTTCACTTGCAGCGGCAGCGGGATTTCGCCGATTTCGTCCAGGAACAGCGTGCCTCCGCAAGCGGCCTCGATGCGTCCCTTGCGCTGCATGTGCGCGCCGGTGAACGCGCCCTTTTCGTGGCCAAACAGCTCGCTTTCGAGGAGCGTTTCCGGAATGGCGCTGCAATTGATGGCCACAAAGGGCCCGCCCTTGTTGTTGCTGCGCTGGTGGATGGCCTTGGCCACCATTTCCTTGCCCGTGCCGCTCTCGCCGAGGATGAGCACCGGCGCGTCGGACGCGGCCACCTTGCGGATCGTTTCGAAAATGGGCCGCATCTGGGAACTGGCCCCGAGCATGCCTTCAAACGAATCGCCGCCCAGGAGCTGCTGCATGGCGGCATATTCCTGCTCCAGTTGCGCCACATGAAAACAGCGTTTGAGCAGAAATTTCAATTCGTCCATCTCGACCGGCTTGGACAGGAAATCGTAGGCGCCCGCGCCGATGGCGCGCAGGGCATTTTCCTTTTCGCCCTGGCCGCTGATAATGACCACCTTCACTAGCCGGTTCTGGGCCAGCAATTCGGACAACACTGCCAGGCCCTCCTCCGGGCTGCCCGGATGCGGCGGCAGGCCGAGGTCCAGCAGCACCACGAGCGGCTGGACCCCACGGAAATTCTCCAGCGCGCTGGCGCGGTCCTCGGCCAGCGCGACCTCGTAGTCCTGCGCCAGCGCCCATTTCATCTGGGTGCGGATCTCCTCGTCGTCATCAATTATGAGCAGTTTGGGATTCATGCCTGGTTCAGCGCCAGAAATACGCTAAAGAAACGCCGCCGGCAGGCAATCAAAATCGGAAGCAACACCTAAGTGGTCTAAGGCGATTGGTTCGAATCCGTCAGGAATCCTTACACTTTGCCAGACTTTGTTCGTAATCGTTTGTTTTTCAACATCTTATATTGACGAAAAGCGACATTCAGCGCCAAACGGCCCGGAGCATTTTACAATTGCACCCTGGGATCCTCCCTCAGTCCGATCGCAAAGCCCGGCAAATTAGTATTCTATAACGTTGCACATAAACTAGTTACGGATTAACAACCGTCCCCGACGAGCAACTTGGCACCGGTATTGCTTAAACATCGAGAGAGCGAAGCGCGAAAAAACACAAACAATTAACAACAAGGAAACAATATGAAGAATAAATGGTTAGTGTTGGCGGCGGCAACGGTCTTAGGTGCCGTGACAACGGTTCAAGCAATCCCGGTTTCCGGTGAGATTGATATGAGCGGAACTGTTACTCTCAACAGCGTCAATTTGGCGTCCGCCACGGCGGCAACTGCCTTTAGCGGGGTCACGGTCGGTGGCACGCCCAGCGGGTCATTCACGGGCACTTTCGGAGACGTTGTGTCTTGGAGCGGGTTCTCGTGGCCGGGCGGCTCGGCGAGTCCATTGTGGTCTTTTACCGCTGGCGGTTTGACGTACACGTTTAACTTGGCCAACGATTATGTTTCCCAACAAACCAGCACCTTCCTAAACCTGTTGGGAAATGGAACGCTCGACATCACCGGTGGCAGTTCTTCCTATACGCCCACGGCCGCAAGCTGGTCCTTCACGATCAGCAATCCCACGGGCGGCGCACATCCAAACTTCAATTTTACGTTTGCGAATTCCCAAGTTTCTGTTCCCGACGGTGCCGCTACTGCGATGCTGCTCGGAATCGCGTTGTCTTCGCTCGCGTTGCTTCGCAAGAAACTGACGGCTTGATCTGGTTGTTCATATTTCAGTCGAGGGAAGGGATTCGTCCCTTCCCTTTTTTGTTTCCATCCAAGACCGCCGACCCGCCAGCCAATGCTGGGCGGAAATCAGCGCAGGACAGCCGTTTCGGCACATCAAACCTGCCTTCCGTGCTGACGCAAACAAGACCGGCGGGAGAATGGCCTATGGCTTCTTCAAGGGCAGGAAGACCCGAAACGTCGTGCCCTTGCCCGTTTCGCTTTCCACCTCGATCTTGCCTTGGTGCGCCTCGACGATCATTTTGCTTTGAAACATGCCAATCCCCAGCCCGTTCTTTTTCGTGGTTTGAAACGGGCGGAACAGCGACCGGCTCAGGAATTCCGGGCTCATGCCGCAGCCGTTGTCGGAAATCGCGAGCACGGCCCAACCGTGGTTTTGATGTGTCTGGATACGGACCTGGCCGGATGGCTGAGGCACGGCTTCGCGCGCATTGAAAATCAGGTTGGTGGTTACCTTCAACATCTGTTCCGGATCAAAAAACACCCTGGGCAGCGGTGACAAATCCTTCTGCAAATGGATGCCGGCAGCTTCCTCCCAGCCCGCGAGTGATTTGGCGACCAGTTCATTCAAGTCTGACTCGACCGGCTTGATTTGCAATTCGTGGCGAATCGAACCCAGGCGCCCGATGAGATGGTTGATGTGCGCCACGGTTTTGGACACGCCGCGCAACGCATCGGCCCGAAACGCCGGATCATCGAAATGCGCCGGCAGATTCTGAAGCATCAAATTGAGCGTGTTGGCAGTGTTTTTAAGGTCATGCACGAAAAACGCGGACATGGTCTGAAAGGCCTCGAGTTCCTTCGCCTGCAACAGTTTTTGCGAGAGTCGTGCATTCAGGAGACCGGCGGCGATATGGTCGCCGATGCATTTGAGGAGGTCGAAATCCTGCCAGGTAAACCTGGCGGCGCTGACGCGATCGCCGAGGATCAGGATGCCGATCACCTCGTCGCCGACGATCATGGGCACGCAGACGCGGTTGCCGCCCTTGCGGAATTCGTCCGGGTGACAGCGCCGCAGGTTCTCGGCCCAATTCTCCTTGGCGGCGTCGATATCCAGCGGTTCGTGATTCGCGCGCAGGGCCGACAGGATCTCCGCGAATTCATCCTTGTTCGGACGCAGGGTTTCCGCCTTGCTCCCGGTAAGAAACGTGGAGGCGGCGAACACCAGTTGTGCCTGCTGCTCATCCACGAGCCAGATGCTGACTGACAACGCCTGAAAAACGTCCGTCACGGCCTTCGCCGCCACCTGGCACAGGTCGGCTTGATTCACGCAGGAAGCAGTGGCTTCGGTAAACCGCCGCCACACGGTTCGATAGTCATACTGCGGGCGCTGGAAATGCCGGCTCACGAACCGGCTGAGGCGCAGACGCACCCGGTCCGACAACAGCAAAACGACCAGCAGCACGGCGGCCACGAGGAAGACGAACCATTGGATGACTACCGCCTGGCCGAGCTGAAACAGCGAAACAATTTTTGCGAGCAGGCCGATCGCCAGGAGATAAATGCCCGCCAGCAACACGGTCAGCGAGTTCTGGAGCACGGCCTGGGATGGATACACATCCAGTTCGAAGTGTCCGGCGCGAAACAGGGCCCGGAGAATCAACAGGCAGGCGACAAATAATGCGCCGACATCCACCATTTGAAGCCGGAAATCAATCACGTGGCTCAGCAGCACCTGGCTGAGGGTGCAAAAACGCACGGCCAACAACACTCCCAAGCCGAGGATCAGAAATTTGATGCGCCAGCGCATGACGCCCACCGAGGCGCGAAAAGTCTTCTCCAGGTTAATTCCCGATAGAAACACGCCGCCCAGCAACAGCAGGAAATACAAAAAACCGCCCATTCCGCCCAACCCGAGTTGCCACGAACCGTCTTCCCCGTGTTCGAGCGCAATTAGTTGGTTGCCGTCCGCCAGCACGAGTCCCAGAGGAAGAACAAACGCGGCCAGCAACAGAAATTTCCACCGGTCGAGGAATTCCCGGTAGTTGCCGCGCCCGTAGCTGACGGCAAAGAAAAGCCATACCCCCGGCAGCAGCCCGTCGAGCCAAAGCTTGCATCGCTGCCATTGCAATACTTCGTCCCATGAAGCCGCGGTGGCCTGCCAGGACAGGCCGGCGAGAACACCATCCAAGGCCAGCAACAACATTCCCGCCACAAAAGCCAGGTGCACGGCGGAACGCCGCTCGTTCCACCCCACGGCAAACGCCACCCCGCCTCCGAATATGGCGCTGGCAAAAGCGAGGATCGCGGCGATGTTCACCGCTGCTTACGCTCTCATAATTCGGGTCCGGAAGCAGCAAAGAAAAGAGAAAGGCAGGGTTGGCTCCCTGCCGTTCGTCGGGCTTTTTTAAAGGAAAAGATCAGGCGGCCAGCTTTTTCCGCAGCCAAGCCACACCCGCAAGGCCGATGCCGAGCAGACTGAGCGTCGTTCCGCCGTCCGGGACGGTACCAGGCCCAGGGACAGCATTGGCCAGGACTGAGAACATCCAGGAGCCGGGCCTCGGCCCGAATTGCTCGTCCTGGTCGGCGAAACTCCAGGACATGGATGTTGGCGCATAGCCGTTGGCGCTGATGGTGCCCGTTCCGCTGACGACCACGAAGCCACTGACGCCGGGAGTACCGCCCTGGCTGGTTACGGACGAAGAGAGCAACTTGAAGGTGAATCCGCCAACTGACCAGAAATCGTTGATCGGACTCACGGTGGAGAAGTACCAAGTGGAATGACTAAATGTCACCGCGGCGCCCGAGGCAATGCCGGCAAACGAGCCCGTAGGCGGCAGATTCACGGTCGGAGAAACCCACGAGGTCACGGCAGTCGCGGTGGCCGTGGAACTTTGGTTCAACTTCGAGCCACCGGCAAAACTGATGTTGCCGGAAATCGGGGCCGCATGCAGAGATTGCATCAAGGCGATCCCTATTGCACCCGCGCCCACGAACCTGACCATGCTTTTCACGCTTTTAATTGTCAAAATGATTGGACCCCACTTCTGTCAAAATGATTGGACCGATCCCACTTCCACCATTTCATTAGCAATGGCGGTGCCAACCGATTCCAGTCGGCAACGCAATAGCAAACTGCTAATTATAAGCTAGTTAAAAGATTCTGTTCAGGCTTGCGAATGAGGAACCATCGAATTTTGGAGTTAAAGTGTAAGGTTTTCCGACACTATCCCAGCACAATATTGGTAACGCGATGGAGGCGACGGGGATGATCGAATCGCTGTCCGTCGTACCGAAAATTCACGGCGTGGAAAACCGGTAGAGACGGACGGCGTTCGTCCTGGCGGTATTGGGATCGGTATAAAACCAGAGGCCGTTGGTGGCCAGAACGTTGGTGGCGATGGGGAACCAGGCGCGGGCGAGGTTGCTGGAGGCCCAGAGGCGGTTGGTGCTGCCGACCGCGTTGGCGAGCGCGAACGAGGCGCTGCCGCTGGCGGAACTGAAGTTGAAGGAGAGAAAATTGAGCTGGGTCCTGACGGTCAGCAAGGCATAGCTGCTGGTGGTCGCACCGTAGTTATTGGTGACGCGCATGGCGTAGTAGCCGGCCAAAGTGGAATACGCATTCGTAAACGCCAGGGATGTATTGGTGGCACCGGCGACCAGCGAATTCGTGTGGAACAGCCACTGGTAGCTTAGGATGCCAGGCCCCGTGGCCGCGGAACTGAGGCTCACGGGATCGCCATTGGCCACGGCCACGCTCACCGGATTCAAGGTGATCACGGGCCTGGTGACGACCGTGAGCAAGGCGGGACTGCTGGTTGCCTTGCCCAGCGTGTTCGTGACCACCACCAAATAATTTTGGGCAAGCGTGTTGGTGGCGGTGAAAGCGAGAGTGCTGTTGGTGCCGCCGCGCACTGCGTCGGCAGCAGTGACGGAGTTGGTGTACCATTGGTATTTTAGCAGAGCCTGGCCGGCCGCAACCACCGAAAAGCTGACCGCGGCGCCGTTGGTGGCTGACACCGGCTGCGGTTCCCCAAAGATGATTGGCTTGGTGGAAATGACCGCCAGCCTGGCCGGTGAACTGGTAACGCTGCCTGCGGAATCGGAGACTGCGACGGTGTAAAAGCCGGCCTGATTGGTGGCCACAAAAGAAATGACCAGGATGGCATTGGTGCCGCCAACCAAGGGCGTATTGGTATTGAAATACCATTGATAAAACAGCGGGCCGGCGCCGCTGGCAACATTTGTGAAGGCGGCCCCATAGCCGTTGGTCACCGTGATGCTCAGCGGCTGCTGAGTGATGACGGGGAGGGAAAGGGGAACGATCACTGTCAGTTTGGCCGGTGCACTGGTAACGCCGCCCGCAAGATTGGTGACCACGACCGCATAATAACCCGCCGAGTTGGTGGTCGCCGTGGAAAGCGTGAGGCTGGGACCGGTGCCGCCACTGATCGGCGTGTTGGTGTTAAAATACCACTGGTAAAACAGCGGGCTGGTGCCGCTGGCAACGCTGGTAAACGTGGCCGCATCGCCGTTGGTCACGGTGTCATTTTGCGGCTGCTGGGTGATTACGGGGGCGGAAACGGGACCGATCACCGTCAATTCGGCGGGGGCACTGGTGGCGCTGCCGTACTGGTTGGTAACCACGACCGTGTAGTAGCCTGCCGAGTTGGTGGTGGCCGGCGACAACGTCAGAATGGGACCGGTGCCGCCGGCGACGGGTGTGTTGGTGTTGAAATACCACTGGTAAAACAGCGGGCTGGTACCGCTGGCAACACTGGCAAACGTGGCCGTGTTGCCGTTGGTAACAGTGTCGTTTTGCGGCTGCTGGGTGATGGCCGGGGCCAGCAGCGGAAGGTCGAAAAGCGTGCCAAAGCCGCCGGTACCATTGTTGTAGGTGGTGCCCCAGAGGGCATTGCCAAACCAGATCACGCCACCAAACGGTTCGGCGCCGCTTGCGGAGCTGTTGGTGAAGTTGGATATGGCACTGAACCCGGTACCATCGGTGTTGATCATAAAAATGGTGCCGCCGCCGCCGCCGCCGCTGATGGCAGTGCCATAAAGAGCTCCGCCGCTCAAAGTAAGCGTCGCCTCGGGGGACTCCCCATCCGTATTACCTGCCGATGCAGAAAAACTATAGAGGTTTTTAAAGCCCGTGCCGTTCGTATTCATGGCAAAGATGGCGCCGTTGTTGTTGGTGCCGCCAGCACTGCCGGTGCCGTAAAGGATGCCGTTGCTCAAAACCAATCCGCCGTAGGGAATCGTCGGTTCCGGTGAATTGGTAAAGGAGCACAGGATGGTAAAACCGGTGCCGTTGGTGTGGAGCGCAAAAACAGTGCCATTGCCGTTGGTGCCGCCGGCGGAGGTGGTGCCGTAAAGGTTGCTGCCGTCGGAGACGAGTTCGCTCTCCGGCTCAGCCCCGTCGGGGCTGTCGGCAAACGAATGGAGAATTGAGTAGCCAGAGCCGTTGGTGCTGATCTTGAAGACAGTACCGCTGCCGTTGGTGCCGCCAAAGACAGTGGTGCCGTAAAGCGCGCCGCCGCTCAGCACCAGCGCGCCCGCCGGATATTGTCCATCGTTCGTATTCCCGCCAAAGTTGTAGAGCGGGACAAACCCCGCACCGCTGGTGCCCACGGCATAGACCAAGCCCACGCCATTCGTGCCCCCCGACTGGGCAGTGCCGTAGATGATATTCCCGCTGACCAGCAGATTGTTCGGCGCAATGCTCACGTTGAATGCGCCCGGGAAACCGAAAATGGTTAAATAGGTTGAACCGTTGGTGTTGAAGGTGAAGATAGATCCGTTGCCGTTGGTTCCGCCACCGGTCGTAACTCCGAAGAGAAGGCCGTTGGCCGGCGCAAGCCGCAGCGGGTGAGCCCCGTCGGGCGTGTTGGTGAAACTGTGCTGCGTCGTGACCTGCGCCCCGGCCGGCCGGCTGACGCACGACATGGAGATGATGGCTGCCGCCAACCAAACATTTGTCAAGTTCATCAAGATTTTATTGGTTCGACCACTGGTTGAACAACCGTCCTTCCGTAAATTCGATGGTGGAGCGCAGCAAATGAAGTGTCATGCTTCCAACATCGAGCCGAAACAACTAACACGAAACCGCCCTGCCAGCAACGTCAAAGATCGGGTTTCTTGAGCATAAACGGGACTCCTTTGGCAAAAAACCAATGTCCCATGAAGCGGTTGCGGTGCTCGGTTTCCTGCCACCGGCGGTGGTCCGGGCTTCACTTCACCAGTTCCGCGCCCGGCAGATAAACGGTGCAGGTGGTACCCTCCCCCAGGCGCGTGTGGACATGCAGCGCACCGTTGGCCTCCCGGACGAGCCGCTGAACGATGTTCAGCCCCAAGCCGGTGCCATGGCGGGGGCCTTTGGTGGTAAAATAGGGCTGAAAAATCTTGGGCAGCACTTCCGCCGGGATCCCCGGACCGTTGTCAGCCACGCAGAATTTGACCAGTGGCACCGTGTTGTCCATCCCCTCCACATTGAGATAGCGATCGTTGGGGCCGTCCTTGAAAGCCGCCAGTGCCAGGGGCGCGCGCTCGATTTCCACATGGACGGTCACCCGATGCGGCTGGGCCATGCACTGAAAGCCGTTGACCGTCAGGTTGAGCAAAATCTGAATTACATCCGTGCCATTGATCTTGACGGCCATATCGGTCGCCGGCGGCTTGGCGCCGTATTCGTTTTCCTGGATCGCCGGATGCACCCGCACCAGTTGCTCCAGGTCATCGATCAACTGGCAGACGCCGGTCGGCTCCGTTTCGTCGGCCTGATGCCGGAGAAAGCCCAGGTAGCGCCGCGAAATCTCGATGCAGTTGCCGATCTGCCGCTCAATGATCCGCAGCCGCTCGCGAATGAACTCCAGATCTTCCACCTCGAGGTGTGAAGCCCGGTTGAGTTTTTTGTTCAGTAACTGGATGAACCCGGAAACCACGGTCAGCGGGCCGTTGATGTCGTGGATGATGCTGGCATAAATGTCGCCGCGCGTGCGGGCCATCTGCTCCTCCACCTTCTGGTTCTGCAATTCGTTCAACAGCTCGCTCACTTTGTCAGCGCTGGTGTGGATTTCACCTTCCAGCATGCGGCGCTGCATGGCGCCGTTGACGGCATTCCGAATCGTGGCGATATCGAAGGGCTTGTTGATGTAATCCGCGGCGCGCAGGCGCAACGCCTGCCGGATCGTGTCCGTCGTTTCAAAGGCCGTGATCATCACCGCCTCGATGTCCGGCTGGACGAAGCGCAGCCGCTCCAGCACCTCGATGCCCGACATCCCGGCCATGCGAATGTCCAGCACCGCCACATCAATCGGATTCTTTTGCGCCAGCTCGATGGCCGTCGGTCCATCCTCGGCCATCAGCAAATCATAGGTGTCCTTGAAAATCACCCGCAAGGAAAGCCGCGGCCCCTCCTCGTCGTCCACGATCAGAAGGGTTCCCCGCCGTTTCGGAGCCGCGTTCGCCGTGAGTGCCAATAGCTCGGTCATTGCAGCGTTTGCCTGAGACAGGGGATCGGCTGTAGCGAACATACGGGATTAACTTAACGAAAATAGCGCGCCGATCAAGCATTAATTCGACAGTCTAATCCCCGGCGCCAACATGGTCCGGGAACGGAGTGCAGACGGTCATCCCTTCCGCCGTCTCATCCGATTGCTAGCGGCTGAAGACCAATAACTTATAGTTAATCCTTTTCGTTCAAGAGTTCAACCGGGAGCCCGACCCGATCGTGGGGCCGCCTTTTTGCCTCGCATAATCGACCGGCGATATTCAACCTGTGGTCAAATGTTTGCACCAGCGAGTTGTGCCGCGGTGATTCCATGTTTCAATGAGGCAGCCAGCATCGGGACGCTCGTTTCGGCGATCCGCCAGCAGGTCCGGACGGTCTGGGTGGTGGACGATGGTTCCACCGACGGCACGGGCGACCTGGCGCGAGGCGCGGGGGCAATCGTCGTGCGACATGACCGCAATTTGGGCAAGGGCGCAGCCCTTAAATCCGGATTGTCTTGCGCCTGGCAACACGGCCTGACTTGGGCCGTGACGCTGGACGGGGACGCCCAGCACGCGCCGGAAGATGTGCCAGCCTTTGTTCGCCGGGCGCAGGAAACGGGCGCGTTGCTGGTGATTGGGAATCGCATGGGCCAGGCGCGAAAGATGGCGTGGATGCGGCGGCAGGCAAACCGGTGGATGAGCTGGCAATTGTCGCGCCAGGCGGGGCGGCACCTGCCGGACACGCAGTCCGGCTTCCGGCTGATCCATCTCGCGACCTGGGCGGGCCTGCCGCTCACCGTCCAGCGGTTTGAAGTGGAATCCGAGACGCTCATGGCCTTTCTGGCGGCGGGGCGGCCCGTTGATTTCGTTCCCGTCCAAGTCATCGACAGCCGGCGAAAAAGTCACATTCGTCCGGTCGCAGACACGTTGCGTTGGCTGAGGTGGTGGAAGTGGGAATATCCGAAATCCAAATTCCGAAGGCGAGACCATGGACTACGGACTACGGACCACGAATTTCGCACGGGATGATTTCTGGCTTTATTAGGCACGACCAGCCTGGATTCTTTGGGTGTTGATGGATTCCGTGTCTGGCTATCCGGTCGGTTGGCGGCCGGCCGGCAACGGGCAGCGGACCCAGCCGGCGCTGGTGGGGCGCTGGCAAGCTGGAACTTTTCGGTTTCCGCGGTCATTTTGCCGTTTCAGGTCAGGTTCAAAATTTCAAAGGTCCTACTTGGTCCTACCTGGTGCGACTCTGGGAATTGACGATATACGATATAGGAGTTGGTTCTATGGCCGGATATAGCCGGATGTGCCCGGATTGACGAAGGGCGAAGGACGAACCATACCAATGTGGAATGCGGAAGGGCGGAAACCACGCCCGTGCTTTGCTTCCGCCTTTGTTTCTCTCCCGCCTTCGCTGCGCTTCGGCGCGGCAAGTCAGGGCGCCAGCGCCAGCCAGTGGGGACGGGCCGTTCCCACCCCGCAGTCTGCGCGGCGAGGCGCATGATGACTGTTTTGTCAAACACCGACGCCAAGCTATCATGGACTTGGGAAATGTAAAGTCTAAACAAGACAAAGCGGAAGACGGAATTTTTTAACCACGGATGGACACGG
>JBEKZM010000079.1:0-30670 GCA_049509875.1 Verrucomicrobiota bacterium | reverse complement strand
AAGAACCCCCTTCCGGCTGCTGGCTGTTTTTCACAACGGCCGACAGAAGTTTCTCGCAAAATCAATTCCTGACTGGCTTGAACCCATGCTTTGAACAACTCTCCGGTGCGCCTGCGCCGGGTGGTCCTCACATCCGCATCATTGGACCGCCACCCGCCAAAGTTTTCGATCGCCATCTAGAACCGTCCGGCGCTTAATCCGCACATCGGTTACGAGAAGGCGACGCAGATATCACTTTTGGCCTGATAAGAAGTTTGGCAACGCCCCGTGGCCACTCGCTCCCTGGACGTTGTTGTGTCCACGCAACGGATAGGCGTCCGTTCCCGTCCGCATATAATTTCCGGTTACGAGCAGCAGATTGGAAATCGTGGTCGAGCCATCCGAACCCATGATGCGTGCAATAAAGCTTATGGTGGCCCAGAATCTCATTGAAAGTTTCCCGCTGCCCGGCCTACCTGGAAGCAGCGACGGCGGAAAGCATCGAGTTGAACATCGAGTTCAGTACGGTACAACTGCGCGGCCAGCAAATCGTGGCCGCTGTTTCGTTGGTGAAATCGCTCGGTGGCGGATGGTGGGCGTCGAAGATAGGATGATGACTGATGCCACATTCACTAACCAAAGAGGATGACTCAGTATCCTCAAATTATTTTTGCAACCTTGACAACGACACCCTCAGAGCAATGACGATGTGCTTCTTGCCATCCCTGAACACGATGCATGTGGAAGGGTAAATTGAGGTCACCGTCACCTTGTTTAATTGACTGTGCCGCGATGTGGCCGCGCACAATACGGTGGATGGAACCACCTTTGAAAGTTGAAACGTCAGGCGGCTTTTGCGAGTATCGCAACGAAACGAGGCCACGAATGTGCTCGCAGGCTCGGCGCAACGGGCGTGGGCGTGGCGAGGATCGGTTCAATAGGCCAGAAGTTCTGACGTGCGGCTGGCAGGTGACTGGCCGTCAGTGTAAAATCGTCTGCATTACTATGAAAACGAACCTGCGACCTGGGCTACTGATCCCGGCGTCGGGAATGTTAATTCTCGTCGTCGTGGCGCTTGTGGCGGTCAGCGCGTTGCGAAAGCCCAAGCTGATTGCGCCGGAACGCATCGGAACCGTTGAGCGCGGCGACATCGCCCGTTCGGTCGTTGCTCGTGGGAAAATCGAACCACTTTCCCGTGTCGAGGTGAAGTCCAAGGCGAATGGAATCATCCAGGCCTTGCTGGTCGAAGAAGGTGACCCGGTCAACGAAGGGCAGGTGCTCGCCGAACTCGACAAGGCTGATCTCCAGGCGCAGGTCCGCCAAGCTCAGGCGGTACTCGCGGGCGGGGAGGCGAACTTACAGGCGGCGGCGGCGGAGGAGGCCAAAGCGCGGATTGATGCAGCGAATCCCGAGTTGACCTTCAATCAACGGGACTATGATCGGGCACAAGGATTGTTCAAAGCGAAGATCGCCTCGCAACAACAGGTGGACGACGCCGATCGGGCGCTCCAGATTTCCAAGAATAAGCAGCAGTTGCTCGACGCGGTGGTGCAGACGGCCGCGGCCCAGACCGAACAGGCCCGTGCCCAAGTCGCTGCCGCCAAGGCGGCGCTGGAGCTGGCTGAGGAAAGCCTCGGCTACGCAACCATCCGGGCGCCTATCACCGGGATCGTGCTCAACCGGCCCACTGAAATAGGCGATGCCGTTTCCTCGATGCTCAATCTCGGCAGCGCCGCCACCCTCATCATGACGCTGGGCGACGTCAGCAGCGTCTATATCAAAGGCGACGTGGACGAAGCCGACATTGGCAAGACGGAGTTGAAGCAATTCGTGCGAACCAAAGTTGAAGCCTATCCCACGAATTCTTTCGAGGGTGTGGTAAAACGCATCGCGCCGATGGGCCGCGATCAAAATAACGTCACCACCTTTGAGGTCCGGGTGACGATCTCCAACCCACAGGGCAAGCTCCGTGTGGGCATGACGGCCAATGCCGAGATCGTTTTGGAAGAGCGGACGAATGTGCTGTTAATTCCCGAGACCGCCCTGGTCTATGACAAGGACCAGAGCACATGGGCGCAGCGCCTTGATCCATCCGCGAAGCCCGGCTGGAGCAAAGTACCACTGAAAATTGGCATTTCCAATGGGCAACTTTCGCAGGTGCTGGCCGGGCTGGCCGAAGGCGACAAATTCGTATTGCCGTGAAGCACGACCTGCATCCAGAACGCAGCCGAATGTCCTGCCGTCGCGGGTTTATAAACTGGAGTGCCGATCAACTTGTACCCGGAAGGTAATGGGCTGGCTCCTCGAAATCCTGCAACAGACGTTGCGCGACATCTGGGCGCACAAGCTGCGCAGCACCCTCACGATGTTCGGCATCTCCTGGGGCATTGCTTCGATCATTTTCATGATGGCGATCGGGGACGGCTTCAAGCTCGGCTATCGCAAGATGCTCTCCTCCATGGGCACGGATATCGTCATCCTGTGGGGCGGCCGGACTGGTGCGCAGGCTGGCGGGCAACGCGCGGGACGCGACGTGCGCTTCAGCTACGACGATATCCTCGCGATCCAGCGGGAATGCTACCTGGTGCGCGACGTAACGCCCGAGCTGGCCCGCGACCTGCCGGTGCGGAGTCAGTTTAATTCGGGCTCGTTTTCCACCCACGGCATTGCGCCGGTTTACCAGCAGATCCGCTCCATGAACCTGAGCGGGGGGCGCCTGATTAGCGACGGAGATTTCCGCGAATCACGCTGCGTGTGCGTGCTTGGCGAAGACGTGAAGCGCCAGCTTTTTGCCGGGCGCGAATCGGTAGGCGCCCAGGTTTTCATCGAGGATGTGCCGTTCACCGTCATTGGCGAACTGGCGAAGAAGGATCAGAATAATTCCTATAACGGACTGGATGGAAATAAAGTGCTCATTGCCTACACCGCCATGGCGGAGCACTTTCCCGACCCGCGTCCGGTCATTGGACCGAGCTACCTCGACAACATCATTTTCGCGCCCGTCTCTGCCGACGAACACGAAGCCGCGTTGGGCCAGGTCAAGGCGACGCTGGGTCGGCGGCACGGATTCCGGCCCGCCGATGAAGGCGCCGTGTGGGTGTGGGATACGGTCCAGTCGGCGCGCATGGTGGCCACCATCTACGATTCGATGCAGCTCTTCCTGACTTGTGTCGCGGTGATTACTTTGGGGTTGGGCGGTCTGGGCGTGATGAACATCATGTTGGTGGCCGTCGTCGAACGAACCCGGGAGATCGGAGTAAAACGCGCGGTCGGCGCGAAGCGCCGCCGCATCCTGGTCGAGTTTTTTATCGAGTCGTTGGTGTTGACGCTCCTCAGCGGGTTGGCCGGCTTGGGCTTTGCCTTCGGCGTTTGTTCGGTGGTGGACCGGCTTCCGATGCCGACCTTGTTTTCCGGGCTGCCCGTGACCGGACTTACGGCGGGGATCGCCTTCGGGACCTTGGTGGTCGTCGGCCTCTTGGCGGGCATTTACCCGGCGCGGCACGCGTCTTTGCTGCCGCCGGTGGAAGCGCTGAGGCACGAATGATTCGCTACATTTTCAACGAAGCGCTCGGCGCGTTGTTGCATTACCGGCTCCGCTCGGCGCTGACCATGTTGAGCATCGTGTGGGGTGTGGCGTCCCTGATGTTGCTATTGTCCTACGGCCAGGGATTCGAGCAGGCGATGACGAAAGCATTTCGCCAAATCGGCAAGGACCTCGTCGTGATGTTTCCCGGGCAGACGAGTTTGCAGGCCGGCGGCGAGCGGTCCGGTCGCCACATCCAGCTCGAATTGAGCGATGTGCAAGCCATCACGGAAGGCGTGCCGACTATCGAGGCCATCTCGCCCGAAGTGCGACGCTGGTTCGATGTCAGCTTCAATGATCGCACCAAGGATTACGGCGTCAGCGGCGTATATGCCTGCTTTGAGCGGATTCGTGACATGGAGATGGCCGAGGGCCGTTTCGTGTCCGAAGACGACGTGCTGCATCGCCGGCGAGTTGCGGCCATTGGGGAGAACCTGCGCAAAGAACTCTTCAGTGGCATCCCTGCCGTGGGCAGCGAGCTCAAGATCAACGGCGTGCGGTTCACGGTCGTGGGCGTGCTCCGCAAGAAAACCCAGATCACCAACTACGCCGCACCCGATGATATGACCGCGTTTGTCCCCTTCACGACGCTTTCCGGCCTGACGGACACGCGTTACCTGAGCGACATCGTCCTCATGCCCACAAGCAATCTTTTCCGCGACCGCATCGTCACTGACGTGCGGGCGGCTCTGGCCCGCGCGCATAATTTCAACCTGAAGGACGAGCGGGCCGTGGAAATCATCGAGTGGAACAAATTTCTGTCGCTGATCACCAATCTGGGTTTGGGGCTGAATATTCTCCTTGCGATCATTGGCACCCTGACATTGAGCATCGGCGCCGTCGGCGTGGTGAACATCATGCTCGTCTCCGTGACGGAGCGGACGCGGGAGATCGGCGTGCTTAAGGCGCTGGGTGCGCGCCGGTGGCATATCCTGACGCAAATCCTCATCGAGGGATTGGTGCTGACTTTTTCGGGCGGGTTGCTGGGATTCTTATTGGCCGGGCTGGTCGTGAAGCTGATTGGGTCGCTGCCTTTCCTGGGGCCTTTATTTGAAGACACCTCCGGTCGCAGCGATATTCACCTCGCGGTCTCTTGGTCCGCTCTCATTCTGTCGAGCTCGATCCTGGTCGTGGTGGGAGTCATAGCCGGAATCATTCCGGCGGTGCGGGCCACCCGTCTCAATCCGATTGATGCTATCCGCAATGAATAAATCTGAACTCCAATCTGGGACAGGGTGGCACGGGCAAACTGCCCGTGCCGTTGGGCCACTGGTCGTTGACCATCGGAGGTCGTTGCGGTCGCCGGAGGGTGAGGCGCGCTCGAAATTTCAGCCGCTGCCGCCTTGATAGCGCATCAACAACCAGCTGTCGGTCTCGTGGACGCCAAGAGCGACGCCGCCGGCGGCAAAAAAAAACCAGCGTCTGCAACCCGCACCTTGAGCCTTGCATGTCTGCCACCTCCTAGTAAGCTGCTGAAAAATCGCCCTGAGAACATGGAGATTTACCAATCAAGCTTGAGGACTTCCATACGCTAAATGTGATCACTTCATTTAAGATCATTCTGCCGCTGGTTCTGCTCGCGGGCTTGACGCTTGACCTGCGCGCGCAAGGCACTGCATTTACATATCAAGGCCGGTTGGCCGTCGGAACGACATCGGCCAATGGGAACTACGATTTTACCTTTGCCCTGTACGGTTCGCCCGACCAGCAGGGGAACCTGCTCGCCGGGCCGGTCACCAACCCGGCGGTGGCTGTGAGCAACGGTCTGTTCACGACGCTGGTGGACTTTGGCAATGTCTTCAACAACGGGAGCAACTGGCTCCAAATCGCCGTGAGCACCAATGGCGCCAATGCGTTCGTTGGGTTGAATCCACGGCAGCAGTTCACGCCGGTGCCCTACGCAATCTCGGCCATCAGTATTAGCGGCACGGTGGCCTTGAGCCAATTGCCGGCTGTGGTGGTCACCAACAATGCGACCGGCCTCGCCCTGGCCGGCACCTTCACCGGCAACGGCGCAGGGCTGACTAATCTGAATGCTGGAAACATATCTTCCGGCTCGCTGCCGCTGGCGCAGTTGCCGGTGGCGGTGGTGACCAACACGGTCAGCATTTACAATCCCGGTGGCCGATTCGATTTTTATGAGAATTTCCAAATTGAAAGCAATCAGTCGCCCTGGCTTTCTCCCAACTGGTATGCCACTCCGACGACCATAGGAGGGCACACAAATGGCGGCGGTTTCATGTGCGTCTCAAACGGACTGGCCTATGTGCAATGGCCCAACGCACCTGGCTTTTCGTCTCCCACCAATTACGAGTCGGTCCAATACTTTGAGCGTACAAGTCCTGTGCCTATTACCTATGCAGAAGTCACTCAATTCGTCACTTCTAACGGAGCGCCGGGGATAAGTCCGGGGTCACAAGCTTCCACCGCCATACTTCTGTCCACGGCCAACGGTTTCTTTCACTCTTATGGATTGGTGCTGCACATGGTTTACGACAACTGGGGGACAGTATCCATTGGGTTTTGGACCAACGGTATTTTTGGTGGAAACTATACAAACGAGCTACCGATGCGCTCAAATGGATTTACTCACGACAACACAGCTACGCCGTTGCAGTACGACAACTATTATAGCGGGAATCCGCCGGTGCCGGTCAAGCTTGGTTTTAAACGTTACAACTACAACACTATGACTGTGTTTTGGGGTGACTATTCAGTGAATTGGTCAATGGATGTTTTCACAAACCTTTGGGGCTATAACCTGCCATTCACCGGAGTGTCGCCGTTGACCAACTTCATCATACTTGAGCAGTATCAGCCTAACGCAGCGCCTCCTGGCATTATCGTAAAGTGGCTTGGATTTGGCTACGGCTCGGCCATGGACGACAACGATGCTGGAGTATATTTCGAGCCTGAGCCGATCAATGCCAACTACAGCATTCCCGAAAATGCGGCCGGGACACCGCTCTATACTTACAATGGGAATCAGGTGACGGGATTGAACGGCGCCTCCATTGCCTTGGGCGGAGGCATCACCAACAACCTCAGGGTAGATGCAATGCTGGAAGTGAATGGGACTATGCAGGTGGACAATAAGCTCACCGTCAATGGCACGATCAGTGGCAACGGCGCAGGCTTGACGAATGTGAACGAAATCTACGTTTCGCAATCCACCAACTACACGCCTGCGACCTGGGCCCCGGTTCCTGGACAGGTGATTTTCCGAGCGTCTAACAATTGGATGTACGCAATCACGGTCGCCAGCAGCAACGCCATCTTCAAAATCAACCCCTGATTGTACTCATCTCAACCAGGTACCGGCTCCAGCAGTCCGTTAATTTAACAGTTGCAGGCGGAAAAAGCGTTGCGGCGAACTGCCCAAGCCATTGGTGAGTCTCAGCGTTCCGCCCGTGCCTGTCACCGCGTTGCCCAGGGGCGTCCACGCCGGGCTGGCAAGGTTGGTTTTGTATTCGAGTTGATAAATCTGGCCGGCCACGCCGGACCAATTCAAGAGGAGATTGGTGCCGGCCGTCTGTGCGCTCAACGCCGCTGGGAGCGGCACGCTGGCGGAGAAACTTAGATTGTCAATAGCCAGCCCCTGGGCCTTGCCGGTGGAATCGGTCATCTGCCACACCAGCCACAACGCCGCACCCGGCGGCCAGTTGGTGATGGCCTGGTCCAGCACACCCAAATTGGTCTGATTGAGCGGCGAAGTGCCGTCCACCGCCGCGCCGCCCGTGTCCGCGGACACGGTGGGAAAGTTCACGTTCAAGGCTGGCAGAAACGCCGTGGCGCCCGTGCTGGCGGGAAAGCCGTTTGTGCCGGTCGGGTCAATGACATAATAGAATTGCAGCGTCTTGGGAAGATTGGATTGCCGCCAGGCTTCCCCGGTGAATTGGAGGTTGATCCGATTCAAGGTCAGGCCGGTGCCGTTGATGAACCGGGCACCAAAGGCGGTTCCGCCCGTGGTGCTGGTCGCCAGCAGGCCCAGGGCGCGATTGGAACTGTTGGCCGGACCGAAACTGTTCTGTCCCCCGGCGGTCTGGTCGCCATCCGACGCCCCGAACCGGGATTCCAACACGCTCGTGCCATACCAGCCCGCCAGAGCCGGGATGTCCAGCCCGCCGCTGGAACCGCTGGCGACTGCCGGGTAGGCAAAGTCATATGGATTGGCCAGGGAATAGGTGCTGCCATCGATGGTTACCGTATTGCCGCTGTTCACCGACGTCGCCCCCGGATCGGGCAGGGTGTCAAAGTTCTGCTCATAAACGGAAGCGGCCGCTGGATAATCAATGAACGAAGGCGGCGGGGTGGCGACACCGTTATTGGGGCCACCGGGTGTCGCTAGGAAAAACTCCTGGCGGTTGAAGCTTTGGCCATCGGGGAAGGAACCATAGGAATAGTTGGGACCGATATTCTGGTAGTTCAGATAATCGAGCACCTGTTGCTGGCCGTTGGTGGCGAGCCGGGTCAAGGCCAGCGAGCCAGTGCTGCTCGGAAGCATGAAACTGGTGTGCAGTTCATTGGTGGTGGAGAGATTGGTCTGCACATCGGCAAAGATCACCTTGAACTGCCCGGCGTTGATGTTGGCGTTGGTTGGAAAAGCCCACTGCAAAAGGTTGGTGTAGTTATTGGCCAGATAAAGTCTGTTCAAGGAAATGAAGTTGGTGCTGGGATTATAGAGTTCCAGCCAAGGAGTGTGCTGGCCGGCGCGGTTGGTGATGCCGGTCAGGTTATCGGGTTGCACTTCGTTGATCCACAGTGACGGGAAGGGAGCCAGCGCCGCGGCCACACTGTTCACGGCGTTCGGGGTGGCGACCAATGCGGTGGCCGACCAATTTCCAACCCGCCAGTTGTCCTGGTCTGGGTCAATCAGTTGCAAGGACGCGCCGGTTCCGTTGGCATGCGTCGGCCAGGGCGGTGCGCTGTCATAAAAGAGCTCAGTTACCGTCACATTGTTGGCGCCAGCGCCGCCGGGTTGGACGAGGGTGAGAAGCTGTGGCGGTTGCAAGGTGCCCGTGAACAGGTCGAACACCGGATTGGTCGCCCCATAAGCCCGGGCAAACGCCGCGTCGTACTGCGCCAAAACCAGATAATTGGTCGGCCCGAGAACGGACCCGTCCGGGAAGGTGTAGTCCAGCGCGGCAATCTGCCACCCCGACAGATCGAACGTCGCGTTGGTGGAGCTGTTGTACAATTCGACAAACTGCGCGCTGTCCACGGCCGGGGCGTACATGATTTCGTTGATGACCACCTGGCCTGCCGGCGAGGCGTTGGTGCCACTGTAAACCACGCTGAGGGTGTTGCTACCCCCTGTGATGGGCAGGTTGTTCTCACCCACCGCCACGACGTTCAAACTGTTGGTGCCGGTGGCCAAGGGCACTGTGACCAGCCAATTGGTCAGAGAGGTCCAAGTCAGTGGATAGGCGGCGCCATTGATCCAGACGGTGACCACATTCACGGGTGCCGTGCCGGTGATGTAGGCCATATTGTTGACAGTGGTTACGGTGCTGTTGACCGCAAAGTTGGTGGCGTTTACCGCGGCCAGTTGAGCCGCGATGCTGCTTTGCGCTTGGGAGAGCCAGGGTTCAATGTTCACTGCCGGATCCTCCACGCTCAGGCCATTTTCAGTAATGACCGTGTATTTGGCCTCGAGTAACGGCGCGCTGTTGGCGGAGTTGAGCGGGCCGTTGACCAGATCCTGCAACGCCCGCCAATACATGCGCAGGAAGGTGGGATTGCTGTAGATGGCCGCCATGTTGGGGTCCTCCGGATTGACGGTGAACAGGTTCTGGCCCGGCCCCCACGAACCATTGTTGCCGAACACCGTTTCCAATTCCCACATCAACAAGGTGTACTTGGTGCCAAGCGTGCCGATGTAACCAAACAGATTTTGGGCGTTTTGCGAGCCGAAGGAATCCCAGCAGCCGGCGGCGTGGTTGGCCGCGAACACCCGCATCCAGTTTTCCATGTCCGCCATGCCTTCCAGGTTGGCCACATAATTGGCCGTGCCGGAAGAATTGGCCGCATCCACCAGCAAAAACGCATTGGTAAAATCGCTGTCCGAATCGGGCGTGCGGCGCAATTCGTAATTCCAGCGGTAGCGCCCCGTCTTTTTCACGCCTCCGGTGGTCGTGTAGGGCATCAGGTTGCACCACGACTGATTGTCGAAGCCGATCGTGGAATCGGACAGGAAGGGGGCCATCTCAAACCAGGGCTGCATTTTGAAGAGGTAGCCATCGCTGTCATTCGGGAAGTGCTCCTTGACGACATCGCTGTTGGGCACCTGGGTATCTTCCATGAGCGTACCGCGACGGTTGCCGTTGACATAAACCGCCACATACC
The DNA here is from genome assembly GCA_049509875.1 of Verrucomicrobiota bacterium. Lineage (GTDB taxonomy): Bacteria > Verrucomicrobiota > Verrucomicrobiia > Limisphaerales > UBA11358 > UBA11358. The sequence continues at coordinate 20,763 of JBEKZM010000079.1, read as the reverse complement.
GCTTGTACAACCACGGCTCCCCGAGGGCCCGTTGAAAGGTGAACGCCAACTGGCTGCGCTGGAGGCTCAGATCCGAGCCGGGATCCGCGCCCGGCGGATGCAGCTTTTTGAAATCCGTCGCGCCCAGAAACCTTTCGTCATCGCTAAACTGCCATTCGTAACTGCACGGACTGCCGACGGGGGTGTCATAGTCCTGATGATACGGGCTGCCGGAATAGCGGCCCCCCAAATTGTAAATCACGCGGCCGTTATAAACGAAAGTGCAATCGTTTTTCCAATCCCGGCTCAAGTTGCCCAGGTTGGCCCAGCGGCTGACGTTGGTCTGGGTGAGCCATAAATGATATGCGCCGAAACTGCCGCCGGGACTGCCGTCGCCGAACATGACCACGCATTCCCGCACCGGCTCGTTGTCATTGGGGCGGATCGCTGGAAAGCGCGTGGTTGTCCCCGGACCGTCCGTGGCGGCGATATAATACGCCGCGATCTGACCGGCCGCCTGCCCCGGAATCGTCGCGCTGAAAACACCGTCCCCCGGCACCGCATCCCCGCCGGCGCCGTTGTCCAGCATCGGCACCGCCGTGTAATTCGTCGCTGGATCCAGCCGGTAGCACAGCATCAGGCTGCGCACGCCGTGCGGGTCGCTCACCTTGGCCGTCACCACCGCCGGCTGGCCGGCTGCCGGCAGGCTGGGCGTGTGGGTTACGTTATAAATGGCCGGGCCGGCGTTCGTCACCCACTGGCTGTTGGCGCCGCCCGGCGTGCCGAGATTGGCGGGGATGGGCAGCGCCGCGGTGGCTTCCAACCAGTTGCCGTTCAAACGCAGGAGCGGTTCGGGCCAGCCGTGCAGCCAGCGCGCCTCGTAGCTCAGGGTGACGGTCTGGCCCGCCACCAGCGGATTGGGATTCAAGGCCACTTCGCAGGAATTGTCCCCGGGCCAGATGCGGTCACTGGACCGGATGTGCAAAGAATAACCGCTTTGATAACCGGTGCTTTCCAGGCTGGAACAGGCCATGCAACCCTGGATCGTCCAATTGGCCAGGCCCAGGCCGCTTTCGAAGGTGCCGTTGGAAACAAAGTTGCTGCCGTTGTACTTCACCTGGATGTTGTCCACCAGGCATTCCCCCGCATCCAACAGGCCGATTTGGGCATAGTTTATCGATGGGTCATAATTGGCCCCGTTATCGAGCACCCCGGTGCAGGTGACGTTTGTCCAGACGGTTTTCGCGGTGTCATCACTGTCCGCCCAGTTGGGTGCCAGGCGGTGGTTCGCATGCGGGTCAATCAGCTCCAGGCTGCTGCCGCCACCCGAGGACCATTCCCCCCAGCGTCCGCCCGTGCCATAAGTCACCTCGTCCTCCTCGACCAAAATCGTATTCGTCACATAAAATGCCTCGGGCATGGCCAGCTCGACCAGTTCGCCGTTGTGCGACAGCTTGCCACTGTAATTGCCCACCGTGTTCCCGCTGTTCAGATTGGGGTATTTGGCGAATAAATTGGTCATGTTTTTAGCCACGACCAGATAACCATTGGGCGCCAGGTTGACACTCGGAAAAGTAAAGTTCACGCCGGCGGTGAACTGCCAGCCGGTCAGATTAACCGTGTTGGTCCCCTGGTTATAGAGTTCGATGAATTGGTCGTCATCGCTGCCGCTGATCGGGTCATACATCAATTCATTGATCACGATGTTGCCGATGACAATGGCGCTGTTGTTCGTGCCTGGCGTGTTCGTGGTGAAGGCGTAAAAATCATTGGCGCCATCCGGCCAGCGGCCATACGAAACGCCGTCGGCCTGCGCGCCAAACTGCACCGCATCCAGAACGCGACTGTTATCGGGCTTGATAAAATACAGCGTCTCCCCCTGCCCGTTCAGGGCGAATCTAAACTGCGACTGCGTGAACGAAACGAAGCCCGCCGGGCCGATCACCGTGCCAGCCGGAAGAACAAATTGGTTGGTCGTTGGATCATCGGTCAAAATGCAACCCGACACGTCCACGCTGTTCGTGCTGTGGTTGTAGAGTTCAATGAACTGCGGGACGGCGGGATTTTCGGTATGCGGCAGGATTTCGTTTATCACCACGTTGCGCAACGGACTGGGGGTGTACGGATCCATTTGACCTGGTGATTCATTCTCCGTGTCGCTGATGTCCCAAGCGCGCGGGTCAGCTTCGCCGTAGGACGGATGGGCGAGCACCAGCGAATGGCCCGTGCCGGCCGCGGCCACCGGCCAGGGATAAACATCCGTGTAGGGTACGGTCAGCAGCACGTTCGTTTCTTCGTCCAGCAGTTCCAGCGTCTCGGAATGCTTGAGGCTGCCATTGTAGGGTCCCATGACATTGGTGATGCCATAAACGCTTTCAACGTCCGCGGGGGCCGCCGCCACCACGACGTAGCCGCCACCAGGAATCTGTGTGCCAGCGGGGAACGTGTAATTCAAGTCCGCACAGGTGAGCTGATAGCTGCTGATGTCCTGAAACCACGGATTGGAATTGTAGAGGGTGAGACACTCCAGATTTTTCCCGTCTGTCCGTGGCGCGGGCCTCCACATGATTTGTGAAAACACCACGGGCGTCAGGCGACTGGACGGCCCCATTGGTTCGTGGGGATTGAGGACGGCGGCGATCACGGCATTGGTCACCTCGATCAGGTTGCTGAATTGGGCCGTGGTGACCGCGTTCGTGTTGTGGCTGCTGACGACATAGCCGAGATAAATCTGCGCCGGCATGGAGATGGTGTCAGTGCCCAGCAGCGTCCACGTCTGCCCGTCATATCCCGCGTAGCCATTGAACGTATTCCCGACCCGCTGCAATCGCAGCCAGGTGTGCGGATAATTGGCTGGGAAACTTCCGGCGGTGTCGGCGGTGCTGCCGGCGGGATCGCGCCACTCAAAAAACGTCCCGTTCATTGCCGGCGTGGCCAGGCAGGCGGCGAAACGGCCGTCGGCATCCAAGGTTTCGCGGGCCATCAAACCGGCCAGGGCGAAGACGTCTGACAACCCCAAGTCCGCGACGCAAACGCTCACGTCAAAATTGCTCGTGCAGAGTTGGTAGGCGAAACTGCCCTGATCCGACGTGCCCCCGAAGGCGCTGCCGGAGGCGGTCACACTCAGACCATTGGTCGTGAGCGCAAACGTCGTGGCTATCGTCGGATTGCCGATGTCCTGGAGGGCAATTGGCAGCGCCTGAAAGGTCACCGTGGTGTTGGTGGCAATGGCATTGGGCGGCAGGGCCCGATCGAGCACGCCGTTGATGATGAGGGTGTAATTGGTGCCGTAAATCAATGGTGCCGTGGTGAGCAGTACTGATGAATTGTCATCGGCCAGGGAGACGGCCGAGATGGCCAGGCCGCTGGTGAAGAAATAATTTGCCACGTTGGTGGCGGTGGCGGCGGCGACCGTTTTGGAGTAATCCACTTCCAGATTCGTGGTGCCGATGTTGAAGGCGCGGAGCACCACCGGAGGATTCGTGTCCAGCGTCACCGACAATGCCACCGGCGCACTGGTGGCGGTGCCCAGGCTGTCGCTGACGATCACGCTGTAATTGCCGGAAGCCGCCGGGGTGAGATTGCTCAGGGACAAGAAATTGTTGGTGGCGCCGGGCCAGGCTACGCCATTGGTCTCCCATTGATATTCAAAGGGGGCCACGCCGAGAGCCAGCTCTGAGAATACGACCGACGCGCCGGCGAACAGATTGGTGGCGGGCGCGGCCGTTGGAACGCTCGCTTGGGGGGCGGCAGCCACGCCGTTGAAGTAGAGATTCAGCACCTGCTCCTGGCTTAGCGCCGTGTTGAACACGGCCACTTCGTCCATGCTGCCATTGAACACCCGGCCGCCATTGCCGCCGTCGTCGGCATCATCGCCGATCAACGTGGCGGCGTTGAAGGCTTCGGCCGTGCTGGCGACGGCGTTGGTGGCGGATTGGACGCCATCGGTGTTGCACAGATAGATGACGGCGTTTTGCGGCGAGATCACCAGGGCGACGAATGACCATTGTTGCAATGGCGGGATCAGGCCCGAACTCCAGCCCCAGGTATCGGAGTTGTTTTGATTCCAGGTGTAGCCCAACTGTCCGCCCGAGCTGAAATTGAAGCCTGACGCATCGCCGTCCGGGCGGCAAAATACCAGGCCGCAGTAGGACCCGGGGGTGCCAATCGGGTAAATCCACGCGCTGACGGTGACCGTGTTGGTGTTCAAATTCAGGGGCGGAATCGTAATAAAGGAATTGGCGTCGTTGTAGGTGAATTCGGCCGCAGTGTTAAACGACTCGAAGCCCGGAAAACCGGCGGCTGGCCCGGGCCCGGCCACCCCGTCGATGGCGGCGGAACCGTAAACACCGTTGAAGTTGCCGGTCTGGTCCGCCGCTGTCAAATTCCCGCCGGACGTGCTGTTGGTTTCATTGAGCCGCCAATAAGCAACCGGGCCGGCCTGCAGTACCGCGCCGGCAAAGGCCGACGATGAGTCCACGGTCAGGCGTGCCGTGCTGGTGGCCACCGGACCGCCGAGCGAATTGGACGCCAGCAGTGTGTAGTTTCCCGCATTCGCCAGTTGGAGCTTGCCGAAGAGGAGCGAGGTATTCGTGGCGCCAGGAATATTCGTCGCGCCGGAGCCGGTGTTCACCCGCCACTGGTAGGCGATGGGCAGCGTGCCGGTGAAGGCGGCGGAAAAAGTCAGGCTGCCGCCGACATAACCCAGCGCCGGGTTTGGGGCAATGTCCGAAACCAGCACAGGCGCGCTGCCGGCGACCACGTTTAGCACCGCGACGCTGCTGGTCGAAACGCCCAGGCTGTTGGAGACCGCCACCGCATAACGATAGGCCCCGGCAGCCCAGCCGGTGGTGCTCAGGTTCAAATTCGTCGCGACCGCCCCGGGCAGGTTGGTCAGCGTGCCGCCGCCCCCGTCCGTGCGCCATTGATAATGCAGGGGGGCCTGGCCGCTGGCGGCCTCGCTCAACCTCACCGGTGTGCCGGCATACACTGGATTGTTGGTTGGAGAAATCGCAGGCACACCGGCAGTCGGACGGAGCGGCACGGCAAGGCCCAGGTCAAAAACAGCGTCGAAACCCGCGCCAAAGGTAATGGCCCCGCCGGCGGGGAAGAACAAGCCGATCTCGCCCTCGGCGTAGGGACTTCCACTCGCCACGGCCAGGGCTTCCCAGCCACCGGTCGAACTCGCTTTGCCGAAGGACCAGGCATAAGTGGTATTGGCCGCCAGCGGCACGGACAAGTTGGTCCATTGCAGCCAGTCGCCGTCGTTAAAGGTGATATTGGCCGAGATGTTCGTTTGTAGCGGTATGGCATTGCCCCCGGACGTGGAATAAAGGTGGAGGTAATAGGGCTGGGGCGTGCCGGTGCCGCTGTAGGAACCCAGCCCGGCGGTCTTGATGGCCAGGGAGACCATGGTATATCCGGCCGAAATGGGTCCGGTTTGGAACGTCTGTCCCGGTTCGCCGGCGCTGTAGGCGGTCTGGTTGTCGGTATAGTAATTCAGGCCATCGGGAGCAGTCTGGTTGCCCGTCGTACTTAATTGGGCAATGTCATCGGCTCCTGGATTTGGGGCCGTCGCGCCCAGGTCCACCAGTGTTTGTGCGCGGCCCGCTTGGGCCAATGACATGACGGCAATTGACGCCAGGGCCATTTGGGACTTGAATCTTTGAATCAGGCTGGAGCGGAACTTGGGATCGGACGATGTCATAATAAGATAAACGTCAACGCGGCTGAATGGCGAAAGCGTAGCGCCCGGCTGTCAAAACGTCCATGCATATTAGAGTGAATTTCAGGCTGGGACCACGGTCTGTTTTCGAACCGTGCTTGAGGAGTCGGCTGTCCGAATCGGCGGGATTGGCTGGCACAATTTGACCAGCGAAAATCCACGCATGCGTCTGGACAAATCTGGAATGACAGCTATACTGGCATTAAGCAAACGCAATAAAAACACTATACACAGTGTCGTAAATAATGCAGCATGCCTGTACGAAAATGGTCGTTTTTGGCGCCTGGAGCCGAAAGCCGCGCTGTAAAACATTTGGTGCCGTGTATGGAAAAATCGGCCTTGGAAATCGATTAGCAACCATGAAACACACATCCCTAAATGTAAAAGGACGCCTGAATGCTTTTACGCTCATCGAGCTTTTAGTCGTCATCGCCATCATCGCCATCCTGGCGGCACTCTTGCTCCCGGCGCTGGCCAAAGCCAAAGCCAAGGCGCAAAGAACCCAATGTGTCAACAACTTGAAACAGTTGGGCCTGGCTAACCACATGTATTGCGATGATTACAGTGATCACTTGCCCTATCCAAACTGGGACGGTGGCCAGAATGCCGCCGCGCCACAAGGCTGGCTTTACAGCATGAATCCCAGCCAAAACGCGCCGGCAGGCTATCCGGCCGGTGTGTGCCCTGACCCCTTTAGCGCCGCCGCCCCCTACAACCGCCTGCCCATCTACCTGGCCGCCTGGCAGTCGGGTCTGTATTTCAAATATGCGCCCAACCCCAATTCCTACCTTTGCCCGGTGGATATTGGCAGCAAAGACTATCTGCCGCCGTCCAGCGCCGGCGGCCGGAACAACAAACTTTCGAGCTACGTCATGGACGGCGCTTCCGAAAATTACCCGGGCAGCGGTTCCTGGCCAACCCCCATGAAGGTCACGGCCGTCTGGAGCCAGATGTGTTATTTGCTTTGGGAACCGGATGAGTTCCTTGATAGCCCCCCGGCTTTCGAATACAACGACGGGTCCAACTTTCCCAATGCTCAGGAGGGTATCGGCCTTCTCCACAGCCGACACGGTGGCAACGCGCTGGCTTTGGACGGCCACGTTGATTTCGTGACGACAATTCAATTCAAACAGATGTCCACGGTGGGTTCGGGGCCTGGGCCCGGCGGGAAAACCTATCTCTGGTGGGATTCAAATTCCAACGGAGATTGAAATCAACAATGTTTGGTTCGGATCGACAAACCTGATCATTGCGGGCCCAGCAGGGAATTGAACTGATAATTTCCTGAGCCCACTTGGTAAATCACCGCACCTGGTTCAGAACGCAGCAGTTTCACTCCTGCTGACTGCGACGCGGGTTGGCCGGATTCGGTAACCCACTCGGGACCGGACGCCGGGACGAATACCGTGGCTGTGGCATTGGCGGGAACGGTGATTTTCAGCGCGAATTTGTTTCCGTTGCGTTTCCAATCACTGGCAATCTGGCCGCGGATGGAATCATAGCTGGCCTGGCACCAGGCAACTTCCCGGGATGGCCGCGGGCGAATCGTGAATGATTGATAGCCGGAATGCTGCTCGTCCGGATTCAAGCCGGCGACGTTGCGCCAGAGCCATTCACTGACCGCACTGTGCGTCCAGTGATTCAAGGATAAGTTTCGGGTGTCGGCGTCGAACGCCTCCCAGAAGGTGGTGTTGCGGCCGGCCATATAACCCCAGGAAGGTTCCTCGCGCTGGTTCACCATTTCGGCCGCGTCCTCGTTATAGCCGGCGTCGGATAAGGCCAGCAGCAGCTCCGCGCTGCTCCAAAATCCGGTGGTGGGATGATGCTGGTTCTGGACCACCAATTCATCCAGGCGCCGGGCGGCCAGGGAACGCAGCGGTTCGTCAAGCAGGCCAAAGCGCAGGGCGAGTGCGTAGCTGCCCTGCGCGTCTCCCGGGCCGGCGGCGCCATGTTCAAACGTGCCGCCGATGATGCCTGCGGCAGTGGCATACTTTTTAACAAATGCCTGCCGGATGCCCTGAAATAAGGCCTGATAGCGCTTCGCGTCGTCCGTGCGCCCCAAAGCCTGCGCCATGCGCGACAGCAGATCGGCGGAGTGGGCGAAAAAGGCGGTCGCGCCCAGTTCCTTCGGCGTCTCAGCGCCGGCGCTCAGCCAGTCGCCCCAGTCCATGCCGCGATTGTTTCGCCACAGCAAATCGGGATTACTGCCATGAATGACTTCCACCCAGCGTTTCGCCGCCGCGAAGTGTTCGGCCAGCAGCCGTTGGTCGCCGGTATTCACATAGACGTCCCAGGGCAGGGAGACGCCGGCGTCCGCCCAGCCGGGCGAGCCCACGCAGATGGTGGTGCCGCGGAGATGTGCCTGAGGAGCGATGTCCGTAAAACGGCCATCGGGCGTCTGATCATCCCGGATATCGCGGACATATTTCGTCAGCAGCGGTGCGGCGTCAAAATTAATCATCAATGACTGGACGCAAGGCCGGATGTCGCCCATCCAGGCCAGCCGTTCGGATCGCGCCGCGCAACCATTGGGCACGTCGAACATCAGGTTGGCCTGGGTCCAGGCTGCGGCCGACTGGATGCGGTTATACATCTCATTCGAGCACTTGAAATGTCCTGTCACCGCCGCGGCGGTGCGCAGGTTGACCGCCACCAGCGTGTCGGGTTTCAATTTGCCGGGCAGGCCCGAAAGTTCGACGTAACGGAAGCCGTGATAGGTGAAGTGCGGTTCCAGGGTGCGAGCACCTTTGCCATCGAGAATATAATCCTCCTCTTGCAGCGTGCCCATGAGGCTTCCGACGTCAAGGTTGCCATCCGGTAAAACCATTTCGGCGTGGCGCAAACGCACATGCGCGCCGGCTGGACCATCCGCCTTTAACCGGCACCAACCGGTGAATTCCTGGCCGAAGTCGAAAATATGGACCCCCGGCTTCACTTCCGTGACGGCCACGGGCTGGAATTCGCGGATGACGCGCACGGGCTGGCTGCGCGCCCACACCAGCGACGCTTCGTCGCGCGGTTGCGACCAGGCCGGTCGCCATGCGTGATCATCGAATCCGGGCTGATCCCAGCCGGCAATTTCCCGGCGACAATCATGGCCCTCGCCATCCAGCAAATCAGACCAGCGCACTGGACCGTCCAAGGTGCTGCGCCATTGTCCATCCGTGCCAAGGCGCACGCGTGTTCCATCCGCCAGCTCAATGTCCAGTTGGGCGAGGAATTGGGGGAAATATCCGTACATGCACCGGTTCTCCCATAGATTCATGTGCCCGGCATACCAACCATAACCCAACAGGGCGCCGAAGGCATTCGTCCCGCGATGCAGGAAATCGGTGACCTCGAAGGTCCGATATTGCACGCGAACGCCACAGTCGGTAAAACCCGGAGACAGCAGTTCGTCACCCACCCGGCGGCCGTTGAGCCGCGCCTCGTAAAAACCGCGTGCGGAAACAGAAAGCGTGGCGCGGCGGACCTTGCCGGCGAGGTTGAATTCCCGACGCAAAATGGGCACGCGTGAGACGGTGAATTTCTTCGTGGTGTCCGCCATGCCGGCGTCCAGAGCCGGCGAATCAGCCAAAGCCACCGCCGCCTGGCCATCCACAAGAAAGCTTTTGGACCAGAGTTCGGATTCGCTGGAGTCCGAACAGTCCACCGCCGCTCCAATGCCAATGGACTGCGAACCATCGAAAACCGCAAGGCCGCCCAAAGCCAGGCCAAAATCATGCCCGTCCCAGCACGACAGGCGGGTAACAGTCAGACGAATGTAGCGAGCCGTAACCGCTGCGAACGGAAAACGACATGAATCACCGCGTGGGTTGGGGAAATCAGCGTCGGTTTTGTCCGTCAAGACTTGCGCATCGTGGAAATCCCGGTCGTCCGCCGACTCCACCTTGAACCTCAGCGGGTACATCGCTGTGCGAAAATCCCAACTCTGTCCCCTTGGGCGTGCGGGAATGACATCCACGGCATCCATCCGCTTCCGGGAGCCGAGGTCGAGCACAATCCACTTGTTGACCTCGGGGCGGGGCGCCAGTTCGCTGCGGTAGCAATGAGTGGGTGTCATCGGACGATTGGCGGGATCCGCAAGAACGGGATCGCTGATCCACTGCGCGGTCCAATCGGCGGGATGGAGCAGCCCCATGCTCCACGAGGCCGCGCGGCTCCAGGCGGACGGTCTGCCGTCGTGGTCCCAGGCCCTGATTTTCCAAAAGCACATTTGACGGGTAGCCAATGGTTTGCCTTGATAAGCTATTTGAGCGGTTTCGTCCGAGAGCACCTTTCCGCTGTCCCAAAGGTCTCCGGTGTCACCCTTGAGCCCAGCCGCCGACGAGGCCGCCAAAATTTGATATGCCGTCTGTTGTTCACCTCTTTGGTCAGAAGATAAAGTCCAGCTTAACTGCGGATTAACGGTGTCCATTCCCAGCGGATTATCCAGATATTCACAGCGCAATTGGCCGACGCTGACAGCGGCGGCGGCCTTCAGCGCCATCATGCCCAGCGCGAGCCACCAGAGTGTCGATTTCTTTATCATATCTTTGCGAATCAATTGGCACTCTTCAGAATTACTATTTCGACACGAAGTGATAGTCGCCCGAGCCAATTTCCAAGACGGCGCGATCGGCTTCCATCCTGGCAGACTTCACCCCTTCAACATTGGCCAGGTCCTTTCCTCCTTCGGTGACGGATTTGACATCTTTCGCCGGCACGTAAACCGTTGCGGTCGTATTGGCGGGAATGGTGAGCCGCAGATCAAATTGCCCGGCGGTTTGGCGCCATTCGGTGCTGATGGGTCCGCGGATGGACTCGTAGCTGTCCTTGACCCACGTCAGATCGCCGACCGGTTCGGGCTTGATGATGATCCTCTTGAAACCAAGCGCTTCAGGGTCCGGGCGAAGGCCGGCCAGATTTTCGTTCAGCCAGACATTGAGGTCGCCAATGAGCATGACGATGTTGCGGGAATTCATGCCCGAATCCGCGGTGTCGCCGTTCCACAGCTCCCACATCGTGGTGGCTCCTTTCGAGATCATGTAGCCCCAACTGGGATAGGTTGTCTGCGTCGCGATTTTGTAGGCGAGGTCGGGTCGGCCGTTCTCCGTCAATACGCGCATCAAATAATGTCCGCCGACCAATCCGGTCCCCAAATGGTTGTCGCTTTCAACGGTGATTTTCTCAACGAGGTGACCGAACACGTTGGTTTTATATTGATCTGGCACCAGTCCAAATGCCAGCGGCAGCACGCAGGCAGTCTGCGTGCCATTGTCATAATAGCCGGCCTTGGCATCGAAAAAGCGGCGGTTGAACGCGACTTTTATCCGGCCGGCGCTGGTTTCAAAACGTCCGGCATCCTCGTTTTTTCCCAGCAGCCGCGCCGACCGCGCCAGGAGCCGCAAATTATGATAAAAAACGGCCGTGCTCATCAGCTCTCCGCTGGTGGTCAATTGCGGGTCGCGGGAATTAATCACTGTCATCTCTTCTTTGGATCTGGGCGGAAAGCACCAGTCCGCGTAGGTGTTTCTCAGCAGGAGGTCGTTTTCCAGAAATGATGCCATGTAATCGGCCCACTTCTTCATCGAGTCATAATGCTCCTTAAGAATCCCGAGATCACCGTATTGGTCATACAGCATGTGCGGGATGATGATGTAGGAACTGGCCCAGACGACCCCGTCCTGGTAGAGGGGCCAGTAGGCTGGACATACGTCCGGCACGCTGCCATTGGCATGTTGCTCGTCCCGCATATCGGTTAGCCACTGGGCGTACAGCGGTGCCACGTTAAAGAGATAGGTTTCGCCCTTTGACACCTCCTGCCGGTCCCCCATCCAGCCTTGGCGTTCATCGCGGGGAAGATCCGTGGGCAGGCTGCGGTAATTGTCGCGGATGGTCCAATATAGGTTGTGATAAACCTGGTTGAGCAAGGGATTGGAACAGGCGAAGTGCCCCGCCGCAGGCACGGCGTCATAGACCTGCCGGCCCTCAATGGCGCCCAGGGTCGGCTCGCCGGGAAAGCCGGTGACCTCGACGTAACGAAATCCGTGGTGGGTGAATCGCGGCTCATATGTTTCAGCGCCCTCGCCCTTGAGCGTATAAATGTCCTCGGCTTTGGCGCTGCGGAGATTGTCGGTGTAGATCATGCCATCCGGCTTGAGCGATTCCGCGTGGCGAAGTTTCACGGCCGAGCCCCGGGGCCCGCTGACTTCCAGCCGGCACCAGCCCGCCATGTTTTGCCCCAGGTCGAAAACATAGACGCCGGGCGCGGGCTTTGTCATCGCCACGGGCTGAAGGGTGTCCATCACGCGAATCGGCTCGCCAATTTGCGCCGACAATACCGGCGAGGCCGGCTGCACCAGCTGCGCCGGCTGCCACTTCGAATCATCAAATTTTGGCAGGCACCAGCCGGGCATGTCCATCCGGGCATCGTATTCCTCGCCGTCATACTCGTTGTTGGCGCGAATCGGGCCGTCGGCGGTCACCTTCCAATCTTCGTCGCTGACGATTTGGGCCGTCGTGCCATCGGAATATTCGAGGTTCAATTGCAGCAACAGCTTCGGGTAGCCGTAGCTTCGTGTCACGGCCGGCACGCGCACGCGCGGCGCAAAGTAACGCCCGTTGCCGAGAATGACGCCGATGGCGTTGTCGCCCGGCTTGAGCTGCTTGGTTGCGTCAAAGGTCAGGTAAAATGCGCGCCGGTCGTACTCGGAGAGGGCGGGCGACATGGCGTCATCGCTCAATTTCTGGCCGTTCAGGTACACCTCGAAGAGCCCCAATCCGCAGACATAAGCTGTGGCGCGCTGCACCTTCTTTTCCACCGCAAAATCGCGCCTCAAATAACGGGCCGGCAACCGCCGGTCTTCGTCACCAATCTTCCCCCAAGGCGGCATCCCAAATTCTCCCAGCGGCTTGGCGATCGCCCACGTGGTGTCGTCAAAACCCAGGGCCGTCCATCCGTCTCCAGCGTTCGTGGCCGTCTTCCAATTTTCGTCCGTGGCCAGAGTCAGGGCGCTGGCCGGATTAAAATCAACCTTCAGCCTGGCGATGAATCCCGCCGGGGTCGGCTCGTCCCCCACGTTGCGCGCCTCCACCGCCAAAACATTTTTCCCCGGTTTCAAGAACGCGCCGATCGCCATCTTTCAGGGCTTCTTCCAATCGTCGCCGCTGCCGGCTTCCTGGCCGTTGACAAACAGATGGAACTCATTGTCGGCCGTCAGGGCGATGGTTGCTGCGGCAACGGCTTGGCTGGCGGGCAGCTCAAAGACCCGACGGAAATAGCGTGTGCCGGCCGGGGCGCTGGTCGCCGGTTCTCCCTCGGGAAACCAAATCCATTTCGCCCCGCCGAGCTGATTTGTCATGTCCCCGCCATCCAATCCTATCCATTTTCCCTGCCAGTCCGCTGGCTTAAGCAGTCCCATGCTCCACTGGGCGGGCCGGCTCCATGCCGAGGCCTGGCCATCCTTGTCCCAGATCCTCACCTTCCAGAAACAGGGTGTGCCCGACGCCAGCGGTCTGCCCGAATAGGCAAGGTTGAGGGTTTCACTGCTGGAAGTTCTGCCGCTGTCCCACAAGTCTCCCTGATCCCCTTGGAGAAGTTCCGGGCTGCCGGCGACCAGAATTTGATAGGCGGTCTGCCTTTGGTTGCGTTCGTCTGACTGCACCTGCCAGGTCAAACGCGGCTGCGTCACCTCAATGCCCGGCGGATCGGACCGGTATTCACACTGCAAATTCACCGGCACGGTCGATCCTGCCAGCGGAAGAAAGCCGGCCAGCAGCAGCAGCGCAGCGCTCAGGATTGGCACCAGCAAACGCTGGCTGGAGAGGCTCATCGGATTCATGGGTCGTTTTTGGATTTTTCAACGGGCGCCGGCAGGAACATCTTCATTCGGCGCGCGGCTCTGCCTGAGATTTAAACAGTTTAATCTGAATTTACCAATAGAGAGAATGGCCGGTTTGGCGGATAATCAATCAGGCTGAAATTATTCGTTAAGAATTTCAGGGCGGCGCAATGGGCTTGAAATCAACGTCCATTGCTGAAATAGTTTCAACCGACAATTGAAGGAATAAAATGGAACGAGTTGCCACCGATACCGGACTCGGCAAGCTGCTGGGTTGGTGTGCCACGCAAAACGCGACCGACTTGCATGCCCAGGCCGCCCGCCGGTATTCCTACCGCGTGGATGGCCGGCTCCTGCGAATTCCGCCCGAGACCTTTCCCGTTCCCGCCAACGACGACATCCATCAAATGCTCCGGCTGGCATTCTCCAGTTCCATTTGCGAAGGCATTGAAGAACACCACGAAATGGACCTGAGTTTCCTTTGCGGCCAGGTGCGTTATCGCGCCAACTTCAGCAAACAACAGGGCATGCAGTCGTTTTCGTTCCGCGTGGTGCCGCAGCGCATTCCCCAATTGGACGACCTGCAACTGCCGGCCACCGTCGGCACCCTCATCCAGGAACCGCGCGGGCTCGTGCTGGTGACCGGGGCCTCGGGGCAGGGCAAAAGCACCACCGCCTGCGCCATGCTGCAACGACTGAATGAAACCCAGGCGCTCCGGGTCGTCACCATTGAGGACCCCATCGAGTACCTTTTCGAAGAGAAGCAATGCCAGTTTGAACAGCGGGAGGTCGGGGTGGACACCGACTCATTCGCCGCCGGGATTCGCAACGCGTTGCGCCAGGATCCGGAGGTCATCTTTATCGGTGAAGTCCGGGACGGCGAAAGCATGCATGTGGCCATGCAGGCCGCCGAGACCGGACACCTCGTGCTGGCAACGTTGCACGCCGATTCCGCCGCCCAGGCCGTCGGCCGGATTCGCGAGTTTTTTTCAAACGAGGAACAGGCCAACGCCAGCGCGCTATTGTCCCGCGCGCTGAACGCTGTGGTTTCTCAGCGGCTCATTCCCAGCACGTTCGGCCGGCGAATTCCCTGCCTCGAAATCATGAAGCACAATCTGGGCATCCAGGAGGCCATTGCCAACAATGACATTCATCAGCTGAACGGCCTCGTGGAGTCTTCGCTCCCTGAAGGAATGCACACTTTCGACCAGTATCTCTTCCAGCTTTACCAAAGCCGCCGGATCACCCTGGACACGGCCAGGCATTATGCCGTCAATTGGAACAAGGTGGAAATGGAAAGCCGGGGTTTCGTGCCGGCCATGCCCGGCATTCTCAAACCCGACCCGGAGTTTTGACCGGCTGGTTTGGCTTGGCCGCGGCGATGATCGACCGCCTTTTTTAGATGTGATCCGGACGGCCCGATCCGATGAATTGAAAGCGGCATTTCGTCTCGGATGCGGGCAAGGGCGGGACGGGCGGGACTTTGCGCTTTGAAAGCGGCCCGCCGCCGCGTATAAAGTCCGCGTGTCACTATCGGTCCAGCCCGCCATCAACGCTGCCACGCGCCTGTGCGCCGTGTTCGGGTTCCCCATCAGTCATTCGGCCTCGCCGTCGATGCACAACGCCGCGTTCGCCGCCCTGGGCTGGAACTGGCGGTATGTCGCCTGCGAGGTGGACCCCAAAAATCTGCGGGCAGCCATCGCCGGCGCGCAGGCCATGGGATTTGCCGGCCTCAACCTCACCGTGCCGCATAAATTGCTGGCGCTGGGAATGGTGGACGCCCTCGACGCTTCCGCCGGGCTTTGGGGAGCGGTCAATACGATCCGGTTCGAAGGGCGCGCGGCGCCGGGTGACTGGTTGCCGCTGCGCGAATTCAAGGCCGAAACGCCGATGGAAATTCGGTCCGTCGGCTTCAACACGGACGCGGACGGGCTGGCCAGTTCCTTGCGCGAAGATCTGAAGCTGGATCTCCGGGGCAAGCGAGTCTTGGTGCTGGGCGCCGGCGGCGCGGGACGGACGGCCGCGTTGCGGCTGGCGGCGGAAAAGGTCGCGAATCTTTTTTTAGTGAATCGCACCGTTTCGAGAACCCGGGAGATCCTTCTCGAGATACAGCGGAATTTCCCTTCCGTCCAGGTGGCTTTGGATTATCCAAAAGAGCCGGGGCTGGAAGTGGATTTGCTGTTGAACGCCACCTCCTTGGGACTCAAGCCAGGCGACGCGTTGCCCGTGGATGAGCGGCAATTCCCGCTGCGGCGGGCCCGGGCGGTTTATGACCTGATCTATCGCCCCGCCGAGACGCCGCTGCTTCAGGCCGCGCGCGCGGCGGGCTGCCAGACCGCCAACGGCCTGGGCATGTTGTTGCACCAGGGGGCCGGGGCATTTGAGATTTGGTCCGGCCGGCCGGCGCCCCTGGAAGTGATGCGCCGCGCGCTCGAGGAGAATATTTACAAAAATTCATGAGCCTCGACAACGTCTTCAATCCGCACAACTGGGCGGTGGTTCCCTTTCACTTCTGGTCGCTCGTGTTTTTCGCGTTGGGGTGCATCGTGGGCAGCTTCCTGAACGTGTGCATCTATCGCCTGCCGCGCGATCTGAGCATCGTTTCCCCGCCGTCGCATTGTCCGCATTGCAAATACTCGATACCCTTTTACCTCAATGTGCCGCTGCTGACCTGGCTGATGCTGCGCGGCCGCTGCAAAAATTGCGGCGCGCCCATTTCACCTCGCTACTTCGTCGTCGAATGGCTCACCGGGGTGACCTTTCTGGGGTGCTGGCTGGCGTTTGGGCAGCAGCGGCCGGCCGGTCCCTGGCTGGCGCTGGTCTATTGCCTGTTTCTTGCCGGCCTCATCGTCGCCACATTCATCGACTTCGAGCATCTCATCATTCCGGACGAAATCACGCTGGGCGGGGCGGCGGCGGGCTTGGTCATCTCGTTTTTCCTGCCGGCCCTGCATCACGTATCCTCCAACTCCCGGGCCATGCTGCAAAGCGCCCTGGGAATGGCCGCCGGAGCCGGCCTCATCTACGCCGTGGTGCGGGGGGGGAAATTGTTGTTTGGCCGGCAAAAGGTGAAACTGCCGCCCGGGGCGAAAATTGTCTTTTCGGAAACCTCATTGGCGCTCCCCGACCTGGTAATTCCCTACGAAGACCTCTTTTACCGGCCAAATGATACCATCGTGTTCCGCGCCCGCCGGCTGGAACTGGTGGACCGCAGCTATGCGAATGCCACGGTGCGCCTGTCGCCTGCGCGGCTCCGCATCGGCGACGAGGAAATCGATCCGGAAAGGGTTCCACACATGGAAGCGGTATGCTCGGAGATCATTCTCCCGCGCGAAGCCATGGGGTTGGGCGACGTGAAGTTCATGGCGGCGATCGGCGCCTTTTTGGGCTGGCAGGCCGTGCTGTTCACGTTCTTCGTCGCCTGCATGGTGGGCGCGGTCTATGGCTCGGGCATGGTGCTCTTGAAGAAGCAGAAATGGTCGGGCCGGCTCTATTTTGGGCCGTTCCTCGCCTTGGCGGCCACCGTCTGGGTCTTTGGCGGTCTGCAGTTGATCACGCTGTATCTGCGTTTCTCCGAGCGCTTGTTGACGCGGATGATGGGACAATACTGACGAGAGGCTCTTGGATCGACCGCGGCCGTCCATCGCTGGGCCTCACCGGAAATTCAGCGAAACTGCAAGTACGCCCGGCTGCCGTCGCGGCGCAGGCTGGCCGTGCCGGCCGAGGTCACGAAAATTCTTCCGGCTTCCACCTTGCCCACCTGCAGCAGGTAAGCTTGCACGGCTTGGGCACGGCTGGCGACGAGTGTTTCGAAGTCGGCGTCGGTGACGGGAAACGTTGCCAGCAGCACGGCTTCCGTCGGGTCAGGCGGCGGCACCAGTTTGGTCGCGGGGTAGCGTGCCGCGCCCGGGGATTTCGAGGCTGGCGGATGGCGGAAAATCAGCTCCGCCGACCCCTTCTTGATCGAGGGCCTGAGCGCCTGGGCTTCGGCGACATAGGCGGCCAGGTTTGTATTGGCGGCGATCAGCGCGGGCGTGATCTTTTTGGCCGCGAACGCCTCGGCGGACAGTTTGGCGATGTAGTGCGCGCGGTCGGCCGGGGTGAGGACGAGCTGGTCCATCGAATTCGTGGCCCGGGCCGAGCGGCGCAGCCGGGCCCACAGGCGCTCGCGGATCTGCCGGTCCAGCGCGGCGCGCTGCAAACCTTCGCGGTCGCCCGTCGGATCGATGCTGCCGGCGATTTGCAATTTCAGCGCGGGCCGCGCGCGCAGCGCCTTGGTCAGGACATCCAGTTTCTTTTGGTCCTCCGCGCTCAACTGGGCGCTCCCGGCCGCGAAATCCTGCCAGCCCAGCTCCTCGCCGCCGCCGCCAAACGCCGCGCCCAGCAGTGAGAACGGCGAGGTGGCGACTTTTTCCAGGATGTTCACAATGGCGCGCGTGACCACCTTGCCAATGCGGAATTTCGGGTCGTCCAAACTGCCATCAATAGGGACGTCCAGAACAATTCTCCCGTCGCGATCCTTCAAAATGGCCACGGCCAGCCGCACCGGCAAGTGGGTGGCATCCGGGCTGTCCACCTTTTCGCCAAACGTGAACTGATCCAGCGTAATCACGTTTTTCGCGACGATTTTCTTCCCGATAATCCGGTAGTTCAGGTCCAGATTCAACTTGCCCTCGGCAATGCCGTAGCCGGCAAATTTGCCCGCGTAGGGACTGGCCGGCGTGAGATCCACGTTTTTGACCAGGATTTTGAGGTCGTTGGTCTGATCGCTTTTGAGAGGATTGATCGTGCCGGTGATGGCCACCGGCCCGATGCCGTCCACGCTGGCATTCAAATCCACGATCGCATGCCGCAACTGTTCGGTCGAAAGGTCCGAAACGCCGCCGTTTACCGACTGCAAGGCCAGGTTCACGTTTGGCTGCATGGAACGATCACTAAAATCGACCGCGGTATTGGTGATGACGAAGGCCCCGATGGAAATTTGCATTGGGGCGTTGGTGGCCTGGCCGGGAGCGGCCGCCGCGGCCGTTTTGGCTTCATTGGTGGCGGCGGTGCCGGAGCCGCCGGCAGGGCTGAGGACGTTGGCGAGATTGATGGTGTGGTTGGTTTCCACGATGACCCGCGCATAGGCGTGGTTCAGGTCGATCTCGCGGATGGCTACCAGCGGCGGGTTCAGATTGGCGACCATGCCATTGAAGCTGAGGGTGTCCCATTTGACCAGGTCCTCACCATGCACGCCGTCCACGGTGTGAAAGTGGTCCAGGCTCGCGTCGCCGGTGAACGAAACGACCGGCAGATCGTTGACCTGCGGCCGCAGCCGCACCACGCCGTGAAGATTCACCTCGCTGCCCAGGATGAACAGGTTGAGCTTGGACGCCAGGTAGGCGTCCAGGGTGGTGAGGTCCAGCCGGTCAAGGTCTACCTGGATGTCGGCAATGGTGGGTTGAAAGCCCAGGTTGGCGCCGATATGAATGGCGGCGTTGGTGTTCCAGCGCAGCGAGAAATCCGCTTCCAGGTTCGTGCCGGGCAGGTTGGAGAGATTCCGGGCGTCCAGTGAGATATCCGTCAAATCCAGCCGGGTCGGGCGCGCCGCGGCGTGGTCCTCCAGGTGCAGCGCGCAATTGGTGGCATTGATGCTGCGCACCGTGGCCGTCCACTCATTCGTGCTGTTGAGCAACAGGGTCACGGCGTTGGTCACCGAGCGCAGCAGGAACAGGATGCCGCCCGGGGCGTTGGTCGGCGATTCGGCGGGTTTGGAAAGTTCCACCACGTTGATCGCCGCGTTCGTGTTGCGTTTGAGGAAGGCCTGGGCGCCGTCCAAGACCACGGAGTCGAGCGTGGCCACATGATGTTGCAGATCCACGTTGCCGCCGGTCAGGGTGAACAGTGGCACTTCCACGAGGTTGTTGCTGTCGCCGGGTTCGCCGAGTTTGAAATCGCGCAGCGACCATGCCAGGTCATCCACGGCGGCGACCCGGTCGGTCGCGCTGAAAGCCACGCGATACTTGGTCTCCAGCGCGATGGAGCCGCTGCGGACCTCGAAGCGCACGAGGTCCTGGTAGAGCGGCGCGTATTTGTTCAGGTCAAAGTTGAACAGCTTGAGTTCGCCCTCGGAACGCAGCGGTGTCAGCGAGAAAAAACCGTTCCACGAAATCGTTTCGCCGGCATCGGTGGTGCCGGCGAACGAATACGGATTCTTGCTGGCCGGGTCGGTTCGGAAATTGTCCAGCGTGATGTCGATCGGACCGATGAGCCGCTTGAACGGTTCCCGCGGCGTTAGGTCCGCCACGGCCGCCTTCGCACCGCCGATATGCAGCCGGCCGATATGGAGTTCCACCGGTTTGGCTGGCGCGGCGGGCGCCGCCGCCGGCGCGTTGGTCGAAAACTTGGTCACCAGGTCGGAGAAATTGAACGTCTCATCCTTGTTCATCTGTGCCCGGATATACGGTTTCTCGAGGCTGATTTCCTTGAAAACCCACGCCTGGCCGAAGAACGAGGAGAGCTGAAAATTGACATAAAGTTCGTCCCACGAAATGAACGGCTCGCCGTCCGGGTCCTTGATGAGCAGGCCGCGGATGGTGGTGGACAGGGTAAAGGGGTTGATTTTTACCTGTTTAATCGAGACTTCGCGGTCCAGTTGTTGGGCGATTTGTTTGACCGCCACGTGCCGGACAATGGGCGGGAGGACCAGAAATCCGACTGAAGCATACAAGAGCACCAGCCCGCCGGCCCAGAGCAGCAGCTTGCGATTACGTGGCCTGAATGATTCCCGGTAGCGCGCCTTCATTGGGGGACAGCTTCGGAATAAACCGCGCAGGCGTCAATCTTTTCGCGCTGCCCTGAGGAATGCCCAATGCGAAATGGGGAGTGTGGAGTGCGGCGCGTTGGGTCCAGGGGAAAGTGAACGAACCGCGCCTCGCTGTCCCCGCCCCGGAGCGCTGCCCGGCACAGTCCGCACTCCTATTTTGGGGCAAGGCGCGCAAATAAGGCGCATCACCGGCTCCGTTGAAGTGGACGAAAATAAACCTTGAATCGATGCCATCGGAGTGATTGACTCGGCTTGGAAAGTGTCGGAACAATTTACGCCAGGTGCGTTCATGCACTTTTTGGAAAAAGAGGTGCACGTGCGGCAGCTTGCGTCTTTACCGGGTGTTCCAGCGGCCGGAGATTTGAACCAAAGAGGGACTCCAGCGGACTTCTCACGCTCAGGCTTTCCGCATGCAGGTAGCCCATGGT
>JBEKZM010000078.1:0-30724 GCA_049509875.1 Verrucomicrobiota bacterium | reverse complement strand
CTGTTCGGGCGCCAGCGTGCAGAGGTAGATGATCCAGATGACGCCGAAGGTCACCGCCAGCGTGAGCCAGTCGATGGGCCGGAACATCGGCGCCACCTTTGGCGGCGCCGCCGGAGCGCCCGGTTTTGCTGCTTTTTCTGGAGAGGAGATTGGCCCTCCCTTGCCCGGGTTCGCTGAACTGGCCGGAGTTGCTGGCTTCGCGGCGGCATTGGGGTCTTTGGGCGGGTTCGGCTTGGGTTTTTCCATCGTTCAGCTTCAGTTGGTCAAATTCGAATTCGTAAAACGGATACTAGACCGCAAAACACTGTCATTTGTCCAACCAAAAGTGACCGTCGCCAGATGGTTCTGTTCGGTCTGTGCCGTCCCGGAGGCAAAGGCCGCATCGTTTTGACTGCTTAAAATGGAGGCGATTGGCATCTTGGATGGCATGTCGTTGCCGTCGCGGTTCAGGGCCATCAGCGCCAAAAGTGCGCACGCCATGGTCGGCGCCACACAGCTCCACAGCCAGCGCGCGGTGGGCAGGTCCACGTCGTTGGCCAGACGGAAAACGCGCCGCCTAAGTCCTGCTGATGGTCGGCGCGGTCGCCAGGAAAGCAATTGGTTCTCGTTCATCTCTTTCATCAACGACTCCTTTCAGTTTGGCTTTGATCTTTTGCAGCCCATAACGATAACGTCCCGCCGCCGTGTTGGGGGAAATATCCAATAGCCCGCCGATTTCCTCAAAAGTGCAGGCATGCCAAAGTTTCAGCACGATGACCTCGCGTTGCGGTATCGGAAGTTCCGCCAGGCATCGCATCGCTGCCCGCTCCTCGGGCGTTTCATCGGGATTTCTCTCGAACCAGCGCAAGGATTCCCATTCCCGGGTCATGCGGCGCCAGAGGCTGCGACGATAGTTCAGCGCGCGATTGCGAAACGCCCGCACGCAGTAATGCCGCAGCTTCGCCGGGGGCGATTCCAGCCGCATCAGCGCCAGGAATGTGTCCTGCACAACATCTTCCGCTTCGCCGTGGCTGAGGCCCAATGCCCTCCCATACAAGACCAACTGCGCCGCCTGTTCGTCAAAAAGGCAGCCGCACCAGTGGGGTGGATCACTTTGGTTCACGTTTTCAACCAATAGACACCTTGACCGCGCAATTTGTATAAAAATTGTCTAAACCATCACCTGGACAATTGCCGAGCGCAACTCTTCCAGGGAGAAAGGTTTGTTCAGCACAAAGTCCACGCCGCCGGTGGGCTTGCCGTTGGCGAGAAAATCCTCCGCGAAGGCCGTAACCATAATGATCCGCTGACCTGGCCGACACCGTTTTATATGGGTGACAAGCTGATCGCCTTTCATCTCAGGCATTTGATAATCAGTGATGATCAAATCGAACTGGCCGGCTCCAAAGAGTGCCAGGGCCGTTCCGCCGTCATTTGCAGTCTGAACGTCGTGTCCGTAATACCTGAGCATCATCTGAATCGCCTTGCAGACGGTCGGTTCGTCATCCACCACCAAAATCTGATACCTCGCTTTCGCTGGGTCCGGCATGGCAAATCCAGAAAATAGGCATTTCGGCCAGGAACGCAATCCAAACTTGCTGCTCCCAACTTGCCGCTCGTGCGGCGCGCAAGGCGGCGATTAAAATTCCTGCGCCAGATTTTTTGTGCCTTCCAATCTCCCTTGTGTCCCCGTGAGCGACCAATCCGTTTCCGACGGGATCCATTAATTCTCATTCTTATCAAAGGTTAAAAGTGTAGGAACCGCCAGCCCATTCTTGACTACTCGCGTGCGGAATCTATGATTGCCGTTCGGACGTTTGCGGTTCACCAATAATTTAACTATGACAAAAATTCAAAATATTCAGGCGCGCGAAATACTTGACTCGCGCGGGAATCCCACGGTGGAAGTCGATGTGACGCTGGAATGCGGCGCGGCGGGCCGCGCGGCCGTGCCCAGCGGCGCCAGCACCGGCGAACACGAGGCCATTGAGCTCCGCGATGGCGACAAGAAACGTTATCAGGGCAAGGGCGTGACCAAAGCGGTGGCCAATGCCAACACCAAGATCAAGGATGCTCTCCTGGGGGTGGATGCGCTCGATCAGCTCACGGTGGATGCCACGATGGTGAAGCTCGACGGCACCGAAACCAAGTCCAAGCTCGGCGCGAACGCCATCCTGGCGGTGTCACTGGCGAACGCCAAAGCCGCCGCCGCCGCCCTGGGCCAGCCGCTGTTCAAATACCTTGGCGGGCCAAACGCGAAAGTGCTGCCGGTGCCGATGGCCAACGTAATCAACGGCGGCGCTCATTCCGACGCTCCGATTGATTTCCAGGAATTCATGATCCAGCCGCATGGCCTGCCGACGTTCAGCGAAGGCTTGCGCGCGATTACCGAGACGTTTCACGCCCTGAAGACGGTTTTGAAAAAGAAGGGTTGCAGCACGGCGGTCGGCGACGAAGGCGGTTTTGCGCCCAAGCTCGGCAGCGTCGAGGAGGCGATTGAGACCATTCTTCAAGCCATCAAAGACGCCGGCTACAAACCGGGCAAGGACATCAACCTGACGCTCGACCCTGCGGCGTCCGAGTTCTACGATGGCAACAGCAAATATACCTTCAAGAAGAGCACCGGCGAAACCGTCAGCGGCGACGACCTGGTGGAATTCTATGCGAAACTCGTGGCAAAATATCCGATTGTCTCGATTGAGGATGGTTGCGGCGAAAGCGACTGGACCACGTGGAAGAAACTCACCGACAAGCTCGGCGACAAGATTCAACTCGTCGGCGACGATCTGTTCGTGACCAACGTGAAGTTCCTGCAAAAGGGCATCGATACCGGCACGGCGAACTCGATTCTGGTGAAAGTGAACCAGATCGGTTCGCTGACCGAGACGCTCGACGCCGTGCAACTGGCGCAATTCAACGGTTATACCGCCGTGCTCTCGCACCGGTCGGGCGAAACCGAGGATTCCACCATCGCGGACATCGCAGTGGCGACCAACTGCGGGCAGATCAAGACCGGTTCCTTGAGCCGCTCGGATCGCCTCGCGAAGTACAACCAGCTCCTGCGCATCGAGCAATTGCTCGGCAAGAACGCGGTTTATGCGGGCTTAAGCGCGCTCAAGAAGAGCAAGAATTAGTTGTAGCGTTGGATCGATGCAGGCCGGCTTTAAGAACCGGAAGTTGGGAAACCAACTTCCGGTTTTTTATTAACTCTCTTGTGCCGCCAGGAGTGCCGTTTTGCTTATGTTATCAGCTGGTCGCGGTGGACAGGGGGAGCGCGCTTGCTTTCGTGCAGGCGAAGCTATCGATTACCCGGGGCCGTTCTGTGCGGGCCACAGCGCCGTCGCTGCTGCCGCGGCCGGCGCAGTCCAAAACGCCGGCGGATTTGCTGGGCGTGTGGCAGCTTCGGGGAGCGTTTTGTACTGCGGCGGGAAGCGCAGCGCCACGCCGCTTTCGAGCGGATGAAGGTATTGAGCACTCGGGGATGTCCTGCGCGCGCGAAAGGCGCGTTCCCTCCGCCGCCCGAATTTTCCTCCGTTTTAAGATTGGGAGGTGCCGGCGTTCAATACCCCTCTTTGAGCAGCCACCAGACGGCGGCCATGGTCGCGATGCAGGCCAGCGACATCCAGAGCGCCGGCAGGAAGATGGAGGCGGCGGTCATGAGCGCTCCGCCGGCCAGGGGAATGGCCGCCTTTTGCCGCCACCCATAAATGTAATAGCCGCTCGCGATGGCGCCCCAGATCAGCGAGGCCCACAGAAAACGTTCGTTGGTCCAGTCCACGCCTTTAATCTGCCTGAATTGCCGCGGCTTGCCACGGGAAATGTCTGTGGTAAATTTGACTTGTGAGCCAATTCTTCCGGGCAAATATCAAACGGCAAGGCCGCATCGCGCGCGGCGTGGTTGGCTCGTTGTGTCTCATCGCTGGTATTATCTTGGTGGACTTTATACTTTGGCTGGGCCTGATCTTTGTGGTGGCCGGACTCTTTGCCATTTATGAGGCCTTGAGCGGTTGGTGCGTGGCGCGCGCCTGCGGCCTCAAAACCAAGATCTGATTTCCCGTCGGCCTAATCAAGAACCAGGATATCGAATCATTTTTTCCCGATCAGGTCGATCATTGCACCGACAACTTCATCTGACGCTTCAAACGCCTTGTCGCCACTTTG
This sequence comes from Verrucomicrobiota bacterium, assembly GCA_049509875.1. Classification (GTDB taxonomy): domain Bacteria; phylum Verrucomicrobiota; class Verrucomicrobiia; order Limisphaerales; family UBA11358; genus UBA11358. Next base: position 26,584 of record JBEKZM010000078.1, on the reverse strand, counting down.
ATTGACGCAGATCAGGATGGCAAAGTCCTTTTGCGGAGTCACCCAGATGTTGGCGCAATTCATCATATTATCGCCGCCGTGGTTCAAGACCTTCCCGCCGGCCCAGGCGCGCGATGCGACCATCCAGCCGAGCGCATAGTCGCCTCCGAATGGCTGAGTCTGCAATCTGTGATACGACTCCGGCTTCAAAAGCCCCGGTTCACCTCGCGCGCCGCGCAACTGGTCCTGGACAAACCGGGCCCAATCCTGAATCGTGCAATGGATCCGCCCAGCCGGGCCCATGACGGGCGGGTTGTCCGTACCGGGACCGTTTTCACGCACCGGCGCGCCGTCGGCGGTGTGCGGCCAGGGCTGGTCAATTTTCCCAGCCGTCCCGGTGCCGCCAAAACCGGCGGAATCCATGTGCAACGGTTTGAACACTTCGTCGGTGATGAGCGTTTCCCACGCTGTCCCGGTGGTTTTCTCGACGGCCGCCGCCGCGATGATGTAACCGAGGTTGGAATACGCGAAGGTGCTGCCTGGTTTCGAGACCGGTTTTCTGGCCAATCCCTCCTGAGCTGCGCGAAGGCGCAGTTGCGGTGCGCTGTCGCCGGAATAGGCCGCGAGGTCCAGATTGGCCGGCAGTCCCGCATGATGCGAGAGCAGCTCCAAAAGCGTGACCTGCCTGAAATCTGGATGCATTTGCGCCGCGAATTCGGGAAAAACTTCCGCCAGGGTCGTGTCCCAGCGCAATTTTCCGCGTTCAACCAGCCTGGCGACCAGCGTGCTGGTCATGATTTTGCCGTCCGAGCCGAGGTGCCAGAGATCGTCCAGTGTAACCGGGATTTCGGTGCCGCGTTTGCGGACGCCGACCGCGCCGACGAACTTGAGGCCGTCGCTGGTGAGCACGGCGGCGGCCATCGCCGGCACGTTGAACTTCTGCCGGATGGGCTTGAGCAACTCCGTTACGTTCGTGTCGCCCACGAGCGGGCAAAATGCCGGCGCCGGACCATCGTTTGCGGCATTGGCTTTTGAGTTCATGATCCAGGCGACCGCAAACAGGAGCGCCGCGCAAAAGCAGAAGGCTATCACGCCGCCGGCAGCTGCGCCCACGACCATTGATTTAACGTCTAGCCTCATTATTCGGGATTATGAGCAACATGACAATTCGTTCAAGCAAAAGCGGCGAACAAGGCGCGCATCTCCTCATCCACCATGGTCGTGTCCGCCAGCGTATTGGCGATTTCGTCGCGCAGCAATTGCCGGTAACGTTTCCGCAGGCGATGGACGGCCACGCGGACTGCGCCTTCCTCCATGTCCAAGGCGGCCGCGACCTCGCGCTGCGCCGATTCCTCCTGTTGTGCGGTGAGGAATTGCTTCAACTGCCCGAACAGCCGGGTCTTGTCTTCGGCGACGCACTCGGCTTGCAGCCGGTCAATCACCCTGGCCAGCAGGGCCAGCGCCCATTCGCGGTCAAAGGCCTTGTCGGGACTCGGGTCGTGGGTGGCCGCCACCTGAAACTGTGTGTCGGCCGTGTGCCAGTCCAGGGAGAGATGCGGCTGGCCGCCGCCCCGTTTTAGCGTCTGCGCCTTGTCGTGTTCGTTCGCCAGAAAATGTTTGAGCGAGGCGAGCAGGAAGGCGCGGAATTTTCCCTTTTCGCTGTCGAGCTGGGCGAAGGGATTTTTCTCCAGCAACCGCGCAAAAAACATTTGCGTGAGGTCTTCCGCATCTTCCTTGGTATGGCCACGCCGCCGGATATAAGCATAGAGCGGAAACCAATACGTGCGGCACAGTTCTTCCAGCGCGCGGGCGGCTTGCGGCGAGCGTTCCCGGCCGGCGGCGAGCACGACCGTCCACTGCGTGGAGACAAAAATGTCGCCCGGCGCGGACGAAGGCTGGCTGGGATCCTGAAGGGCCAAGGTGTTACTGATTTTTGACTTTGAAGGTGAACAGATACGGGATGGCGGGATGGCCCTTTGTGTCTTGGAAACCGTGGAACTTTCCACTGTTGATCCACCAACCGTAGGTCTTTCCGGGTTCCAGCTTTACCTTCATGACGCAGGTTTTACGGTCGGCATCATAGTGGGGTTTGTCAACTGATTCGGGGCTCGAATTTTCCCAGGCGGTGGACCAGCTCCACGACTGGTCGGCCATCTCCTTGCTGAAGGTGATTTTAACCTCGAATTCGCCAGGCGAAACATCCTTGCTGCCAGCCTCAGGCACGGTTTTGATGACAACCGGCGCAAAGTTGTCGATGTCTTGCGCGCGGCTGGATTGCGGCGCGAACCAGCAGGCTGCGCCAACGATGAGGGTGGTGATGACGTTTGTTGTTTTCATGTTTGATGGTTGCTTCCGGTTGAATTCTATAGGGACTCCTGAGGTGCGGCCTCGTGGGCCAGGAACTTCTCGGGGGTCACTTTTTCAATCGAAATCAGCTTGAATTTGGAGTCCTGCCCGATGGCGGTCTTGAACTCGTCGGGAGTGGAAGTGAGAAAGGAACCGATGAGTTTGCCGTCCTGCTTGGTGGTGCGGAAAAAACTGGCTCCGCCAAGGCTGTCCCGGCCCGATTGCAATCCCGTATGGGAATCAAACTCGCTCAGCATTTCTCCCGGGGTTGACGGATTGAATCCATTGACGGGTTCGAACTTTGCCAGATAGGCGCCCTTGACCAATTCGCCGAGCCAATGATCGGCCTCGGCGGGATTTGTCGCAATGTCATTCTTGCCCTGGGCGTACCCCTCCCACAGGTCGAACTTGGCCCAGTAATTCCCGGCTTGGGCCTGGGTGAGCTTTTTTTGAAGGAAGGACGGCGCGTGGCCCTTGGTTGTGAAGACCAGCAAATACGGAACTGACGGATGGCCTTGCGCGTCTCGAAACCCGTGGTAGTTCTCCGAATTCAGCCACCAGCCATAGGTCGTGCCGGGATCAAGTTTGACCTTCATCACACACGTCTTATGGTCGTCGCTATATTTCGGACCGCCGCCCCCCTCGGGCGTTGAATCGTCCCAGACCGTACACCAGCTCCAGGAATGATCCGCCATCTCCTTGCTGAAGGTGACCTTGATTTCACATTCACCTGGCCGCACATTCATGCTGCCAGACTCCGGCACGGTTTTAATCACCACTGGCGGGAGGGAAGTTGGCGTGATTTTTTGGGAGGATGATTGGCGATTGAAGGCCGCGACGTACTCCGCGGTCTCCGCCTTGGTATCCACGACAAAGAACCGGTGGGCGCCCTCTTTGGTGTCAACAAAGACGGTCAAATCCTTTGGCTCAGGGATCATGGCTTTTCCGTCCGACTGCCAGCTCGAGGTCATTTTGCGTCCCGCGATGGCGCGAATCGGTGCGGCCAGGGCACTGTTGCCGTCGGCGGATACACTGTCCGGAGGGAACAACTGGTTGATCTGAGCGGGATGAAATCGGAACCAGATGTGGGTAATCGTTTCGCCTCTGTCAGCCGCCGGGCTGGTTAACGTGCCGTCCTCGCGCGGAATCAGCACGGCCCAAACCGCGCCATCGGAACAGTGGCCAACGCCCAGATCGGCGGCGCCCGTTTCGACCTTGAGCTTGTCGTCGATCTTCAACTGAAATTGGGAAACGTGGAAAACGTCGTCCTGGCTGAAGTCCCACGATCTGGCGTGGCCCGGTTCCGCATCGCCGGCGGTCAATTGGGTGGGATAGCGCGCCAGCAAATCAACTGCCGATGCTGGCATCGCGCAAAGCGATGACGCGGTCGCCGCGACGGAACAGATTGTAATGAGTCTCATTTTCATCGGATGTTTCCTTTCGATTAATTTGGTTTGGTCTGGAAAGTCAACAGATACGGCACCGCCGGGTGGCCGGTGCGGTCCTGGAAGTTCTTGAATTGTTCGCTGTTCAGCCACCAGCCATAGAGTCTGCCCGGTTCCAGCCGGACTTTCATGACACAAGTGCAATGGTCATCCAGGTAATGGGGCGAACCCAAGTTTTCCGGGGTGGAGTCCTTCCAAGCGCTGGACCAAGTCCACGCGCCATCGCTCATGGGCTTGCTGAACCGCACACGAATCTCCGTCTCGCCGGGTCGCACGTCTTGTGCGCCGGATGCCGGAAGGGTTTCCACGACGACCGGGGGCTGTCCGGCGAGGCGCAGGCTGGCTTCGTCGTCCGTATCCAGCGTGGCCCCCCCTTCGACCGGAGTTGTGGCAGGATTAAAGTGCCAATCGTAAGCGAGCCTACCGTTGGTGGCGATGACGGCGAAGCTGGCTGAGCCGCCAACCGCAATTGGTTGAGGTGAAACCAAGCTGCCCGAATTCTCCTTTGTGGTCCGCAACTGACCGGTTTGGCTGGCTGCGGCTGGTTCAAAATCCGATTGAGCTGCCGGAGGCTTGGCGGGCTGTGATTTATGAGAGACAAAACTCGCCGCCAGAATGACCAGCCAGAGTCCCAAGGCGGCTGAGCCGAAGGCGATGGCGCGTTTGCCGAGCCGCTGTCCCGCCGCCATAAGTCCAAACGCGACTCCGAGTACGGCGGTGACTGGGATCCACCACAGAAAACCCGCCGGTGGATGCGGCCAGAATCCAAAACTGGCCAGCGCGAAAAGGCAGCTTGACCCGGCAAAAAACAGCCCCATCCAGCCGCGCGCCCGCATTCGCGCCTCTTCTGCATAAGCCGGCAAAATCAAGGCGCCGATGGCGCGCCATTGGCCGTCGTTTTCCCGGCAGAAATACACGGTTTCTACTACCGTCTTCGAAACGCTGTAAGTGGTGTCATATTTCACCAGCAGCCACGGTCCAAATCGTCGGGTCAACTTTAGTTTGCGGGACTGCACTTTGTCCGCTAGCGAATGCGCGGCCCGCAGGCGTTCGATCCATTGGTCTTTGGTGATGGCCCTTTGAAAACGTTTTGCCGCCAATTCCCAGCTCCGGTCAAAATCCCCATTGTCTATCAGGGCCACCCAATCCTCAACCGCCGCCAGTTCCGGCCTGGGATTCAGCGACTTGATTTTCACGTCTGGCGCACGACTCATTGCAGTCGCAATCGTCTCGACTTGCGTCTTGAGCGCGCTGGCCTGCTGGTAGCGGAGTTCCGGCTTCCGCTCCAAGGCGCGCAGAACCACCTCGTCGAGGCGAACGTCGATCTGCACCTTCGATGATGGCGGCTCGATCTGCTGGCCAGGCAGTTCGCCGGTGAGCATCTGGTAGAACACGACGCCCAGCGCGTAAATGTCGGCGCGGTGGTCCACTTCGCTCGGGTTTTCCTTCTGCTCGGGCGACATGTATTGGGGAGTGCCCATGACCCTCCCCGAATCCGTGAGCAGAGGTTGTGGCGCAGGTTCTCCACTCTGCAAGTTCGGCGGCCCTTCATTTACCGTGTTCGAGGAACTGGCAGACTCGCCTGTCTGCCCCACATCGCCAATGATCTTGGCGAGCCCGAAATCCGCCACCTTTACGCGTCCCCGGCGGTCGAGCAAAATATTCTCCGGTTTAATGTCGCGGTGGACAATGCCTTGGTCGTGCGCGTACTGAAGGGCGTCGCAAATCTGCGGCACGATGGCCAAAGCCTCGCGCGCGGAAATGCGGCCGGCGTGGAGCAATTGGCGGAGGTTGACGCCATCCACGAATTCCATGAAGAAGTAGAACAATCCGCCGGTGCGGCCAAAATCGTAAATGGTCACAATGCCGGGATGGTTGAGCTTGGCCAGGGCCTTGGCCTCCCGGGCGAAGCGTTCGGCGAAGGCGGGATCGTCGCCCAGGCCAGGGGGCAGGATTTTCAACGCCACCAGACGGTCAAGCTGCGTTTGCCGCGCCTTGTAAACGGCGCCCATGCCGCCTTTGCCGATCAATTCCAGGATTTCGAGCTGCGGAAATTTGGCCGCCAGTTCAGCGGTCGTGGGGGGCTGGAAATGTGGCGGTTTGGGTTCGGAAACGGTATCTGACAGCGCCCCAGCCTTCAGGAGGCAGGCTGGGCACAGGCCGGCCAACGCGCTCCCGGGAATGGGGGTGCCGCATTGAGGGCATTTGGCCGGCATGGATGCGTCTGATTTTACCGTGTCCACGCCCACATCAGAAGCAAATCCCGGCGGACGTTACGAGAAAAGAAATCACCCTGGGAAAAGTTCCAGCGGGAACGGGCCGGGGCGCCCTACGGCTGTCTTGCTAAGGCGGATGACGTGCGTTCCTGGAAAACAAGGAGGCTTTATCCTCAAATTTAGTTGTAATTATGTCATGGCAGGCGTAAAAACGGATTGCAGATTCAAAGCCTTTTTTGAGTCAACCAAACCGAGGAAACTTTATGATAGCCAAATTCAGTCATGGTCTAATCGCGCCGGCGCTGCTGGTGCTCTCAACCCTCAACCCCCGACCCTCAACTGTTTTCGCCCAGGGTACGGCGTTTACCTACCAGGGCCGGCTCCAAAGCAACGGCAGTCCTGCCAGCGGCAGCTACAATCTGAACTTTGCGGTGTTCACCGACAGCAATGGCGTCAACCAAGTCGGGGGCACGCTGACCACCGCGGCGACCCAGGTCACCAACGGCCTGTTCACCGTGGAGCTGGACTTCGGCCCCGGCATTTTCACCGGCGCTCCCCTGTGGCTGCAAATCGGCGCGGAGACCAACGGCGTCAGCAGCTTGACCACGCTGGCCCCGCTTCAGCAATTGACGCCCACGCCCTATGCGATCTATGCGCCCAGCGCCGGCTCGGCCGCGTCTGCCAACGGCGTGGCGGCCGGTGCAGTAACCGGCGCGGGGATAGCGGGCAACTCCGTCGTCAAGAGTCTCAACAGCTTGCAGGACGCCGTTACCCTTGCGCCGGGGGCGAATGTCACGATCACGCCCAGCGGTAACACGCTGACAATTGCCAGTTCCGGCGGCGCCAGTGGTGGCGGTAGCAACAGTTGGTCCCTGACAGGCAACAGCGGCACCGTCGCCGGGATAAATTTCCTCGGCACCACCGACAACCAGCCACTGGAGCTTCATGTCAACGGGACTGTGGCGTTCCGTCTGGTGCCGGGCTACGTCGGTGACCCCAATGTGGTGGGCGGGTCGGGGCACGGCGTGGGTTTATATTCTGACGCGGTGACGATCGCCGGCGGTTCCGCAAACAGTATCAGCGGCCAAAACGCGACCATTGGCGGTGGCTACCAAAACAGCGCGGCTAACGATTTCTCCACGATTGCTGGCGGTTCCTTCAACAGCGCCGAAAACGCTTTGGCCACGGTGGGTGGCGGCGAGGACAACCAGGCCAGCGGCGACTCAGCCACCGTGGGTGGCGGGGCGCAAAACAACTGCAGCGGAGCAGACGCGACCATTGGTGGAGGATTGGCAAATACAAATGGCGGCTCGATTGCATTCATTGGCGGCGGCAATCTAAACATCGCCAACGGCGAGTACGCGACGATTGGCGGCGGTCAAGAGAACAATATTGGCGACGGCGGCACCTCGTCAACAATCGGCGGCGGTTACATCAATATTGTCAATGGTTCTGCCGCGACCGTTGGCGGCGGTCAACAGAACAATATCAGCAGCAGCGGCTATTGGGCGACCATCCCGGGCGGAATCTACAATACAGCCGCAGGCGTTGCCAGTTTCGCTGCGGGCCATAGCGCCTCAGCCAACGACAACGGTTCGTTTGTGTGGGGCGACGGATCACGAACCGCCGTTTCGCAGGGCGCCAATACGTTCACTGTTTTGGCCACCGGCGGGGCTTATTTCTACACGACTGCGAGCGGCGTCGATGTGGTGGTGGACAATAATGGGGATCTCGACTTTGGCACCACCACCCGGCAAATGATCAACCTTTACAGCAGCAGCTATGGCATTGGAGTGCAAGCCAACGACGAATACTTCCGCAGCGCTGATCAATTTTTCTGGTATCTTGGGGGGACACACAACGACGGTAATGGCAATTCCGGCGGTGGCACGCAGTTAATGGAGTTGGACAGCGGCGGAAATCTCACCACCGAGGGCGCGGTCATCGCTAACGGCGTGCTGCTGACCAGCGACCGGAACGCAAAAGAGAATTTTGCGTTCGTGGATTCCCGTGTCGTGCTGGCCAAGGTGGCGTCGCTGCCCGTGACGGAATGGAATTACAAGTCGGACAGCCGAACTGTGCAGCACATCGGTCCGATGGCGCAGGATTTTCAAGCCGCCTTCCAATTGGGCGCGGACGACAAACACATTTCCGTGGTGGACGAAAGCGGCGTGGCGCTGGCGGCGATTCAAGGGTTGAACCAGAAACTGAACGAAAAGGACGCCGAGATTCAGGAATTGAAGCAGCGCGTCGAAGCACTGGAAAAACTCGTTCTTCGTCAAGAACAAAACTAAACGAGCGGAACCATTCTGGCGTGATTTGCTCGTGACGAATTTCAGAGCCGGGTTATGATGAGAACATGATGACAACGACAGCCAAATCTTATGCCGCGCAAAGCGCAGCCTCGGCCCTCGCGCCTTTTAGCATCAACCGTCGTGAACCGGGCTCCACCGATGTGGAGTTGGAGATTCTTTACTGCGGCGTGTGCCACTCGGATTTGCACCAGGCCCGCAACGAATGGCACAACACAGTTTATCCCTGCGTGCCCGGCCACGAAATCGTCGGCAAGGTGATCCGGGCCGGGAAACAGGTGACCAAATTCAAGGTTGGCGACCTGAGCGCCGTCGGTTGCATGGTGGATTCGTGCCGCACCTGTCCGAACTGCCAGGCCGGGTTTGAACAATACTGCCTCACCTTTCCAACGTTCACCTATAACGGCAATGACAAATTCCTGGGCGGACCCACGTTCGGCGGCTACTCCACCAGCATCGTTGTGGACGAGTCGTTTGCCCTGCGCGTCCCCGCCGGACTGGATCTGGCCGCCACCGCGCCGCTCTTGTGCGCGGGCATCACGACCTACTCACCCCTCCGGCACTGGAAGGTGGGCCCGAACCAGAAGGTTGGCATTGTCGGTTTGGGGGGTCTGGGTCACATGGGGGTGAAATTTGCGCGCGCATTCGGCGCGCACGTCGTCCTGTTCACCACCTCGCCGGGCAAGGTCGCTGATGGCTTTCGTTTGGGCGCGCACGAAGTGGTGGTGTCCAAGGATGCTGACGCCATGAAGAAGCACACCGCCAGTTTCGATTTCATTCTCGATGCCGTTTCCGCCCAGCATGACATCAATGCCTATCTGGGTTTGTTGAAGCTCGACGGCACGCTGACGTTGGTGGGGGCGCCGGAGCAACCGTTGCCCGTGGCCGTCTTTAACCTGATCCTCCCGCGCCGCAACTTTGCCGGCTCGGCCATCGGCGGCATCGCCGAAACGCAGGAGATGCTCGATTTCTGCGGCCGGCACAAGATCGCTTGCGACATTGAGCTTATTCCCATGCAGAAGATCAACGAGGCCTGGGACCGCCTGCTCAAACAAGATGTGAAATACCGTTTCGTCATCGACATGGCCTCGCTGAAATAACAAGGGCCATGAGAAACTGGTTTTTCCAGCAGGTGGTCGAGGCCCCCCGGCGGGAGCAGGCCCGGAACGATCTTGGCCAGGGTTCGGTGGAGTTGGCCGAGCAGGCCTGCCTGCTCGGCCGCGGGGATGCGAATCCAATCTTCCGCGCGTTTCAGAATTTGGAGGCTTTCCTTTTGCAATTCCCGCGCTCATCTGAAGATTGATTTGACGATGCAAGCTGCCTTGGTCCGGTGCGCCGCCAGCATGTGGTTGCTATTGCTGCTGGCGGGATGTGCCACGCCCGGTCCCCGTAGCCGCTATTTGGCCGAAATCGTTCCTTCCAGCCTCACCAACCTTACCGTCTATGGCGCGGGCAATACCGTCGAGATCCGTTATCCACTTGGCGGCAAGGAAGCCTTTGCCCATGCCAGTTGGCTGCCGGTGCCGGCCGGCGCGGTGGATTATCAGTGCCAGTTTGCGGTGCTAACGTTCAAGCGGGAAAAACGCGCGGCGCGCAAATCCGTGGTCAGCCCGGCCAATCAATTGGTGGTCCATGATGAAAAGCACTGGCGTCGGCTGCTGCTGGACGTCTTTGCCGGGCTGACGCCGGAGAAACCCGGCCAGGGCGCGCTGTTGCTGGACCAACAAATGGAAATCGTTCTTTACCGCGATCGCACGGGCGCCTTGAAAGCCGCGCCGCTGTCGGACAAGCCGCCGGACATCACGTTGGAAAGCACGCTCAGTGACCGGGATTTCTCGCGCGAAGCGATGAAGCTCCTGGCCGCCGGCGCCAACGCGGTTGACCGCGCCCAAGACCGCATTTTGTTCATGACGGGGGAGGATCCGGCGTTCGTGCTGGTGGATTTGCGGGAACGGCTGGTGGTGTTTCTGGCCTATCCAACCGACCCGGAAGCGGAGCCATTCAAAGTGCCGGGTGGAATCACCCTCCGCGCCTTGAATTCGCTCCTGATCAAGAGCTTTCTCGTCACGGCCGTCAAGAATCCGGTCAGCCTGGTCACTCGGGGGATCTGGCACCTCGGCGGTTCGGGCCTGACGGTCGTGAATGCGTTGCCACCGGATTCCCATGAGCAGCCGCCGCCATTGTACGAGGGACCAGGCATGGACTTAAGCGCCTGGGAAAAGGAACTGGACGGTTTGCTGCTGGCCCCCCGCTATCAGGGCCAGGCGCAATTTTTCGTTGATGGGAGGCAGTTTTTCCCGGCCCTCACACAATCCATTGCCACCGCCACACGCACGGTCGATCTGATGGTCTATGCCTTTGACACAGACAGTTACGCGGTGCAGGTGGCCGATGTGCTCAAACAGTCGTCCGCAACCGTCCGCGTGCGGGTGCTGATGGATGATATCGGGTCGCTGTTTCCGGCGGGCGCTCCGCCGCTGTCCGTGCCGCCGGATTTCCAGCCGCCGGGGGATATCAAGTCTTATTTGAAGGCCGGCTCCAAGGTGCAGGCGCGGGTGACCAGCGATCCGTGGCTCACCACCGACCACCGGAAATGCATGATCATTGACAGCCGCCAGGCCTACGTCGGGGGCATGAACATCGGCTGGGTGTATCGCTACGAGTGGCACGACCTGATGGTGGGCTTGACTGGACCGGTGGTTGGCCGGCTCGAAAAGGAATATCGCAAGGCTTGGGCTTTTTCGGGACCGTTCGGGGATTTTGGCTACGCTTGGGCGGCGCTGTTCGACCGGAAACATCTGCGCCGAAATTCCGAGGCCGGGGACATTGATATTCGCGTGCTGCGGACGGCGACCGGGAAATGGCAGATCTATCGCGCCCAGCGGGTGGCCATTCGCCGGGCCAAACGATATATTTACATCGAAAACGGCTATTTCAACGACAACACAATTCTGCGGGAACTTATCGCCGCCCGCCAGCGCGGCGTGGACGTGCGGGTGATTCTGCCGGCGGAGAACGACGTTGGCATCATGCAGATCGGTAACATGGTGACGGCCAATGTAATGATCTCGCACGGCATTCGGGTTTTTCTGTACCCGGGAATGACGCACGTCAAGGCGGCCATTTACGACGGGTGGGCCTGCACGGGTTCGGCGAATCTCGAGAAGATGAGTCTGCGCGTCTCGCAGGAAATGGACGTGGCGTTTTCGGACTCCAACGCCGTGGAGCGCCTGCAGGACGAGCTTTTCAAGCCCGACTTTCATCGTGCGCGCGAACTGACGAACCCGGTCACCCTGAACTGGCTGGACCCGCTGGTGAAGGCGCTGGCCAGTCAGCTCTGATGCCCAACGCCCTGCTTCCGCTCACGGCGATGAGATGGGAATCGCACTTTGCAAGGGGATCTCGCCGCGCAACATCTGGCCGGCCTCATCGGCCAGGCGCAAATACCAATCGCTGTTAAGCGTGATTCCATCGCAATTCAGCGCTAGAAACGCGCCTTGAGCGGGCAACTGGGCGGGCGTGGGCACGAGTTTGTACATCGCGGTTCCCTCGTTCACCTCATCGAACATCGCGCCGTAAATCATGTTGCAGCCCGCCTGCACGTCGTCATAGACCTGCCGCCAATAGAATGACCCGCCCATGCGGGGAATTTGGTTGAGCGGTCCGCCGTTTTCGTTGTGCCAGGAGAAGCTGGGGAACACCACCGGCATATAATCAATCCCGTTCGATCGGCATTTGGCCAGGTCCGGCGTTGTAATGCTGGCCGTGTAACTGTCGGCGCCCGCGTTGTTGGAAAACCGGCCCACCGCCCACGGGCTGAGCACATCGAACGAAAGATAAACTGGCGTCCACGCGGCGTTGGTATATGAATCATTGCTCAGCGTGCGCCAATAGGTTGGAACGCCGCCCATTACGGTGACGCCCGCGGCCTTGAACCAGTTGATCACCGTTTGCGCCTGCTGCGGCGAGGCCAGGTGGTTTCCGTCGTTAAAGCCGAACCCCCAGATGGCCACGACGGGACGACCCTCGTGACAAAGGTAGCGCGGGCTGTTGGTAATGTGCATCGTATTCACCAAATACAGCCAGTCATTGGTCAGGTTGCCGACGAGCGTGTTCGTTGGCGCGCCGCTGACGTCGTACATCACGGCAAAGACCCGCCCGCAGGTTTCCGCTCCCGCGCGGACATCGGCCGTAACCTGGTTGCGGAAGGAGAAAAACTGCGGACTCGAAAGGTCGCTCAGGAAGCGCTGCAGAAACACCCCGTCCAGCCGGTTCTCCTGCATCCATTGGAAATGGCGGAGAACGGAGTGCGCCACCGCCGACGAATAGAGTTGAACCGGACTGCCATTGGAATAGTTCATGCCGGTGTTAAACAGCTCATTCGACGTAAATTCCGAAGTGTCCGGGAGAAAGTCCATGTTGGCGTTGGCGGCTGTCGGCGTCTGGTTGTGAAACCAATGCCACCATTGATCCGGCGCCGAACCGTCGTCCGGACATGCGAACCAGCCCTGATAGCCCATCAGCAATTTGTGGTTCATGGTGGTGGCATCAACCCCCTGGTTCAGACTGAAAAAGGTTGTTGCGCTCGGCGCTGGCAAGAGGGCTTCATTGGTCCCATTGATGTTGGTGACCAGGTTGGTGATGGGCTGCCAGATGATCGGCGCGGCCAGATTGGTGGCGGACTGCAATCCGTAATAAAGGGAGGAAGCGGGCCAACGAAGCGCCAGATTGGCGCCCGACAATTTGATTGCCAGAGAGAGGGGCGTATTGTTGGAGGCGCCACTGGCTTGGGCAGCGCTGACAGTGGTGACATTGGCGGCCCCGTTGTAAAGGCATACCACGGTGCCGGCGCCTCCGTAACCGGTGATTTCGCCGGCGGCGGCAAAACTGTCAACCGAGGCGACTTGATTGCCGGCGATGAGCACCGTCCCGCCGCCGATGTCCAGCACGGAATTGCTGCCTTGAATTGAGTCTGCGGACCATTGCGAAAGAGTCAGCGCGCCGCCATTGATGTGCGCGACGCCCGTGCCGCCGGAAAAGCCCAGCCCGAAGGCACCCGCGACGGACGCCGTGCCACCATTCATGATGAAAGTGCCGACGGCCCCCGCGTTCAGACCGACCCACAAATGATAATTGAAAGCTACCGCGCCTCCATCTTCAATATCCATTTCGCCGGCATGGTCGTAGCCGATGGCAGTCCAGGCATATTGATCGTCGTTGCCCGCCGTATTGTCCCCGGCAGAAAGATTGCCGCCATTCGTGACGATGAGGATACCCCCCGGCCCGCCATCGCCAATTGATATTTGGCAGCCGCCAGCCGTGCTGTTCACGAGGCAAGGCAAGGACGGATTGGCGGCCAGATTGAACAACGCCTTATACCCGGGGCCGGGCACGGTGTCGGCGCTCCAGTTGCCGGCCGTTGTCCACTGGTCGTCGGACGGTTGGGCGGGGTTTCCCGCCGGATTCCAGGTCGTTGCGGTGAGCTGCGCCTGGGTGCACGTGCCGACGCAAACCAAAGCGCCCGCCATGAGCTTCCGACAATATGACATTAGCGTTGACAGAACTCTTCCATGCTCGACCAATTCCCATCCGGCAGTATCCCCGCTTTCGGGGAGGACCCATGGCCCGGCCATCTTGGTTTTTGTCCAAATCTGTGTCCATCCATGGTTAGACCTTTGCTCCTGGCCGCCTTTTTGTAACATATTCTGGCATTTGCTTAGTAGGAGGGTGTATGAATGAGTCCGAGTCAAACCAGAACATGGAGCAAAAATGTCCTCAATGTGGCGCGCCGCTTCCTTCCGGCGTCCTGGCCGGTCTTTGTCCGGCCTGCCTGCTCAAGCAGGGTGCCGCCACGGATACCGGTGTGGCCCCGGAGGCTGCGGCGTTTCAGCCGCCCAATGTTGCGGAGATTGCCCGGCTGTTTCCGCAGCTTGAAATCCTGGGGCTGATCGGGAAGGGCGGCATGGGCGCGGTTTACAAGGCCCGCCAGCCAGCCTTGGACCGGCTCGTGGCCCTGAAAATTCTCCCGCCACATACCGCCGCCGGCCCCGGTTTTGTGGAGCGCTTCAACCGCGAAGCCCGGGCGCTGGCCAAGCTCAACCACCCAAACATTGTCGGCGTCCACGAATTCGGCCAGGTCAACGGCCTTTACTTTTTCATCATGGACTATGTGGATGGCGTGAATCTGCGGGAACTCGAGCGGGCGGGCAAGCTCTCCCCGCGCGAGGCGCTCCAGATCGTTCCCCAAATTTGCGAGGCGCTGCAGTTTGCGCATGACGAGGGCATCGTTCACCGCGACATCAAGCCCGAGAACATCCTGTTGGACAAAAAGGGCCGGGTGAAGATCGCCGACTTTGGCATCGCCAAAATCCTCGGCGGCGGTTCCGAACCGGAATTGACCCAGACCCAGAGCGTCGTGGGCACCCTGCATTACATGGCGCCCGAGCAGATGGAAAAACCGACGACGGTGGACCACCGCGCGGATATCTTTTCGCTCGGCGTTGTTTTTTATGAGATGCTCACCGGCGAATTGCCGCTGGGAAAGTTCGGGCCGCCCTCCTCGCGCAAGGTGGAGGTGGATGTGCGGCTCGACGATGTGGTGCTCCGCACGCTGGAAAAGGATCCGGAACGCCGCTATCAGCACGCCAGCCAGGTGAAATCGGCGGTGGACACGATCGCCGGCACTGCCGCTCCGCCACCGCGGGCGCCCGCCGTGGACGCCGCGGCGCTCGCGCAGGAAATCCTCGCGCGGGATTATGCGTTGAACGTCCGCAGTTGCGTGCGGCGCGGCTGGAAGCTGTTGAAGGGGGAATTCTGGCCGTTCGTGGGCATTACGGCCCTTTTCATTGCGCTCTTGGGGGCCGCCAGTTCATTTGGCGGCGCCTCCTTCACGCACGAATCGGGAGGTGACAGCGTGTTGAAGGTGGGCTCGGTGGTCGCCACCCTGGTGTGGGGGCCGATGATGGGCGGCTTGCTGTTCTACTTCCTCAAAAAACTCCGGCACGAGCCCGCCACGGTCGAGACGGCCTTCTGTGGATTCAGCCCGCGATTCCTCCATCTGTTCCTCGCCGGATTTGCCACCAGCATGCTGACCTGGCTCGGTTTTGTGTGCCTGATCGTTCCTGGCATCTATTTGCTGGTGGCGTGGATGTTCACGCTGCCCATTGTCATGGACAAGCAGGTGGATTTTTGGTCGGCGATGGAACTCAGCCGCAAGGTGGTGACGAAGCATTGGTTCAAGCTCTTTGGTTTGGGCCTCATGATGTGGCTGCTCATCTGCGCCGGCGTGTTGGCATTGGTTCTCGGCGTCTTGGTGATGGCTCCCTTGATTTTGGCCGCGCTCATGTATGCATATGAAGACATCTTCGGCGGCGCGACCGGCACGGCCCCCGCCCCGGCGGCCGCGGCGACCGGGCCGACGGGCACCATCGTGATGCCCGTCGCTTCGGCTCCGGCGGCGCGAGGCGCCCGCTGGACGCCCGCCGTAAAGATCGGATTGGCGGGGGTGGTCCTGGTGGTTCTTTTGGCAATCATTTTTCCGCTGGTTCGCAATCATCTACGGTTTGATTTGGGGCCAGCCGCGCAAGCCTTGAGCGCGGCGGTTGAAACAACGCCCGTCGCCACGCCCGCCGCGGCGCCCGCTGCTTCGGAAGCGCCGATGATGCCTCCCGCCGCGACACCCGCCCCGGCCTTCGCTCCCGTGGTTGAGCTGGAGTTGACGAATCTCGCCGCAGTGAACCTGGCCTCAGGAGAGCGGAAATCCGTGCCGCAATATTTGGCGGACCAGATCCTCTCCAACGGGAAAGACATGGCCATTGTCGGATGGATGGATGGCTCAGAGATGGACTTCGCCTATGTCGATGGCAGCAGTTACAGCATGCTGGCTGGCCAGGCGGACCTGCCGCGGGAAAGTTGGGACCAAGCCGATCCGGGGACGGTGGCCTCGGCGCTGCAAAAAACGGGCAAGGATATTGGCGGTAAATTCGAAGGCACGGGTTCAAACAGTCCCACGAACTTCACCTACGGTTTCCAAACGCGCAGCGGCCGCACCGGTCTTTTGCAAATCGTGGAGTTTGCCAATGCAAGCCCGCCAGCCGTGAAAATTCGCTACAAGCTGGTTGAACTGGCCGCTGCCGCCGGGGCGGCCATCAGCGCGTCCCCCCAAGTGCTGGAGGAGCGGCTGGAGGCCGCTTCCGGCATTATCGACGCCGGCCAGAAAGACAAACCGCTGGCGGGCGTGGCCAGGGACGCCGCCAAAGCCGGGCAGGTGGATATTGCCAGGAAGGCGCTCGCCGCGATGATTGAGATGTCGGAGCGGGATGCCGCCACACACGACGCCGCGTTGCTGCTGGCCAAGCGGGAATTGCGCCGGGCGGCCGTGGAAATGGCCAATGGCATTAGTGATACCGACCTTCGCGACCAGACGTTATCGGCCTTGGCACAGTAAGGAACCAACGGCTTGAGCACCGAGATCATACCTCCACAGGCCGCCTCAGGCGGCGGCATCTTCGCCACCACACACTGGACGGTCGTGCTGGCGGCCGGCCGCGGCGGCTCACGGCAGGCCGAAGTGGCTCTGGAGGAGTTGTGCCGCACCTATTGGTATCCGCTCTATGCCTATGTCCGCCGGCATGGACATTCGCGCGAGGATGCGGAGGACCTCACGCAGGGCTTTTTCGCGCGCTTGTTGGAGAAGAATTACCTCGATGGCATCTCCAATGAAAAGGGTAAATTTCGCGCGTTTCTCCTCGTGGCGCTGAAACGATTTCTGGCCAACGAATGGGACCGCGCCAACCGCCAGAAGCGGGGCGGCGGCCTGGCGCCACTTTCGCTCGACTGGCAGGATGCCGAGACGCGCTACCAGATCCACCCCGCCGACAATCTCAGCCCGGACAAACTGTATGATCGCGCTTGGGCGGTGATCGTGCTCGAACGCGTCATCACCCGGCTGCGCGACGAAAGCGCCGGCGACGCCAAAGGCAATCTCTACGGGCAGTTGAAGTCGTTTCTCATGATGGGGACCAGCGAGATTCCATATGCCCATGCCGCCGCCGAATTGAAAATGACCGAAGGCGCCGTGCGCGTGGCGGTCCATCGGTTGCGCAAGCGTTACCGGGAGCTGCTGCGGGAGGAAATCGGCCAAACCCTCGCCAATCCCGCGCAGGCTGAAGAGGAGATGCAGTCCCTCTTTTGCGCACTGGCCGCCACGTGATCCGGTGGAACAGGCGTCCCGCCTGCTATTCCGGGCGTCCCGCCCGGAACCGGAGTGGAGCGTAGCCTGTTCAAAGCGCGGGCGCATTACGATCCGCCACGCCTCAATCTGTTGGGTGGAGCTGGCGTCCCGCCTGTTAAATGCTTGGGCTAAGATCCACCCTG
This sequence comes from Verrucomicrobiota bacterium, assembly GCA_049509875.1. GTDB lineage: Bacteria > Verrucomicrobiota > Verrucomicrobiia > Limisphaerales > UBA11358 > UBA11358. The sequence goes on along the minus strand of JBEKZM010000078.1, from coordinate 8,911 downwards.
GCAAATCCAGTGACCTCCGGCACCTTTCCCCAGCCGGAGATTGTTCTTTTGCGTATCCCCACTTTCAAAGCGGACTTCGCAAGGCGCCGACATCCATGAACTACGATCTTCCTAACAGACTTAACTGCATTTAAATGAGAGCCACACGCCGGGTTGCCCTCTGAACCGGCGCTTACCGCTTGGGACGTTTGGGGGTCTCGCCAAAAACCTGGTCGATCATTTTCCTGAATTTGCTGTCCGGCTGCGGCCCTTTGGCTGGCGGCGGGGCGAGTTCATCCTCCAAATCGAGCACGAACCGTTTCAACCGTTCGCAGCGTCCGTGGGCGTGTTTGAGACTCGCTTCCAATTCCCCAACCTCCTTGCGGAGGATTTCGGCAATTTCGGCTTTATTCATGGTTTAATAATTCAAAGCAGCGCCTCTATGACAAACGAAATGAATGACACAAACAATCCCGTGATGGTCAAGCGGCGACCCGGGCTTATCAATCTTGAACATGCCGCTTATTTTTCGGTCAAGACCACGCCAATGCAAGCTGGCAGTGATTAATTTTTTGATCCCGGGCTTGTCTCCTCAGGCCGATTTCCAAACAATGCCGGGCCATGCATTATCGAACTTTGGGCGGGTCCGGCCTGCGGCCGTCAGTGATCGGACTGGGTACCTGGCAATTTGGCGGCGAATGGGGCATTGAGGTATCCCAGTCGGCGGCGGACGCCATCCTCGACGCGGCGGCGGCCTGCGGCATCAATTTCATCGACACCGCCGAATGCTACGGCTCCGACCGGGTGTCCGAGCGTTTGATCGGCGATTACCTTTCGCGCCGCGACCGGGCCCGCTGGATGTTGGCCACCAAGTTCGGCCACCACTTCAACAGTTTCCTGAACCGGACGGATGACTTTTCCGCCGACGGCGTGCGCGCCCAGCTTGAGGCCTCACTCCGGGCCTTGCGCGTGGAGACGATCGATCTTTACCAATTCCATTCCGGATCAGATGAGTTGTTTCGCAACGACAAACTCTGGGCCATGCTGGCGGCGCAAAAAAGCGCGGGCAAAATCCGCCATTTGGGGGTGTCCATTCTGCAAAAAGGCAGCGAAATCCAGGCGCGCGAGGCGGCGCACTTCGGGGCGGAGGCGTTGCAGATCTTTTACAACCGCCTCGACCGCCGCCCGGAGCAGATTTATTTCCCGCACGCCCGCCGCGATCGCCTGGGCATCATTGGACGCGTGCCGCTCGCGAGCGGATTGCTCACCGGCAAATACAAGCCCGGCGCGTCCTTTGCCGCCAACGACGTGCGGTCCAAGTTCGACCCGGAAAAATTGAAGCGCGACCTGGCCGAGGTTGGGCGCCTGCAAAAAGAGGAAGTGCCGGCCGGCGTGCCAATGGGGCACTGGGCTATTGCCTGGTGCCTGCGCGATTCGCTGGTGGCGTCCGTGGTTTGCGGTTGCAAGAGTCCGGAGCAGGTGCAGGCGAATGCGGGCGCGGCGGAGTTGGTGGCGGAGTGAATCGACCGCAGAACCAGGATGGAGGAGGGGGACTCAAAATCCTGCTACTCGTCACCCCGGAAGAATGTTCCGGGGAAAAAATCCGGCCGCGATGCCCCGGCGGGGCCGCGAGCCCCCGGGGGTCAGGCGTTTTCCCGCTTCGCGTTTTCCGCGAACATTGTTTCCCGTTCCCGGAGCACGCGGCCCAGCACGGTAAATAGAAGTTCGGCCACCACCACCTGGCCCTGGATCGTCAGATGCTTGCCGTCTTTCAGCAAAATCTCGCGGCGGGGAAATTTATCGAGGGCGGAGTAGGCCTCCACGTAATAGGCCGTGGGGACGGCGGCCGCCACTTTCTCCAACCGGGCAACACAACGGCGGGCGATCCGGTCTGAACGTTGCGACCCCAAAACGAAGGGAGACATCACCACGGGAATGGCAGAATGCGCGGCCACCGTCCGAATCATCTGGTCCATGGTGTCGAGATAGATTTCCGGCAGGGTGACGGATTTCAATTGCAACAGGTCACCGACGAGGCCGCGAGCCCGCCACTTTAACAGATGCACCAAGCCCGCCCGATGCGGTGCAACACCCGTTGGCGAGCCTGCCTGCCGCAGATGCCGATTTTTGCGCACCGGCACCAACAGGTCGCTCGAACCGAATTGCAGCACCACAATGTCAGGTTGCCAGTCCAGACAGCGCGAGGGTAGATGCTGGAGCGCCTGCGGCACGGGCAATCCGCCCAAGGTGTCAATGGCGGCGCTGATATCCTGACCGCTCTCCTGGCGCAATCTCTCCGTCGCCAGATGAAAAAACGAATTTTCAAAGCGATGGGGAAAACCTCCGATGATGCGGGCACCGAAGGCTCTGATGTTGACTTCCATCTTAACCGTCAAAAGCTAGGGCGATTTTAAGAGAATGGCAAGTGAAGTAGTGGGCCTTGCGGGAAAACGTGGAATATTGTTTAAACGAAAGCCGTTGTGTGGCATCTAACCCTCATGCGCCGCTGTGCCGCCATTCTGCTTGCCGTTGCCTGGACGATCTTCGCCAGCCCGGGCGAGGTCGGTGCGCAATTGGATTTTGCCCCGGCGGGCGACACAGCCGCCCACCACACGCAGGTGAAATTGCTCCTGTCCGCCGACACCGTGAAACCGGGCGACACTGTGTTTGCCGGGGTGGACATGAAAATGGATGCGGGCTGGCATACGTATTGGAAGAATCCGGGCGACGCCGGCACGGCCACAAAAATCAACTGGACCCTTCCGGCCGGTATTTCCGCGGGCGACATTCAATGGCCGCTGCCGAAAAAACTGCCCCCCGCCGAAGTCACCACCTACGGTTACGAGCACGAGGTGATGCTGATCGTGCCGCTGACCGTGGCGGCGCATGTTGCTCCCGGCGCCTTGAATCTCTCTGCCAAAATTTCCTGGCTGGAATGCAAGGAATCCTGCATTCCGGCCGATCAAACGGTCAAGGCAACCCTCAACGTGAGCCCGGAAACGCGGCCATCCGCCGACGCCGCGAACATTGACGCCTGGCGTGGCCGGACGCCCCAGTCGAGGCCTCCCGATATGTTTCAGGCGGCCTGGGAAAAACCGGTCAGTGGCGATACCCGGCCCTTGTTGATCAGCCACGGCCCGACGGCAGCCGAAAAGAATATATCCTACGATGCCGTGGAGTTCTTTCCCGCCGCCAGCGAGAATTTCGACGTTCAGCCGGCCACGGAAGTGCTCGCCGCCCATTCGGCCGATATCCGTCTGCGCAAACTTGTGAAGAAATTTTCCGGCGACTGGCCAAAGGAAATCAGCGGCACGGTGGTCCTGGAAGCGGGCAAGGTGCGAACGGGCTACGATGTCCAGTTGCCGGTGGCCGAAAAACCGACGACGGCCAGCGCCGGTGCCGCCGTGAGCACTACGGGGGAGATGGCCTTGCTGCAATTGGCCCCGCCGCCGCTGTGGCAGATGCTCCTCTACGCTTTTATTGGCGGGCTCATTCTGAACATCATGCCCTGCGTGCTGCCGGTGATTGCGCTTAAGATCCTGGGTTTCGTGAGCGAGGCCCGCAGCGAACCCAGGCACGTGCGCAAGCTGGGCTTTTTCTACACGCTCGGCGTGCTGGCTTCCTTCCTCGTGCTGGCGGGAATCGTCCTCGGCGTGCGGGCGGCCGGGCATCAAGCCGGCTGGGGCATGCAATTCAGCAGTCCGGTGTTCATTGTCTGCCTCACCACGCTCGTCCTGCTGGTGGCGCTGAATTTGTTCGGTGTTTTTGAGGTGGCGCTCGGCGGTCGCGCCCTGGACAGCGCGAGCCATCTGGCCTCCCGGAGCGGCACGGCCGGGGCGTTCTTTAACGGCGTGCTCGCCACCACCCTGGCCACGCCCTGCACCGCACCGTTTCTTGCACCGGCCCTGGGCTTCGCCTTTGCCCAAAACGCTTCCGTGATCCTTCTGGTCTTCCTGGTGGTCGGCCTGGGCCTGTCCGCGCCCTACCTCGTTTTGAGCTGGCAGCCGGCGTGGCTCAAGTTCCTGCCCAAGCCGGGCGTGTGGATGGAGAAATTCAAAATTGCCATGGGTTTCCCCATGCTGGCCACTGTGGTCTGGCTGTTCAACATCGCCTCCAGCAGCTACGGCAAAAGTGTCCTGTGGCTGGGCGTGTTCCTCGTCCTAACCGCCTTCGCCGCCTGGATTTTTGGCGAATTCGTGCAGCGCGGCCGCAAACACCAGATGGCCGCGGCAGTCATTACGCTTCTGGTGTTCGCCGGCGCCTATGTCTTCGCGTTGGAAAAGGAACTGGACTGGCGCGCGCCGGTGGGCAGCGATGGGGCCATCGCATTCAAGGATTCGGCGGGGGGCATCGACTGGGAGCCGTGGTCGCCCGCAGCCGTCGCCGCCGCGCGTGCCGCCGGGAAACCGGTCCTGGTCGATTTCACGGCCGACTGGTGCCTGACCTGCCAGGTCAACAAGCAGACCAGCATCGAAGTCCCTTCGGTTCGCGAGAAAATCAAGGCGCTCAACGCCGTGGCGCTCGTGGGCGACTACACGCATTTCCCGGAAGCCATCACCACGGAACTCAAACGATATCGTCGCGCCGGCGTGCCCCTGGTTTTGGTCTATCCCGGGACCGCCGGTGCGCAACCGATGGTGCTGCCTTCCATCCTCACTCCCGGCACGGTCCTGGCCGCCCTCGACCAGGCAAAATGACGAGCGGGGGGCTCCTCTTTTCGACCAATTTATTTGAACCAAACGGCCGCGGGCCGCGTCTGTTACCCGTGGAGTATCAACCAAACTGACCAATACTATGAAACAAACTTTAACAATGTTGGCGGCCCTGGCGGTTGCCGCGTCTGCTTTCGCTGTCGAAATCGGCCAGCGGGCACCGGATTTCAGCGGTACCGACATCAACGGCAAAATTGTCAAACTCTCGGATTACAAGGGCAAGATCGTGATCCTGGAGTCCTACAACTCCGATTGTCCCTTCTGCCATAACCAATACCAGTCGGGCGCCACGCAAGCGTTGCAAAAGGAGCTTGCCGACAAGGGCGTGGTGTGGCTGATGGTCAATTCCGTCAACCCCAATAACCCGAGCCACCGCACCCCGGCGCAGGCGCAGCAGGAGTGGGCGGATTTGAAAATCGCCGCCGCCGCCTGGATCGACGACAGCTCGGGCACCATCGGGCATCTTTATGGCATGAAGACCACGCCGCATGTCTTCGTGGTGGACAAGACTGGCACGCTGGTTTATGCCGGCGCCATGGATGACCACCCCGATCCGGATCACGATCCGAAAACGGCACGCAATTACGTGCGGGAGGCGGCGGACGATTTGCTGGCCGGCAAACCGATCGAGGTTGCTCAAACCAAGCCATACGGCTGCGCCGTGCATTATTGAGTTGCCCATTACCGACCCCGTCTTCGCCCCAGTTCACTCGCGTAACGCCTGCCCAGCGTCGCCGCATTGGCTTGCATCCAATCCGTCAGGCGCGTATGGCCGGCTGGCGGCGCATCCACGTAGAGCAGGCCGTCCATGAGGCCTTTAATCTCCTCGCGGGTGATGAAAATATCGCCGACCCACCAGCCAATGAGCTGGCTGGCTAGATAACCCGCGCCGGGCGAGACATGGACGATTCGTCGCTTCTTTCCGATGGCCTCGCCGACCGCCGTCACGAGTTCCTGATATGTGAACGTTTCCGGTCCGATTGCATTGATGATGCCGTTTTGAGTGCGTTTGCCTTCGGCAACCGCCAGCGCGGCGAGGTCCTCGACATAAATCGGTTGCAGGCGGTACCGGCCGTCGCCGAAGACTGCGAAGAGCGGGAATCGCCGCAGGGCCCAGGCGATATTATTGATCAAAATGTCTTCGCGGCCAAAGAGCACCGTCGGCCGGAGAATGGAATATTGCAAGCCGCTCTCCTGTAAGGCCCGTTCCAGCCGCGCCTTGCCGGCAAAATATTCGAGCGGCGAATCTTCGCTGGGATTGGTGATGCTGACATGCACCACCCGGCGCACTCCGGCCCGCCGCGCCGCTTCAAAGAGGACCAACGTGTTCCGGATCGCCTGGGCGTGTGAGAATCCCTGGTGGTTGAAGCGCACCCAATAGGTATTGTAAAGCACGTCCACCCCGGCCAGCGCTTGCGCCAGCTTGTCCGGTTGATCGAACGACAGCGGAAAGGCGCGAAGGCGGTCGCCGAACGGATTTGGGGACGGCGTTGAATTCGTCAGCGTGATGACCTCGTGGCCCGCGGCCAGAAGGCGTGCCGCCAGGTAGCGGCCCGAGTATCCAAACGCGCCGGTAACGGCCTGGGCAGTTTGTGTCTTCATAAAATGCTTATAAAACAGTCATTACTGTAAAAAGTGAAATATAAATCTAAAAAAATCAGCCGAGCCATTTTCCGATGCGTGCCCCCATCGTGGCGAGCTTGACCCGGGAGGCGAGCGGCAACCGTCGGACCTCGTTGAACCATCCATCCATCAATTCGAAAAACTCCAGCATTTCTTGAAGCCGCTTCCGGGTCTGGGGGTCAGCCGGCGTTCCGTCGTTCACTTGGGCCGAGGTCTCGCGCAGCGCCTTCAGCGTGGGATCCATTTCCCGCCGCTTACGTTCATCCAGCAAAATCTCGAACATTTGCCACACATCGCCAATTGACTCAAAGTGTTCCCGGCGGTCACCCAGGACGTAGGAGCCCTTGACTACTCCCCAAGTTTGGAGTTCCTTCAAACTGTTGCTCACATGCGAACGCGCCACGCCGATCGCCTCAACGATTTCATCAGCCGTGAGCGGCTTGGGCGAAAAGTAGAGCAGGGCATGGATTTGGGCCACGGTTCGGCTGATCCCCCAACGGGCGCCCATTTCCCCCCAATGGAGGACCAGCTTTTGTATAACCGGATTCATGTAATATTCTCTTGTGACAGAAATATAAGAAATGTGCGTTGGCCTGTCAATGGTAGGCTTTTCCGGGCAGTGCGGCACTGTTTCAGGGGCAGGTGTATTCAGCGCCGCTTGCGCAGGACGATTGCCCGGACACCTTCACTGGTCCCAGAGCCGAATAAAACACCGCCTTCGCACGAACCCCCGAATTTCGGGTCGGTGCCCCGCATCCCACCTCACCCACCACCGATGACAAAATGGCGGCTGGACATTGGTCGAGGCAGTTTGGACACTCCAAAGCCTGCAACACTTGAACACCGGAAATTGATGAATTATGAAAACTCGTTTCGTGCTGACAACCGTTTGTGCATTGGCTGCCGCCGCGGTTTCCATCGGCGTGGCCGCGGACGCCCCCTTTGACGGGCTGAACCTGGATCTGGGAAATCTGGCCCGGGTCTCCGACGCGCAATCGCGCTCGATCAGCCCGGAGAATTTCACCGGCGAAAAAGGCAAGGCGGGCATGGCCACCCACGGCACCGGCGAAGGCGCCGCCCGCGAACTGGGCCAGGGCTGGAAAATTTCGCCGTCCGTGGGCATCGGGGCCCATGCGACGCTCACACTGGCGGATATCACCGGCCCGGGGGCGATCCAGCAAATCTGGATGACGCCCAGCCCGCTCGACAAGACCCGCTGGAATATTCTGCGGATTTATTGGGATGATGATCCCAATCCGTCGGTGGAATGTCCGCTGGGCGATTTTTTTGCCTGTGGCTGGGGCCGGTATTGCCATATCAGCTCGCTGCCGGTCTGCGTGAACCCCGGCAGCGCGTTCAATTGCTACTGGCAGATGCCCTTTCACAAGCACTGCCGGATCACCTTGGAGAACCTGGATGACAATCCCATGACGCTCTACTTCCAGATCAACTACACGCTCACGAAGGTGCCCGACGATGCGGCCTGTTTTCATGCGCAATTTCGCCGGGAAAATCCGCTCAAGAGCAAGGGCCTCTATACCATCCTGGACGGCGTGGAAGGGCAGGGGCAGTATGTGGGAACCTATCTCGCCTGGGGCGTGCATGAAACGGGTTGGTGGGGTGAGGGCGAAATCAAATTCTACCTGGATGGCGATGCCGGTTTTCCGACGATTTGCGGCACCGGCACGGAGGATTATTTTTGCGGTTCGTATGACTTCGACACCCACGAAGGCGGCCAGTCCCATTACACCGAGTTCACTACGCCCTACAGCGGCCTGGCGCAGGTCATCCGGCCGGATGGCCATTACGAATCGCAAACCCGTTTCGGCCTGTATCGCTGGCATCTGCGCGATCCCATCCGGTTTCAAAAAGATTTGAAGGTGACGATTCAAGCGCTGGGCTGGCAATCGGGCGGGCGCTACCTGCAGGAGCAGGACGACATCGCCTCGGTGGCGTTTTGGTTTCAAACGCTGCCGCACAAAAAATTTCCGCCGCTGCCCGGCCGCGATGAACTGGAATGGCACTGAAGCTGGCGGACCTCCGGGCAATTGCCGCTTGACGGGCGGTTGAAATGTAGCATACGATACATCTTTTAAATGAGACTTGGAGGAACGAACAGGTTCACCCTTCCGGGCACCGCCGCAGCCGTTTTTGGCTGTGCGGCGGCGACGGCGCAAATTGGCGCGGCCGCGATTGCGCCAATTTTGGCCGCCGCCGCCACTCCTGGCACTGCCCCGGACGCGACGACGAATGCCCCGCCGGCAGCACCGCTGGCGCCGCCCAGCGCCGGTGCCGGTACCCCCCAGAATTGGAATATTCACGTTCAGAATACCGACATTGTGCAGGGCTATCCCGGTTTTTCAGCGAACTACTCCGGACCGAACAGCCTCCCATCCGGCGGCGAAGTCCGGGAGACTTTTTCGTTTGATGTGATGGGTGGTGTCCGACTGTGGTCGGGCGCCGAGGCCCATGTTGATGGGTTGATGTGGCAGGGATTTGGCCTGCGCGATACGCTCGGCGCGGAAGGTTTTCCCAACGGCGAAGCCTTCCGTCTGGGCACCGACGTGCCCAACGGCGCCCTCACCCGCCTGTTCATC
>JBEKZM010000077.1:0-31227 GCA_049509875.1 Verrucomicrobiota bacterium | reverse complement strand
TCAAGGAGTCTGGTTGGCGCAATCAGAGAGTCAAAACTGCCACAAAAGGGACGTGGCTTATCAATATGTCTTCAGAGGAGATAAACTTACCTTCAAAGACGGGAGTGGGAAGGAGATGAAGTATTCGTTCAAGTTAGACACTGCCAGCAATCTCAAGTGTTTTAATATACAGCCGGAGGAGACGCTTACCAATTCGACGCCTGTCAGCATTGCGTATGAGTTGGACGGAGATTCGTTGAAGATTGTGATCGCCGATCCTGGTTCACGCCCCACAGGAATATCAGACACAAACGATCAGGAGTTGATTATGTGCAAGCGAAAGAGTCCATGAAGACGCACAACCAGATCGCCGGAGTCGTCGCCGGACGTTTACCTGAGTTCATCGAGATGATGCGGGTTGTGCTGAGCCGCAAGTCCGGCTCGACGCGGCTCTGCGGACGTTAGGCGGCAAGAGCGTACAGAATCGTCACTTTCAGTGGTTCCAAACAAGATGTTTATCGTTTGTGGGCTGTCGTCGAGTTTGAGGTGTTCCGGTTCAAGCGCGTTCGCTGGCGGGCAGAGCAGAAGACCTCGTTGCCGCAGAGCGTTTTACCACTGTTGGAGAATCGAGATGATTGAGACAATGCCGCCCAACCATTCGCCGGAGCAGCCCGCCGTCGGCGCTTGCATTCCGCTGTCGCGGTTCGCCATTGGAGAGAATGGTCAAGCCATTGAACGAGGAAGCACGGAAGTTTCTCGGCAAGCACAAGAACGGCATATTTCATTATTGGGTGGATTGTGCCCGCAAGCATCCAGATGGAGTTGGAGCCACAGGAGCCGAACATTCCCTGGAGCCAGCGCCGATTGGAAACCGCTGTTCCGCTGTCGCGGGTGACACGACGAGTCCGGCGTGGCTCACGGGCGTTAGGCGTAATGCCTTTCGGAAATTCAGGATGGCTGATAAGCGGGGACAGGCCGCAACCCCGTGGGGTTGATGGTTATTGGCGGATTTACCCAGGGTAGCTCCTTCGTAGCAACCCTGGGCTTTGAGGCGGAATCCCTTTGGGATTGGTACTGGGAATTTCCGAAAGGCATTAGCGGCAGGCGGCATTCGACAGCTAAAACTTTTGCGTTTGTTTTACCATTGTCTGACAACTCCAGCTAAAATCTTGCGAGGATGTCGCCATGAAAAAATTGCTGACTATTCTCGGCTTGCTCGCTGCGGTGAGAGCGTTTGGCGGTGACGATGGAAATGTCACAGTGAAACTCGATGATGTTTCGCCGAGAGGCATTCACGGCAATATGTGGTTTGAGTGCAGTGTCACGATTCACAATGGCACCAGCGCGCCGTTGACTTTTACGAATTTATTTCATGGTCCTCCCAGCCTTGCTCTGAAGATTTCAGATTTGGACGGCAATGAGTTGAAGCGGGTTTATTCTGTTCCGTATATTTTTGAACGGGCAACAACGCAATGGGACATTGCACCGGGCGATGACACCTTCACCAATGTTTTGTATGGGTTGCCGAATGGCAACCGTCCCCCGTTTTCTTTGCCGGAAGGCGTGCATACCGTCAGGGTGCAGGTTCAGGGCATTTTACCAGGCAGCAGTTTTACCAATCGCTTGACCTCGAATATTGTTGAGGTGCAGGTCCCATGACGCCGCCCAACAAAATCGCCGGAGTCGTCGCCGGATGGGCACCTGAGTTCTACAAGATGATGCAGGTTGGCCACGGTCACCCGTCCGGCTCGGCTCGGGGGTCGTTAGGCGGTCGAGCAACGCGTCCAACAATGTGATAAATTATGAAGTCAGACTTAATGAGACTCGCAGCGACGATGATTACCGCGGCCGCAATAATAAATGCATTCGGGGCATCGATCATTGTCCCCGGAACATCGGATCCCTGGCTCGCCGGGATGACAAATGGTGCGACAGCCAGTGGAGGTGATGTAGCTCCCAATCAGTCTCCGGTCGAGGTTAGCATCCCAATTATTTCAGGCACATCTCTGACATTCGTAACGTTTGGTGCGGAATCGAACAACAACAACACGAACAGGCCGCTTTTCGCTTCCGATGGCAACACCAACCAAGTGCTGGCACACGCCGCTGGCGCACAAAACGGCATAGCGGACTGCACCGCTCCCATTGATTCCTTGCTAGGCGTTTTCCTCGGCAATGATTTGCCGAGCCTCACAGCAGCACCCGCGGCACTTAACTTTACCACACAGCCGGCGCGCGACTTCACCAACTTAGTCCCCGGGCTCAAACAGGTCTTCTTTATTGGCGACGGCTTCACCAGCACGGGGGTTCCCCAGACGTTTTCAATCCCGCAAAGTGCGACGCGATTGTTTCTTGGTTTCATGGACGGCAGCACATGGTTCGACAATCGTGGCTCGAACACAGTTAATATACAGGTTGTGGGAATTCCACAACTCGACATCGTCCGTGCAAGCACCACCAATGTCGCGGTGTATTGGACCAGCATTTCCAACGCGCTCCACCAAGTCGAATTTGTCTCGGACTTGACAGCAAGCACTTGGTCCCCCCTCGGCTTGCCAATCAGAGGCGATGGGAATACCAACTATGTTTTTGATTCCGTTGCAGAGAGCCAGTGCAGATTCTATCGCTTGATTATTCAACCATGATATTGATTCAAGTCACACTGCGACCCTCTAACCCATTCTTTGGAGCCGCCGCCGGTCACGCCGTCCATGAAAGGGTCGGTCCGGAATGGCCCTTTCATGAATCGCGAATCACAATGCCAGCTGCATGGAGGGCGACAGTCCTGGAAGGGAAGATCAAGGTTTGGCAGGCCTATGCGGACTGGAGTGAAGGGATGAGGGTTATCGAGCGTGAGACCAAAAATGGCTAACCCCCGGAGCCATCCGCCGTGGCCGCCACCTATGCCGCCACGCGGTCAACGCCACAGGCCGGCGGCGGCTCAGGTCTAGGCGGTGAGAGAGGCGCATCCCGGTTTTGTCCGAATTAAAATGAGACACGATCTTGCAGGATTCGCGCTGGCAGAGCTGCTGTTAGTCATTGTGATGATCGGCATTCTGGCGTCTCTGCCATTGACGACGGTTAGCAGCGCCAAAGGAAAGGCGAAGCGAATCACCTGCATGAACAACTTGCGCCAAATCAATCTGGGCGGGTGAATAACCCATTGATAACAATTTGTTTAACGCTCACCCTCACCTATGTCCTCTCCCCCGGGGAGAGGATTTCCCCCTGGCACAAGCTGGGTCGGCGATGGTTTGTGGTGCCTCTCCAGCGTTGTACGGTCCGCGGGAATCAAGTTTGTGGCGCGGATGGATGTGAGATTCATCCGGGTCTAATTGCCACAAATATTCCCGCCAACGGCGCAGGTGACCGGGGACCTGCATTTATTTGTGCTGCAAAGTATTAGGCGCCATCCAAGCGCCATTCAGGCCTGAGTCCGCTCATGACCCTTGCAGGGAATTGTATCCAAAGCGCGTGGATTCGCGAAGCGCCACCGTGATTGCTAAAGGCTTCCGTTGAAAAAGAGAGCGGCCCCGGAAGCGGGCGGCAGTTCGAGTTTCACCTGGCGGTTCGCACTGGCAAGATGATCTTCACGCAACGGCTGCCAAGCGGTTCCGAGCTTGATTTGCACTCCGGCCAGCGTCACCCCGGAAGTCGCGGTCAAACCGGGGGCCTCCAACCGCCACAGCTTTGCGTTGTGGGCGGAAGGGATGGAAAGCCGCAGCGCTTGCCGGGAATCCTTGTTGAGCAGGACGAGCCGGGTGGCGCCGCCGGGCATCTCCGCCGTCCAGGCGGCGGCATTTGCCGGCGCTTGATCAAAGGTCACGGGGCGCATGCGGCCTCCGGCAAGGATTCCGGCCAAGCGCATGCCGTAAAAGACGGGCCGGGCGGCAAAGCCGTGCTCGCGACTGCCGGCGATCGGAGTATAAAAGCTGCCTTCGGCCGCCACGGCAGCGGCGTCGGGGGCGAGCTGCTCGCCCGGCAGATGTCCGCCGAGGGAGCTGCGAATGGCGTTGGCGCTGCCACCATGGAGGTTCACTCCAGAGCAGCCAAGACTGGCCAATTGGAGCAGGTAATCCGCCGCCCAGAGGGCGGAGCAAAAGGCGTTGCTCACCCCGGGCTTGCCGCCCCGGTAACAGGAGTTGCCCTCAGTCATCCGGTAGGCAAGGTGTCCGGCATCGGCCACGCTGACGATGCGCGGCACCTCCCGGTCCAGATTGTGATTGGTGGCGAGCAACCGTTCGACGGTGGAGCGCGGATTGTCCGGGGGGCCCATGACGTAGTAATGGCCGGTGCAGGCCACGATTCTGCCGGGGAGCTGCTGCGGAACTTCCTGCGCGAAGCGGGAAACCCACTGCGCATTCGAACCGACATCCGGCCCGCCGAAGCGCGCCCCGGGCACGCGGGCGATCACGGCTTTGGCGAAGGTCACCCATTGAGCCAGATATTGGTCAAAGTTCCAATCCGGTGGACGCAACCGGTTGTTGGCGTCGCGGTAAAACTCGGGTTCATTGCCGATCTGAAAATAGAGGAGACGCGGCCCCAGGCGCCGGGCAACATAGGCTGCCTCGTCCGCGTCGCGCCCGGGCGAGCCGGTTCCGAGGTTCAGACCGTAAATTGCCTTCCAGCCTGTCGCCTTCAAAAAACGCGCCAGCCGGTCAACGGCAAGCGGTTCGATCGCGGTGAAGGAGTGCGGCATCCAGTTATCCGCGCGGCGAGCGGACTCGGGCAGATCCGGAGGCTGGTCGGCGGCTCCCGTCTTCCACCAGCAAAACTCGCTGGAATTGCCGCCCAGGCGCAAAACGCCCTCCGAAGTCAGCGCCTGAAACAGCGAGACCAGTTCCCGGTTGTCCGCGTCAAAAAAGGCAGGATCCGCCAGCTGAGCCGTTTCGTAGCTGAAACCGAGATAATCGCGCGGCACAACCCGGGCCGCTGCCGGGCCGAAGGAAAGCCCAACCTCCATCACACTCTCCTGCGCGCCAGCGGGGAAAGCCGCCAGCGCGCCGGTTGCCAACGCCGCCGTGGTGAGGAATCGCCGCCGATTCATAAGCGAGACGGGGTGAACAGGCTCGCCGCCACACTTCTCCTGGTTCCTAATAACGGGCGGGTCCGACATGGATTTGAGGGTGGCGTGGGTCGGTTCGGGTGTCAATAGCGATGGCATTGCAGTTCGCATCCAAGCATTGCGGATTGCCCGTTCACGAAGGATAGACGCGGGGAGGCCTGCCGCGCTGGGCGGGAATCTCCGGGAGGAAATCGCGGATTGATAACCGGAGCGCGAGGCTTACGCCGTTTTGCGGTTCTTCGCTGTTCTCGAGGGATGGGACGGGAGTGCGCAGGGCGGTTCCTCGATCGGCGTTTCCCGCGCGGATTCCGAAAGAAACCTCGCAAGCATCTGAACACGACAGGCCCGAGATTCAAATGGATTAACGCTCTCCCTCACCCTGTCCTCTCCCCCGGGTAGAGGGTGAAACGCTCCCAGCGCTTTGGCAAAGAGTGGCCTCGCAGATTCGAAGAGATCCTTGGAAATTCCGGCGGGAGAAAAGTATATCGCCGCGCTCCCCGCCGCCGGGTCCAGGGGAAGGTACATTTCATGCTCTCCGAAAGGGGACCCGGCGACCACCGGGGAAAGGCAACGGTAATGGCTGCCGCATTGGCTGCTCACGCAAACGGTGCGAACAACCCATACGGGCCAGGAGATGACATGAGAACGACTCTTTGTTTCATGGTGACACTAATGTGCGCGGTCGGCGCCGGGGCGGATCCGAACCGGTACGAATGGCGGGCCTTTGGCGGAGCCAATGTGGATTTGAAGCCGCTGTTCGCCTGGTGGACATTCGCTTCCGAGACCACGAACCAAGCGGTCGACATCACTGAAATGAACCCCCGCAAGCTGGAGGCTGTTTCGAACATCTGGGCGCATCTGCCGGCGCGTCCGTTGCCGGACTGGTTCCGACTCAGCAGCACGGAAGACAGCATCACCATTGTTGGCGACATGTGGAGAGTCGATGCGGTCATCGAGGCGGCGCCCATGTTGGTGAAACACCAAGTCATCTATCTTCGTAGTCCGCCCGTGAAGGAGATCCACGACTTCAAGCAGGCGCGGGCCCAGTACAACGCCCTGGAGAACGGCCAGTCCAGTCAAGCTGCCGCGGTACAAGCGCAGGAGAGCAGCCTCCAGAAGGCAACGGTACCGTATCCCGGCACCTACACCGTACAAGGCGGGGTGGTCGTCGCCAGAACGGGCGCCATCGCTGTGCAACACGACTTGGCTGCCGCCGCCGCCGTTTCCAACCAGGTCCAAGCCGCAGACGTGAACCAACTCGCCACCTTGGGAACCTATCTCGCTTCGTTTCCATCAACCAACGTCTATTATCTGGATCATTTCGCCTTGCGGACCGGCAAGATGATCGATGGGCTGGAGGTTTACGATCTGGGCGGCGCCGCCGGGCTGAATTATTGACGGCGCATCACACCGCTTGCTGCCCGCCGCCATCGTGGCCTTGGCCATCCAGGTCGATGAGGATGTCGCGCGGTTCAGCGCCTTTGCTGGGACCGACGATGCCGCGGCCTTCGAGTTCATCCATGATGCGCGCCGCCCGGGTGTAGCCGAGGCGCAGGCGCCGTTGCAAAAGCGATACACTGGCCTTCTGCTCGCTACGGATGACTTCGATGCATTGCTCGATGAGCTCTTCGTCCTCGTCGATGCCGCTCTCAATGTCGCTGGCAGCGGGCTTGGAAAGCTGCTGGTGAATTTCCATTTCGTAGCTCGGTTTGCCCTGCCGGGCAATGAAGTCAACGATGCTGTTGATTTCCTGGTCGGTGATGAGCGCGCCCTGGGCGCGGATGAGTTTGGCGGAGCCGGGCGGCAAATACAGCATGTCACCCTTGCCCAGGAGCTTGTCGGCGCCCATGGCGTCGAGGATGGTGCGGGAGTCCACGCGGCTGGCCACCTGGAAGGCGATGCGCGCGGGGATGTTGGCCTTGATGACACCGGTGATGACGTCCACGGACGGCCGCTGGGTGGCCACGATGCAGTGGATGCCCGCCGCCCGCGCCATCTGCGTGATGCGGGCGATGGCCATCTCCACATCCGCCGGGGCCACCAGCATGAGATCGGCCAACTCGTCGATGATGACCACGATGTAGGACAACTTCTCGGGAATCACAATGTCCTCTTCCCGGGGCACGATGATTTCCTCGTCCACTTCCACGGCGAAACCTTCCGCGCCGGGCTCGACTTTTTCCTTTTTAGCGGACAGCGGCAGCTCCATTTCGTGCTCCGGCAGGGGCTTGTTCTTGGGCCGGTCGTTGAACGACTTGACGTTGCGGACGCCGACGCGCGCAAAGATCTTGTAGCGCTTTTCCATCTCGTTGACGACCCAACGCAGGGCCAGGATGACCTTTTTTGGGTCGGTCACGACGGGCACGACCAGGTGCGGGAGGGCGTTGTATTGCTGCAATTCGACAACCTTGGGATCGATCATCACGAAGCGGAGCTGGTCGGGCGAAAAACGATAGAGCAGAGAGGCGATGATGGAATTGATGCAAACGGATTTGCCGGAGCCGGTGGACCCGGCGATCAGCAGGTGGGGCATTTCCGCGAGGTCGGCGACGATGGGATGGCCGTAAACGTCCTTGCCGAGGGCGATGGGCACCTTGGCCTTGGTGTTGCGCCATTCGTCGGACTCGAACAAATCGCGCATGATGACCTTGGTCTTCACGGCGTTGGGCACCTCGACGCCCACGGAGGATTTGCCGGGGACCGGGGCGAGGATGTGGATGCGCTCGGCCTTGAGGGCGGCGGCGATGTTGTTGGAGAGCGCGGAAATCTTCTCCAGCTTGACGCCGGGCGCCGGATGCAACTCGTAACGGGTGATGGTGGGGCCCTTGGTGATGTCGCCCAGCGAGACTTCGATGTCGAACTGGGCCAGCGTCTGCTGCATGAGCCGCGCATTGGCCATCAATTCCTCCTTGGATTCCGTGGGCTTGACGGTCAGGTCGGGCAGTTGCAGAAAATCCATCAATGGCCGCTGGTAATTGCCGATCATGGGCACTGAGGCGACGGTCATCGGCTTCGGTTTTCGCGGCGCGGGCCGGGGCCGCGGCGGCGGCACGGTGCCATCGGCGATGATAATGACGGGCTCCGGTTCGGGCTCAGGCGATTTATGCTCGTCATCGGCGGCCGCTTCGGCTTTTTCGGCAACCGGTTCCGGCTTCGTTTCCCCGGCCGACTTGGTCTCCGCCTCGGGGGCGTCCGGTTTATGGCCCAAAATCTCCCCGGTGGTGGCCGGCCGGGCTTCCTTGGCATTGACGGCATCGCCTTCGTCGGCCGGCGCCGGCGCTTTCGGGGGATCGGGATAGGTGGTTTTGCGGACGCGCGGGCCTCCCTTGGCTTGGGGCACGCTCAAATCGCGCACGGTGGGCTCGGGCACCGGCTGCATATCCGCACCGAGACCGCTGCCGCTTTTCCCGGGTTTCAGGGTCTGGCCGACCTCTTCTTCGAGCTGCCGCTTTTGCTTTTCGAGATCCTTCGCGCGCTTTTCCAACGCCAGCTCCTCTTCCGATTTGAACGGATCCTGCGGCGAAGCCTGTTCCTTGGCCCACAAAGCGCGAATCCAGTTGCCGATTTGAAAATTTGTGAGCAAAACCAGGCTGATCAAGCCCAAGGCCGAATAGACAATGGTGGCGCCACTGCCCAGCAAACAGAAACCGAATTCCCAGCTTCGGGTCTCGCCGTAGGTCAGATAACCGAGAAAACCGCCCGCGCTGGAGATTCCCTTGACCAGATGAAATTTCCCGTGATGCCCGCCGTCGTCGGCCATGAACAGCACGCCGGAAACGGCCACCAGCAGCAGCGCGGCTCCAAACAGCGATCGCACGAGATGCAGCCGGAGGTAGCCAAAAAGGCTGGTCAAACAGCTCACGCCGAAAATGCCCACCAACCACGGCAGCAAATAGGCCGCCCCGCCAAACAGGGAAAAACTGCCATAGGCGGCCCAGGCGCCGATCAACCCGATCCAGTTGGCCAGCGGTTTGTTGACGTGGGTCGTGATGAAAGAGACATCATTCCGGTCGAACGTCAGCAGCGCGCAGAACAAGGCCAAGGCCACGAAAATCAGCGCAATGCCAGTCAAATCGCTCCAGCCGTTATGGGAAACGGGCGTATCGCCCGGCTTTTTTGCCATGACGGCAAAGTAGCAATTTTAGGCGTCGGTTAAAAGTTGAAAAAGCGCTACGAAGGGGCCGGCAGTTTCACGCTGAAGGGGCTCGCGGCGGCGATTTTAGGGAGGCCGCCCGCGTAAAATTTGTCCCGGTACAAATCCGTTTCCAGCAGGTGCCGGCTGAGTTCCTTTTTGTCGCGCCCGATGATGAACTTCAATTCATCCAAATCTGCCGACCAGCGGAAGCCGTTAAAAAACTCGGCGCCGGAGAACTGGGTTTTATAAAGCGCGGTTTGGGAATAACATGTGCCCAGATAAAGTTGTTTGACGCCCTGTTCGGCGAACAGCGCGACCGCCGAGGTCATCATGAACATGCCCAGGTTGCGCGAATAATAATTCAGGTCGTAAAAGGCGTAGTAGTAAAACCCAAGGGCCTTCCCTTCGAGATACAGCGTGGCCACGCCCACTTCACGGCCGGTGGCCGTATCCGTAAAAACCAGCAGGTGCGAGATGATGGGCGTGCTGAACAGCGAATCGAGCCGTTCAAACGTCATGACGTCCTTGCCGAATTTGATATCTGCGTAGGTTTTGAAGAACTGCCGCTGCCCGGGGGTGTAATCGAATTCCGCGCGGGGCACGAGTGCCACCTTGAGATCCCTGCCCTTTCGGAGAATGCGCCGGTTTTCCGAGGAGGGTTTGAACCTGGGCAGGTTGACGCGCACCTGGCGGCACAGATAGAAGCGGTCGAGGTGGCGCGACGAAGGCAGGAAGCCGGCGTTGAAAATGTCGGCCGGCGTTTCGCCCGGTTCCGGGATGGCCCAGATGGCGTACGGGAACTGGTAATTCTCGTAATCGGAGTTTTGCTCGGAGAACAGGAGTTTCATTTGCTTAGCCGCAGATGGACACCGATGAACACAGATTCAAAAGTTTCAATTTTGCCAACGCACAGGCCGAACCTCGTTTGGCACGCGCCACCGGATCGAGCCAATTTGCCGCGAGGGCGACCAGATTACTTGACCGCGACAGCTTCAAGTTTCGGTGCCGCAGAGAGGTTGACCGCCTGGCGGCGCAAGCGCAGGCGCCAGTTGGTGAGGACATCGTAGGTGACGGTTTTTTTCTGCGTGGCAATGTCGCGCACGGTGATTTCCTCGCCGCCCTGCCGGCCCATAATGACGGCTTCGTCCCACATTTTGGCCTGCGGTATGTCCGTGATATCCACCGTAATGGCGTCCATGGCCACGCCGCCCACCAGCGGCGCGCGCCAGCCGTGGATGAGGGCGCCGCCCTCGTTGCGCACGCGCGGAAAACCGTCGCCATACCCGATGGGCAGGACGGCGATGCGCCGCGGACCGGGCGCCGTGTAACGCATTCCGTAGCCGACGACATCGCCGGGCTTGAGCATTTGAATGGCCGCGATGCGCGCCTTGACGGACATGACGGGCTCGATGCCGGCGATTTTGCGGCAGACGGTCGAGGGAAAAACGCCGTGCATCAAAATCCCGGTGCGGACCATGTCCAGATGCGCGTGGGGCAGGTCGAGAAAGCCCCCGCTGTTGCAGCAGTGCCGCAGTTTCACGGGCACTTCGGCTTTTTCGAGGGCGCGCAGAACTTCGCTGAAGCGCGCGAACTGGAGATTGGCAAAGGTCTTGTCCGCCTCGTCGGATTGCGCGAAATGCGTCATCACGCCTTCCAAAAGGAGGGATTTTTCGGCGAGGATCGTTTCGACGAGCGGCGTCGCCTCGTCCCAGCGCACGCCGTAACGGCTCATGCCGGTGTTGACTTTCAGGTGGACGGGCACGCGTTTTTCGAAGCTGGCGGCAATGCGGGCCAGCGCGCGGACATTGTGCGGCTCGTTGACGCAGACGGTGAGATTGTGCGCCACGCACCATTCGAGTTCGGCTTCCTGACGTTCACCCAGCAGCAGCAGCGGCGCGGTGATGCCGGCGTCACGAAGATGCGTGGCTTCTTCGAGCGTGCTCAAGCCCAGGCCCCAGGCGCCCTCTTGGAGGGCCATGCGGGACACGTCCAGCGCCCCGTGGCCGTAGGCCTCGTCCTTGGCGACGGCGAGCCATTTTACGTGACGCGGAAGGTCACTGCGGATGAGCTGGAAGTTGCGGCGCATGCGGCCAAGGTCGATTTCGGTCCAGGCGGGCCGCTGGGGAAAATTTTCGTAAGGCGTATTCATTCAAACATCAGGGAATGTTTAACCATAAAAAGCCGGTAATGACACGAAAAAACGGGCGAAGTTCCTGCGGGTCGCAGACCCGAGTTGCGTTTGGAGCGCGGCTCTGTGAGCCGCAGCAACGTGGAAATTCAAGACCGCGGGCTATTCGCAAACCTTCTGGCGGGCGAAGTTGCTGCGAGTCACAGAGCCGCAGCAACCTCCAAACTCCAAGAGAATCCTCGCGTAATTCGTAAACTTCCTGGCCAGCGACGCTGCTGCGGGTCACAGACCGCGGTCCGTCCCGCCGCCCACGTTTTCCGAAGTGCGAGATTGACAAGCAGCGGCGGTGATACTACTCATGTGAGTAGTCTATGAAAGAATTAACCAAACGGCAGCGGCAGGTGTTGGATTTTATCCAGTCAGCGCGGCGGTCGGCCGAGGCCACGCCAACCTTGCGGGAGATCGCGGCGCAGTTCGGCTTCAAGAGTTCACGCGCTGTTGCTGATCATCTTGATGCCTTGAAGCGGAAGGGATTCCTCGAATCGGAACCGGGCAAGGCTCGCTCGCTGCGTATCACGTCCCCCTTGGCAAAGCTGCGTGCCTCCGTCGTGGACATCCCGCTTTTCGGCTCCATTCCGGCAGGTTTGCCTCAAACACGCGAGCAGGACGCCGAGGGCTGCGTGTCGGTGGACGTGGACACGGTCGGCTACAAGCCCACCCGAAATGCCTTCGCGCTGCGCGTGGCGGGCGATTCAATGATTGGGCGGCATATTCTGGATGGCGATTTTGTCATTTTGGAACATGGTCCGGAGCCACGTAACGGGCAGGTTGTGGCCGCGCTTATTGACGGGGCGAGCACACTCAAGACGTTCGTTTTGAAAGGCGGCAAGCCATATTTGAAGGCGGAGAATCCGAAGTATCCCGACCTCATCCCCGCACAGGAATTGATGATTCAGGGCGTGCTCAAGGCGCTGATTCGCCGGACCAAGGAGTAGCGTGCCGGGACGGCGATCGCGCCCGTTGTGCCATGCGGACGATAGTCCATCTCGATGCCGACGCCTTCTTCGCCTCGGTGGAGCAAGCCGCCGATGTGCGGCTGCGCGGCAAACCCATGGCCGTGGGCGGCGAAAGCCGGGGCATCATCGCCTCGGCCTCCTACGAAGCCCGCAAATTCGGCGTTTATACGCCCATGCCCACGGCGCGGGCGCGAAAGCTCTGCCCCAAGCTCATCGTGCTGCCGGGGGACTACGAACGCTACGAGCAATTTTCCAACTGGATGTTCGGGTACGCCTACGATTTCACGCCGGACGTGGAACGGACTTCCATTGATGAGGGCTATTTCGACATCACCGCCAACTGCAGCCAGCCATCCGTCGAAATCGCCCGGACGATCAGCCAGGCCATCCGGCAGTCGTTGAAGATCAACGTGAGCGAAGGGATGGCGTCCAACAAGCTCGTCAGCCAAATCGCCTCGAAGCTCAACAAGCCGGCTGCCTTTCAGATCGTGCCCGCCGGACAAGAGAAGCTGTTCCTGCATCCCCTGCCGAACCAGTGGCTGCCGGGCGTCGGGCCGAAAACCGCGTTGCGACTGAACGCGGCGGGACTGGCCGCCATTGGGCAGATCGCCGCGACGCCCACGGACCTGCTGGCGCTGCTGCTGGGCGGCCAGGCGCCGCTGCTGCGGCAGTTTGCCAATGGGATCGACGAGCGTCCGCTGCTGCCCGCGAGCGAACCGCAGAAATCGTATGGCCAGCAGGAGACCTTCAACGAAGACGTGACGGACGAGGAATATGTGGAGGCGGTGCTGCGGCGCATGGCGGATCATCTATTTGCCGAGGTGCGAGCGGAAGGCCGGAGCGTGCGGACGCTGACCGTGAAGGTGCGCTACAACGACCGGGATGAAAACCAGCGGGCTGAAAGCCTGCGGGAGCCGACGGACCTGGAGACGGACGTTTACGGTCGCTTGCGCGGGCTGCTGCGGGAAGCGTGGCAACGGCGCGTGAGCCTGCGGATGGTGTCGCTGAAATTATCCAACGTGTATGATGACGTGTTCCGCAGCGAACTGGCCTTGGAAACCAATGCCCGCACCCGCGAATCTCGCGAACGGCTGGCCGTGGTGCTCGACGAATTGCGGCGCAACCGGGGATGGTCGGCCGTGATGCGCGGGCATGACTTGCGGTTGCGCGAGGCGCCCCGGGACATCGTCAAGGAACGGACCCAGGCCCGGGTCAAGATCACGTTCAATGTGTGGTTGCCGCGCAACGCGCCAAAACCGGCCACGATGTACGTTCCGCTGCGCTGCCATAGCTATTACACCTTCCTCGATTCGATCCTTTCGCCGACCAGGCTGGTAAAACTGGCCCAACAGAACGGCCTGAGTGCCATTGCCCTGACTGACTTGGGCAATTTGCATGGGGCGGTGGAGTTCGCGCAGGCAGCCAAACAGGCAGGTATAAAGCCGATTTTCGGGGCCGAGTTGAACATGGGCGGCCACCCGCTGCTGCTTTACGTCGAATCGGCGCGCGGCTACCACAATTTGAACCGGTTGCTTTCGGGCAAGGCAGAGTCGGCGAGCGACGGTGGCGCGGTAGCCGATCAAGAGCGCCGGCCCATTGCGCCGGAACGACTCGACGGCATCACGGACGGCTTGATTGCCGTCAGTCCAGACGCCAGCGTTGCCGAATTATTTCCTGGCCGCTTTTACCAGATGGCGACGAAGGGACACCTCACCCCGACCCTCTCCCCATCGGATGCGGGGAGGAGGTTTCCCGTCGTAGCCTGCCCGGCGATCCGCTACGCGCTGCCGGATGACCGGCTGAAGTACGACATCGTGCAATCCATCCGCACGCTGACGTTGCTGCGCCAGGAACACCCGGAGAAACGGCTGGACGGACGCCTGCACTTCCGCACGCCGGCGGAGATGGCAACCGCCTGCAAGGACCATCCGGAATGGCTGGCGCATTCGCTGGAGATCGCGGAACGCTGCCACTTTGAGCTGCCGTTCGGCAATCCGCAGTTTCCCGCGTTTGCGCCGCCGGACGGCTCAACGCCGCATGAATTTCTGCACCAGCTGGTCAGGGACGGGTTGCAGCGACGGTACGGCCAGCAGGCAGCAACGATGCGCCCGCAGATTGAACAGGAATTGAAAATCATCTGCGCGGTGGGCTACGAGGAATATTTCCTGGTCGTATGGAACATTCTGCAAGACTGCCGGGCGCACGGGATCGAGTGGATCACGCGCGGCAGCGCCGCGGACTCGCTCGTGTGCTACTGCCTGGGCATTTCGGACGTGTGCCCGATACGGTTCGGCCTCTATTTCCGGCGGTTTCTGAACGAGGAACGCATGGCGCTGAACAAACTGCCGGACATCGACATCGATTTCCCGCACGACCGCAAGGACGACGTGGTGGACATCCTGTTCGCCAAATATGGGCGGGAACATTGCGCCGTGGTGGGCGGTTTCTCGACGTTTCAGGCACGCAGCGCGTTCGCGGACGTGGCGAAAGTCCTGGGCGTGGCCGAACGCGAAGTGCGCCGATTCACCGATCACTTCCCGTGGAGCTTTGGCGGGGGCTGGGTGCCGGCTGAACATACGCCCAGCGGCGGTGCCAAGTTGAGTGAAATGCTCATGGCCAGTCCCGAAAACCGCGAACTGCCCTTGAATGAAGAGCCGTTCAAGACCGCGCTGGAAATGGCCGAGTTTCTGGACGGCTTTCCGCGTTACCCCAAGATGCACCCGTGCGGGGTGGTGGTGTCACGCCAGCCATTGCACGAATTGACGCCGACGTTCATTGCCAACAAGGGTTACCCCACGACGCACTTTGACATGGACGCCGTCGAAGTCCTCGGCTTGGTGAAGATTGACGTGCTGGCGCAAGGTGGGCTGGCAGCCATGCGCGATGTGAAAGCCTCACTGGCGCAGCGCGGCATCACCGTGGACTTGAATGCACTCGAGCCGTGGCAGGACCCGCAGGTGTGGGAATTGATTTCGGGCGGCGCCCGCGCGGTCCATCACATTGAAAGCCCGGCCATGACGAGCTTGTGCCGCCAGTGCAACGTGCGGGACATTGACACGCTCATCGCCATTGTGAGCGTCATCCGGCCCGGAGCGGCCAACGAAGGAAAGAAACTGGCGTTTACGCGCCGCTACCAGGGGCTGGAGCCGGTTACGTATCCGCACCCTTCGCTGGAACCAGTCCTTAAGGACACGTTTGGGCTGGTGGTTTACGAGGAGCACATTCTGCAAATCTGCGAGGCGTTTGCGGGCTTGCCGCCGGGCCGGGCGGACGTGCTGCGGCGGGCCTTGAACAAGCAAAAGCGCGCGGTCATCGAAGAAATCTGCAAGGAATTCTTCGCCTCGGCCGTGGAGCGCGGACATACGGTGGAGAAGACCCAGGAAGTGTGGGGCTTGGTCACGGGTTTTGCGGGATACGCCTTTTGCAAGGCCCACTCCACCGCCTACGGCGTGGAAGCGTATCAATCGGCGTGGCTGAAACAGAATTATCCGGCGGAATTCATGGCCGCCGTGCTGACCAACGGCAAAGGCTTTTACGATCCGCTGGTTTACGTTCTGGAAAGTTACCGGCTCGGTTTGACGTTCCTGCCACCGTCGGTCAACGAACCGGGGCCGGCGTTTGCCGTGCACGGCAGTGCGATCCGGGTGCCGCTGATTCGCGCCAAAGGAGTGACTGAACGCGCCAGCAAACGGCTGGTGGCAGAGCGCGAGCGCGGCTCGTTCTCCTCGCTGGCGGATTTTTATCAGCGCGTGAAGCCCCTGCCGGACGAATTGGAAACCATGATTCGCGCGGGTGCTTTTGATGAATTTGGGGAGACGCGCACGCGGCAGTTTTGGGAAGCGCAACAGTTGGCCAAGTGCGGAGCGCGGAGTGGTGAGTGCGGAAGAGTGAATCGGGAATTTGATTTCGACGCAGGGACGAATCCCGTCTTGGATTTCTGGGCGCGGAATTCGGCCTGGCTCCGTGAACCAACGCGGCGCGAGCGGCTCGAAGCCGAAACTGAACTGTTCGGCTACGCCGTGAGCGGGCATCCGCTGGAATTATTTGACGACGTTGCGTGGGACACGTATTGCCCGGTCGCACGCCTGGGCGGACATATCGGCGAAACCGTGATGACCTGCGGGCTGGTGGTGGAGCAGCGCACGCATCATCAGATCACGGGCGAGCCGATGAAGTTCCTCACGCTGGCGGACTGGACGGGCATCGTGGAAACGGAACTTTTCGCGCAAACATACAAGAACTACGGCCTGGCGACGGTGCGGTATCCGGTGCTGGAAGTCACGGCAACCGTTGAACCATTCGAGAACGGGCGTGGGTTTTCATTGCGCGTATGGCGGGCGGGCAAACCGCGGACCAAAAGAACGGATGTTTGATGGCTCATTTCTGTCTGATTAATTCGAATGGTTCAGTTTCGCGTTAGCCTTTTCGACCCACGACCGGAGTTCATGTCGGCACAGATCGTCCTGCTGAATGACTTTTTGCCACGATTCCAGGGCCGCCTGATAATTGCCGTTGATGAAATCAATCATCCCTTGACTGCGCTGCCCAATTATGGCGTTTGTGGTGCTGTTTAGCTCAACCGCTTTATAGCAGTCCTCTCGTGCACCGGATGTATCGCCCTTGGCTTCCTTCGCGTAGCCGCGAGTGAGGTAGGCGTCCGCGGAGTCCGGCTTTAATTCGATGCCTTTGTTGCAATCGATGATTGCCTCGTCATAATCGCCTTTGGCCATCTCCGCACTGCCACGATTGGCGTAGGCAGGCGCGTTGCTCGGCATCAACTCGATGGCTTTGGTGCAATCGGTGATGGCCCCGTGGTAATCGCCTATGGCAATCTTCCCTCGACCGCGCTGGAGATAGGCTTCGGCGAATTCTGGTTCTAATTCGATGGCCTTGGTGAAGTCGATAATGGCCTCGCCATAATCGCCTATGGCAATCTTCGCACGGCCGCAATTAAAACTGGCATTCGCGTTACTCGGCATCAACTTGATGGCTTTGGTGCAGTCGATAACCGCCCCGTGGTAATCGCCTTTGCCAATCTTCGCAAAGCCGAGAATATTGTAGGCAGCCGAATAGCCATTCGCGTCAAACCGCATCAAGTCGATGACTTTGTTACAATCGGTGATGGCCCCGTTGTAATCGCCTTTGGCAGCTTTCGCACGGCCGCGATTAAAGTAGGCACTCGGATTGTTCGGCATAAACTCGACGACTTTGTCGTAATCGGTGATGGCCCCAGCGTAATCACCTTCGTCAAACTTCGCGCAACCGCTTTTGTTGTAAGCAGCCACGGTGTTCGGCAGAACACACGGATTTCTGCTTTTCATTCTTTAGAAAGTTGATTTGAATTTCTTGACCATCGCTGCCAACCCCTGCAAGCGTGGCTTTATGGCACATATCCCCATGCTTACACCCTATTCAACAGAATTCCCAATGCTCCTTTAGGTCTGAAATCGATATGGCCATGGCGTAAATCCAAACACGCTTTCGACGACAGATCAAACGAAATTTATCCGATGTCCGTGAGCACCTTTGGGCCCCGATTTTTGACCGTCGGATCCAGATTCAGATACTAATACCTTCAAAGGGCTGGCTTCATGGCGAAACTCGCTTCCAAGGCTCCGCCTGGATCGTCACCGACCCCAATAAACCAGACTTTGGCAACGGCTGGTCTTTGGTGAATGGTTCATAGCTGCTCCAGGTTAACCGCTGGTCCGCCGGCAATGCCGCATCACCGATCATGCGGTTTAGCCAAAGATTGGCGACCCGAATTTCCAAGCGGTTGTCGCCAGCGCGCAATTGTTTCGTCACCTCGACTCGAAACGGAGGTTTCCACAAAATGCCAAGGTCCCGCCCATTCATCGTCACGTCCGCCGTGACTGCGACGTCGCCCAGGTCCAGCGTGACCCGGTATCCTGCGTTGTCCCCGGACACCGGCGGCGTCCAAGCGAAGGTCTTGCGATACGTGGCGGTGCCTGAAAAATATTTCACTCCGGGGTTGGTGGAATCGCTCAACGATTCAAGGTGATCCAAAGTGATTTGTTCGGGCGCACCCCACTTGGGCGGAAAGCTGACCGCCCATGCGCCCGCGATTTCCTGGGGCGCGGGCACGTACTTGATTTCCGCGCGCCGCGTCCGGCCGCTCGCGCTGGTCAGTTCATAATGACCCGGCTGTGACGCAACAATTTCCAGTCGTCCCGCCGCGTCGCACCGGATTTCCGCCGGGCGCCTGGGGGCTGGAACTTGCCAGCTCAAATGAATATTGTCGTCGCCTCCCCCCTGGAAGTATTCCACCCGAATTCGGTAATGCTGCCCCGATACGAGATTAAATTTTCCGGTATGCGCCACTTTGCCACTATCCAGGCTCCAATGGTCAACCACGCTTTGGTCATCGATAAACAACCGGCAGCCATCGTCGGCGTACAGGCAAAATTCATATTCGCCCGATTTCAGCGGCGTCAAGGTGCCGGCCCAGCGGGCCGACCAGTTGGTGGCCGGCACTCCCGCTGCTGGGGAACCACTATTCCACGCGAAGCTAATCCCGGCATCCGTACGAACCACGGCGGGCGGACCGCTCAGGTTCATGTTCGTGAAGTATTCTCCGGTCAATCCCGGGGATCCGCCGGCCGGGGTGGTGAAAATGATTTCCGTATTCAGACTGACGTTATCCGGGTCCTGGCCGGCGAGGGTGAGCGGCTGACCGTCGGCGGTGTATTCCACGGCCAGCGTTTTCACCGTGCCGAAAGCCGGATCATCGCCCGCTGCCATTTGACTGACCCGAAATCCAAGTTGCCCATGGTCCGCAAGCGCCTGCACCTTGGCGACCACATCCCGCGTGCGCGCAGCATCGCCCGGCACGCCATAGGTGGCCTTTTGAATCTTGATCACCGGCGACCTGCTCGCCGGCACCACCGGCTGACCGTCACGCGTAAAACTGACCAGCGGATCAAACGTTTTTGCTTGCGGCCGAAAGACCACGAACACCGAGCCGCTCGCTTCGAGGCGCAGCGGAATGGAAATGCCGGACGATGATTCTTCGTAAGAAGCGAGGGGAGACATTTCGCCGGTCTGCGGGTCCCACAGTTCCGGGCGCAAACCGTTCACTCGAAAACTGCATTTAGCCTCGAGCGAAACGGCATTCTCGTTCGCCACAAAATAAACCTCTTCATCCCCCACGCGGCGGTGAATCCAATTCAACTTCACGGTCGAGGAAAAGTCCGCAGGCGTTTGCAACCCTGCCAGCACTGCCTCGACGGCCTGCCCCCAGATGACCCGACCGCTGCCCAACGCGTGTTCGGTCACGATTTTGCCATCGCAATCACCCCAAATTTCCGCGGCCAGTCCGGCCACTTCCTCATCGCACTTTGGAAAATTCGAGAGGCTGGGTGAAGCGGTTGGACGCGGCCCCAGCACCGTGGCCCCGGCCGCCACCAGTTGTTTGATTTTTCGGACCAGTGCCGGCGTCATTAATGTGCTCTTGCCGGGCAATATCAACATCCGGTAGGACATGCCATCCGGCAGCACCAACCGGCCGTGCTGCACGCTCATCCGGGCGATCAAGGCTTCGGCGCTGCATTCATCATATTTGTAACCGGCGGGCACGGCGGGCTCCGGTGTGAAATAAGTTTGGTTGGGTTGTTCCGGGCGCAGACAGCAGAGGTCCGCCACAAACCTGCCCTGGCGCAGCATCCACTGGCAACGCGCGAGATATTCATGCCAGGCGGTGGACATCTCCCACCAGGTCTGCGTGCGCTCGTAATGCAAGCCCCAAGGCCCCATGGTCGCGCCGGGGAACCGGTCGAGGTAGGGCTGATGGGCATAACGGTGAACGACAAAGCGGTTGACGCCCTGCGAGAATTCGTAATCGCCGAGAGCTTTGATCGTCGCCGGATGGAACCTCCATTGCTCGGTGTCGTCGGAAGTGAACGCCTCCGCGCCGACAATTTTTTCACCCATGACATGCGCGACCGATGCCATTTGCCGGCCCTTGGCCAGATTTTGATCCCCGCCGGTCGCCCAGAATTCGGTCATCGGTTCGTCGGCGCGCTGCGTGTAGGTCGCCTCGTCGCCAAACGGCAGATCGTAACCTTCCAGGGTAAGGCGCAAGCCGCGTTCATGCGCCAGTTCCGCCAGCGTGCCCACGTAATTATCCGCCAGCAATTCGGAAATCGTCTGCTGGAAATCCCAGCGAAAACGGCCCGCGGTCACGGCATCGCCAATGGTGCAGTGGAGGTCTCCGCCGCTCACGTCCGGCAAAAACGGGATTGGGTCATAGCCGCGCCGTTTTTGAAACTCCTCCCGGAATTTCGGCGTCCAGTTCTGCGAGCCGACTTCCCAACTGTCGATGTGCGTCGCGGAAAATGTGGGCCCAGCCAGCGAGCCGACACTGCCGGCCAGCTTTCCAATCATGTTGGTGAAATGAACTTCCATCGCTTCGCGGCTCAACTTGTCACACTCCAACCCGTTGCCGCCCTTGACCGGTGGTCGGGTGGACGATCCGGTGGTCGTGTGGCCGATGCGCTGGATCATCCATTTGCCGGCGGGAATGTCCCAATCCAGTTTGCCGGTCCCGTCCAGTTTTGACGTCAGATTCAACACGGCCTCCGGAGGCACCATTCCATTGGTCGTCACCGGCACGGCCAGCACAGCGATGTCGTCGTAGAAATCATCAAATTTGACCGTGCTGTTAAAGCCATCATGCGAACGCCGGCCCGCCGTGTCCGGTTGCGGCAGGACGGCCGAAAAGCGGACCGGACCTTCCACCTCCGTATTGGTGGTGACCAGCATCTGCATGGAAAGCTCCGGCGTGATCCACGGCCCGCTGCTGCCGCACCAACCTGGACCGTTGGTCAGGTTGATTTCGAGTCCCAGCCGATGGGCCTCGGCGACGGCAAAGCGGAACAACTCCTGCCATTCCGGGCTCATGAAGTCAGCCGGGCCGGCCGGCGGCGCAAAGCGTTCCACCACATCCATGATGATCACGCCGCCGATGCCTGCCCGCTGCATCGCCTCCAGATCGGCGGTGATGCCTTCCTTGGTGACATTCCCATTGTTCCAGAACCAATAAACCCACGGTCGCGCCGAGGGCGGGGGCTTGACAAATTGCGTCTCGAGGTCGCCGGCCGCAACCGCCGACCAAAAGCAAACCGCGAACAAGGCGATCCATAATTTCGATTTCATGAATTATTCATTCGGGTCATGCCGACAACCGGACTATTTCTTCAACCAACGCG
Organism: Verrucomicrobiota bacterium; assembly: GCA_049509875.1. Classification (GTDB taxonomy): domain Bacteria; phylum Verrucomicrobiota; class Verrucomicrobiia; order Limisphaerales; family UBA11358; genus UBA11358. The sequence continues at coordinate 9,677 of JBEKZM010000077.1, read as the reverse complement.
GACCGTGCTGATATTCAGCAGGTCTCCGAGCTTTCGTATTTTATCAGCCATGTGTCCCACGCCGACGGCGCAGTGATGCGCCGGCCCGTGGGAGTTCCATTCCGTCACAAAATTGCGGGCCCCGATGGGGAACCGGTACCGGCTGTTGGTATTGCCAATTTCCATTATGGGTCCGGAAACCGACTCGGCTTCGGCGACCAGCAGTTCCAGCTTGCCACTGCCAGTCTGAACCACGGAAAGCAGCGTGACCGGACCGTGCTTCACGGACATCTCGACCGACAAGCCGCGCCCCACCTTGCCGTGATAGACCTCCAGCGGACGCACCTTGGTTTTGCCCTGCGCAATGGCAATATGACCCGGGCCGTCGTGTCCCATCAGCACCACATCGTCCTTGAAATCCATGGCATAAAACTCCGTGAAGGAGCCGCCCGCGCCGAACGCGTCCATAATTTTCATCGCCTGAACATTTTTGACCTCATATTCCCCGGCGACCGGGATGCCGCGCGCGGTCAACAATGAATTGCCCAGGATGATCGAACTGATGGCGCTTTCATTCTCGGCATTGCCGGTGCCTTGATAATAATAGGCCAGGGAACCGAGATTGTGCGCCTTCACCAGATGGTCCAGTGCCACGGAGGTTTTGGCGGCGAGTTCCAGGTCGGCCTGCCGGCAGTCCGGCTGCACGTCAAAAACCTGGTGGAAGTGTTTGACCCGGTTTTTGATCTGTATCGCGGTGACCTCCCGGCGCAAGGCGGACAGTTCATCCACTTCCACCAGTTCGATATGGCCGCCGAAGGTGGCGCATAACTGCGTATAGTCGGAGTAGATGTCGAGCATGCCGCCGTAGTAATGCCCCATCAGACCCAGGCGGTTATGGAACAAGATGTGCGCCACGCGGGCCGCTTCAATCCAGGCGTCCACCTCCCGCCAACCGATCGGATCCTCCTGCAACATGCCCGTGACCTGATGGAAGCGAAAGCCCGCCCGGTTGAGCACATTCGCGATTTCGGGGACCGGACACGCCGCGCAATGCGCCAGCCATTCGGACGTCATCTCGGTGCGGTTGCCGATCCGGTTGAAGCTGGCATAATCAATGGCATCCCGGGGCGAGAGATTCAAGATGATCACGGGCACCTTGGCGCGCTGCACCACGGGCAACACGGTCGAGGAGAGGGCGTAGGTGGTGGCATAAAGAAAAATCACATCCACATCCGCCTCGCGAAACCGGTGTCCCGCCTCGAGTGCCGCGGCGGCGTTGTCGATGAGGCCCAGGTTCACCACGGCAACCCCGGGGCGGGCCAGCCTTTTCTCCACGACGCGCACGTATCCTTCGAGGCGCTCTTTAAGCCCCTTAAATTGAGGCCAATAAGTGTCCAAGCCAATGCCAAACAGTCCGATGCGACAGGTTCTCATAAATTCAAAAAATCCCCTGATCAGCGCGGCCGGAAATGGTTGTCCCGCCAACGGACGGGGGAAATGCCGGCGCGCTTTTTAAACTGCTTCGAAAAATGGGAGGCGGAATCGAAGCCCAGAATCTCGGCAATTTCCTTGATAGATTTGGCCGTGTTGACCAGGAGGTCCTGGGCTTTTTGGGCGCGGGTGTTCAAGTAATGTTCGCGCGGGCTGACGCCGACGCGGGCCAGGAAATTGTGTCGAAAGCTGGAGTAGCCCACCCCCAATTCGGCGGCCAGGGCCGACAGCTTCAGCGGCTCCTGACAGCGCAGAGCGATCAGCGTGTGCGCTCGTTGGACCACGTCGTCAATGGCCTTGGTGAAACCGCGCTCGCCGCGGCGCAGGTGCCCCAGCAACGCGAGCAGGTGGAGCCCGAGGGTGGAGAGCAAATCCTGATTGGCCATGGCATCCACCCGCGCGAGATTGTGGCAGCGTTCAAAGCAATCGCTCAGGTCACAGACCGATCCAGCCTGGAGGACACTTTGCCTGGGGTGAATGAGGCTGGTCCGGGCGGCCTCGTCAAAAACGGGGCCATGACATTCAATCCAATGCTCGACCCATCCGGTTTCTGGATTGGGCCGGTAACGATGCCAGATGCCGGGAAACAGGATCATGACCGTGCCCGGCTCCACCCGCTGGCTGCCCGGCTGGGCGGCGCACTCAAACGCGCCGGTGCCGGCGGAAATCAGGATGATCTGAAAGCTTTGCAGCACGCGGCCTTCGCTCCAATTGAAGTAGTGGTCCAAGGGATGCTGATGCGGCGGATAAGGCTTGCCTGCCGGGACATTGGTATAGCCCGCCGCGGTGGCCACGCAACCCCAAATCGAGCTGGCCGGCTGCTTGGGCAGATAGACAAAATAGTCCTTCATGGCGTCTAAAAACCCACCACACGATAGAATTTCTGCGCGTCGTTGGTGGTGAAATTGGTGAAAGTGACCGCGGTTTGGGTGGCGATGAAATTGGATTCGGTAGTCCAGACGCCGGAGGCGAGGTTGGTGGTGCTTTGCAGCGCATCGTTGCGGCCGACCACCAGGCTGCCAACGTTCACGACGAAGCTGTTCGGCGTCGGAATCGCCGCGTCCAAGGCCGCCGGCGCGGCCGGGGCGATGCTCGCCGTTCCAAACGCGCTAATAGCGGCATAACCGCAGTAGCCGTTCTCGGAGGCCGGACTGGTAAAGTCAAATTTCACGGCGGCCACATTGTTGGCCAGCACGCCGGACGAAGAGGTGAGCGTCACCCGCGTGGCGGACTGGATGCCGCTGGCAATCGCGGGAGCATAATTGACCACCGCCAAGGAAATGAAATTCGTGGGCGCCGAATCGGTGGAATAATAGACGGTGTACGCCTGCTGATCCCGGCCATTATCGGCCCAGCCACCGTAAACCGTGATGTTCGTCAGATCATAGCCGGTGGCAGATCCGGCGAGTGGATAAGTCACCGACGAGCCGGCGTTGCTTCCGTCCGGACCGGTCCCGTTGCCGCAGGTAACGTAATTCGTGCTGGTGGTCAGGCCGCTGGTCCCGTTAATCAGGGTGATCCCGAGGCTGTTGGCGGCCGTCAGGGAATTGACGCTTCGGCCGGGCGCCTCCTCGCTGAAATTGCCCGCCGCCGCGCTGGGGAGGCGGCCGGCAATCAGGCTGCCGTTGGTCACGACGGTCCAGTTCGGATAAAACGTGCCGCTGCCGCTGCCGGTTTGATTGGTCGCGGTGAGGTTCAACACCGGCGGCACGGGAACCGAGTAGGGGGAAAGAAAGAGATAATTGCCGGAGCCCACGGTGTAGATGGCGGCGTGGTTCGAAACACCGACATACGCAACACCCTGTGAACTGGCCGCCGGCACGCCGCTTTCGGTGATGGCGCCGGCGTTCGTGGTGGGCACATGAATCTCGGCGGTGGTGTTGGCGGGAATGGTCACATTGAGCGTGAGCAGATTATTGGTAAGCTGCCACGCCGAGGTGATGGGTCCCTGGATGGAATCGTAGGAACCTTGCGCCCAAGTCAAACCGCCACCCGGCTGGGGACTGACGAGTATCTTGGCAAAGCCAGGCTGCAACAGGTCGATGCCCAGAATGCCGCGATAAAACCATTCCGCACAGGTGCCAAAGTTCGCATGATTCAAGGAATTCATGGGATAGTTATAACAATTGGTGTTGATGGTTCCGTCAGCATTCAAGCTATCCCAGTGCTCCCACATGGTGGTGGCGCCCAGGTTAAGCCAGAACCCCCAGGAGGGATAGTCGGTTTTGGCGAGGATTTGGTAGGCGAGGTCGCTGCGGCCAATGCTCGTCAGGGTGGGCAGCAGCCAATGAGTGGTCACCATGCCTGTCGAGAGATGGCCGTTTTGCGCCTGGATGGCGCTCACCAGTTTCGCCGCCGCCAGGGTGCGCTGGGCGGGAGTCAGCAGATTGAAATAAACCGCCAGTACATAGCCGCTTTCAGAGCCCGAACCGACCGTGCCATCGCCGGCGACAAAATTGGCTTGGAAAGCCGCGCAGATGTTGGTGAAGAGTTGTCCGTATGTCGCCGCGTCCGAAGTCTTGCCCAGCGCCTGCGCAAGCCCGGCCAATTCACTGGCGCAGCCGGCGTAGAAGGCGGTCGAAACCAGGTTTCCCGGCGTTGAATTGTCCACCGCCAGCCAGTCTCCATAGCTGCCGCTCTGCCCGATGTAGTTGATCGCGGTGTCGGCGTAGTGTTGCAGATGATCGACCATGTCGGGGTAAAACCGGCTGGCCAGCCGCGTGTCGCCATAGGTTTGATAGACCCAATAGGGAAGCAGCACCGCGCTGTCAGCCCAGCCGGAGGCAAAGCCAAAGTTTTTGTGCGGGGTCGGCGCCATTTGCGGAAAAGTGGTCGCGTCCAGCTTGCCATCGACCATGTCCTGGTACCATTTGCCCAGGAAGCTTTCCGCTTGACCGGCGAACATGCCGGAGCGCATCACTTCGGTGCCGTCGCACCAGCCCATGCGTTCATCGCGCTGCGGACAGTCGGTGGGAATGTCAAAATAGTTGGCGCGCATCGTCCAGAGCATGTTGGTCCAGATACGGTTGATCTGGCGGTCGGAACACTGGAAGGAGCCGGCCTCGGACAAGCCCGAATGCACGACCACACCCGTAAACGTGCTGGTGGTTGGCGGCTGTGTCAGGCCCTGCACCTCGAGATATTGAAAACCGTGATAGGTGAAGTGGGGCTCCCATGTTTCGGTGCCGCCGCCGTGGCAAATGTAAATGTCGGTCGCGGCCGCCGAGCGAAGGTTAGCCCGGTACACGGTGCCGTCCGGGTTCAGCCACTCGCCAAAGCGCATGACAATGGGGCTGCCAGCCGGCTGATTGCTCACCGTAAGCCGCGCCCAACCGGCGAAGTTCTGCCCAAAGTTCACCACGTAAAGGCTGGGTTGCGGCTGGGTAATGGCAATGGGAACGATTGACTGGTTGGTGCAGACCGCCTCGGCGGGAGCCGCACTGATGAGCGGGGCGAGCTGCGCTCCGGTGGTCACCAAGGTCCACGACGCATTGCTGAATCCGGGGCTGGCCCAGCCGGGCACCTCCAATTGGGCTTTATAAACTTCCCCAGACTGCATATCGCTTTGCAGAATGGGACCAAATCCGGCCATCCAAGAGCCATCACTGGCGATCACCTGATTGGTGCCGCCGGCATAAAATAGGTGAAGCTCCGCGCACAACCGCGTCTTCGTGCCGTAAAAGTCTTGGCCCAAAATACTGACGTTTCCCCGGAACCAGCCATCTCCGAGCACCGCTCCCAACGTGTTTGATCCCTGCTGAAGCAGCGAGGTCACATCATAGGCCCGGTAATAGACACGCTGATTATAATCAGTCCAGCCAGGGACGAAGTAGTCAGCGCCCACTTTTGCGCCGTTCAGGTGCGGTTCCACCAACCCGAGGCTCGTGACATATAAGACGGCTCGCACCGGCAATTGTGACAGTGTGAAATCCTTCCGCAGATGGGTCGCCGCGAAATAGGTCTTCCCATCGTTGGTGTTGGCGTACGCAGGGGCATCGTCTCGTCCGATCCATTGGCCGGTCCACTTGCTTTGGACCGCGCAGTTGGTGGTCGGCGCGGTGGGCACAGTGCATTTTTCCAAGAGGACGGCGTTATATTGGCTGTTTTCGACGCTGGAAAGATTCTCAATGGTGTAGGCCTGGGTCGTGGCGGCGGCCGTAAAGGTTCCCAAAATATAGCCGCCAACGGCCGGCTGGCCATTGGCGAAGGCATACGCCTGGCTGGGGCTGAAAGCTACGCCGTCAGTGATTGAGAACGTGGTTCCGCCGGCAGCCCTGCCACGGGTATCGTCAAGGAGCGCCAGGACTGTATAAGCCTGGCCCACCGTCAGGTTGTTCAAAGTGCCCGCATTGGCGGTTCCCCCATAAAGGCCGAAGGTCAAGAGCCTGTCCAGAGCGCCGTCACCCGTGGTGGCGCCGCCGGTCATGTAGCCATCATAGAGTCCATAGCCGCCGCCAGCGATGCTCATGTTCCCGGAGGCGACATAGTCGGCAAATTTATAACCGTTGGCGGTCGTTTGCGCGCCCGAGCCGCCGAAATCGACACCATAGACTTCATTGGAAACAGGACCGGCCAGGCTGAGCACGGAATCGTTCGTGAAGGTGCCCGTGGCGCCCCAGGTGATCTGTGCCTCAACTATCGCGTTGGTCACCAGCAACAGGCCCATGGACCAGGAGGCAGGAGAACTCCAGGCCGAGGGCTGCCCGTTTCCGTCCCATATACGAACGTGCCAAAAACAATCCTCATCCGTTGCCAGCGTGGCGCCGGCATAGTCGATCTGGCTCGTCCGGTTGGTCGCCAACTCGCCGGTATCCCACAAATTCCCCTGGTTTCCGGCCAAAAGCTGGGGCGAGCTGGCCACCTGAATCTGATAGGCCGTCTGGTATTGTCCACGTGCGCCCGCCACTGTCACCGCCACCTGCCAGCTCAACCTCGGGCTGGTCTCGGTGAGGCCGATGGGATTGGATTTGGTTTCACACTGGAGATTGACCGGCGAGATTCCTTGAGCCGCCGCCCAATTGGAAAGCATGAGGAGGAGCGCCAGCCCAATGCATGTCGTAAAATAAGGTTTCATTATTAATACCCCACGATGCGGTAGAACTTTTGCGCGCCGTTGGCGGTGGCATTAGTAAAGGTCGCTGCCGATTGTGTGGCAACGATATTAGTTTCGATGGACCAAACACCCGCGGCCAGATTGGTCGTGCTCTGCAACTGGTAGTTCCTCCCCACCACCATGCTCCCAACATTCATCACCAGGTTGCTTTCCGCACTAAACTGCGCGCTCAAACTCGTCCGCACCGCCGGCGGGAGGATTTCGGTTCCGAACACGTTGATTTCGGCATAACCGCAGTAACCATTCTCCGAAGGCGGGGTCGTGAAATCGATTTTCACCGCCGCCACATTCGTCGCCAGATTCCCGCTGGCCGCAGTCAGGGTCACTCGGGTCGCGGATTGCTGCGCCGCCAGCACATTCGTCGGATTATAATTCACCGTCGCCAATTCAACGAAGTTTGAAGGTGCCGATATGGTTGAATACCACACAGTATAAGCCTGCTGATCCCGCCCATTGCTCGCCCAACCGCCATAAACTGTAATGTTCGTCAGATTATATCCCAGAGCGCTGTTGGTCAAAGAATAAATCAACCAGGAGCCGGCCCCGCCTCCATTCCCGCACGTAACATAGTTGGTGCTGGAAGTGATGCCAGCCGGCCCGTTGATCAGGGTGATTCCCAAGTCGTTTGCCGTCGTCAGAGCCGTCGCACTCCGGCCGGGAGCTTCCAAACTAAAGTTGCCTGCGGCGGCGCTGGGCCTTGAACCCGAAATCAGCCCGCCTGCATCCGGGGGCCAGGTAGGCTCGAAGGTGCCGAAAGTCGATCCGGTCTGCCCCGCCATGGCAATGACCACATTGTTCGCCGGCGCCGGCGCCGGATGGACAGTCAGTGAGCCGGGCGTGCTCACCACGAATCCATACACGTTGGTAGCCACCAACTGATAACTTGCCCTGTCGCCCAACTCAAGGTGGCTCAATGTCAGAGCTGAGTTGGTGGCTCCGGTAATATTGTTGGTGATCTCGCCGACAATCTTCTGCCATTGGTAGCTTAACAGTTTGCCGCTCACCGCGGCCCTGAAGGTCACCGAACTGCCTACCACATCCTCGGCCGTTACGGGGAGCGTGTCTGTGGTAATCATCGGGAGATTGATGGAGGGCGTGCCAAAAACCCCGATGGCGCCGTAGCCGCAATAGCCATTTTCCGAAGCCGGATTCGTGAAATCAAATTTTACCGCCCCGGCATCCGTCGCCAGAACGCCGTTTGAGCCGACTATGCTTACCAAGGTCGCGGATTGCACCGACGCGCTGACCGGCGGATTGTAGCTTACACTCCCGATCAAAATGAAATTGGTCGGCGCATCAACCGTTGAATAATACAGCGTATAGGCCTGCTGGTCCCGTCCATTGCCCGCCCAACCCCCATAAACGGTGATATTCGTGAGGTCAAAGCCAAAAAAATTGTTCGGGAGCATATAAATCAAGGTGGAACCCGCCCCGCCTCCGTTGCCACAGGTGACATAATTGGTGCTGCACGTGGTGCCGTTGAAACCGTTCACCAACTGGATGCCAAGGTCGTTGCTCGCAGTCAGCACGGCCACGCTCCGGCCCGCCGCTTCCAGGCTGAAATTGCCACTGGCAACGCTGGGCAATTCGCTGGCAGTCAAGCTGCCATTGGTCTGCACGGTCCAACTGGGATAAAATATTCCATTGCCGGAGCCGGTCTGATTGGTCGCGCCGATCGTCAGGCTGTGGATATAGGTTCTGAACATAATCGATCGGTTCTGTTCGATGGAAAAGGAATTGCCGCCGCTGTCGCTGTAAGCCTCCTTGCCGGTCGGCAACGGATCCGAGTCGCTGTACTCCATGCCGTAGTTGCCGACCGAAGCTGTCGATCCGGCCACCATCACGTACGTCGCGCCTGCGCTGACTGCTATTTCCGGTGAAACCGTCACGAGCTTGGGCGACCACCCGATCCATTCTGGCAATAACAGAATTGAACTGAGGGCAGTGCCGGTGGGCAAACCGTTGCTCGTGCCCTGATAAATCTCGAGGGTCAGTCCGGCATTAGGACTGCCGATCTGGAACGTGCAAAACGAAACGGCGCTCAATATGCCAGACCGGGTGGCGACAAACGACTGTGAACGCCGCGTGTTTCCGCCGATATCGTGAAAGGATGTGAACCCGTCGCTGCCTGAAGAGTTGTCCAAATCCGCCGGGGGTGCGGGCGGATTGCCGTTGGCCTGAATAGTAACGTTCACCTGGTCCTGACAGGTGATGGGGTTGATGGCTCCATTGGTTGCGAACGTAAGCGGCGCCCAATAAAAGTTCGCGAGCCCCTCATTTGCCGCGCCATTGTTCCATAAATCACTGCAGTAAAGATAAACCGTTTGGGAACCCAGATTTATCGTTGAAACGAAAGAGGGCTGGCCCCCGCAAGAGTTGGCGCTGATACTGATTCCACTGGACCAGACCCCAAGTGGGGACGTCGCCGTCCGATACGACGTGCCCGTTCCTCCGCAATAGCCGCAGTTCGGGTCCGAATACACCAGATAATATATGCCATTTCGCTTCATGAGCGCCGGGGCTTCCGTTGAGCCTGTCGTCACCGTCACATACGTTCCGGTGCCGGAAGTATAATCGTCTTTCAATGCTTCCACCTCGATGCTTCCGCCGGCGCCCCAGTAGGTGTAGGCAATGTAGGCCGTGCCGTCGTCGTCCACAAAAACATCCTCGTCGCCGTTGCTCCCACCCGTGTTCTTGTTTAGCGCGAGCTGCGGTTCCGCGATTTCTGAAAAGGGGCCGGCCGGACTTGCGCTGACAAACACCCGGTAGCCCGACACGTTGTCATTAACGTTGATCCATAAAACATAAACGTTGTTTTTCTGGTTATAAATGACATGCGGCCGAAAACAACCGGAAGTGCTTCCGTTACACCTTGATTGCCACACCGGGGTCTGGGCATTAAACAAAAATCCCAAGTCCGTCCAGTTGACCAGATCGGTGGAGGAATAGGCTTTGAATCCGCAAAATGGCGACCCTCCCTTCAGCCATTGGAATCCACAATCATAGCTCGTCCCATAAAGGTAGTAGGTCCCGTTGAAATAACCGATCACGCCGTCATGGGCATCAATCGAAGCGGCCACGGAATCGAAGCGGG
>JBEKZM010000076.1:0-54054 GCA_049509875.1 Verrucomicrobiota bacterium | reverse complement strand
TTGGAGCGGGTGAAGGGAATCGAACCCTCGTTTCGGGCTTGGGAAGCCCACGTTCTACCATTGAACCACACCCGCGTCCACGGCGCCGAAGCGCATATGCGCAAACCAGTTTGTATCAGACCGCAGCCCGACTGGCAACTGGTTTGACACCTAGTTCGTTTAGACCGCCTTTTCACCGTGGCGGCCCGGCGAGATGCGGCGCCAGTTCCAACGCCACTTCTGCCGGCAGCCGTCTAGGCTTTTCGTCGCGGCTCGTGCAGCAGTGAAAGGTCTCGGCCTCCAAAATGACTTTTCCGTCCTGATTCAGAATCCGATGCCCGAAATTGAGGCGCACGCTTTCCAGACGCGTGATCCACACTTCGATGGTCAGCAGGTCGTCGTAGCGTGCGGGAGCCTTGTACCGCAAGCGCGCCTCGATGACCGGGAAAATGGTCCCGGCATTCTGCAAGGCGAGCACCGGCCGGCCCAACGCGCGCATAAATTCCCCGCGGGCGGCCTCGAGGAGATCCAGATAGCGGGAGTGATAAATGTGATCGCCCACGGTGCACTCGGCGTAGGTGACGCGGTGGGAGTAATGAAACGGTTTAGTCATGCGCGCAGCGTAAGGGCAGCCTGCCAAAGTTCAACGCCGAATTGGTCAAAACTCGACCGGCGGGTGCTTTTTGGTAGAGTGTGCGCCGTTTATGCACGAGCAAGAATCGCCCGAAAATCTGCCGGATGAGCCGCGGGACCTGACGGCTGCTCCGCCGCCGGAACCCGTGGACCCAAATGGCGGGGGCGCTTATGCCGTGCTTCGCAACGCGAATTTTTCGCGCTACTTGATCGGCCGTTTTGTGGCGTCATTGGGGCAGCAGATGCTGGTGGTGGCGATCGACTGGGAGCTCTATCAGCGTACGCACTCGGCGCTGCCGCTGGCGCTGGTGGGCCTTTCGCTGATGGTGCCGATGATCCTCTTCACGGTGCCGGCCGGACATTTCGCGGACACGTTCAACCGGAAGCAAATCATCCTGGTCAGCACGCTGGTGCTGACGGCGGTGAGCGTGGGGCTGGCACTGGCCTCGGCCTGGCTGGTCAGCGTCGGCTGGATTTACTTTTTCCTCTTTATCCTCGGCGCGGCGCGGACTTTTCTCTGGCCGGCCAGCGCGGCCTTCGTGACGAGCCTGGTGCCGCGGGAGCAATTTCCGCGGGCCGTCACCTTCAACAGCGGCGCCTTCCAGTTTTCCTCGGTCATCGGCCCGGCCGCCTTTGGGGCGGTGTTGGCGTTGACGCCGCTGGCGGTGGCACACCGCTCAGCGTGGCCGGTTTATGCTCTCAACGCGCTCGCCTCGCTGCTTTGCTTCCTGCTCGTGGCCCCCATCAAACACGAACACAAGGAGCGGCCGGCTGAACCGGTCTCTCTCAAAAGCCTCGCCGAAGGCTTTCGCTTCGTGTTTCAGAACAAGATCATCCTGGGCACGATCACGCTGGATCTGTTCGCGGTGCTGCTCGGCGGAGCGGTGACGATCCTGCCCATGTTCGCCAATGATATCTTTCACACCGGCCCCACCGGCTTGGGCTGGCTCCGCAATGCCATGGCGGTGGGCGCCGTCCTGTGCGCCTTTATAATCGCCCACCGCCCGCCGCTGCAGAAGGCCGGCCGCGCCATGCTCGCCGCCGTGGCCATTTTCGGCCTGGCGACGCTCTTCTTCGGCCTGGCCAACGGCAACTGTCTGGGCCGCTGGATCGCCCTGCCCAATGCGGCTTGGTTTTGGGTTTCCTTCGCCCTGCTTGCCCTCGCCGGCGCGGTGGACAATATCAGTGTGGTCGTGCGCCAGACGCTGGTGCAAATCCTGACGCCGGACGAAAAACGCGGACGCGTTTCCGCCGTCAACAGTTTGTTTATCGGTACCTCGAACGAGCTCGGCGGCTTCCGGTCGGGCATGGTGGCGTTTTTCTTTACCAAACAGACGGTCTTGGGCAATCCGCACGCCACCGGTGCCATCATCTCCACGGTCACCGGCGGCATCGGAACCATTCTGGTGGTGCTGGCGGTCGCCTGGATTTGGCCGGAAATCCGCCGCGTCGGCAAGCTCGGTTGAGCCCGTCCACGGCATTGGATTGCGGCCAGTTATCGCGATAAAACATTGCGCCAGCCGTAGGCCCAACCATGGACCTTATCAGGATTCATCCAAACCACCGATGCATTGATTGTGCGCGACACGTTCCCCGAGCGGCCTAAATCTTAAATACGGGCCCGAGTTTAAGAATTGGGCACCTTGTCCGCGCTGGCAGCCGTTTCGCCGTAATTGATGGCCATCGCGCCCCCGACCAGATTGATGACCTGAAGACGGGTCAAATTTAGCGCGCGCATCTTTTCCGCCACCGCCACCTGGGCCGGGTAATGTTTGAGCGATTCCAAAATGTAGGCATAAGCCGAGGCGTTGCCGCAGAACAGCAGGCCAATGAGGGGCACAGAGATTTTCAAATGCCCGAAAAAAGCCGCCCGCCACAGGGGATTCGCCGGCTTCCCGAAATCGAGCACGATTACTCGCGCGCCCGGCCTCGCCACCCGGCGCATTTCTTCCAAACCCCGTTCCCAACTGGCCAGGTTCCTCAGTCCGTAGCCGACCGTCAGAATGTCGAATGTGTTTTCGGCGAACGGCAATTGCAATGCGTCGCCCTGGATAAAATTCGGATTTTGGGAACCTGGCTCCCGGGTTCCGGCCTTCATCCGCCCGCTTCTATTTTTGGCCACTTCGAGCATTTGCGCGCTGAAGTCCAAACCCGTCACCTCCGCCCCGCGTTGCGCCAGGGCAAAGGCGAGGTCGCCCGTGCCGCAGCACAGGTCCAGGGCGCGCGCGCCCGGGGTCACCCGGGCCAGGGCCACGACCCGGCGCTTCCAGTGCCGGTGCAGGCCGAAACTCTGGAGATCATTGAGAAGATCATAACGCCGGGCGATGCGCCCGAACAGGTCGTTGACCCTGGCCGAGCGCGCTTCTCCGGGCGCATAGTAAACATTGCTCACGCTGCGAGTTTAGCCGGTGCCGGCCGCCAAGGCAAAGCGCGGAAAAAGAGCGGCGGGGCCTTGATTTGCGTTCGGGCGCTTCAGAGGCCGTGGGAAAATGATGGTTTTGCGGCTGACCAATCGTCCCTATTGCGCGCGGCCGAATTTCTTCTCGAGCTCGCGATAATTCATCTCGATCAGTGTGGGCCGGCCATGCGGGCAGGTGTAGGGCATGGCGCAGCGGCGGAGATCTTCCACCAGATTTTCCAGCTCCGGCCCGGTGAGCGGGTCGTTGGCCTTCACGGCATGGCGGCAAACGGTTTTGGCCACTGTATGTTCGCCCAAGCGGGCCAGGTTGACCTCCCGTCCGGCCGCCCGCAGTTCGTCCACCAGGTCAAAAACAAACCGGCGGGCATCCGGCGCCTTCACGAAGGGCGGCAGCGCATCGAGGAGAAAGGTCCGTTCGCCGAATTCGTTGAGGCCCACGCCCAGCCGCGTCAAGGCGGGCAGTTGCTCGCGCAAAAACTGCGCATCGCGCGGCGGCAATTCCACCGTTTCCGGCAGCAACAGCTTTTGCGAGGGCGCCACGGCGTTGGACTCAATACGGGTCATCATCTGTTCGAACAAAATACGCTCATGCGCCGCGTGCTGGTCCAGCAGCACCAGGCCGCGGTCGGATTCCAGCACGACGTAGAGCCGGCCAATCACGCCAACCATGCGCAAGGGCACGTCGAGCAGGGGGACCGCGGCGGGCGCGGGGCGTCCGCTCACGGCGCGCTCCAGCGGGGGCGGGGAAATCGAAGCCGAACGGCGGGCGGGCGGGGATGGGGCGGTCGCTTCCGTGGTTGCCGGCGCCAGCGATGAACCCGTGTGCGCATCGGCCGGCGGTGGCGCAAAGCCCATGGGCAGGGGCGACTGCCGCGCGGGAAAAGCCGGCGGCCCGGCCGCGGGTTTCAATTTTTCTGGAAACTGCGGCAGTGCCGGTTCGGCCACCGGTGGCTCGGCTCTGGCGGCTGGGGCGCTTGAGATAATCTCTGGCTGGTCAAACCGCGGCCCGGGCGCCTCGGTGGCGATTGCCGGCGGGGAATGAAACGCCACCAGGGCCTCCCGCACCGCCTGCGCGACGTATTTCCGAATCTCAAATTCGCGATGAAATTTGACCTCGCGTTTGGCTGGATGGACATTCACGTCCACCGCCGCCGGATTCAGTTCCAAAAACAGGCAACAGACCGGATAGCGGCCCTTCATGAGCGAATTGTGATAGCCTTCGATGAGGGCATAGTTCAGGCCGCGATTTTCGACCGGACGGCGGTTGACATAGGTGAACTGGCCGTCGCGCGTCGCCCGCGAAATGCCGGGCGAACCAATCAGCCCCCAAATCCGCAGGCCGGCATTCGCCGCGTCGGAGGTGGGTTTGTCCGGCAGGGCCGTTTCAAAAATGTCGGCTTCATCGGGGACGGCCTCCGGCTCGTCGAGCGAAGCCGCAAAGATCACGGGCAGTAATTTCTCGTCACCTAGCAGGGTGCGAAGGCGAACGCGCAAGGCTTCGATGCGGCTGGAAATGGCGGCGCCCGACTTTTGGGCCGGCAACTGCCAGACGGCGCGCGTGTCCTTGAGGAAGGTGAAGGCCACTTCGGGAAAGGCCAGCGCCGCCAGGGTCAGGTAGTGCTGGATGTGCGCGGCCTCGGTTTCCTCGGCGCGCAGGAACTTGCGCCGCGCGGGCAGATTGTAGAAAAGCTGCCGCACCTCCACGCTCGTGCCGGTGGCGCTGCCGGCGGCTTTCACTTCGGCAATCGTTCCGCCATTCAGGATGATCTGCGTGCCCTCAGGGGAATGGTCGCCGCGTTCGCGCGTGGTCAGCGTGAACCGGCTGACGCTCGCAATGCTCGGCAGGGCCTCGCCCCGGAAACCCATCGTGGCAATGGACGCGAGATCCTCGGCCCGCTGGATTTTGCTCGTCGCATGGCGTTCCAGCGACAGCAGGGCGTCGTCCCGGCTCATGCCGGTGCCGTCATCGGTCACGCGAATCAGGCTGCGTCCACCGGCCCCGATTTCCACCGTGACTTTTTGGGCGCCGGCGTCGAGGGAATTTTCGACGAGTTCCTTGACCACGCTGGCGGGACGTTCCACGACTTCGCCGGCGGCGATCTGGTTGGCCACCTGTTCAGAAAGCAGTTTGATGCGGTTCATGGGCGGGCGTCAAGGGCTGGTGGCGCAGAAGCGGATAAACGGTGGGCCGGTTTGCATCAGGCGCATTTTCACTTCAAGGCCGCGGCGCTTCAACGAAATTATTTCGGCAGCGGCAGGGTGAACCAGAAAATGGCCCCCCGACCGGCCTCGCTGCGGGCGCCAATCCTGCCGCCGTGGTCCTCAACGATCTTTTTGCAAATCGACAGACCCAACCCGGTGCCATGCTCTTTCCCGTGCGTGGTGAACGGCTGAAACAGCCGGTCCGCCACTTCCGGCGCCACCCCCGGGCCCGTGTCCTCAATTTCGGTCACCAGTTCGCCCTCGCGGGCCTCAAAGCGCAGGAAAATCATGCCGCCGTTGAACATTGCATCGGTGGCGTTGTGGGCCAGGTTGAAGAAGACGCGGCTGAGGCGGCGCGCGTCAAACCGGACCGGAATCGGGGGCGGCACATTTTTCATTTCAATGGTCGCGGATTTGAGCGCGGCCTCCGCGCTCAAATCGCCCACCAGATCCAGGACAAAGGCGCTGTAATCGCCCGGTTTGAGTTCGACGCCTTGGTGCGCGCCTTGGGTGAATATCAGGATGTCGCTCACCATGTCACTGATCCGTTCGACCTGTTTGCGAATGCGCAACTGGGCTTTGGCGCGCAGTTCAGGCTTGATGGCCGGCATGTCGAAAGTCTCGGCGGAGAGGCTGATGATGCTCAGCGGATTTTTCAGGTCATGCACGATGCTCTGCGCAAAACGGCCAATCACCGCCAGACTTTCGGACTTCACCATTTCCTGGAGGTGGACGCGGTTGAACTCGCGCAGCCGGTGGCTGATCTGCTGCAGCAGGGCGAAGGCCAGGGCGGGGGAGCGTTCAATGAAGGTCAGCATTTCGCCGCGCGGCAGAAAAAAAACCTCAGTGTCCGCCGCCGCCGAGGCAGTCGCGGAGCGCGGACGATGTTCGATGATGGCCATTTCGCCAAAAACTTCGCCGGGACCCAGCCGCGAAAAGACCCGGCGCTCCGTCTGGCCGGCCGAGATTTCCACCAGCCCCGACTTGACGAAATAGACGCCGTCGCCGGGCGCCCCCTCCGGGAAGATCTCCTGTCCGGCCGTGAACCGGCGCTCCTGGGTAATGAATCGAAGCGCCTGCAATTCGTTGCGATCGAGCAGGCGGAACAGCGGGATGCTTTCCAGGGTCATCGCGGCCGACTTTACATCAATCGCCGAGGTGCCGAAATAACGAAACGACGAAAAAAATTTGGCGGAGATGCCACCAGCGCCAGGCGAAATCACCGTTGGAGGAATTTGGCCACCGCCTCCGTGCGGGTTCGCACCTGAAGCTTTTCGTAAATCCGCCGGATGTAGGTATGGACGGTTTCGTAGCCGATGCTGAGTTTGTCGGCGATTTCCTTGTAAATGAGTCCCTGCGCCAGCAGGTCGAGCACTTGTTGCTCCCGCTCGGATAATTCCGACAGGTCGCCGCCGGCTGGCGGCGCCGGGGCCGGCAGCGGCTTCTGGAACGATTGAACCACCAGCCGCGCAATGTGGGTGGTCATCGGCGAACCGCCGCGATGCACCTCGCGGATGGCCTCGATCAACTCCTTCGTGGGCGTCCGCTTGAGCAGGTAGCCGTTGGCGCCCGCCGCCAGAGCATTGAAGATGCTTTCCGTGTCTTCGTACACCGTGAGCATCATGATCTGCATCTGGGGCAGTATCGTTTTGAGCTTGCGCACGCATTCGACACCGTTCATGCCCGGGAGATTGATGTCCATGAGGACGACCTCGGGTTTCACCCTGGGCAGATCCACCAGGGCATCTTCGGCATTGCCGTAATCGCTCACGAAGCGGAAGCCTTCCGCCCGGCCAATGACCTTGGCCAGCGTGCCGCGCAGCTTGTCGTTATCCTCGACGATGGAAATGGTGATGGGCATCGCCACGCAAAGGATGCAAAATGTCGAATGAAGAAACAAGCGTTGTCCGGGAGGGGATCGTTCTTTTCCAGGGGACATATTTCATGGTCTTTCCCCGCGTGTCTGCTAGCTTTTCCACATGGCCGAACTTGACCCACAACTCGACAAATTTCTGCGCCGGCAACCCAGACTCGGCAAAAGTGTTTATCTCGCCAGGACGGCGGCGGTCATCGGCGACGTGACGCTTGGCGCGCATGCCACCATCCTGTATGGCGCGGTGCTCCGCGGCGATATCAACCGCATCGTGGTTGGCCACCACTCGAATGTGCAGGACAACGCCGTGCTGCATGTGGCGGACGATTATGCCTGCGTGCTCGGCAACTGGGTTACCGTGGGCCACGGCGCCGTGGTCCATGCCTGCAAGGTGGGTGACGAAGTGCTGGTCGGCATGGGGGCGGTGATTCTGGACGGCGCGATCATTGGCCGGCAATCGATCATTGGCGCCAAGGCGCTGGTCACACAGGGCGCCAGGATTCCGCCCGGTTCGCTGGTGCTGGGCGCGCCGGGCAAGGTCGTGCGCAAGCTGACCCGGGAGGAGCGCGCCGGGCTGAAATGGTGGGCGCAGAAGTACGTGGACAACGGCGCCTATTGCCTCCGGCACGGAATCAGCCTGGGCGCTCCGCTGCCCAGTTGAGCGGGCTGCGGGCTGGAGTATTGGGCCCGGCGCCGAAATCATTTGCGGCCGCCGCGACTTCTGTTACCTTGCAGAAGGCGGTGAAAATCTTATGAAACGGATTGGTTTCATCGCGGTATTGGGGTTGCTGTTCGGCGCGACCGCTTACGCCGCGCAGGTCGGACTCATCAAAATTGACGGGGCCATTGGTCCGGCTACCGCCAGCTACGTTTCCCGCGCGCTCGCCGCCGCCGCCGCACAGCGCGACGAATGCCTCATCATCCAGTTGAACACGCCCGGCGGACTGCTGGATTCCGCCTCGGACATCGTCCACGACTTTTACGACTCCAAAGTGCCCACCGTGGTGTATGTGGCGCCGGCTCCCGCGCGGGCCGGCAGCGCCGGCGTGTTCATCACCATGGCGGCGGACGTGGCGGCCATGGCGCCCTTCACCCGCATCGGCGCGGCTCACCCGGTGGAAATTGGCAGCTCAGGCGAAATCGAAAAGCTCGACGACACCATGAAGGAGAAGATCGAGAATGACACCGCGGCTTTTGCCAAATCCATCGCCGAAAAGCGGCATCGCAACGCCGATTGGGCCATTGATTCCGTGCGCAAGAGCGCTTCCATCACCAGCGAGGAGGCCGTGCAAACAAACGTCGTGGACCTGCTGGCCAACGATCTGCCCGATTTGCTGAAACAGCTAAGCAGCCGCCCCGTGAATGGCCGGCGGCTGAACACGGCCCAGGCCACCGTCGTGGAAATTCCCATGTCCACCTGGGAGGAATTTTCGGAGCTGTTTCTCCGGCCGGAGGTGATGTTTGTTCTGATGCTGCTGGTCATCTACGGGTTCATCGGCGAACTGAGCAGCCCCGGCGCCATCCTGCCCGGGGTGGTTGGCGTCATCGCGCTGATTCTCGTGCTGTACATGTCCGCCATCCTGCCGGTGAACATTGCCGGGTTGGTCCTGGTCGGGCTGGCGATCCTGTTGTTCATCGCCGACACTTTTGCCAGCACCCACGGCGTGCTCACCACGGGCGGCATCATCGCGTTTTTTCTGGGCGCGCTGATGCTGTTCAACCACGGCGGGCCGGGATATCAGTTGTCCCTGCGCTGGATCATTCCGGGGACTCTCGTCACCGCCGCGTTTTTCGTGCTGATCATCAGCAAGGGCATCGGCGCTCAATTCAAGCCGGCGCAAACGGGCGCCCAAACGATGGTCGGCAAAATGGCGCCGGCGCAATCGCGCATTGATTCCGTCGGCGGCCGGGTGTTTATTGAAGGGGAAATTTGGAATGCCACCAGCGAGTCGCCCGTGGAATCGGGCCGGACGGTTGAAGTCACCGGCATTGACGGTCTGACCCTGAAAGTAAAACCAACGACAAGCAACTGAAAATTATGGACCCAATCACTTCAATTCTTCATGCCTTAGGCCTGGCTGCGCCGGTGGTCATCATCCTCGTCATCGCGGCCATTTTCGTCCTGCCGCAGGCAATCCGCATTTTACGGGAATATGAACGCGGTGTGATTTTCCGGCTCGGGAAGCTGGTCGGCGCCAAGGGGCCCGGTCTCATCCTTTTGATTCCGATGGTCGACCGCATGGTCAAAATGGACCTGCGGGTGGTCACCATTGACGTGGCCAAGCAGGAGATCATGACCAAGGACAACGTGCCCGCCACGGTGGATGCGGTGGTCTATTTCCGTGTTATCAACCCAATCGACGCGGTGATCAAGGTGGAGAATTTCTGGAAGGCCACCTCGCTCATTGCGCAGACGACCTTGCGCAGCGTATTGGGCCAGGCGTCCCTCGATGATTTGCTGTCGCAGCGCGACACCATCAACTTCAAGCTGCAGGAAATCATCGACCGCCAGACCGAGCCGTGGGGCATCAAGGTGACCGCGGTGGAAATCAAGGACGTGGCCCTGCCCGACAGCATGAAGCGCGCGATGGCCAAGCAGGCTGAAGCCGAACGCGAACGCCGCGCGAAGATCGTGAATGCCGAAGGCGAATTCCAAGCCGCTGAAAAAATGGTGCAGGCGGCGAGCCTGATTGCCAAGGAACCCATCGCGCTGCAGCTGCGCTACCTCCAGACCATGCGCGAGATGGCGAGCGAACACAACACGACGACCTTCCTGCCGCTGCCGATTGATCTGTTCAGCGCGTTCCTGAAGAAATAAAGGCAATTGTTAATTCTGGTAAACATCACCGTTCTGGCCCTTATCGCCGCCGGCACCTGGTGGCTCGCTGGTTTCGACCAGACGGCAGCGGGCGATAGCAAGCGCGGCCACCACCTGACTCGCGCGCTGCGCTGCATCGCAGTGGTGCTTCTGTCCGCGATCTTCATCTTGCTGATTGAGTCCCCCGCGAGCTACGCCGGCATCCCTATCCTGATCATCGTTCCCATGTGCATGGCGATTGTCCTGCGCAGCGCCCTTTCCGAAGTGTTCGCCCAGGGCTTCCTGAGAGCGCTCGATCCCGAGCTGCATGACACTCGTGAATTTGATCCCAAGAAGACAGACCGATACCGGGATGTGATTGCGCGTCTCATCCATGATGGCCACCGGGAGGAAGCGATCAAGCTGTGCGAGGAACTCAAGCAATCGGGCGAAGTGGACCTGGTGACGCTGGAGCTCACGCTGGAGTTTCTCGGCGTGAAGCAAGCGGATCGCAAACCGGCTCATCCGCTGGCCAAGGCGGCGCGCCTGCGCGCCCAACATAAATTCGCCGAGGCTGAATCCTTGTTGCAATCATTGCTCCAGAAGAATCCGGCCGATGACGGCGCGGCGATGATGCTCATGCGCATGTATGCGCAGGACTTGCGGCAGCCCGAGCGCGCGTACCAGGCGCTGCAGAAGTTCGAAAAGCAGCCGCACGTGGCCGCCGCCCACGTTGAATTTGCCCGCCGCTCGATTCCTGAGTGGACCACCTCGCACCCGGGTGGAACCGGCGTCCCGCCGGTAGAATCTGGCGTCCCGCCAGATTCCGCGCGCGCGATTCCCAAGCAAGTTACCACCGGCAATGGCCGGTCCGAGCGCCCACCGCTTCCGCCCGAACGCCCAAAGCCGGAGGCGAAAGTTCCCTTTGACCCTGCCTCACTTGATCAATTGCTCGCGCAGGGCGGCCTCGGCTCGGCGGTGGAGACGTTGGAGCAGGCAATCACCCTGCCCCCGGAAGATTTCGGGTTGCGACTGAAACTGGCGGAGGTCCATGTCGTGCATTGCACGAATTTCATCCGCGCGGAGCGAATCGTGTGGCAACTGGAGCAGGCCGCACAGTTCGCGCCGGAGCAGGTCGCCCAGGCCCGCCGGAAACTGGAGGAATGGCGCGCGCTGGCGGAAGCAAGGCCGGCCTAAACCCCCTCTATTCCTCCGCCACCGAGCACGGCGCAAGAATGGCATCGGTCATGCCGTGGACAATTTTCTTGTCGGCGGGAACCGTGGTCGCCAGCACGCCGCCAAGCTGCGGCCGCGCCGCATCGCCCTCGCCCACCACAAAGTAGTAGGGACACAATCGCGTTCGCCCTTTCATGGGCACGACTTCATTTTTCTCAAAATCAAACCACGCCGCGTCCACCTGCGACGGTTTATGGAATCGCTGCAGAACACTCGGCGAGGTTTCAAAGTTCTTGAGCGCGGCAGCCACGGCCGCGCTCCAGTCGGCCTGCGACAGGTCGCTGCCCAGGTACACGCCGCGGGCGCCCCAGGCGCTTTCCGAGAAACCCGACACCTTCAAGATCAAATCGCGCTCCTTTTGGGACAAGGTTTTCAACTGCTGCCAGTCGGTGAGGTTGAGTTCGGGAATGGCGGCATGCGGCGGCAGCGGGGCCGGATCCACGAGCCAGGTATAGGGAAGCACCCGCTTCAGCCGGGCCAGAAACGCCTCGCCCAATTCCTGGCGCCAGAAGTTTTGCAGGTTGCGGTTCCACAGCAGGGCAAACAGCATCTTCTCCTCGAACAGCGGCTTGGGCGGCGGCGTCAGCCGGATTTTCTTTTCGGCCGCGAGGTCAAAGATCCTTTTGGCGCTGGCCACATTGGGCAGATCGAACAGCTCAAAAAAGCGATAGACGGCGCTATCGGCGGCAAAATCCTCAAAGTGCGAATCCTGCACGGTGAAACGGCCGCCCAGCCGTTCGCTCAGCCACTGCATTTCCGGTTTATACGTCGCGGCTTCTTCGGAAACCACCACGTGCACGTGTTGGGCGGCTCCAAAAATGCCTTCAAACCCGCGGAGCATTCCGTCCGCGCCGCCGAGCAAAGCCGCGCCGGCGTCGCCCGCGGCTTCCGAGTAGGTGGCGCCGAGCCACGCGGTGAGACCGATGCCGCCCGGAACCGAATCCAGTTCCGTGATGCTCAACCCGCCTTCCGTGAGCAATATATCGGGCCGAATGACGCGGGGCACGTCACTCTTGAACGCGGCCGAACGCTGCAGGCCGATCAGTCCGGCAGGCTTCCCCAGGTCCAGCCACCGCGCGACCCAGTCCGGCTGCTTCCCTTCGACGCTCTTGCGATATAGCAGATTGGCCGCCCGATAAAACTGCAGCAAGACGCGCCCGAGCGACTCGATTTCGCCGGCCAGCTTTTGGGAAAGCGGAAACGGCGCCGGCGAAATTTTCCAGTTCATGCCCGCGAACAAACCGCCGGGTGGCAACGCCCCGCGAATGAGGTGCGCCGCCTGGTCCGCCGCCGCCCGCTGGATATGACCTGCGATCTTCGAATTCACGCGCAAAGAGTAACTCAATTTGGGCTTTCGGCAACGCCCGGACCGGGCGGGGCGCAGCGTTGTTCAATTTACGCGCCGCTTAAGATTTGAGCTGCGGCAGGGGACCACGGTCGTTCGTTTTTGGGCCGTCCTGGTTTCATCCCGTTTTATTTGGGATCGCGCGGCTGCGCCCGGGATGGGCGCGCTCCAATGTGGAAGGTGCTCGTCAAACGTAGAGGTACACGTAAACCGAAAAGGCCACCGCCGCCGTGCCCGCGGCCGCCGCCACCGACCAAAGGAAATTCCGCTTCCGGGCGGCGATGGCAAACGTGGACATGATCACCGCCATTTGGGCCGCCAGCATCCCGAAGAAAAAGCTGCCGCTGCGCGCGTGGTGCTTCTCGGCGGAATAATTGTCCTGCCGGACCTGGAGTTCGTAAATTCCCGCCACCGCCTCGTTCAGGCTTGATTCGGTGTCATAGCGCGACGCGGTGTAGAGCAGCCGGGCCGCCGAGAAACTGCGAAAAACGTTCCGGTCGCCCGCCCTCAAGGATTCATCGAACCGGTCCGCTGCCTGGTTCACAGACTTGGTGGCGTTGTCGAACGCCCTGGCCGCGTTCTGGGCGTCCGCGAGCGCCCGGGCAAGCGTGTCCGGTTTGACCCGGGCCAGGGCGGCCGCAATCTCCGATTCCGGCCGCGAGTTCTCCACCAGATCGAGCGCGGCCTGTATGCCGGCCGGAAACTGCGCCGGGGCGGCGGGCGGCAATTGGTGCTGGACCAGCGCCGCGACGGCGGCTGGATCGGCCCCGGGCAGCGCCGAACTCTCCAAAGGACTCACCTCACTCGTGGCGGCCAGCAAATCCAGCGTATTGCGCGCCACCGCGCTGCGCAGCTTCTTGGCCTGGTAATAGCCCCACTGGTCGCCCGCTTTCGACTGGCGCTGCGCCCCCAGTGACCGGTCGTATTGGGCCCTGGTCATTTCGCTGGACGCCAGGCCGGCCAGCATCGTCGCAATCACCGTCATGATGATGGGCGTCACCCCAAGAATTTTACCCCACCGGGTTTGGGGCAGCTCGTGTTTCAGTTGTTCAGGGATTTCAATTTTTGCGGCCACAGGGCACCTCCGTTGTTTCCAGACTACAACGCCGGATTTTCCATGGCCAGCCATGAATTACCACATATTTTCGCAGGGTGGCGGACTCAGCGCCTGCCGAGAATCGTGAGGACGATACCCACGAGAATGCCGAGGACGGCAGGGAGTTTCTTCCAGCCGTTGACTTCCTTGAACAGAAACAGGCCGCCGAGAAAGGCAATCAGCGTGTTCGCGCGCCGCAGGCTCATGACGACCGCGACGAGGGCGTTGGGATGCCGCAAAGCCCAGAAGTAGGCGTAGTCGGCGGCGAGCAGCGTGAGCGCAATGAACGGGATCGTCCAGCGCCAAGTGAATTCGTTGCGCGGCCAGAGCCGCAGTTTCCACCCGAGGCTGAAGGGCGTGAAGAGAACGACGAGATAGATGGAAAACCAGCATTGCACCGTGGGCACGGAAAAATGCAGGGTGCCGAGCAGGTATTTGTCGTAAAGGGCGCTGGCCGCGCCAAACAAATTGCCGCCGATGAGGAACCAGAACCATTTGTTGCGGTGAAAATGCACGCCCTCGCCGGCGCCCGCCACGGACAGGCCGACAAAGGAGGCGAGGGTGGTGAGCACACCAACGGTTTCCAACCAGGTGGGCCGCTCGCCCAAAAACACGATGGCGCCGAACAACGTGAGCAGCGGACTGGTGGCGCGGATGGGCGCGCCGAGCGAAAGGGGCAGGTGCTTGAGCGCGTAATAGGTGCCGATCCATGACGCGGCCACGATGGCGGATTTTAGGAATAATTGCAGGTGCTGGCGCCAGGTGAGCGGGTCGGCGACGAGCGATGGCGGCAGCCAGCCGGAATGAATGGCGTTGGCGGCCAGCAGCGCCAGCCAAACCAGCGCGCCGGTAAGGGTGCTGAAGAAAAAGACGGGCGTCACGGCATTGGCGCGCACCGACTCCTTGGTGCAGAGATCGTAAATGCCCAGAAAAAACGCAGACAACAATGTGGCGGCCACCCAGTTCATCAAAAAGGCGAAGGATAAACCCGAAATCCGAAATCCGAAATCCGAAAGAAGCCCGCGGGCCGGACAGCGCAGTCCTGCTATTCGGAGGAGTTGCCAGCCAGGTGCCTGGCCTGGCGCTTGGGCAATGAAGTCTTGTTTACGGGCGCAGGCTGGTCGCTTGCCGCTGTCAGGAATTCGCGGAGGAATTCGGGTACGTCGCGGCGGCCGGTGCGCTGCCAGTCGCCGGCCATCGCTTCGGCCACGCGCGTCGTCTCCAGTTCCAGTTCGCCGGTGAGAAAATCAAACAGCAGTTCCGCCAGCCGCGCCAGGGCGATGGTGTCCGTGCGGCCCAGCCGCACGTAGAGCCAGTCGCTGAGGCGCAGAAAGTTCGCGAACGGCGATGCGTCGCGCCAGACAAGCGGCGTGGTGGCGACGAAATTGCCGCTGTTGCCGATGAGGTCCCAGTATTTCGCAAAGCGGCGCAGACGCTGCATGGTGGCAAAGTCGATCAACCGGTTTTGCAAAATTTCATAAGGCGGCTGCGGGTGGTAAATCATCTGCCACTGGGCGTCGTGCCGGACGATGGGCGTGCCGCGCAGGCGTTTCAGAATGCCGACCTGGATTTCCTGCGGACCGAGCGCGATCAGCCGGTCGAATCCGGCGGCAAAACTTTCCACGGTTTCACCCGGCAGGCCCACGATGAGGTCGGCATGGATATGTACGCGCGTTTCGTGGCGGAGGAAATTGAAATTATCCGCGAGCCGCTCGTAGTTCTGGCGCCGGCTGATGTTCTGGCCCACATCCGGGTTGAAGGTTTGGACGCCGACCTCGAATTGCAGGGCGCCGGGCGGAAATCTGGCGATGACCTGGCGCAGCTCCGCCGGCAGCCGGTCGGGGATCATTTCAAAGTGATAGAAATTCCCCGGCCGATGGCGGGCGAGGAAAAACTCCAGGATGGCCTTGCTGGTGGCGATGTTGAGATTAAATGTCCGGTCCACGAATTTGAACTGCTTGAGGCCGCGGTCCAAGAGCTTCTGCATCTCGCCCAGAAAATTCTCCAGCGGCAGGGCGCGCACGGGAATGTCGAGCGATGACAGGCAGAATTCGCAGGTGAACGGACAGCCGCGCGAGGCCTCCACATAGACGATTCGATGGGCAATATCCGCGGCTGTATAAAATTCATAGGGCGGCTCGAGCCGCGAAAAATCGGGCAATTCGGCGGGGATGATTTTGGGCAGCGCCGCGCCGGTCTGGTCGCCTGCGCCAGCGGGCCGGGTCGGTGATCGGCACTCCAGCAGCTTGCGGCACACCTCGGCAAATTTCAAATCCCCTTCGCCGGTAATGACATGGTCCGCCAGCCGCACGATTTCCTGCACTTCGGTCTCGTAGCTGACTTCCGGACCGCCGAGGATGATCTTGATTTCCGGCCGGATGCGCTTGAGGGTACCGACGACTTCCGTGGTTTCGACGACGTTCCAGATATAGACGCCGAGGCCGAGGATTTCCGGCCGGCCCGCCAGCAGCACTTCGACGATATCGAGCGGCCGCTGGTTGATGTCGAACTCGGCGATGGCCGCGCGCGGCTGCAAATCGGCAAGGTTGGCGAAAAGATAGCGCAGTCCGAACGCGGCGTGGATGAACTTCGCGTTGAGCGTGGCGAGGACGATGTCGGGCATTGCCCTTAAATTAGCAATTAACGGGCCGAACGCCAGAGGGGAAACCGTGAAGCGCTCCGCCGGCCGGTTAATCGGCGGCTCGCGCCCAAGCCAGCCCATCCGTGCCCGGCCCGGTGCTGATCGGTTCGCTCAGCTTTTGTTCTTTGAGATTAATAACGGCCACCTGGCGGCTCGCATCACACGAGACATAGGCCCGCGCGCCATCCGGTTGAATTACAATCTCCTGTGGCGATTTCGGCACTTCCCAGGTTCGCGTGCATTTGAGGGTTTTAAGGTCGATCAAGCCGACTTGGTTGATCCGGTTCAGAGCCACGAGCAGCCAGCGTCCGTCCGGCGTGGGAGCCGTTCCGTAGCCCATGCCCGGGAGTTCGATCCACGTTGTTACGCCGTTGGTTTTCGTGTCAATCACCGCCAGGCGCGGCTCCGTCTGGTCCGCGGTAAACACCCGGCGATCATCCGCCGACAAGGAAATGCGTTGCACCTGCCCCGAGACCGGGATGACCGTGACCAGCTTCCTGGCTTGGAGGTCGAGCACCGAGATCGTTCCGGGACCGACATTGGCCGTATAGCCGCGTTTGCCGTCTCGCGTAATGGCGAGCATGTGGGACTCAGGCTGGCCCGTGGGGATGGCCCCGACCACTTGCAATGTGGCCGGATCAATTACGGTGACCGATTGATCCAGTTCCGTCGTCACGTAAAGCAGTCCATCCTTTGGCCCCATCACGGCGCAATGCGGGCGTTCGCCCTTGCCCAGATCCACCGTGCCCGCGACTTCACGTTTGCCCAAATCGATGCTGCGAATCAATCGGCCATCCGTGCCGGGGCTGCCCACCCCCGAATTGCCGTAAATTGGCACGTAGGCCCGCCGGCCATCGGCGGAGACCGCCACCTCGTGTCCGGTTATTCCGTCTTCCGCCACCATCCCAACGGTGGCGCCGCTGACTGGATCCACGATGGCGAGGGTCTGACTGCCTTTATTGCACACTAACAGATATCCCGCTGAAGCCGCCGATGCCTCAGGGTCTAAATTTGCCAGAAAAAAGGCGATCCCCAACACCCTTGCGGCAGCCGGCCATCGCCCGGCTCGGAATGGAATCAATCTTCGCGACATGCTCAGAAGCTGGCGCACGGAATGCAAATTTCAATGCGGCCTCAAATCCAATTTCATTCCATCGAAAAGGCTCAGGGAACCGTGCCGGTAACAGAGCTGCGCGAGGCGTGCCACGCCAGCCAGAACCAGTCGGCATACGGCAGCCCCCCCGTAGGGACAGCTTGAGTATAAGCCTCCTTATTCAGATTGAAAATGTTGCTCTTCCACTTGTGGACTTCCGAATGGCCGTCGGCAAACGCGAAGCCGCACGCTCCATTGTGCAATGAGGTGGGCCAGTCAATGATTTCAGGCACCCCCGCGGAAACCGCCAGAGCGCCATCATTGACGCTAAATGGACTCTCATCATCGTAAGTGAAGATGTCCGAAGCGCTGCAAAGGGTAAAACTGCTGATCTTCCCGAAGGTCAAGTACCTCGAAGGCGGGTACTCCGTGTGACTGCCTGTAAGCCAGGGGCCGGTGACCGGAACCGAGGGCACGCCAGAATGGGCGCCCCCTTGAAGCCAGCTTATATCCACCGTGCCGACGCCTTGGTTGCACGAGCAACTGCGGACCACCGGGACCCCGGTTTGGCCATTGTAGGTGCACACGCGCGGGTCGGTCGGGCACTTGAAAACGGCCGCGTTTCTGTTCAGGTACGGAGCCAGAAGACTTTCATTGGGATCCGTCAGGTAGGTTGCGTCGCCGGCTTCCGCGCTGTCGTCGGTGGCGCCGGGAAACCAGCCCGAAACATCGCCGCACACCCATTCGTAACCAATCGTGGTGCCGCCGTCATCCGGATTGGGGGGGAAAAAATCGTGCATATCTCCCGTGTACATGTAGCACGCCTTCATCAACTGGTTCATGTTGCTCATGCAAGAAACGGCGCGCGCACGGGCCTTGGCGTTGGCCAGCGCCGGCAGCAGCAAGGCCGCCAGGATGGCAATGATGGCTATAACCACCAGCAATTCGATCAAGGTGAATCCACTGGTGCGGGTCGAGGTGTGGAACTCGTGGCGTTTTTTCATAAGTTGGCGATGTTGTCGTTAAATCGGTCCGCAAGAACCGATTAACCTTAAGGCGGGGCGTCCGGCTTGTCAAACAGGAAGTGATACTATATATAATTACAACTAATCTTATTGTGCGAACGCTGAAGCGGTGGAAGCTTGAAAAAGTGAGCCGGTGTCAAACCGTGGTTGGGCTGGCAGGTGGTCGATTTAGAAGGGATGGTGCGCGGTAGAGGTTTCGAACCTCTGACCCCTACCGTGTCAAGGTAATGCTCTACCACTGAGCTAACCGCGCAACCCTGTAAATAACAGACATTTACCAGGGCAACCCAAATGACACCCAAGAAAATACAGGGGAACTACCTCCGAGGCAAGACCTATTGGTTCACGCATGGCTCTGCCCGATACGATCGAGCCGGGCAATGCGCTGCTCCAGCATTTCGGGATTCAGCAGGAGTTATACGCGGATATTACCAGGCAAATGCAACCCCCGAGGTCGGCCCCGCAAAAATCTATTTGCTTTCCGCCCTCCGCGTCTGCGACGCGGTCTTGTGCTCGGCTGCTGTTTTTTCTCCCGGCGATTGTGTTTCAGGTTTATCCTCTGGTTGCATGGCTATCCTTGGCAAACGCAACCTCCTTTCCGTCATTCGGGAATCCCAGCCCGGTCTTTATCTCGACGGCGGGGAATTGGGCGAAATCCTTCTTCCCGGTCGCTACATCCCGGCGGATCTCGCTCCCAAGCAAAAGCTGGACGTGTTCGTTTATCGCGATTCCGAGGACCGGCTCGTAGCCACCACGGAAACGCCCAACGCCATCGTGGGAGAATTCGCCTGCCTGAAGGTCATCAATGTGCACCCGCAGGCTGGCGCGTTTCTCGACTGGGGGCTGGAGAAGGATTTGCTGGTCCCCTTCCAGGAACAAGAATTTCCGTTGCGCCCCGGTGATTGGGTGGTGGTTTACGTCGGCCTCGACGGGCGGACAAATCGCATCGTCGCCAGCACACGGCTCCGCCGCCACGTGAGCCGCGACACGCCTGCTTACCGCGACGGCCAACAGGTGAATCTGCTCATCGCCTCCAAAACACCGCAGGGGTATCAGGCCATCGTGGACAACGCACACTTGGGACAGGTTTCCCAAAGCCAGCTCGCTCCCCCGCTTAAAATCGGCGCCCGCCTGAAAGGTTTTGTCCGCGCCGTTCACGCGAGTGGCAAAATTGATTTGAGCCTTGATGCCGCGGGTTACCAACGCGTGGAACCGCTGACGAAGTTGATCATCACCGCGCTGAAAATGAGCGGTGGCCGGCTGGCATTTGACGACGAGAGTTCGCCCGACGCCATTCGCCAACATTTCGGCGTCAGCAAAAAGGCATTTAAACAGGCATTGGGCAAACTCTACAAAACCCGGAGCATCGCCTTTACCAAGCCCGGCATCGAGCTGCTCGACAATTCCTTCTGGTCGCCCGGCAGAAAATCTTCCTAACCACCGGCCTTGTCCTGGCTGTCCTTCAGAGTGCGGGCTACGGTCAGATGTTGTGAAAAACAGACTGCTGGGATTAGCTCAGTTGGATCCAGAGCGTCACCATGCGAAGGTGAAGGTCACCGGCGCAATTCCTGTCACCCTGACGATTCTTAATTTCAGCGAGGACCCCGACGCTTTACTTCGTTATGCGCCACTGGCTGACCGTGCGTTGGCTGCCTGCTGGGCAGGCGAAATCAGCGGGTCGCGGGTGCCCCGGCGCGGCCATGCAAAAGCAAGCTTCATCGCCGACCCATTTCAAAAGCCCATGTTGGATCGTCCCGGGACAGGCTCCGCCAATATTATAGTAATCCACGCGCATCGGATCCGTCTTCTCATCGAGTCTAACCAAGGCGTGCATCATGGTTTGGCTGCCGAAAGAAATCCTGATTTCATTTTTTGTGGCCGTCCGCACCACTGTTTCAAGCATCTGCGCTGCAAAATCCTGTCCGTCCCGAATGATTTTCACGGCCCTCCACGTCCCCTGCAGCCGGGCGAGCGCCGGGCCTTCGACGAAATCAAATCCCAGGCAGTCATGAGCCGGCGGGGACGGCGGAATCACCGGCTGGGTACCGCCCATAACCTCTTCCGGTCGCGGCTTGCCCTTCATATCGAGACAAAGCTGGAGTTGATCCCCATCGAGCCGGTAGATGCCAAAATTGCAATTCCCCGATTCGGGACCCGCGACAAACTCAATATCGATTTCGTGGGGCTGGGATTCGACATTGATGTTAAAGACGCCTTCGTAAATCGCCTCAGGCGATTCGGTGCGAAAGCGATCCCCGTCGAAGAGGATGCGAGACGCCGATAAGGCACCGGCGGGAACGAGGCCGCCGTCGATTTCCAGCCGCTCAAACGCCCAGGTCCCTTCGAGCGCGCGAAGTTGTTCGACGTGGCGTGCCAGATTGGGCCAACTGGCAAATCCGGTCTTGCGGGCAATCGCAAATTGCGCGTCAGCCAGGCGGTATCGAGTCCCAAGCACCTGGGCCGCAGTCATCGCTTTGGCCGCCGGCAAGTGTTCTACAATCGTCCGAGCGGCGTCTTGATCGCTGGCTTCAAGCGCGGAAAGGAGCGCTTTCGCCTGGCGCCTCAAATGTTCAAGATTCGGACGGGCGGGAAGTTTCTTTTGCATAATCAATTCTCCGTGGCCAAGCCTGGATCCGCAATCAGGTGGCACGAATGACGTGCAATTTGTTTTCCTTTTTAGAAATGAAGTCGGGTTAAACCCTTTCCGCGGATCCGGTGGCTCTCTTCCAGCCTTCGGTAATTGTATTATGGGTTTTTATTTTGGCAAGTAGTGTTTCTGGTTCGCGATTGGAACGGGAGTGGGCTCGCGATCGGACATTTTTCACACCGCAATCGTGGTGTCATCAGCAGTAATGCCTTTAGGTTATGCTCAGGCAAGAAACACAGTATTTCCGCACGGCGCTGTCGGCGAAGTATGGTGAGGCATGAAAGATTTACTTGAAGTGAACAAACTGAGCCAGACCGAGCGTGGTGAGCCGCCAGCAACAATGAAAGTAGCGAGTATGCAGATCGGCGTGGACAGTTTTGCCGCACGATTCGCGGATGGCGGCGCCAAAGGTGAAGTGGGTGCGTCAGAAAGCATCCGCAATTTGGTCCAGCGGATTGAACTCGCGGATCAGGCGGGTTTGGACGTGTTTGGAGTTGGGGAACATCATCGGCGGGAATTCCTGGACTCAGCGCCCGCGGTCATCCTCGCGGCAGCGGCGGCCCGGACGCAACGCATCCGCCTGACCAGCGCGGTCACCGTTTTGAGCGCCGCCGATCCAGTGCGCGTGTTCCAAAACTTTGCCACCCTGGATCTGCTCTCGGCTGGGAGGGCGGAAATGGTTGTTGGCCGCGGTTCATTTACGGAATCATTTCCGCTGTTTGGTCTGCAACTCAAGGACTACGATTCACTGTTTGCGGAGAAACTGGATCTGCTGCTAAAGCTGCGTGAAAACGAATTCGTTCACTGGTCCGGCGAGCACCGGGCACCGCTGACCGGTCAGGGCGTCTATCCGCGCCCGCTGCAGAATCCGCTGCCGATCTGGCTGGGCGTGGGCGGAACGCCGGAGTCGTTCGCCCGTGCCGGGATGTTAGGGCTGCCGTTGATGGTCGCCATCATCGGCGGCGAGACGCGGCGGTTCCGTCCGCTCGTCGATATCTATCGGGAATATGGCCGGCGCGCGGGTCATGGGGCCGACAAGCTTAAGGTCGGGGTTCACGCCCTCGGTTACGTCGCTGAAACAACGCAACAGGCGATTGACGATTTTTTTCCGGGTTACGCGAAATCCTTTACGAACATCGGCAAGGAACGCGGTTGGCCACCCGTCACTCGCGCGCACTTCGACGCGGTTCGAGGCGCGCATGGTGCGCTGCTGGTGGGCAATTCCGAGGAGGTGGTGGAGAAAATTTTGCGCCACAGCGAAGCTCTGGGCGGCATTTCCCGAATCACGTTCCAAATGGACGTGGCCGAATTACCGCAGTCGAAGCTCCTGAGCGCGATCGAGTTGCTCGGCAAAGATGTCGCGCCCGTGTTGCGCGGGAAATCTCGGGCAGGCGCCTGAACGCGGCCTCGTTGAACGAGGTCTGGCACCCCTTCTGGGTGCTGGGCTTTGTGGCTTCCGTATCCGGGGGTATCGCTACGCTCAACTGGTGGAGCGCCCGGCCTCATTCCGGGAGGTCATCCGATTCAAAACCGTTCATCATGATGATGACGCCATGCCCGGATTCGGCGTCGGCCACCAGGAGAGAGTCGAAGCCAAGGTTACGACCATTGTGTTCAAAGCGCAGCTTTTTCCCGCTTCCATTAAGGAACAAGCCCAGTCCGTCATTTTCTTTCTGCACGGTGAGCATTTGACGTGTCATCGCTGATGAGATTACAGGATTCGACTTGGCTGCCAGCGCTTCCTGGATACCGATAACAAAGCGGGCGAGGTCAGACGGGGTCGTCCACAAACCAGCCGCCGCCATTTCAGGATAGATGTGCCACTTGCCCTTGACCTCGCTGCCCTTGGGATAATAGCCGGTCGCCGCGAAGGCGGCCCGGTCTGCCGCCAGCGGCTGTTCGTAGCTGCTGGCGGTCATCTCCAGCCTGATTCTACCCGCCGATAATTTCTGCGAGAAACCATGTCCTGCGTTCGGTTTCATCAATCCAATTCTCAATCAGGCTGGCGGTCGCGACATCGCCGTGCTCGTCGCAAACCTCGTGGGTTGTGCGCAGATATTTTGTCAATTGCTGATTGTCATGGAAGAGCTCGGTTAGCATTTGTTCGGCGGCGACCGATTCTTCGTTGTTGTCCTTTAGTCGCTGATGCGCTGAAATGTCGCTGATGGAATGGAGGGTCGTCCCGCCTAGTTTGCGCGCCCGTTCGGCAATCTCATCGGCCATCGCATAAATCTGGTCGCCATGCTCGTCGAGGAGCAGGTGGTAATCCCGGAAATGCGGGCCGTTCATATGCCAATGGAAATTCTTGGTCTTAAGATAAAGGGCGAAAACGTCGGCCAGCAATTGTCGCAGCGACGCCGAAATTTCGGCCACGGCTACATTGGGGATATCGCTCCTTGGTTCGATCTTGGTGGTCTGCGCGATGGCACGTAATTTCTCAGTCTTTTGCATAATGTCTCCCTTTGTTTCTCATTGTTTTTCCGGCGCTTTACTTTTTAGGCGCGTCGGAACGGTTTGCCAACGACTGAACCCTAATCCAAGGCCAAGCGCATGGCAAGCCGCCGATGGGGCTTCCGATGGGGCAGCTGGGGACCCCCTTTTCAAAATTAAAGCTCCGTCTGGAGCGACCTCGTCTTTAAACAAACGGAAGAGCCGGCGGCCCCTGGAGTCTATCGTTGGTTTGTCCGAGTTGCAAAACCGCAAAATTAGTCAAGCGGCCCGTAATGGCGTTTGCTAGTTTAGCGTGCAAATGAGTGGCACACGGCCAAAACATAAGACAACGTGGGAGGATTATAGGGGCCGCATTCTGCGGGTGTTGACGCATATCCAGGAGCATCTGGATGAGGCGTTGGATTTGGAGGAGTTGGCGCGGGTGGCGTGTTTTTCGAGTTTTCATTTTCATCGCGTCTTCGCGGCGATGACCGGTGAGACAATCGCGGACCATGTGCGGCGGCTGCGATTGGAGCGGGCGGCGATGGAATTGAGGTCGGGCGCGAAACAGGTGATCCAAGTGGCGCTGGACGCCGGTTACGAGGGGCATGAAGCGTTCACCCGGGCGTTCAAGGCCGCCTACGGAGTTTCGCCGGCGAAGTTTCGCTGCGCGAAGGGGCCCGTCGCCATTCGCCCCGCGCCCTCCGGCGTGCATTTTCGGCAGGGAGTTCCTTTGACCACCTTCAACACCAATCACCTCACAAAAAAATTTATGAAGGTCATTACCAAAAGAATCAAACCGATGCGCGTGGCTTGTTTGCGGCATGTCGGGCCATACGAAGATACCAAACCAACGTGGTTTGACCTCAGGGCCCGCCTGTCGGCGGACATGCAGATTCGCAAACGTTCGGTGTTCCTCGGCATTGGGCACGATAATCCATCGGTGACCCCGGCCGCGGAGCTTCGTTACGATGCGTGCATCACGGTGGATGAAGACTATGAGCCGAAGAAGCCGGTCCAAGGGCAGACCATCGCCGGCGGCGACCACGCCGTGGTAAAAAATTGCCCGGTCGCGAAAATCAAGGACGCCTTCCAGTATCTGTATGGCAAATGGCTCGCGCGGAGTTCCCGGGAGTTGCGGCCAGCGCCGGGCTTTTTGGTGTTTGTGGGTGCCCGGGACGCAGTCGCGCCCAGGAAACAGCGGGTGGATATTTATATGCCGTTGCAGCCGAAGCGGCCCCTGAATAAAGCGGAACCAACGAACATCGAAGTGACAAGGCTGGAACCGCGGCGCGTCGCGTATATGCGTCATGTGGGGCCGTACGACGGGGCGCCTCAGGTATGGATGGATTTTAAGACGAGGCTGAAGAAGGACGGGCTGCCCCGCAAGGATTCGTTGTTCATCGGCGTGCCCATGGATAATCCGAAGGACACGCCGCCGGAGAAATTGCGTTATGACGCCTGTGCTACAGTGGACGAGAAGTACATGCCCACGAAGCCCGTGCGAGTGCGAACGATCGCGGGCGGCGATTATGTGGTGGCGAGGAATTGTCCCATCTGGGCGATCGCCAGGGGCTATGAGAAATTGTTCCGCTCCTGGCTGCCCAAGAGCGGCCGCAAATTACGGAACGCCCCGTCGTTTTTGGTGGCGGTCAATGGTCCGGAGGGGATGCCGCCAGCGTTTGGGTTCAGGGATATCTATGTGCCATTGGAGGCGGCAAAATAAATCGGGTCTACCGCTCCATTTGCGATAGTCAGGCTATGACCCGATAGCGCGCCCAGATGACCCCGCCAGGCATCTTTTTGTGTGACAACAGACGCAACTTCGCCGCCGCCTTGGCCGGCGCCTTCCCCGGGATATCGAAGATACTTGCAACTCCTGCTCCGCCGTCGGCCACCGGCACGGTGAGATGGCTGATTTCGTCCACGACCCCGGCTTCCAGCATGGCGCCATTGAATTTACCGCCGCCTTGCAGCATGAGTTTGCGCAGTCTAAAAGCGCGGCCCAGCTTTTGCAGCGCCAGTTTCAGGTCGATCTTTCTCTTGCCGCAGAACAGATAGGACACGCCGGCGGATTGAAGATGGGCAAGGTAATCATTGCTCACGCGATCCGTCACGAGCAGAACGACATGGTCGCCGCCAACCCCGTTGTTCTGGAAGCGCAACACGCCTTTGGCATCCGCGCCGATGCCGAAGCTCTTGGCACCCTTGTTTCCGATGAAATCCCGGCGCGGGATGCGGGTTTTCGCGCGCGGCAATTTTATTTTGGGACCGTCGAATTCGTCCATCGTCGTGGTGCCCACCATCCACGCGCCGATGCCGAAACTCGCCGCGGTCGTTTCAAACAATTCACTTTCGTGTTTGTAGCCAGGCAGCTTGCCCCAGCGGTGGCCGATGATTTTGCCGTCGAGGGATGTGCACATGTGGCAGATCACATAAGGTCTCATAGATTTCAGCGATTCGATGTTTGTTGGAAGATCATCGGCGAATGTGGTCTGGATTTCAATCGCGACTTCTCGCCTCGCCCACAACCGGAGACATGGTTTGCGGCCCAGGTGGCATTGGCAGAGGAACTGTAAAAAGCCGCTATTTTTGTGCGAGCGGGACGCCGACCAGCGGTTCGACGACATCCTGACTGCCGTGAGAAAATCGGTGCCGGCCGTGGTGCATTGCTTCACCGGTTCGCGAAAGCTCGACAACGAGAAGCACGCTCATTTACCTTCTTTTCGCGCATGATGCCATTCACCCTGCCGTCAGATTATCCCCGCATCCAGAGAGTGAACGATTTCCAGGAATTAGTGACCACTCGCTTTGCCAACGGCGTCAACGCGCTGTGCTGGGAACGCAAAGTGGAGGGCGATTTCGCCGAGGTCGTGCAGTTGCTCGGCCCTGGCGAGGCCATCACCACCGTTGACGACGCCCGGCTGCTGGCCCTCCCAGCGAGTGCGGAAGGTCGCGTCGCCATTGCGAATCTCTTGGCCGACCAGCGGCTGCTCCGGGAGCACCATCTTGACCCTGCGCTCAACTGCGTCCACGGCTATCCCCGCGACGAAACCCCTGGGCCAGTGGCCACGGATGTGTTTTCCTATCACGCTGACAGCGCCACGGTGGAAACGGACACCTGGCTCTGCACGTATCACGGCCCTTCGAGTGAGGGCCTGCGGAACGATGAGGCACGGCGGCGCGTGGACGTGCCTGCCACCCGCGCGGAACTCCTCAAATGCTTTGGCGGGGAGGATGATGAAACCTTTCGCGCCGGCTTGAGTGATCATTGCTACAACCTTCATTACGAGCCAATCCCTGGGGCGCGGCCGTTTTCGTTTGGCCGCGGCAATCTTTGGCGCATTGCGGTGGCTTGGCCCGGCAGTCCTGTGCCGCCCTGTATTCACCGGGCCCCTGAAAACAGCCCGGGTCGGCCCCCACGGTTGTTGCTGATAAGCTGAAATAAGTCTTTCAAGAGTTGATCACGATCATTGTCTTCATCATCTTCGCGACCACGATTCTGAAAGAAGAGCTGGCATGGAATTATATCGTGGCGTTAGTCTTTCTCGGCTTGGGGTGAACACCCCATGGCAACTGCAAAACATCTGGTTAAAGTATTGGCAATGACTGCCAAATTTACCGCCTCCTTTGACGATCCAATGGTCGGACCGCCTCTGCATCAACCCATTTCTTGTAAGCGCATTCTAGTGGTGGAGGACGAGCATGATCGGCGCCGGCTAATGGCTCAAGTTTTGATTGACGCCGGCTACCAAGTGGCTGTTGCCGGGGACGGGGCCGCCGCCTGGTCCGCGATGCAAGTTTCCCAATACGATCTGCTGATCACCGACCAATTCTTGCCGAAGCTGTCGGGCGTTGAATTGCTCATGAAGATCCACGAAGCACGAATGACCTTGCCGGTCATCATGGCCACCGCATTCTTGCCCACTTGGGGATTCGCCCTGCACACCTGGTTGCAACCCGTGAAGATGCTGCTCAAACCTTATTCGTTCCAAAAATTGTTGGCCACCGTCAAAAATATTCTGCGCACGACCGTCAGTGACGGCGATGATCTGCCGCTGCCACCGTTACCGCCAGAACCGCCGTTGCCACCGCTGTCGCGACTGACCGCCTGATGATTCACCACTCTTGATCAATCCACCGTCAACTTATGAACAAACCCAAGGATCCTCCCAAAGCTGGTGTTCCGATCCGGCAAAGCACGCGTTGCATGGGGTGGACAAACCGGAGTTCCATGTTTTCTATAAC
The DNA here is from genome assembly GCA_049509875.1 of Verrucomicrobiota bacterium. Classification (GTDB taxonomy): domain Bacteria; phylum Verrucomicrobiota; class Verrucomicrobiia; order Limisphaerales; family UBA11358; genus UBA11358. Next base: position 26,390 of record JBEKZM010000076.1, on the reverse strand, counting down.
GCGGGCACCTTGATCGTCATCTACAGCAAATTAGAAGGCCCGTTCGTCGTGGCCGATTGCTGGCTGGCAGCGGAAAACTTGCTGCTGGCTGCCTGCGCGCAAGGGCTTGGCACTTGTGTCATCGGCTTTGCCGCATCAACGCTCAACACGCCGGAATGGAAGGCGGAATTGAAAATCCCCGCGCGGATGACGGCGATTGCGCCGGTGATTTTGGGGGTGGCTGCCGGCGTAACCCCGCCCGTGCCGCGCAAGCCGGCGGAAATTCTCGCCTGGATTTGACCTCGACCCGGTGGAATCTTCCAATGCGATCGCGAAGATCTGCGCCGTCACGGCAAGGAACAACCCGTTGCAGTCTGTCCTGAAGTTTGATATCTGTCGAACTATAAACGGCCAGGACAAACGAAAAATTGCAAATTTAGAAAAACAAAATGCCCACCTTATTTGATCCTGTCCGCATCGGTGCCTGGAGTCTTCCCAACCGCATCGTCCTGGCGCCGCTGACCCGCGCGCGGGCGGGGGAAGAACGCATTCCTAACGCGTTGATGGCTGAATATTATGCCCAGCGCGCGTCGGCTGGCTTGATCATTTCCGAGGCCACGTCCATCACACCGATGGGTGTGGGCTACGCCGACACTCCCGGAATCTGGTCGGCGGCGCAGGTGGCAGGCTGGAGATTGGCGACCGAATCCGTGCATAAAGCCGGCGGCCGTATTTTGCTTCAATTATGGCATGTCGGGCGGATTTCCGACCCCATGTTTTTGCATGGCGCGTTGCCGGTCGCTCCCAGCGCCATCGCGGCGGCAGGAAACGTCAGCTTGGTCCGTCCGTTGAAAGCCTTCGTTACCCCGCGGGCTTTGGCACTGGAGGAAATTCCAGGCCTCATCGCCGCCTATCGCAAGGGCGCGGAGAATGCAATGCAGGCTGGTTTTGACGGCGTGGAGATTCATGGCGCCAATGGCTACTTGCTGGATCAATTTCTTCAGGATAAAACCAATCATCGCACCGATGCCTATGGTGGTTCCATCGAGAATCGTGCCCGGCTGATGCTCGAAGTCACCGATGCGGTGATTTCCGTCTGGGGCGCTGACCGCGTCGGGATGCATCTGGCGCCGCGCGGCGATGCCCACGACATGGGCGATTCCAATCCGCTGGCCACGTTTGGATTTGTGGCGGGCGAACTGGGCAAACGGGGAACCGCTTTTATTTGTGCCCGCGAATCGCTCGGTGAAAACCGCATCGGGCCGCAATTAAAAAAGATTTTTGGCGGCAGCTACCTCGCCAACGAGAAATTCACCATGGCCACAGCCAATCAAGTCTTGGCTGCCGGCGAAGCCGATGCGGTCGCGTTCGGTGTGCCGTTCCTCGCCAATCCGGATTTGCCGAAGCGGTTCCGTCAAAACGCCGCACTGAATGCGCCGGATCAAGCCACGTTTTATGCTCCCGGACCGAAAGGCTATACCGACTATCCATACCTGCCGCTGGCCGCCTGATGAAACGCGATTCCGATATCGTCCTCTCCGTCCTGGATCTTGCTTCCGTCCGCGAGGGTGGGTCCGTGGCGGAAAGTTTTCACAACACCATCAAACTCGCGCAAGCGGCGGAGGCATGGGGCTACCGACGGTTTTGGCTGGCCGAACATCACAACCTGCCGGGCATCGCGAGTGCGGCGACTTCGGTGTTGATTGGCCACGTCGCCGGCGCCACTAAAACCATTCGCGTTGGCTCCGGTGGCATCATGCTGCCGAACCATGCACCCTTGGTCATTGCCGAGCAGTTCGGCACGCTGGAGGCCCTCTACCCCGGCCGAATTGACTTGGGACTTGGACGCGCAGTGGGCGGGGAACCATTGGTGGCGCAGGTCCTTGGCCGGGGTCCCAACGCTGGCGAACGGTTCCCCGAATTGTTGCAGGAGTTGATGCACCTGCTCGGCCCGGTCTCGCCGGGCCAACGAATACAAGCCGTTCCTGGTGGCAACTCCCATGTTCCCATCTGGTTGCTGGGTTCAAGCACGTTCAGCGCCCAGCTCGCGGCCGCACTGGGCTTGCCATTCGCCTTCGCCGGTCAATTTGCGCCGCAAATGATGATCGAAGCGATTGGCTTGTATCGGGAACATTTCAAGCCCTCGGCCGAATTGAGCCGGCCTTACGTGATGGTCGGTCTGCCTGTGCTGGCGGCGGAAACGGACGAACAAGCAGTACGTCTGGCCACCTCTGCCCAGCAAAGAATTCTACGCTTGATCCGCGGCCAGCCCATCTTCACCCCGCCGCCAGTGGCGAGCATGGACGGTTTGTGGAATAGTGGCGAACAGCGCGCGGTCGAATCCCATCTCAGCGCGGCGGTGATCGGCGGCCCGGCGACGGTGGAACTCAAGTTGCAGGAGTTTCAGCGGCTTACGCGGGCAGACGAACTGATGTTGTTTTCGGACTTCTACCGACTGGAAGATCGTTTACATTCGTATGAAATTGTGGCCGGGTTGTTTCTCAAACCAATCAACCAACAAAAATAATATGGAATATCGACAGCTTGGCGGTTCGGGATTCAAAGTCCCGGTATTAACTCTGGGAACCGGAACTTTTGGCGGCAAGGGCGAACTCTTTGCCGCTTGGGGCAGCAACGGTGTTCCCGAAGCAACGCGGCTTGTGGACATCTGCCTGGAAGCCGGATTGACCATGTTCGACAGCGCCGACATCTATTCTGACGGCCTGGCCGAAGAAATTCTCGGCCGAGCCATCGCCGGCCGTCGCGACAAAGTTCTCATTTCCACCAAAGCCACTTTCCGCCTCGGGGACGGACCGAATGACGTTGGTTCTTCGCGTTTCCATTTGATCCGTGCGGTTGAGGCTGCGCTCAAACGCCTCGGCACCGAATACATTGACCTGTTTCAATTGCACGCTTTCGATGCGGTCACACCCATCGAAGAAACGTTGGTCACGCTCGACGACCTCGTGCAGGCTGGAAAAATTCGCTATCTCGGCTGCTCCAATTTCTCCGGCTGGCATTTGATGAAATCACTGGCTATCGCCCAGAAGTATGGCTATTCGCGGTATGTGGCGCACCAGGCTTACTATTCACTGGTTGGCCGTGATTATGAATGGGAATTGATGCCGCTGGGTCTGGATCAAAAAGTCGGGGCGGTGGTGTGGAGTCCATTGGGCTGGGCAAAGCTCACGGGAAAAATCCGGCGCGGCCAGCCGTTGCCACTAAACTCCCGCCTCCAATCCAAGCTCAATGCCGACATTGGCCCGCAGATCTCCGATGAATATCTCTACCGGGTGGTGGATGCGATTGATGAAGTTGCCAAAGAAACCGGCAAAACCGTACCGCAAATCGCGCTGAACTGGCTGCTCCAGCGCCCGACGATTTCCACGCTCATCATTGGTGCGCGCAACGAGGAGCAATTGCGTGCCAACCTCGGGGCGGTTGGCTGGAAACTCATCCCGGACCAAATCGCCAAACTGGATGCCGCCAGCGCCGCGCCGCCCGTCTATCCGTATTGGCACCAACGCGGTTTTGCCGAAAGAAACCCCCCGCCGGTTTAACGAGTCATCATGTCAAGTCCGCATGTCACTGAAACATACCTTCGATTCTTAATTGCCGCCAGCCGCCCAGGCGACGCTATTTACGAGCAACCGTTTGAATTCCGGTAATTCGTGCACCCGTCCGTCATGGCCCGGCGCAATCGCCACAATGCGCGCGGTCGGATGTTTTACAATCCAGATGCTGGGATAGGTCTGTTGCGTTCCTTTGGCCGGAGACGTTTGCGCCAGTACTTCCGTTGCTGCACCGTCCGGATCAAGCGCCACGTGGTACAACTCATCTGTCACCATGAACGTCGGCGGCAAACCGCGCGTGACCGGATGTTCCTTGAGCACGTTTATGGCGAATTCCCCGACCGGCTCATGGGCGCGCGAACCGCCGCCCACCAAGCGCGCGTTGTATTCCGGCCACGGCCAGTTATACCAGACCGCCGGATGCAACAGGACGATGCCCTTGCCCGAACCGGCAAAAACCATCAGCGCCGCGCGAAATTCCGGCGTATCAAAATCTTTTCGGTTTGTGCTCAAGACCAGCACGTCAGCCTCCGCCAAAGCTTTGGTGGCCGTCGCGGAACTTTCAGTATAGTCCACGGACAACTTTCCAGCCGCGCGCAACGTAGCTCCGTCAACTCCATTGAACCACTTTTGGAAATCATGCGAGCTACCGCCGCCGACCAGGAGAACTTTCGTCCCGCCACCCCATTTAAAAGAGGCGGCGATATCCGCGGCAGCGGGCGCCTTTGCCGACAAGACCGCATTGCTTTCAATGGCATGAAGGCGGAAAGCATGACACCACAGCATTGGCATCAGCACCAGCCAAGCCAACCGCCGCCAGTGCGAGCCGTTCGGTGTGACGAGGTGGTAGCCGTTGAAGGGGTTCATTCCCGCGAGTTTATAATGAATTCCATCGGAATTCAAGGCGGCGGCGATCAGCTGTTTTTTGGCTGGCGCGCGGCGATGTTTCGAAATCGCAAAGGAGGGCGCCTGTCCCAGGCGCTGCCGCGTGGCCCTGGTGAGACGCTTGAAATTTCACGAGGCGGCGGCGATGAGCGGCCGTTCGATTTGGCGGCACCTGTTTTATTCACGCTCTAATCGGAATCACGCGGCAGCGGCCGGGACGGCCGCGCGCCGTCTCTTGAAAACACGCCCTAGCCCAAGTCAACCGACGCACGGACGTTTTGAAAAGCATGCTGGCATTGGGCAATCAATCGGGTCAGGGACTCCTGGGTGAGTTCAGACGCCTGGAGAAATGGATCCGCCTCCGGGAGCCGCCAGGATCGATTTTCAAAATTCGAGCCGGTCAAGGCCAGCACAGTCCGGGTGAACTGCAACATGCCCAGCAGGGACATGGGTTCGGTGACGCGCCCGGGATGGAGCTGCCAGCGGATCGTATTGCACGTGGTTTTCGGGAAGCGCCAGTGCTCCAGAAGCATGCTGCCCGCTTCGGCAAAATCGAAGCCGACGGCCGATCGTTCCCAATCCTGAATGGGCTGTTGGCCATCCCAGTAGATGCTGAATCGACGTTCCGCGATGACGCGGTCAATGAAAACGCGCCCGATGGCGTGCAAGATGCCGACGGTGAAGGCGTCCTCTCGATCCAGCCCGGTGTGCCCGGCCAGAACCTCCATGAGGAGTGCCGCCGCCACCGAACCACTCCAATAGTCGGCAGCCGAAATCCCGTAACCGGGCAGATTACGCGCAAATATCTGTTGGGCCAGGCTGAGGCTGACCACGCGGATGACTTCCTTCACGCCAATAAAGTTGATCGCCGCCGACAGGTTGCCGTGAACCGTTGCCGGGGCATAATACGGGCTGTTGCTGATCCGGATGATGTTGGCGGCCAGCAGCCCGTCATTGCGCAGCAAAGCGCCGATGGCATCGAGATCCGCGTTGGGGTCTTTGGCCAGCTCCATCACCTTGACCAACACGGTGGGCGTCGCGCCCAAGGTGTCAACCGCCTTGATGGATCGTTTAAAATCGTCAGGACTCAACATTATCTAATTTGGTTTTTTATCCATCAATCTTCCCCGGGATGTGCTTTAGCCAAAGCAGTTTGCCGAAGAACCATTCGTCTGCCGCTGGATAAATTCCGTCACGTTCAGATCGAGTGACCAAGCGCAGGATGGGACGCCACCGTTATCGCGAGCGAATGGCACATGGCGCCGCCCGACGTGAACGTCGCGGACAGGCGACCGTCTCCACGCAGTCAAAAAAGTACGTGGAATTCATTTCCATGGCAATATTTATTGGCTGACCGATTGGGGAAACGGTGGCTCGGGATTTCACCTGACGAGCAACGCCATCAAAAATCAGGTCGATCGGCGTTGTCCCTGCGTTTCCGCGCTTGGAGTTTTGCCCGCAAAATGGTAAGTAACTTTGCTGTATGCAGGAGAGCACGCCGGCCATAAGACTTGACCGCGCACCCATTGCTATTTTGGGTGTGCCGTTTGACAACGTGAACCTCGCGGAGTCCCTCGCCATTGCCGCTGACATGGTGGCCTCGGGACAGCCCCATTATGCAACGACCGTGGGCGTGGAATTTATCGCGGCAGCTATGGACGACGTGGAACTTCGCCGCATTCTATTCGATGCGCACCTGGTTGTGGCCGAGGACAGAACAGTCGTTTGGGCGTCCAAGATTCTCGGCAACGAGCTGCCGGAAAATGTGACTGTGCCGAACCTGCTTCCGCGATTGCTGGCGCTGGCGGAGCAGAAGAACTGGCGCGTGTTTTTATTGGGTGGCGACGACGCGGCGGCGGCCAGCATGCGGGCGAGGCATCCCAAGCTGCAATTAACCAGCTACGCGCCACCGGAGCACCCGTTGCTGGAAATGGATCATGCCGACATTCAGCGCCGCCTGCACGCCGGCCGGCCGGACGTATTGCTGGTCGCCTTCGGTTCCCCCAAGCAGGAGAAGTGGATCAACATGAATTACCGCGATGCCCGGGTGCCGTTCGTTCTGGGCGCGGGCACGTCGTTTGACTTCCTGACCGGCGAAGGCAAACCGGTCAAGCGCTCGGGAATATCCTTTTCGAAGTTCATCCGTGCCGTTCTGGCGCAATGGTGGCGGCTGCGCGCAAAAAAAAACGCCGGCAAGGTGGCCGGGGCCGACGTCATTCCCGACCCGGTCGGCAATCTGATCATTCGCGCGCCCGTGCGGCTGGATGCGGCATCCGCGCAGGCGGCGCAGGCGGAATGGCTGCGCGCCGCCGAAAACAGCCACGTCCTGTTCGATCTCACCGACACGATGTTCGTGGACAGCACCGGCATGGGCGCGCTCATCCGCCTGCGGCGGCGCTCGCGCGAACTGGGGTGGCAATTTTTCCTCATCGCGCCGCGGCCACCGGTGGAAGCGGCCCTCAAGCTGATGAAATTGGATGAGTTTTTCACCATCCAGGCCAGCCTGGCCGGGGCGCGCATCGTGATGGAAAGCGCCGTTGGCGCGGCTCCGGTCACGAGCGGCGTGCTGGAAGCAGAACTCCAAATCCGTTGGACGGGCGAGGTGACGGCGCTGAATGCCGTTGAATTGGGCGCCTACACCGATTCCGAATTGTCCCAGGTGACCCCGGGCATGGCGGTGGCGATTGACCTTTCACGCGTGAACTTCATGGACAGCACCGGCATCGGCCTCATGGTGCGATTCAAGAAGAATCTCAAACGGCGTGACATCAACCTCAAATTCGTCAACGCGATGCCCTCTGTTCGCAATGTGGTGCGCCAGACGCAGCTAGAGGAGTTTCTGCTTGGCTGAGGGCTTCACAGCGGAAAGTCCGTGTGTTCCTCCGGGCGCGCGGTATCGCGGCGCGGCGGCTCTTTTGCTTCCGGCTCCGGCTCCGGGCCAGGCGTTTTCATCGTTTCGCGGAAGGGTGTCTCGGGTGCCTCCTTGATGGGCTCAGCTTTGGGCGCCTCGTCGGCGGGCGACGAGATCGAGCCGCCGGTTTCCGGGTCGGTGCCCGGCGCCGGGGCGAGCATGGCCGGCGGCGGCAGCCGATTGGCCAGGGCGAGCAGCGTGATTCCCGAGGCCGCGTCGCGTTCGGCCTGTTCGATGCGGGCAAATTCGCCGTAAATCTCCGCCAGTTCGGGCACATCGGACCGGGGCAGTTCCTGGCCCCCGCCGGTGCGCATGGCCATCAGGATGTCATGGGCATTGATGGATTCCAGCGGCCGGGCTGGCAGGAAAGCCGCCTCCGCGCCGGCGATCTCGGTGACCAACCGCGTGGCTGCCAGCGTGCGCAACACGGATTGGGTGAGCCGGCTGGGCACGGCCAGTTCCGCCGAAATCTCCGGGACCGTCGCCGGGCACAAGCCCTTTTGAAAACGCCGGCCGAGGCTGGTCATGATCCGCAGCGCCACAAACTCGCGGCCGCGCTGGTTCACATTTTCCGCAATGCGATCCTGCAGGTAGGCGGTGCGGTTCTGGTAGGCGTAGGCGATCTGCGAGCCGAACAGGACGATCAGCCACAGGATGTAAAGTCCGCCCATCAACAGGACGAGCAGAAAAACGCTGCCGTAAAACTTGCTCGCGCCCAGAGCGCGGGCCGCCAGCACGAAACCGAGCTGATTATAAACATGCCAGGCCGCGCCGGCGCAGACGCCTCCCAGCAGCGCCGCCCGGAACTCCACCTTGGTGTTGGGCGTGAGCTTATAAAGCAGGCACAGCGCGAGGCTGAATACGGCCACGGGCAGCAGGTGCTTGAGAACCGGAGCCAGAATAGGGGAGGACTCCACCCAGGTCCGCGTGGGTTGCAGATGCAAGCTGCCGGCCAGCCCCAGCGCGGGCGAGAGCAGCAGCGGCCCCAGAGAAATGATCATCCAATAGAGCGTAAGCTGCACAAACCAGTTCCGCGCGCGGGTGACGCCCCAGAGATCGTTGAACGTCTCCTCAATGCCGCGCAGCAGGGAGATCGCCGTAAAGACGAGCAGAATGACGCCGGTGAGGCCCAGCGTGCCGTTGCCGGCTTTTTGGACCAACTCGTGAATGGTCTGCGCCACCTCGGTTTGCGTATTGAGCGTCGTGGCGGGCGCCGAGCCTCCGGCCGCAGTGGAAATGGAAAGGGAATTCGCGGCCGCCGGATTGGCGGTCTCGCCGGCGCTGTTGGTTGCCGCCAGCACGTTGGTGGCGGGCGGGGCCGGCGCGATCGGCGCCCCCGCCGGGGCATTCGTCGGAAGGTTGGCCGACGGCGCAATACTGGCGACTGTTTTTTCCACGAACTGGGCGAGCTTGGCCTCGTTTTCGGTGCTGAGCAGCGTGCTGGTGACGTTCAACGCCACCACCAGCAGGGGAATCAGCGCCAGGAGCGTGGAATAGGACAGGGCCGAGGCGCGCACGAGACAGCGGTGGCGGATGAACTGCCGCGTGACCAGCGCCCAGAAATGAACGAACCGTTCCAGCCGGCCTTCCAGTTGTAGCACCTCGTCCGCATCGGCGACGGCGCCGGCGACGATCTTGAGGAGACGTGGAATCCGGTTGCTGGCCATTGGCGACACGCTAACAAAGTGCGCCGTCAAGTCAACGCCCGCAACGGTGGTGCATTCAATGCACCTCTGCAGTCCGCGCTCCAAGGCCAAATCAAGGCCATGCGCCCGCAACGGGACTTGCCTCCGGCCGCATTTCGCGGCACATTGCGGTCATTCGGGCCCGCTTATAAAGGAGGCGGGTCCGGCGATTTAACGCAAATCGTGCTTTTGCCTGCGCTATGAAAACATTCCATGAGCTGTCACTTGAGGAACGCATCAATGTTTCCCATCAGCAATTGGAGCGGATGCGGCGGCCCAACGGCGGCTACATCGCCAGCCCCTACAATGCCGAGGACGGCTCCGGCGACGCCTACAACGTGTTCTGGATTCGCGACATCATGTTTGCCACCTACGCCAACGAGTACCTGGGCTGTTTCGACAAGATGGTGGAAAGCTTCCGCCTGGTGCTCGATATCTTCAAGCGCTATCACTCGCGCATCATCCAGGCCTCCATCATCAAGCCGGATGTGCGCCACCAGACCGGCCAGTTCATGCCGGCGCGCGTGCATCCCACCACGCTCGACACCATCACCGATGCGTGGGGCCATCATCAGCTCGATGTCTATGGTCTGTTCATGTATAAAATGGGCGACCTGATCAAGAAGGGCTATGGCTTCCGGTTCAAGCAGGAGGACTTTTTCCTCATCAGCCACATCCGTAATTACATTTTCAACATGGGCTTCGAGGCGGATTACGGCATGTGGGAGGAGGGGCCGGAGGAACATTCCAGCAGCTTCGGCGCCGTGCTGGGCGGCCTGATGATGTGGTTCGACCAGGGTTTTTACGATTACAAATACCGGCACAAGATTGAAATCAGCCACTACGTGCCGGTGAGCGAGCGGATGATTGCCGACGGGATCAAATCGCTGGGGCGCGTGCTCGCGCGCGAATCCGACAGCCGGCCCTACGACATGGCGCAGTTAAGCCTGATCTGGCCCTATAATATTGTGGATTTTCAAACCAAGAAGATCCTGCTGCACAACATTGAAACCCATTTGGTGGGCCGGCGCGGCGTACGGCGGTATCCGGGCGACGTGTATTGCGGCAAGGGACTGGTGCCCGGCGACCATGAAGCCGCGGAATGGCCGCTGGGGCTGGCCTGGCTGGCCATCTGTTACGCCAAGCTCGCGGAGCACGGACGCGACTTTGATCCCGGGCACAAGGTGGTGCACTTCGACTGGACCCAGCGCCGGAATTATTTCCAGAAAGCCATTCATTACTTTCAGCTTCTGGAACAGAACATGACGCCGGACGGCTGCGTGCCGGAAATGTATCTGGGCGACAAGACCGGCCACAACACGCCGCTGGCCTGGGCACAGAGCTTTCACATCATCTCGGGCCAGATGCTCACGAACCTTTCCGCGGCGCACCCCAGGGAATTCAAGGTTCCCGCCGAGGTTCGCCTGCGGCACGAACCGGTGATTCCCGCGCTGGCCGGTGCGTGAGCGCAGGGCCGGGGCCGCCTGGACAATCACGGGCGGACACAGCCCTGACTTGTGATCGGCTCTGTGAGCCGCAGCAACTTATGAATTCACATTGTCGCCATCACGTTCACACGCGTTTTAACTGGCAATACTTGCTGCGGGTCGCAGAGCCGCGCTCCAATACCGTGGCGCAACACTCCTGGTTTGAGGGCAGCGTCGAGTTGGGCCCCGCCGAATCCCGCCCGCAACTCCGCGTTGTTTTGCCGGCAGCCTTGGCGTAAAATGCGGCGAAACAAACGGCCATGCCACGTGTGGATCAACTGCTAGTGGAGCGCGGACTATGCGACAGCCGGGAAAAAGCCAAGCGGCTCGTGCTGGCGGGCCAGGTGCGCGTCAATGGCCAGACCGCGCGCAAGCCCAGCGACAGCGTCAGGCCGGCCGATGACTTGGCCGTGGATGCCCCGGAGAAATTCGTCAGCCGCGGCGGACACAAGCTGGAGCACGCGCTGGAGCATTTTCAGGTGAAGGTTACCGGCCTCATCGCCATCGACCTCGGCGCGTCCACCGGCGGGTTCACGGACTGCCTGCTGCAACACGGCGCGGGCAAAGTGTTTGCAGTAGATGTGGGCCAGGGGCAGCTCGCGTGGAAGCTGCGCCAGGACCCGCGCGTGGTGGTCATGGAGAAAACGAATGCGCGATACCTGACCAGTGACGATTTTGCGGATCGCCAGGACAACGAACATTCAACATCCAACATTCAACGTCGAACCTCCAAGTCTTCGGAACCGCCAGCCGACCTTGTAGTTGCGGACTGCTCGTTCATTTCGTTGAAGAAGATTTTGCCGGCGGCGGCGCCGTTGCTGAAGCCCGGCGGCCGGATCGTGGCGCTCATCAAACCGCAGTTCGAGGCCGGCAAGGCGGAGGCGGACAAGGGCCGGGGCGTCATCACGGATGCGGCCGTGCATCGGCGCGTGCTGGCCGAACTGAGAGAATTCGTTGCGGCGCAGACTGGCCTTTGCTGGCGCGGTGTGGTTGAATCCCCCTTGCTCGGCCCGGCCGGCAACAAAGAATTCCTGGCTCTGATTGAAAAAGGCAGTTGACCATTTCCAATGCATTGGGCTCGTGGGCAACGCGGAAAAGTCCGCCTGCGCCGCGAGCGTGCGCGCCGCCGCGCAGCTCATCCGGCGCAGCGGGCGCCAGGTCTTTGGCGACGAAATCACCGCCCGGCTGGCCCGGCTCAAATGCGCCGCCATTCCCGATGTTTGCGCGCTGGCCCAGGCGGTGGATTTGCTCCTGGTCTTCGGCGGGGATGGCACCATGCTGCACGTGGCGCGGCAGATTGCCGGCTCCCCCACGCCCATGCTGGGCGTCAACATCGGTGGCCTGGGCTTTCTCACCGCCGTGCCCTCGGACAAGCTGGCCGAGGCGCTCAAGCTCGTCTGGCGCGGCGAATTCAAATATGAATCCCGCGCCCTGATCGAAGCCAGCGGCACCGGACGTGGCCAGAAAATCCAGGCGTCCGCGCTCAATGACATCGTCATCAGCCGCGGCGCCATCTCGCGCCTGATCGCGCTGGACGTCAGCGTCAACGGCGAACCCATCACGCGCTACCGTTGCGACGGGTTGATCGTCAGCTCGCCGACCGGTTCCACGGCGTATTCGCTGGCGGCCGGGGGCGCGATCGTGCTGCCCACCGCCGAGGTGTTTGTCCTCACCCCGATTTGCCCGCACGCGCTTTCCAACCGGTCGATCATCCTGCCGCTGTCCGCCACCATCGGCGTGAAGGCCGTCACCACGGTGGCCGCGGCGTATTTGAATGCCGACGGGCAGATTGCGGGCGAATTGGACGACGGCGACGAGGTGATCGTCCGCCGCAGCCGGAGCGCGGTGCGGCTGGTGCATTTGAAAAATAGCTCGTTTCTGGAGGCCCTGCGCCGTAAGCTGCAGTGGCGCGGGACATATTTTTAGTTTCAATTGGCATGTTGACCATGGTCCGACTCAAAGACATCGCCCAGCTCATCGGCGTTTCGGTGATGACGGTTTCCAAGGCCTTGCGCGACGAACCGGACGTTTCGGCCGAAACCAAAAAGAAAATCAAAGCCCTGGCCCAACAACTGGGCTATGTGCCGGATTCGAGCGCGCAGGGACTGCGCACCAAGACCACCAAGCTGTTCGGCCTGGTGATCCCGGCCACCACCAATCCCGTTTATGGGCGCATGCTCTTCGCCATTGAGGAACGCGCGTACGAACTGGGGTACGATGTGCTGATTGCCCAGACGCTCAATGCTTCCGACCGCGAGGACGCCTGTCTGCGCCGGCTGCTGTCGCGGCGGGTGGATGGACTTTTCATCACGCCGGTCTATCGCTTCGAGGCCGAGGCGCGCATTTACCAGGAAATCGCCGCCCGCAAAGTTCCCACCGTGCTGCTGGGGCCGCCAGCCCCCTTCTGCCGGAATTTCATCAGCATCGAAATCGAAGAGACCGCCGCCAGCTTCAACGTCACCCGGCATTTGATCGGGTTGGGCCACAGAAAAATCGCCTACTTCACCGGGCCTCCGGCCGCGCCGTGGGCGCATGAACGGTTTGAAGGCTACCGCCGCGCGCTTCGGGAGGCCGGCTTGGAGGTGGACGACAAACTCGTCTTCGCCGCCGGCGGCACCATCGAAGATGGCGCCAAGGCGGCGCTGCAAATGCTCAACGAAGGCTGCCAGCCAACCGCCGTCCAAACCGTGGGCGACTCCGTGGCCATCGGCTGCGCCGAAACCCTCCTGCGGCAGGGATTGAAAATCCCCGACGACATTTCGGTCGCGGGTTTTGGAAACATTCAGGCGGCGGAATATTATCGCGTGCCGCTCACCACTGTCCGCCAGCCCAAGCACCGTTTCGGAGTCGCCGCGGTGGAAACGATGATGAATCTGATCCGCGGCGAAAAGGCCGTTCCCCGGCGGTTGGCCGCCGAATTAGTGTTGCGCCAAAGCACCGCCGCGCCAAAGGAGACGCCGCCAGTTGAGGCCGCACCCAAAGGGTGAAAGCGTAAACGCGTCCGTTTTTTTCCACGGCACCCAATTTAGCCCTCAGCCTTGATTCTTTCCTCCGCCTCCTCATTGGAGAGTCTTTCCTTCGCCCGCAAGACCGCCAGGCGCACGACCGGCGGATATGCCTGGTCCGCTTTCATGCGTGGTTCAACGTAGTCGATGACTCCAAACAGGAGCCGGTTAGCTGCGGTATAGTCCAAGTCCGCCAGCCGGCAGATGTAGCGGGTGGCGCGGTCAATCAACTTTAGATTGCTGGGCACCACCCAAACCATGTAGTTGCCCATGACCCGGCCCAGGCGGACCATGGTGCAGGTGGACAGCGCGTTCATCACCAGCTTCACCAAGACCCGCGCGACGCCGTCGAGCAACAGGGCCGACTGGGGAAGCGGCACAAACGCGCAAACTTCCGCGACCGCGCGGAGCGCGCCCGGCATTTCCGTGCCAAAATAAAGCAGCCCCGTGCGTGAATGGCTGGCGCGGGCCAGCTCCAGTTGTTTGAGCTGGAATTTCTGCGCCGCGGGCTTCTCCAACGCGGACATGACCGCCACCGCACAATCTTCGACCACCAGCGGCCGGTAGCGGAGGCCGTTGCTGCCAATCTTGTAGCGCATCAGTTCGGTGGAGCTGATCTTCTCCACGATTTCCCGCGTGTGCTCGACTTGTTCCTCCCGCACCAGTCCCCGGAGGTCGTCCGGACGCCACTCCACGCACCGCGGCTTGCGCTTCAAAATTGCGTCCCAGGCCTTGTCCGTCCAGTCCTCGGCCACAAACAAATACGCCCACGACTCCGCGGCGGCGTCATCGTCAAATTTCCGAAACGGCGGCGTGCAATAGGTGGGTGACCGTTCGGTGGTGTCCGTCAGCACGTCAATGCCGAAGCGCCCCGCAAAATAGCTGCTCTTGCTGCCGCTGCGATAGGTCGTTTCCTCCAACAGCACCAGCGACGCCAGCGATTGCAAAAATTCCGGCGATCGCAGACCCGCGCAGGCCGCCTCCAATTCGGACAGAAACTGCCGGGGGACATCCACCGGCGGCTTGCCGGCGAGGTCGCGGATCACCAATTCCAGGACCGTGAGCAGGACGCAAAGCTGAATGGATGTCGCCTGCATCCGCGTCGAACCCGTAATGGCCATCGGGCCGGTCGTCAAATTGATCTTCTCGATGCGCGGGTCGTTGATCACTTCGCGGCTGCGTTCCACCTGCTCGCACAGAATGTCATCGGGATTGTTATAGACGAAATACACTTTGGCGCCCGCCTCCACCCCGGCCCAGGCCGTGCCAATGACAAACGGGGTTTCGCCGCCTTCGGTGATGGCAAACACCACGTCCTGGGCGGAGATCGCCAGATCAGTCATCTGTTTTCGGCCAAATTCGGTGAAATCCTCGAACCCTTCCACGGATTTGATCAGCGCGTAATCCCCCCCCGCCATGACGCTGACGGTGCGATCCTGATAGACCGGGTCGGTCGTTTCACCGGCGTCAACCGGGGCGGCTGGTCCGGTGCCGGCGGCCAGATGGGCGGCCAGCCCGGCATTCTGCCAGTAATCGCGCCAGGCGGAATCCAACAGGATGCTGAGCCGGCCAGTGGAACCGCAGCCCGTGAAAAAAATGCGCCCGCCGTCCCGCAGCACGCGCGCCACCACCGCCTGGATTTTTTCCACCCGGCCCGACGCCACAAATTCGCGGTACTTGCCCAGGACATCCGCGTCCACGTCAAACAGCAGCTTCAGCGCGCCGGCGATATCCGTTTTGGCCACGTCGCTCAAATCGGCAGTGACCGGGTGCGACGCTTCGGTAACCAAAGCGCCGAGCTTGAACTGCCCGCTGATTTTCAAAAATTCATCCGAGCGTTGCGCCCAGCTCTTGTTCATCAGTGGAATTTAACGAAATTCCCAACGCGCTGTCACGCCGATAGCGGGTACCTTCCAACTCCACGGCTGTCCGCGTAATTCGAGGACTTCGTGACGAACAAAGTTTCTGCGGGACACAGACCCGCGCTCCGACCGTCGCGTTCGCGCCGGACCGGAGTTGCCCCAACTCGCCACGCTCCGCCAGTCTTCGCCGCCTGGCACATTCAGAGCCCGTGCCAAGACCGGCGCAGCGCTTTGGGACAAACCGAACTCTCCGGTCGCAATTTAAAATGCGCCCTGCGCAAGGGGTGGGGCCCTGCCATAGGGAAGCCCTGCCCGAGGTCCGCCCGGAAAAATGCGCGTTTTACAAAACCGGCCGGCGTGGATAATTTGTGAGCGATGCTTTCCACGCAACAGATGGCGACGCTGAACGCGTCCAACTGTGAGGTGGCGTTCGATAACCAGACGCTGCAGCTCTACGCCACGGACGCGTCCCCCTACCAGATTGTCCCCCTGGCGGTGGCCTTTCCCAAGACGGCCAAGCAGGCGGCACAGGTCATCCAGGCCGCGCTGGTGGCGGGCGTTCCGGTGATTCCGCGCGGCGCCGGGACCGGCCTGAGCGGGGGCGCCATTGGCGAAGGCTTGATCGTGGATTTCGCCCGGCACAACCGGCAGATTCTCGAGTTCGATGCGGAAAGGCGCCTGGTCCGGGTAAGCGCCGGCGTGGTGCTGGACCAGCTCAACGATTTTCTCCATCCGCACGGGTTTCGTTTCGGCCCGGACGTGGCCACCAGTTCAAGGGCGACCCTCGGGGGCATGATTGCCAACGATTCATCCGGCGCACACACGCCCGTCTATGGCACCACCGGCCAGCATGTCCATTCCCTCGATCTCATCATGGCCGATGGCAAGTATGCCCGGGCCGGCCCCGGCCAGACGGCGCTGGCTTCTCAGCGCAGCCTGGTGGACGATCTGCTGATGCTCAACTCGCTGCAAATTGACGAGCGATTTCCCACCGGCCTGCTCAAACGCTGGCCGGGGTACGGTCTGGCCCGGGCCGCGGAAAGCCAGGACAATCTCATCCCCATTATTTGCGGCAGCGAAGGCACGCTGGCGGGAATCTTCTCGGCGGAATTGAAAATCGTTCCGCTGCCGGCGGAACGTGGCGCGGGCCTGATCTTCTTTGACTCGGTGGCCGAGGCCATGCAGGCCACCGAAAGCCTGCTGGATTTGCAACCGGCGGCCATCGAACACATAGACCGTCCGCTCTTTGACCAGACGCTCGGGCAGCGCGAGTTTCAGGCCGTGCGCGCCCTGCTCGATCTCGACGAGCAGCCGTGCGCCAGCATTTTGATCGTGGAATTTTTTGCGGGCGCGCGGGACAAGCTCGGTCAGATGGAGCAGCGCCGGCTCGGCCGCCGCCGCCAGATCCTGAAGACCCCGCACGAACAACACCTCGTCTGGGCCATGCGCAAGGCCGGTCTTTCGCTCCTCACCAGTTGCCCGGGCGCCGCCAAACCGTCGTGCTTTGTGGAGGATGCGGCGGTGCGGCCACGCGACCTGCCCGCCTACGTGGCGGCTCTGCAGGAACTCATGGCGCGTGTGGACGTGGACGCGTCCTTTTACGGCCATGCGGCCGCCGGCCTGCTGCATGTGCGACCGGTCCTGGATTTGCACAGCGCGGAGGACCTGAAAAAATTCCGACAGATCGCCGATGAAGTGGCCGCGCTGGTATTGCAGTTCAACGGTTCGCTGGCCGGCGAGCACGGCGTGGGCATCGCCCGCACGGAATATCTCAAGCAGCAGGTCGGCGCCGAGCTGTACCACGTGATGCGCGAGATCAAGCAGTCGTTCGACCCGAACAACCTATTCAATCCCGGCAAAATCATCGGCGACGGGCGGTTTAAGATCGACCGGAACCTGCGGCAAACAACCGATCGGGGGACGTTGCTGCCCTTCGTGCCCGAGCTGGCATTTGCGGCCCGCGACGGCTCCTTTCTGGGCAACCTCGAACAATGCAACGGATGCGGCGGCTGCCTGAAACAGACGCCTACGATGTGTCCCACCTTCATGGCCACCGGCGAGGAAGGCATGTCCACGCGGGGCCGGGCGAACCTGATTCGCGCCGCGCTCGAAATGCGCGGGTCCAATCAGGACCCGCTGCGCGCCAAGGAACTGGATTACGCGCTGTCCAACTGCCTATCCTGCAAAGCCTGTGCCACCGAATGCCCCTCCAACGTCAACCTCCCGCTGCTGAAGGCCGAATTGCAGCACGCGCGCGCCCGGCGCGACGGCCTGACACCGCTGCAACGCCTCGTCAGTTCCGTGGATACGCTCGGCCGCTTTGGCTGCGCCGTGCCGTCGCTGGCGAATTTCGTCCTGGGCTCGCGCTCGCTGCGGCACATCTTCGGCCGGCTTTTCGGCATCAGCGGCGAACGCGATACTCCCGCCTTCGCGCGCGAACGCTTTGATCGCTGGTTCCACAAGCACGAACACCAAACCGACGGCCAGCGCGGCCGCGTGGTGCTCTGGGACGATACTTTTACCCGCTATCATGAGCCAAACATTGGCCGCGCGGCCGTCAAGGTGCTGGAAGCCGCCGGCTGCTACGTGGCGCTCCCGCAACAACGGAAATGCTGCGGACGACCCGCTTTCAGCGTGGGCAATCTGGACGAGGCAAAAAAGCTCGGCGCGCACAACCTGGCCATTCTCGCCAACGACGATGCGCCGATCATCTTCCTGGAGCCGTCCTGCTACTCGATGTTTGCGGAGGATTACCGCGAACTGGGGTTGCCGGGAGCGGCGGCGGTGGTGGCCCGCTGCGTCCTGTTCGAGGACTTCGTCGAGAATTTGTTGAAGCAGTATCCGGAGGCGTTGCGGTTCGATCATGAACAGGGTCGCGTGGTCATCCACGCGCATTGCCACGCCAGGGCATTGACGAATGTCAAAACCTCGCGCCAGCTTGCCGCCCGGCTGCCCAACCGCAGCGTGGCCCTGCTGGACACCGGCTGCTGCGGCATGGCGGGAGCGTTCGGCATGCTGGCCTCCAAGTATGAGCTCTCGCTGAAGATTGCCGGGCCGCTGGTGGAACAAATTAAACAGCAGCCGTACGGCACCACCGTTGTACTCTCCGGCACGAGTTGCCGCCACCAGGTGCGGCACCTGGTCACCGTGCGCGCAGCGCACATGGCCGAAGTGCTCGCCGAGGCCCTGGCGTGAGGGGAAAGTTCCCGCTCGCCAAACGGGGGTTTTCGGCTATTCTCTGCGTCTCAATTAAACCATGTTTAAGGGAACTTACACTGCCATTGTCACGCCGTTCCGCGGGGGCAAACTGGACGAACCGGCACTCGAACGGCTGATCAAATTTCAGATCCAGGGCGGAGTGGACGGCATTGTGCCGGTGGGCACTACCGGCGAATCTCCCACGGTGGATTACGAGGAACACATCCAGATTATTGCGTGGTCGGTCAAGTACTCGGCCGGCAAACTCAAGGTGCTGGCCGGCACCGGGGGCAACTCCACGAAAGAGGCGATCTATTTGACGCAGGAAGCCGAGAAAGCCGGCGCGGATGGCTCGCTGCAGGTGGCGCCCTATTACAACAAGCCCACCCAGGAGGGTCTGTACCAGCATTTCAAGGCCATCGCGAGGGCCACCCGGCTGCCCATCATGCTATACAGCATTCCCGGCCGCTGCGGCATCGAAATTGCCGTGGACACGGTTAAACACCTGGCCCACGACTGCAAGAACGTTGTCGGGATCAAGGAGGCCGGCGGAAGCTGCGATCGCGTTTCACAGTTGCGCGCAGTCCTGGGGCCCAAATTTGAAATTCTCTGCGGCGATGATTCGCTGACGGTCCCCTTCATGTCCGTGGGCGCCGCCGGCGTGATCAGCGTGGCCTCCAACGTCATCCCCAAGGAAGTCGCGCAAATGGTCAAGGCGTTTGCGCGCGGCGACGTGCGCAAGGCGGCGGCGCTGCACGCGAAATATTATTCCCTCTTCAAGAACCTGTTCATCGAGACCAACCCCGTCCCCATCAAGGCCGCGCTGGCCATGATGAAGCTCATTGACGAGGAATATCGCTTGCCACTGGTGCCCATGAACCCTAAGAATTGGGAAACTCTGCGCACCACGCTCAAACAGTGCGGCGCGTTGCGTTAAACCGCTGACAAAGACGAACTGGCACGAAGGCCCATGAGCGCGCTTGGCAAGACCGGGTCCCGGGTGCCCATTCGTGGTCAATGAATTCCTATGATCAAAGTCATTATCACCGGATCCAGGGGCCGGATGGGCCAGGCGCTCATCACGTGCGCCAAAAAAATGACCGGGCTCCAGATTGTTGCGCAGATCGACCAGGGCGATGACCTCGCCGGCGTCATTCGCGAAGGCGACGTCGTCATTGATTTCAGCGCGCACGCGGCCACCGTCGCGGTCGCCCAACTCTGCGCCAAGCACAAGAAACCGCTGGTCATCGGCACCACGGGGCATACCGACACCGACACGTTCGAAATCAAGAAACACAAGAAACGCATCCCCATTGTCTGGGCATCCAATTTTTCCACCGGCGTCAACACGCTGTTCTGGCTCACGCGCAAGGCGGCCGAGATTCTGGGTCCGGATTTCGACCTGGAAGTGGTCGAGATGCATCATCGCCAAAAAAAGGACGCGCCCAGCGGCACGGCCAAAACTCTTGCCGAGATTCTAGCGGACGCGCGCCGGCTCCATCTGGAGGAGGCCGCACGGCATGGCCGCGTGGGCCAGGTCGGCGAACGAACGCAGGGGGAGATCGGCATCCACTCCATTCGCGGCGGCGACGTGGTGGGCGACCACACAGTCATTTTTGCCAATGTCGGCGAGCGGGTGGAACTCACGCACAAAGCCTCCAGCCGCGACACATTCGCCAACGGCGCCCTCCGCGCCGCCCTATGGCTCGTCAAGCAAAAGCCCGGCCTCTACGACATGCAGGACGTGCTGGGACTCAAGTGAGTGCGGAGCCGATTGATCTCGGAGTGCAGAGTGCGGAATGGGGGGTGGAACAGGCGTCCCGCCTGTGGTTTCGGGCGTCCCGCCCCAAACCGGAGAGGAGCGCGCCTGTTCAATTCGCCGGCGCATCACCATCAGCCACGCCTCAATCGAATCTGGCCGGAGGCCGGATTCAACCGGCTGGAAGCCGGTTCCACCCTGTCAAATCCTTCGCCCCGCCGGATTTCGCCCGCACACTCCGCCCCCAAGCGTCAAAATCCCAGAGAAAGCGCTGATTCTGCTCATCTTGATGCTTGCGCGCCGCCAGTTGTTGGCCAAAGCTCCAGCGATGCGGCCATTGGCATATATTGCGCTCGGATCAAATCTCGGACAATCGGTCGAGACTCTTCGTGACGCGATGGACCGCCTGCAGGAGCAATCCGCCCACCCCATCATAAAATCCTCGCTTTGGCAAACGACGCCGGTGGATTGTCCGCCCGGTTCGCCGAAGTTCGTCAATGCAGTGATCGGTTTGACTCCACGAACGAATGAAACGCCGGAATCTCTGCTGGAGACACTGCACCAGTTGGAAAAGGAATTTGGCCGGGTGCCCAAACAGGTCCTTAACGAACCCCGTCCGCTGGATTTGGATTTGATCACGTTTGGCAGCGAAACGCGCACTTCGCCGGAACTCACCCTGCCCCATCCGCGCGCACATTTGCGCCGCTTTGTGCTCCAGCCGTTGGGCGAAATTGCGCCGGACTTGATTCTGCCGGGACAAACGAAATCTGTTTCGCAACTGCTCGCGGAATTGTCTGGCCAGGAAGCGGTGGAACGATTGGCTTGACGCACCCAATATCGGAAGGCAAGCGGAACGTTGTGAACGCAAGGCAGATTCGGTTGGCAGGCCAGGAAAAGCGGGAGTGGACGCAGCGCGACCACTGCTACCAAGATCCGCAGAAACCTGCAACTGATTGCCTTACAAGAAGAGCGAGCACGGACCACAGCGGCGGAGGGCCGCCGCACTCCACGACGCTTCGCACACGCGGGGCCTGCGGCAAATGGAGCGGTGGTCTCCGAACCGGCACGTTTCAAAAACAGACGCGTTCGCGCCGGGTCTGGAGGCTGGCGCTCCGGCGCACACTGATGCGCTCTCCCCGGCTGCATGGTTCACGGCGAAGACTACGAAACCACTCTACTCATTCTCACGCAGCGGGTCCGGGGATTCGCCCATAATAATGCGCGCGCCGCGCTTGTACGCAAAGTAGGAGTACATCCAGTCCAACATCACCGCCACCTTGTTGCGAAAACCAATCAAAAAGACCAAATGCAGCGACAGCCACGCGATCCAGGCAACGAGACCCGACATTTTGAGCGCGCCGACTTGGGCCACAGCCTTCGACCGCCCAATCGTTGCCATCGTTCCTTTGTCCCAATATTTGAATGGCGGGCGCGGCGTCCGGATGCCGGCCAGTTCATGGTCGATGATCTTCGCCACGTGGCGGGCCATTTGCATGGCCGCCGGAGAAACGCCGGGGACCGGTTTGCCGTCGGCCTGCAGAACGAACGCCAGGTCGCCGATGGCAAACACTTCCGGATGGCCGGGCACACTGAGGTCGGGATTCACCTTCACGCGCCCTGCCCGGTCGAGTTCCACGCCCAGCTTTTGCGTGAGGGGTGAGGCCGCGACGCCGGCGGCCCACAGAATGTTTTCGGCCCGGAGGACCGCTCCGTTCGCCAGCTCTACCTCGCCGCGGCGGATGTCCTTCACCTGCACGCCAGTGCGAACCTGCACCCCGAGTTTTTCCAACTGGCGCGTGGCGCTCCCGGAAAGATCTTCCGGCAGATGCAGGAGGATGCGCGGTCCGCCCTCGATCAAAATGATGTGCGCCTGGGCTGGGTCGATATGGCGGAAATCGTGCACCAGAACCCGGCGCGCCAGTTCGGCAAACGCGCCCGCCAGTTCCACGCCGGTCGGTCCGCCGCCGATGATGATCACGCTCAGCAGCCGCAGGTGTTCCGCATCTGCCTCGGTATTTTCCGCCCGTTCAAACGCCAGCAGCACCCGGCTGCGAATGCGCACGGCGTCATCCAAGGTCTTCAGTCCGGGCGCAAATTGTTCCCATTCCGGATGACCGAAATAGTTGTTGCGGCCGCCCAGCGCCAGCACCAGATAATCGTAAGCCAGGGTCTTGGATTGCAAGACCACCTCGCGTTTCGAAAGGTTCAAGTCCACGACCGGCTCCATGAAAATGGTGACGTTCGCGCGCTCGGAAAGAATGGAACGGATGGGCTGCGCAACCTCGGGCGCGGACAGACCGGCAGTGGCCACCTGATAAAGCAACGGCTGGAACAGATGATGATTGGTGCGGTCAACCAGCTTCACTCGCGCCTGCCGGTTTTCAAAGTGCTGGCAAAACGTCAATCCGCCAAAACCGGCGCCGAGCACCACTACCTGGGCGTTTTTCTCCTCCATTCTTCCCTTATTCTGGATGGAAATCGCAGAATTGCAACAGCGGCGTGCATGGCCTTGATTTGCATTGGGAGCGCGGGCTTCAGCCCGCATCAACGTCCATTTACAAGGCCGCGTTCAAGCGGCACTGGGGCAATCCTATCAGTCCCACTGGAATTTTTTGCCAAACAGCCGCGCGTGCTCGGACATCAAATAGCGATCCGTCATGCCAGCGATGTAATCGCACACGGCCCGATACACTCCCTCCCGACGAACCCTTCTGCGGGCCTGGTCCCCGATTTCTTTCGGGTGCTTTAGGTAATAGTGGAACAGGTCGCGCAACAACTGCTTGGCGCGAATGTGCGGCTCATTGACCACCGGATTGAAATACAAATTCTTGTAAAGATACCGCCGCAATTCCAGGTTCAGTTTGCGGCGTTCCAGACTGTATTGGATAAGCGACCGCGCGTGCCGGCGCACGTCGTCGGCCGATTGCACCCCCGCGGCCGTAATCAGCGCTTCGCTGGTCGCGATGACGTCCGCGAGCTGCATGTCAATGATCGTTCGAATGGTGAAGTAGCGACGGGATTCGTCGGGCGGCTTGCCATATTCCTTTTTCACCAGCCGGGCGGCCTGCGCCCAAAGGCGCACGTGCTTGCCCAGGTCCGCCTCCGAGAGCAGGCCCGAATCCAACCCGTCGTCCAGGTCGTGGCTGTAATAGGTGATTTCATCGGCAAGATTGGCGATCTGGGCCTCGAGGGAGGGACGTCTGGCGGTGAACCCTGGCTTGATTCCGGGCCGGTCAAACGCGGTCTGGTGTTTCGCCAGCCCTTCCAGCACCTCCCAGGAGAGATTCAAGCCGGAAAAGTTCGGATACTTCTGCTCGAGTTCCTCGACGATCCGCCGGCTGTGATGATTGTGTTCGAATCCGCCGTGCCCGCGCATGAGCTGGTTCAAGACGGTCTCGCCCTTGTGCCCAAACGGCGAGTGTCCCAGATCGTGCGCCAGGGCTATGGTCTCGGCAAGGTCGCTGTTCAGCCGGAGGGCGCTGGCGATGTTCCGCGAAATGGCGGCCACCTCCATCGTGTGCGTGAGCCGCGTGCGCAGGTGATCCCCGGTGCCATTCAGAAACACCTGGGTCTTGTATTCCAGCCGGCGAAAGGCGCGCGAATGAATGACCCGGTCGCGGTCACGCTGGTATTGTGTGCGCCAGAGGGGCGGCTCCTCCGGCAGCCGCCGGCCACGGGTATCCCCGCTGAATTGTGCATACGGCGCCAGCGTGCGACGTTCAATGTCTTCAAGTTCCTGCCGATAGCGGGGCATGGGTCAGAGCGGGTTGTATTTGCCGCCGTAGCCGGGGCGGTACAGGCGAATCCCCGCGCCCACTTCGTACATCAAGTCAAAGTGCTTGTCGATGGCGTAAATCCGACAGTCGGCCTTGATCGAAAGCGTGGCGATGAGGATGTCGTTCCATGGCGCAGTGCAGCCCTTGTCATGCAGCCGCCACGCCAGGGCTTTGGCGGAGTCCCAAGCGGCGTCGGCCATTTGAAAGTAAGGGATGCAACCAAAATAACCTTCCAGTTTTTGACGGTCTTGGACGCGGGCGCCGCCGAGCACTTCCAACTTCACCGGTCCGCACCAAGCCGCTTCGTATTCCTCCAGCAGCCCTTCCAGCGCGAGCTTGACGTCCAGCCGGCCATCGCGGCGCAATGACTCAATCCAGACCGATGAATCCACAAGGATCATGTGTTTTGGTTAAAGAGGCAAGGCGTTGAAGGGTGAAACAGGAACATGGCCTGCGTCTGCGACGGTTCGCGCTCCAACGCGCGTCAGACGTCGCGTTGCTCGACCTGTTCGTTGGTTGCAGGATAGTCGAATTCGCCTTCCCGCAACATCCGGCCGAAATCCCGCGCTTTCTTCCGGTTGAGGAAGTCGCGAACGGCGAAGGCGACCGCCGGGCTGTTCTTTTTTAGGCCCGTCACCTTCAACAAGTCTGCCAGCGTCTTCTCGTCCAAATCGACCGTCATTCTCATGCGCCAAATATAATGCCATTTACATCATTTGCAAACAACAAAAGAATCAAATAGCATCAATTAAGCAGCTCCCGAACCGAAACGCCGCGCATTTCGAACAGGCGGCGTATGGTGTCTTCGATCAGGTTGTTGGGGCAGCTGGCGCCAGCCGTAACGCCGACGGTGATCTGGCCGGAGGGCAGCCAATTCCTCGTCTCCACCTCCTTGTGCAGATGCTGGTTGTAGTGCACAATCAATTTGTCGGACACCATTTTGCCCGCGTTTTTGATGAAGAAAGTCGGCAGCTTGGCTTCACCCATTTCCGCCAAGTGCGACGTGTTGGACGAATTATACCCACCGATGACCACGAGCAGGTTCATGGGTTCCACCAGGAGCTTCTGCAAGGCATCCTGCCGGTCCTGGGTGGCGCCGCAGATCGTGTCGAAAAAACGGAAATGCCCGCCAACGTTTTCGGCCCCGTATTTCTTCTCCATGGCCGCCTTGAAACGGCGCTGCACCTCCTCGGTCTCGCCGCGCAACATCGTGGTCTGGTTGGCCACTCCGACCGCCTGCAGATGCAGGTCCGGGTCGAACCCGGCGGAATAGGCGCCTTCAAATTTCCTCAGGAAATCCTCCTTGTCGCCGCCCTTGAGGATGTAATCGCAGACGTAATCCGTTTCATCGAGGTTAAACACCACCAGATAATGGCCGCTGCCATAGGCGCGGGCCTGGGACGTCGTGGCCTTGGTCTCCTCGTGTTTGGCCTTGCCGTGAATGATGCTGGTGACATGCTCCTTCGAGTACTGGCGCACGCGCTTCCAGACGCTCATCACGTCCCCGCAGGTGGTGTCCACGAGGATGCAGCCCTTGGCCTCCAGCTTCTGGCGCGTGCTGACCTCCGTGCCAAACGCCGGGATGATGACGGCATCGCCCGGTTGTAGCCGGTCCACCTCGTCGGCCGTCGGCTTGGCGGCGATGATTTGGATGCCCATGTTTTGAATCTGGTCATTGACCTCCGGGTTGTGGATGATCTCGCCCAGCAGATAGATGGGGGTGTCGGGGGCGTTCTCGGCAAAATATTTTCGCGCGGCATAGGCCAGATCAATCGCGCGCTCCACGCCATAGCAAAAACCAAATTCCTTGGCCAGCTTCACCGTCAGGCCATCGGCCGTCAGGACGCCACCGTTGGCGCGAACACTTTCCACCAGTTCGCTCCGGTAATGGGACAGCACCTGGGCTTGGACCGCTTCCATGATGTCCGGACGGCGGAGATTGATTTTCGGAGCCGCGAGCGTTTCCTTTGACATATTGCCACAAATTACGCTTGAAAAACCGGGGCGTCGAGCAGGATTTGGGCAAGCGGCTGCGGCCGGGGCCGCTTGACGCCTCCGGGGCCGTGTCCCCCGCGCCAGGGGCCGGGCGAACGGGATCCCGGGCGGAAACAGAGTCGGGATGCCCGAAAATTGCGACGAATGAAATTGACGGGATGAACGGGGGTTTGTAAATTACGCGCCCATTTGTGTTCCAGAGTAGCTCAATGGTAGAGCACGCGGCTGTTAACCGTGTGGTTGTAGGTTCGAGCCCTACCTCTGGAGCCATTTTCG
>JBEKZM010000075.1:0-31692 GCA_049509875.1 Verrucomicrobiota bacterium | reverse complement strand
TGGCAGCCACCCCGCCCACCCTTGAAACCACGGTTCCGCTCTGCGTTCCGGTCACGTCACCAGCGAGGGAGCTGGAAAAACTGTAGGCCGTCGTGGCGGTCGCGGCGTTGGTGGCATTGCCTGCGTTGAGCGCCGTGGCGGCATTTCCCGCATTGGGGGAATAGAGGGCATAAGGCGTGGGCGTCAATTGTTGCCGCGGTGTCAACGTGCTGAACGTGTTGCCCCCGTTGGTTTCCACGCCAATCTGCAGCCAGTAGGGCGTGCCGGCGAACACGCCGGGGCCAAAATCAATCAACACCGTGAACAGGCCGTTGGTGACAACGACGCCGTCGGTGGTGACCGGCCCGGCCACGGCGGTGCCTGCGCTGCTGACGTTGAACAACGAGAACTGCAGGTTATAGGTGCCGCTGGCAGGGCTGCCGTTGTTCTGGAGCTGGCCTTGGTAAGTGAAGGCCGTGCCTTGAGCTAAGGCATTGGCGAATTGTGAGTTGAGGGTTAACAGCGCTAGCAAGGCCAGCGCGATGAGTTTAAGTTTGGATTGCGTTTTCATATTTGAATCCTTTTATTTATTTGTTTTGGCGTGTTTATGTGTCTCGCTTCACCGTCCTATACAGGCATACGAAATTGCGGGACGAAAAGTATCACCGTTCGGAAAAAAAAGACATTTAACGCCAAAACGCCGAGTTGAGAAGGCGCAGGGGGGCACGGCCGCAACCAAAGAGGATCGAAGATGGAGGATGGAGGATTGTGATTGCAACACCATTCATTTCCTGGGCCGTGGACCGAATGGCGCTTAGATAGTGCCTAATACTGTAGAGGGTAGAGGTTTGCGTCGGCTGGTATCCGGCACACTCGCGAACAGGATTTGCCGGGAGAGCTGTTCCATTCGATGGAGAGTTTTGGCCAGGGTTCTTCGATTTCGGATCGCTTGGCTGAGGGCCTGGAACTGTTCTTGGCTGAGGGCCACCGTGACGGTTTTACGCGCGAGCTTGCGTGTCCACTGATACCCCGAACGTGGTCGTTTGAGCCCGGAGCGATCCACCACGGAGCCTTGGCTGATGTAGCCGATGCCGGCTAACTGTTGCTGCAGGCGCTGATATTCTTTCTGCCAAGCGGCCAAAGATTTTTTACGCATACGACAGTTTAGGCTGGACGTCAAGCCGTGACAAGTATATATACTTGTCAATGCGGACACCCTTCTTTCCCTCCCTCCGGCCCCGGCTGGCCGCTTTGGGCCGGCGGGTCCAACAGGTGCGACAACAAAGCCTGGCTCACTTGGAGCAGTTGGTTCAGCCGCTGCTGCCCGCCGGGATTCTCGCCCAAGCCGACGAAGGCACCGGGAGCGCGTTTATTCGGTGCGACGCACCTTCTTCGGTTTTCTCTATCAGGTCCTCAACCTCGAATGCTCCTGCCGCCAAGTGGTTCGCCAGGTCCAAGCCCTCTCTGCACTGCACGACCAAGGCCGGGTCGACGAAGGCACCAGCGCCTACTGCCAGGCCCGCCGCCGTCTGCCCTGACCCTCCTCCAGCGCCTGCGGATGACGCTCGCCGCCGCAGGCGAAAAAACGGCTGACCGCTGGCACGATTTGCGGCCCAAGGTCATGGACGCGACCACCCTCAGCCTGCCCGACACTCCCGAAAACCAACAGGCCTATCCCCAGTCCCGCAATCAAAAACCCGGCTGCGGTTTTCCGCTGTTAATACTCGTCGGCGTTTTCAGCCTGCGCACCGGCCAGTTGCTCACCTACGCCAAGGGCAATAAGCATGATCACGATCTGGGGCTGTGGCGGCGGTTACTGAAGCAGTTCCAGCCGGGGACATCGTGCTGGCCGACCGGGGCTTTTGCAGTTACGTAGTGATGGCCTTGTGGCTGGGCCGCCACGTGCACAGTCTCTTGCGCCTCCACAAAAGTCGGCCCGGGGACCTGCGCAAAGGCCAGCGGTTGGGCAAAAATGACCGGCTCTTGATTTGGCCCAAACCCAACCAAAAACCCTGCTGGCTACCGTTCTCTTGGTGGCGCAAGCTACCCGCCCAATTGACCGTTCGCCTCGTGCGCTTCAACCTGCACCGCCCCGGCTATCGGGTAACCTCGGTGACCTTGGTGACGACCTTGCTGGATCCGCAGCGTTATCCCGCCCGCGAACTGGCCGAACTCTGCGCCCGGCGCTGGCAGATCGAACTGTGGTTCCGGCATATCAAAACTTCGATGGGCATGGAGGTTTTACGCTGCAAGACCCCCGCGATGGTGCAGAAGAAATTGGAGATGTTTCTGATCGGTTACAACTTCATTCGCTCCCTCATGCGGGAGGCCGCCACCACCAACGACGTCCCGCTGGAGCGAATCAGCTTCAAAGGCTCGGTCGATGCGATGCACCAGTTCAGCCTGGCCATCGCCCAAGCCCGTTCGAAAAAGAAGCAAAACCAGCTCCGTGATCAATTGCTGGGAGTCCTGGCTCGGGACCTAGTGCCAGACCGTCCAGGACGTAGCGAACCCCGGGCGATCAAACGCCGCCCCAAGTCTTACCAGCGACTTAATCGCCCCAGACACCTTAGGAAAGTCGTCGCCCATCGCAACCACCGCCACAAAAACAAAAATCACTTAAACAACGGACTATGGAAATCGAGGTCTTATCTAAGCGCCATTCGGCCGTCGGCCCAGGCTGGTATGAAACGGGCCTTTGGCCCGCACGCCGTGCAGAATGTCAGGGGTTCGGGGGGCGTGCGGTAATGCTGGAATAGGGCGAAATCGTGCGGTTTGTAGGGTCCGCCAGCAGCCAGCGGCCCCACGGCACCCCGTTCCCGTTGTCAGGCTGATTCTTGAGATATTCCCTTATTTGAGCGACGGTGGCGGCACGATCGAAAGGGGTCGGTTCCAAAAGGCCTTGCTGGTTAAGCCGGTCGCCCGAGAGGGCTTCCGCCAGTTCCAACAGCCAGCCGGGGCAGCTTCCCGAGACAAAACCCACATCCCACACCTGCGCGGTGTTCTCCCGGCAAGCGATGACAATGCGTTTCCCGTCCGGGCTGAACTCGGCGAGATACAATTGGCCGGCATGTTTCAAGGGATCGCTCAAGGGTTGGCCGGTCCGCGCATCCCACAGCCGGGCGGTTCCATCGTCGGAAGCCGTAACCACGCACTGGCCGTCGGGGCTGAATTCCGCGGAATTCACCGCCATTTCATGTTTCAGGGGTTCGGTGACCGGCTGGCCGGTCTGCGCATCCCAAACCCGGGCGGTGCCGTTCCGGCAAGCCGTGACAACAAACTTGCCGTCCAGGCTGAATCGCGCTTTAAGCACATAGTCGCCGTGCCTCATCTGGGCGCCTGCTGGCTGACCGGTCCGCGCATCCCACACCTGCGCGATACCGTCGGCCGAAGCGGTGACAATCCGCTCGCCATCCGGGCTGTATTGAGCCCAAGCCACCGGTTGCGTAT
The DNA here is from genome assembly GCA_049509875.1 of Verrucomicrobiota bacterium. Taxonomy (GTDB): domain Bacteria; phylum Verrucomicrobiota; class Verrucomicrobiia; order Limisphaerales; family UBA11358; genus UBA11358. Next base: position 28,263 of record JBEKZM010000075.1, on the reverse strand, counting down.
GTTTCAAGGTTTGTATCAGCAACTGGCCCGTCTGTGCATCCCAAACTCGCGCCGTATTATCCCAGGCTGCCGTCACAATGCGTTGGCCATCCGGGCTGAACTGGGCGCAGGCCACCGTACCGGGGTGGTGCAAAGGCCCAGTCACCGGTTGACCGGTCTGGGCGTCCCAGACCCGCGCGGTGGCGTCCTCCGAAGCCGTGACCACCCGCCGGCCATCCGGGCTGAACCCGGCAGTGTTCACCCGGTCGCCGTGAACCAACGGGGGCGTCACCGCCCGGCCGGTCTGCGCGTCCCAGACCCTTGCGGTGGCGTCCTCCGAAGCCGTGATAATATGCCGGCCATCGGGGCTGAATCGGGCCGCCATCACGTTGCTGCCATGTTGCATCGGCACGCCCACGGGCTGGCCGGTCTGCGCGTCCCACACGCGCGCCGCATGGTCGATCGTCGCAGTGACAACTCGTTGGCCATCCGGGCTGAAGTGCGCCGGATGCGCCCAGGCTCCAAGTCCCAACGACAGATTCCGCGGCGGGACCGTCGTCGCCTCCCACACGCGGGCCGTGTTGTCGGCTGACACGGTAACAATGCGCTGGCCATCCGGGCTGAATTTCGCTGACCAGATCGCGCCTTCGTGTTGCAAGGGCTCACTAAGACGCTCGCCCGTCTGCGCATCCCAAACCAGCGCAGAGTTGTCGGCTGAAGCCGTGAGAATCCGTTGGCCATCCGGGCTGAACTGGGCGGAGTTCACTGTGCGCCCATGTTGCAAAGATGCCATCAGCAGTTGGCCAGTCTGGGCATCCCACACCTGTGCAGTGTGGTCCCAGGACGCGGTGACAATGCGCTGGCCGTCCGGGCTGAAATGGGCGGAGTTTACTCGGCCTCGGTGGATCAAGGGTTGGGTCATTGGCTGGCCGGTCTGGGCATCCCACACCCGCGCGGTGTGGTCGAAGGAGGCGGTCACAATGTGCCGGCCATCCGGGCTAAACTCGGCATAGTTCACAGCTTTTTCGTGTGGCATAGGTTTGCTCACTGGGTCGCCCGTCTCCGCGTCCCATACCCGCGCCGTGTCATCGTCGGAAGCCGTGACAATGCGCCGGCCGTCTGGGCTGAATTGGGCGCAATTCACCGGCTTTTCGTGTTGCAGAGGTTCGGTCAATGGCCGGCCGGTCTGCGCCTCCCACACCCGCGCGGTGTTGTCCTGGGAAGCGGTGACAATGAACCTGCCATCTGGGCTGAAATGGGCGGAAAGCACATAGTCCTTGTGTTTCATCGCCACGCCGACCGGCTGGCCGGTCTCCGCATTCCAGACCTGCGCCGTGTTGTCTGCCGAAGCGGTGACGATGCGCTGGCCGTCGGGACTAAACTGGGCGTAGTTCACTGAGTCTCTGTGTTGCAATGGTTTGGTCAATAGCTGGCCGGTCTGCGCGTCCCACACCCGCGCGGTGTAGTCGGCGGAAGCGGTGACCATGCGCCGGCCATCCGGGCTGAACTGGGCGGACAGCACCCAGCCTTTATGCTTCAACGTCAGCGTCGGTACCATCCAGGTGTGATAGGTCAATAGTGTGGCCAGTCGAGCCAGCACTGCGCTGTTACCTGGGTCCGATGATAAAATTCGCGATAAATAAGCGACCGCATCCGGAGCGTGATCGGCTTCGATCAGGCGGTTGGCTTCCGAAAAATTAAACGCTTTCAGAGCCGTTCTGGCCTCGGTTCTGGCGTCCGCAGTTTGTCGGAGCGCATCCTCGGCTTTTTGCCGTTCGGTGTCGGCTTCGATCCGCGAGAGCAACTGTTGTTGTTCGGCCCGCCGGGCGCGAAACGCCTCCATGGTGCTCGCCACGGTTCCCAGGATGAGCGCCGCCGACACGGCGCCGATGCCGGCAAACAGCAGCTTGTGCCGCTGCCCAAATTTCTGCAACCGGTAGGAAGTGCTCGCGGGTCGGGCCACCACGGGCTCGTTGCGGATGTGCCGCTCCACATCCACCGCCAGGCCGTTGGCCGTCTCATAACGCCGCGTCCGGCCCTTCTCCATCGCCTTCATCACGATCCAGTCCAAGTCGCCGCGCACTAACTGAATCAGCTTCGGAGCCTCGGTATTTCGCCGCCCGGCCGTCACCGTCAAATCGCCAGCCGTCATCGTGCGCAACCGCGTGGAAGGTCGCAACGGCTCCTCCTCCCGGATGATCCGCAAAACCTCCTCAACGCCCGCTTCCACCAGCCGCTTGGCCTCGAATGGCGTCTTCCCGGTGAGCAGCTCGTAGAGCAGTACCCCGAGACTGTAAATGTCGCTGCGGGTGTCAATATCCAAGCCGCTCAGCCTGGCTTGTTCTGGACTCATGTAAGCGGGCGTGCCGATGAACTGTTCAAAGGCTGTAAAAACAGTTTTGTCCGTCAAGCGCAGGCCGCCGGTCGCTTTGGCAATGCCAAAATCAATGATCATTGGCACCGGCACGCCATCATGGTCGGCGACCAGGATGTTGGAAGGCTTGATGTCCCGATGGATGATTCCTTTTTGATGGGCGTGTTGAATCGCCCGGCATACTTGAATGAAAACGTGCAGCCGTTGCTCGGTGTTGAGGCCTTCGTCATCACAGTACTGGGTGACTGGAACGCCCTTGACCAGCTCCATCACAAAGTAGGGCCGGCCGGTCTCCGTCGCGCCGGCATCCATCACCTTGGCGATGTTCGGGTGGTCCATCATCGCCAGCGCCTGGCGTTCCGCTTCAAACCGCGCGACCACTCGCTTGGTGTCCATGCCCAATTTGATCACCTTGAGAGCCACGAGTCGGCGCACCGGTTCCTCCTGCTCGGCCATGAAGACCACCCCGCATCCCCCTTCGCCGATTTGCTGGAGGAGTTTGTAACGCCCAATCTTTTCGGATTGCTCCCCGCGCGCAACATCCCCCAAGTCGGGCATCGGCCCCAAAGCAGGGCCCGTCATGAATGGTCCCGCCGCTTCGTGTGCGCGCAGCAGGGCCTGCACGCGCTGGCGCAATCGAGCATCGCCCCCACAGGCCTTCTCCAAAAATGCTATGCGCTGCTCCGTCGGCAAATCCAACGCGGCATCGAATATGGCTCCGGCCTGCTCTTGAGGTGCCCTCATATCGTTGTCGTTCAATTCAACATACGAAATTCGCAACCAAAAAGTGTCATCGCCGCCAGGACGATTTGGCTTCCGCAAGGCCGGCGCAACCTCCCCAATCCTCGCCTAAGAAGTTTTTAAACCGCGAACCATCCCAAAGACGCGAAAAGGGACGCTTCTTTCGTGTTTTTTGCGTATTTCGCGGTTCTCTTCCATTCCTATAGTGGCACGGTTTTTGATCTTTCCTGTTTTTCTGGACCCCGTTATCGACTGCTAATCTAAGGCGAGGATCTTGGACCTTGCGCGCAATGCCGGCTAATCTGCCTTCTTGGCTTGGATTTCCTCGTACAGCCAGGCACGCGCGTAAGCCCAGTGTCGCTTGGCGGTCGCCACGGAAATGCCCAGCACTTCCGCCGCTTCCTCAAACGTTAGGCCCACAAAATAACGAAGTTTGGTCAACTCGGCTTTTGGAGGATCCTCGCCAGCCAGTTTATCGAGCACGTCATGGACTGCCAGAAGCTCGTCGTCTTCCACTTGCGCGGCAATTTCCATGTCCTGAATATCGACCCGCGCCTGACCGCCGCCGTGACGCGACGCGCGCCGACGCCGGGCGGAATCGATGAGGATATGTCGCATGGCTTCCGCGGCGGCGGCAAAAAAATGTGCCCGCCCCGAAAACCGCGCCTCCTCGTTCCCGACCAACCGCAGCCAGGCCTCGTGAACCAGCGCCGTCGGTTGGAGCGTGTGACCGGCGGCCTGGCCGGCCATCTTATGTGCCGCTAGTCGGCGCAATTCCTGATAAATCAGCGGCAACAATTCCCTTGCAGCATTGGGATCGCCTTGGTCAATTGCTCCAGGTTGTGGAGTGACATCTCTCATTCCAAGATAAATTAGAGAACTGATCGGTACGTTCGAGCCTGAAGCCGCTTGTCAAGCTGGTGGAAAATCTCCTCGCGCATTTGCTTCTCATTTTCCAAGCTGTCTGTGTCGCCATGCTGAAAGAAATCGTAAGTCAAGATCGGCATCGCGGCCGTGAGGTTGTTTTGGCTGGCCAGGCTCAACGAATCAAACAAAGTGGCAGCCGCTTGCTCCGAATTGCCTGCTTGGCCGTGGACGGCATTCAGGTAGGTTTCCACGGCGCTTCGAATCCACGGTGAACCGTATTCATGACGCTGTAGCGTGTGCGGTACAGAAATGTGGTACCCGTCCACCCCAACCGTACGGGAGGCCCCCTCCGATGCTTCCTGATCCACGTCTTCGAGGGCATCCGCCAGTTGGGCCGTCATATCATGCACGGCATTGAGCACGTCGCTTTCATACTGAAATCGTTTAAGGTCAATGTGTTGCCAGGCGGCCACCGTGTCGAGCCGGTAACCGAAACGGCGGGTGGCTTGTTCACCCGACAATTTTTCGATGGAAGAGTAATACGTGGCAACGCCGATCACTTTGCCGCTGCGCAATTGGATGATGGGGCCGCCGCTGTTGCCCGGCTCAAACTGTGCGCTCACTTCCACGGTTCTCGGGCCAATGCCAACGACCTTGCCCACCAATGGATTCACCACCCCGGCTCCTTGGGAGTTGCCAAAGACCACGACCGGGTCGCCCACCTCAATGTCCGTGTCCACGTTCTCCTCGGTGGGAATGCCCTTGCCAGCGGCTGTTGCCGGGACGGCAATGAGGTCGTGTCCCATCGCCGCCAGGGTCGCGGCCGATTGCACCTGGATCGGTGTGCGGTCAAGCATTTCCAGCGAAAGCAATCCGTTGCCCGCCAGGACATGCGCGCTGGTGATGAAGAACTTGCGGCTCTTGTATTGGGCGATGAATCCGCTGGCCACCGCCAATTTGCCGTTGACGAACACCAAGTCGCCGCGATAGTCGCGCAGCAAAGCCGCCGCCCGCGCCTCCTCTTGCGGGTCGGCTAATATCGCGTTGTTTCGATTGGTTTGTGCCAGGCTGCTTTTGGCCAAAAGCTGAGCCGCACTCTTGTCGGTCGGCAGGTCCTGCCCCCGGGAATTAATTCCGCCAGCCACCATCGAGGCGGCGGCGCAGAGCAAATAAGCAAGTTTCATTTTCATACGTTTTTTTTCAGTTCGTAAGGCTGGCCGGCTCAGCAGACCATCCCTGCCGCCCAGCCAAATTGGTTGATGAATTGATCTGCTGGCCACGGCGGAGCCGCTGCTGGCTCCATCCCGCCCTCATCACCGTCAGCGTTAACCGGGCGTTCCTTACAGGCGCCCGGGGAGCACTGCTCACGAAAGTCAATTGGCATAAGCATTCAAGGATTAACGAATGAGGCTTCGTAACTTGCGAAAAAAAGCCGGACTTTTTTTGGAGCGGGACAAAGGCTCAGAAAATCCCGGGCAGGCAAATCTCCGGCCGGCTAACCAGCTTCGGGCCAGAAATGATCCGGTGGAGGCCGTCAATTAAATGGCCGCCGACCGTGGGAAAATCAAGTACCCTCACCCCGCGCCGGGCGGCTCATCCCCGCTGCCGTGACGGCGCAACAGTCTTTCCGTGGCCGCCACTTCCAGCGGCGCGCCCAGCTCCTGAAATATGTTTCGCGCCTCCAGCAGCCTCTGGCGAGCTGGTTCCACTTCTCCCTGCTGCAACTCGTATTCGGCCAAGTCGCGCAAGGTCCGGGCTTGTTCCCCCGCCGCGTTGATCCGGCGAAATATCTGGAGGCTTTCGGCAAAGCAATGCCCGGCATCCATGGTCCTGTCCTGGTCCGCCCCGGCACCGGTGGGCTGGCTGCGAAGCTTGGAACTCGCGGCTTCGATCCGGCCCAAGGCGCGCCAAGCCTCTCCGAGGTACAGCGGGTTTTCCGATTCCTGGGCCAGGTGGATCGCCTTTTGCCCGGCATCAATGGCTTCGGCAAGTTTGCCTTGTCCCAGGCAGGCTTGGCTCAGAAACGTCCAAGTCTCAGCCAGGGAGCAGGAGTTGGGCGCGGAGGTCTGGCTGATGACCTGTCGCAATTCCGTCTCGGCCTGTTCAAATAGTTGAAGTCCCAGGCGGGCGGCGCTGAGATTGTTCAGATAGATCAACTCGCTTTCACGACTGCCGATTTGACGCGCGATGGCCAGGGCTTGCTCATAAAATCCGGCGGCGGCTTGGTGGTCGCCGCCGGCGCGCGCGCTCTCGCCGCGGTTGCTCCACATCGCGGCCGCGTTCCTTTGGTCGCCCAATTCCACAAACAGAGCCCGCCCCTGCTCGAAAAAACGGTCGGCTTTGAGGAAATGCCCCAGTTGAAGGTGGGCCACGCCGAGCAGCTTGTAGCTGATGGCCGTGGCACGGCGATCGCCCAATTCGGTGCTGGCTTCGAGGACCTTGCTGCCCAATTCTAACACCGCGGAGACGTTCCCCAGGCGGTAAAAGGCCCAGCCTTTGATCAGCAAGGCCCTGATTCTTTCCGCACGACCGGAGGCGGCCGCCTCAAGCGCGAGGCCTTCCGCCTGTTCGGCACACTTGATGGATGCGCGATTGTCGCCACGCCGTTCGTGGAGAAAGGCCATATCATTCCAAGCGTGCGCTTCCACCGCTGGGTCGGAGAGCCGCTTTGCCAGTTCGCACACGACCTGGCTGGTTTCTTGCGCTTCCGCAAAGCGAGCTTGGGCCACCAGCGTCTCGACCAGCCCGGCCTGCCATTCCAATTGCTGCTTTAGCAGCGCGCTTTCCTGCATACCCTCCTTGGGCAGGAGTTGCAGCGCCTTCTTGAAATGCGCAATGGCGGTCGCGGGCGAATAACCGAGACGTGCTTGCTGGCCGGCGTGGCCGTGCCACTCGGCGGCCTCGGCCAGTTGCGATGCTTGTTCGAAGTGATTGGCAATAACGGGCGCAAACTCCCGGATTCGGTCACCGCAATGATCTTTGAGCCATTCGGCAAAACAGGCATGATAGTGGCGGCGGGATTTCTTGAGCAGGCTCTCGTACGCGACATTGCGCAACAATTCATGCTTGAAGGTGAATTCCGCCGCGTCCGCGAACGCGGACGAGGCCCGGCCAAAAACAAGTTCCTTTCGCTGCAAATCATCGAGGGCGCTTAAAATTTCGTTCCGGCTGATGGCGCCTTCCAAGGCCGGACTTCCAACTTGGTTCCGACGGTCGCCCGCGCCCATTTGCTCCACCGCGCCGTCCCAAAATACCCGTCCCGCTACCGAGGCGCACTGGAGCACCCAGCGTTCCGCAGGGGAAAGCCCGTCCAACCGTGCCTGCAAGACCCCGGTCAAGGTGGAGGGAATCCGGGTCCGATCGAGTCGTCCAATTTCGATCTCCCACTGGCCGGCTTGTGGTAGGATGACTCTTTGATCCATCAGCATTTTGATCGTCTCCTCAATGTAGAATGGATTGCCATCGGTTCCCTCCGTGGCCAATTCCCTCAGTCTTGCGGGAATTTCCCCGGCGTTGCGCAGCACGGACTCTACTAAGGCGTTGCTTTCGGAAACGGATAGCCCATCCAAATTCAGGCGGATTGCATTTGGAAGGTCTCCGCACCATCCGGGGTGGCGTTCAAAAAACGACGGCCGCGCCGAGCACAGTATCATCAACGGCACGGCCTCGCAGTTTCGGATCAAATGTTCAATCAGTTCGAGCGATGCGTCGTCGCACCAGTGAAGGTCCTCCACCACCACCAAAACTCCGCGGCATTCGGGATCGTGTTCCGTCGCGGGACATTGGCTCATGGCCTCGAAGAGACGGCCGAAGCCATGGAAAGCCCGTTGCCGGATTTGCTCGGCAGCGTCGAGCACATCCCGGAGTTGGGGGCTGGCCGAAAATTCCAGCCCGAGAATCTGCCCCATGAAATGGATGTCCTGCAACCACGTCTCCCGAGTCCCGGTCTGGGTTTCGGTGCCCCTCTCCAATAATCCGGTCAGCCCGCGTTCGAATTTGTCCCGTGCCAGGGCGGCTGGATCGCTTTCTTGAATCTCGAACCGCGCGCAAAACAGGTCACGAATCAGTGCGAATGGCTGGGTGGCGATTTCCGTGCTTGCCCGCCCGATAAAAAGCCGGAAAAATTCGGGAAAAAGTTCGGTTTTTTTGTGGAACTCGGAAAGCAACCGCGATTTGCCAATCCCCGCCTCGCCCACGACGATGGTGATTTGCGGCGCACGGCGATGCAGCACGCGTCTAAAATCGTTCTGCAGCCGTTCCAATTGCTGCTGCCGCCCGATCATTTCGGTACCCACCCCCTGGATGCCCCGCATTTGCAGCGCCACTCCCCGGGCTTTGGCGCGCAGAATGAGATAGGTTTCCACCGGCTCGGATTTGCCTTTCACCGTCTGCAATGGCATCCTCTGCACGTCAAAGAATCCAAACACCAGGCGATAAGTCTCCCGCGAAATCAGCACGCCGCCAGCGGGTGCGCTTTCCTGCAGCCGGCTCGCCAAGTTGACTGCATCGCCCGTTGCCAGAAGCTCCCCGCCATGGTCCCCAGGGCCGATGACCACCAGACCGGTATTAATGCCGATGCGCATCCGCAACCCGGATGAGCTATGATCAGAATTTCCGCTGGTCAACCACGCTTGCATGGCCAATGCCGCGCGCACGGCCTCCGCCGGGTCCTCTTCGCGTGACTGTCGGAGGCCAAAAACCGCCATGATCGCGTCGCCAATGTGCTTTTCCGGCGTGCCACCGTGGGCCAGAATGATCGCGTCCAGGTTTGACCAGATCGTGACCATGGTATTGCGCAAATCTTCCGGGTCCAGCCGCTCCGAAAAAGCCGTGAATCCGGCAAAGTCCCCAAACAAAATGGTTATCTGCTTGCGCTCGCCGGCGGGCTGTCTCGGGCTGTGCTGGTTTGCGCTCCGGCGTCCAGTCATCGGCTCAACCAACGCCTGACCGCAGGCGGAACAAAACTTGGCCGTGCTCTGAACCTCGGCGGAGCAAGCCGGACATCGAGCGTTCAACGCTGAACCGCATTTCGCACATATTCGTGCGTGAGCAAGATTGTCACTGCCGCAAGACTTGCAGTTCATAATCTGGATTTTACATCTCCACTGCCTCCATCACGACTTCAGAGATTAACAGGTCACTCACCCTGCTTCAACAGTTTCTACCCCACGGCGCCAACGGAGTGGGGCTCGATCTTGGCGGGTTGGCACGAAGGTCAATGCTCGGGCAAATCATGCCGAAGGCAATCGGGATTCAATGATCTCCAGCGGAACCAGCAGGGCGGTCTATGCTCAAGCAAGCCAAGGCTTCGCCAGTCGTTGCAGCATCGCTTTGGCCACCAACGGCGAGAGCGTCGGGGAATGGGAAAGCAGCCGGGCCAGAAGTCCCGCCACGTGGGGCGCCGCAAAACTGCTGCCGGTGACCTGCTTTCGACCGCCCCCGATCCAAGCCACTTCGATGTCCTCACCGCGCGCCGCGAATTCCACCATCCGGCCCAGACGGCAGAAAAGGGCGTCCGGCCGTTCGCAATGCGTGTAGTTCACGGTGATGACGGTCGGAAAATGCCCCGGCCATTCGCGCTTCGTAAAATCATGGTTGTTGCAGGCCGCCACAATATGCCGGCCCCGGAGGTAGGCGTCGTCAATCCAATCTTTGTAAAACAAGACGTGGTCATCCCGGCTGCAACCAAAGCTGCAATTCAATATGTGATACCCGCGTTGCAGGGCCTGCCGCGCACCCTCGCGGATGATCATCGTTCGCGATCGCAATTGTTCCCCCAATACGCGAAAGCTTCCAATCCGGGCCTCGGGCACTAATTGGCGCAAGATTCCCGCGATCGCCGTGCCATGGCCATAAACATCGCATCCCTCCCCAGGCACCACCGACAATCGCGAATCGCGATCAATGACGGCGATATCGTCCTCCAGCGTCAACCCCGCCAACCACGGGTGAGTGAGGTCAATACCAGAGTCTAATACGGCTATCCTAATGGCCCGGCCCCGGCCAGAATTAAAATAGGATGCCGCTTCAGTGAGGGTTGGCCAGTTCTCCACTTGTTATGGTCTGCATTTCCAGCCGACGATACTGCTGAGTATCTCGTGCTCGATTAGATGCGACAATAAGCTGGCGGTGCGCTCCATGCAAGTCAAGTGTGGACGGCGGAACTCCGGCGAGCCTGGAGTTGCTCGGCCAGGCTGGGTCAGTTGCACACAGGAGATGACTCCGCGGCAGGCTTGCAGCAAATAAAATGGAACGGCGATCAACGCCGTCGTCTCCACTTGCAGCAACGAATCCAGCAGCCTGCTCTGGGTGGCGTTGTGCGGGACTGCGTTTTCGAGAAACGGTTGTTCGCTCGCAAAAACCATGCTGATCAAACCTGCGTTCAAAGGCTGCTTGAACTGGCCCACGATTTTGTCCGCCCGGGGGCCGGTGTTGAAAGCCGGCACCAGATGCTTCCCGGTTGCATCCGCGAGCCAAATCGTTCCCTCGTGCGCGCCGGCCTCGGCCACGCCTTGGCGGATAATCTCGCACATGAGGGGATCCAGCAACTCCGTGAATTCCTCCGCGTGAATCTCCTCTCCCAGGCGCGCCAGCCGGCCCGACAACACCGGCAACAAGTTGAGAAATGCCGGGTCCGGCGAAAGGTTCAAACGTGTACTCAAAGGAATCTAGGAGTCTTTGCGCCCGGCTTGATTTCCTGGCCGCAGCATTTTTACTTCTTGGGCCAGCAGCAACAGCCAATGCCGGTTTTCCTTCAATTTGCCCAACAACTCCGCCTGCTCGCCAGGCGCCAGCGCGCCTCGCGCAAAATTCCGCAGCTTCCATTTGATCGTTTCTGGCGGCTCCTGTAACGCGCGCCCTTCCACCTCTGGTTCCGTGCGCTCCAGGAAACCGTCCAGTATTTCAAAAGCGTTTTGCATAATGTCAAACTATGAAGAAGACGATTCAAAAATGCAAACTTGCAAACAAAATCTCAACTAAAACAAAATGCGCGGGTGGGCCAAATCAGTGGGCGTATCAATTCTTCGCGTCGGGCGGTTGGCTCTGTGGAGCTCCCGGCGGATGCCTTGCCAATGCCATTGGTACTTGTGGTCGCGAGAGGCGCAGGCCATGTGCAAGAGAATGCGGCCGAAACTGGATTGTGCGAGGTGTGCTTGCATGGTTGAGATCCTGTTCTCTTGGTTCTCTCGATATCCTCATGGTTTTGATTTAAGCACCTCGTCTACACTTCAATGGAGATACGAATCCAACCGTCAAGCTTGCAAAGAATTTCCTCGAAGTCTTAGTCCCCGGGGGTGTCTTTGCCCTACGAATTTAGGCACGCCCCGTCGGCGGGCGTATTCTTTCGATATTGAACCACGGCTTCCTGTTTTTAACTTTGGTTGGCCTGTTACGTTTAGATTTTTTTGAAATATTATGTCACTTTAGAATCAATAAATTATTCATAATATACTTATTATAAAATAGTTACACACTAAAAGTAAAAAGGCACTTGTTGTCTTAGTTAGACTTTACAATTTCCGAAGTCCATGGTAGATTGGCGTCGCTGATGGACAAGAACAGTCATCGAGTCCACGCCGGCGGGCTTGCCGCGCAGCCTCCGGGGTGGGGACAGCTTGTCCCCGTATCCTTGGACCGCCTCGCCACAGCGCGCAACTTTGCGCCGCCATGACAAACGCAGCCGAGCCGGAGGTAGGGACAGCTTGTCCCCACTCGCCGATGCATCCCATTTCGCTGACTTGTCGCGCCGAAGCGTTGCGAAAGCGGAAGCATCGCCAAGGAGGGGGTTAAATTAAGAATGCATACAGATGAACACGGATATTTACGGATAATCCAACCCAAAAAATTGCGCATGGTCATTATTCTTGTCGCGCCCACTTGCCGAAGGTTGCAGCTTTTAAGATCTCAGCTTTACCGACTTACTCCGACTTAATCCCGGTTAATCCGACCAAAAAAATAATGAAGACCAGCGAGCGTCACTATCGGTTGCTGCAAATCCTGCTCAAACCGGCCCTCGCCAGGGCTGCGGCGGCGTTCGCCTTGACAAAACGAACCCCTACCAAGGGTCGACCTCCGCACACCCCCAACTCGTAAATCGTATATCGCATATCGTAAATGTGTAGCGCTTGCCGCCATCCGCGATACCGGATAGCTTCCGGCGGTTGACATGAATGAAATCCTTGTTATTGGGCATAAAAATCCGGACACCGACGCCATTTGCTCGGCCATCGGCTACGCGGAATTCAAGCGCCGCACGGGCATGACCGAAGCGGTGGCGGCGCGCTGTGGCGACACGAATGATCGCATCGATTTCGTGCTCAGGACCTTCGGTGTGCCGGCGCCAAAATTTGTGGCGGACGTTTCACCCAAGATTTCGGACGTCATGCAGCGGCGCGTGCTGAGCGTGCGGCCGGATTCGACGGCGGCCGAAGCGTTGCGCCTGATGGACGAAAAGAATCTCCGCATGTTGCCGGTGCTGGACGAAGCACGAAAGTGCCGCGGCCTGTTGTCGCTCTTTAAACTGAGCAAATTTCTCTTCCCGGCGGTCAATCAAAATGCGCACCCGGAACACAGCTCGCGCGAAGTGCTCTCCTCCCTCGCAGGCTTGGCCGCGACGCTGGATGGAAAGCTGGTGGTGGGCTTTGACACCGAACGCGAACAGGAATTGATTTTGATGATCGGCGCCATGGGTCTGGAATCATTTGCCGCGCGCCTGGAAAAATTCCCGCCCGAAAAATCGTGTGTCATTGTAGGCGACCGCTGGGACATCCAAAACGTGGCCATCCGCGAGGGCGTGCGCGTGCTGATTGTAACCGGCGGCATCACCGTCGAGCCCAAAACCATCGAGTCCGCCGAGAAGCAGCGCGTCACCGTCATCACCTCGCCCCATGATACCGCCACGACCGCGTCCTTGTGCCGGGCCGCCGTGGCGGTTCGCCACGTATTGAACGAGGAATTCCTCTGCTTCCGCGAAAACGCCCCGCTGGCGGCCGTGCGCGAGGAAGCCATGTCGTCCGGCTATCTGGCCTTTCCGGTGCTCGGCAATGACGGCGAGACCGTGGGCATCCTGTCCAAGACGGATTTTCTCAAAACCGTCACCCGCAAGCTTATCCTGGTGGACCACAACGAATTGTCGCAGGCCGTGCAGGGCGCCAACGAGGTGGACATCATTGAAATCATCGATCATCACCGACTCGGTTCCCTGGCCACCCAACAGCCCATTTTCTTTCGCAACGAGCCGGTGGGATCCAGTTGCACGATCGTGGCCGACTGTTTTTTCCGTTTCGGCGTGGAAATGCCGCCGGAAATTGCCGGTCTGCTGCTGGCCGGACTGGTGGCCGATACCCTGAACTTAACCTCGCCCACCACCACCCCGCGGGATATCGAGATTCTCAAGCAGCTCGAAACGTTGTCGGGTGTCAATGCCCGTGAATTCACGGAAAAACTGTTTGCCAGCGGATCCCTGCTTAACCTCAAATCCGCCCCGCAGGCCGTGGCAACCGATTGCAAGGAATACACCGAACTGTCGGCAAAATTCAGCGTGGCGCAGATCGAAGAAATCGGGCTCGAACAGTTCTGGAAGCGGAAGGACGAGCTGCTGACCGCCCTCGAGGAATATCGCAGCAAGCGCAACTACCTGTTTTCCGCCCTGCTGGTGACGGATGTGGCCCGGCAAAATTCGCTGCTGCTGGTCGTGGGCGACGAAAAGTTCATCCAGCGCATCGATTATCCGCGGCGTGAGCCGGGCATCTATGAATTGCGTGAGGTGGTTTCCCGCAAAAAGCAACTCTTGCCCTATCTAACCCACTGCTTGCGGGAAACCGAAAAAGGGATCAAGGGCTGACACCCACCTTAATGGGTGACCCTTGGTGGGGCTCCTTCTTTGCCTACCGGCCGGCGTTGGACCGGAAACATTTGCCCATGGACGCCAATCGGACGGCAAATTCCTCGATTTTGTGTGATTTTTGGACGCTGGCATCATCGTTGCTTTGCAAGGCCTAAAAGTATGATCGAAGCCTTGTTCAACCAGCCCAACTACCTGGCGGCCAAGAAAACGCTGGACGCAGTGGCGCTCCGGCAGGAAGCGATCAATAACAATCTGGCCAACCTCGAAACCCCGGGCTACAAGCGGGTGGATTTGGCGCCCAACTTCGAAAGCGAATTGGAAAAGGCCTCCGCTTCCAACGATCCACAGCAAATTTCGTCGCTGAATCCCTCGCTGGCGGTGGATAGCACCGCCAAGGCCGTCAGCAAGGACGGCAACACCGTAAACCTGGAACAGGAACTCATACGCATGAACCAAAATGCCATGACGCATTCGCTGGAAACGCAGATGGTGAGCAACCTGCTGGCCAAGATGCGCCTGGCCATCAAGGGATCATGATTCTGGTTTATGATTAACATCCTCACCGGCATCACAAACACTTCGGCCGCGCTCGACGCCGAACAGACGCGGCTGGAGGTCATTTCCCAAAACATCGCCAACGCCCATACCACGCGTGACCTGGACGGCAAGCCTTATCAGCGCAAGGTCGTGGTGTTTCAGACCGCGCTGCAGAACGCCATGAACGGGGATGATGGCAGCGGCAATCTGCCGGCCATTCAGGTCGCCAAGATCGAACGGGATACCCGCCCGCCGTTGCAAGTTTACGATCCGGGCAATCCGGAAGCGGATGGGCACGGAATGGTTTCCATGCCCAATGTCAATATTCACGAGGAAATGGCTGATTTGATTTCGGCCTCCCGCACTTACGAAGCCAACCTGGCCGTGGTCAAGAATGCGCGCTCCATGGCGCTGCAAACCCTATCCATTGGCAAACATTAAGATCTACCTGAAACCCGACCAAGCGTCGACGCGTTGAATCGCTACGAACCATTGAATCCAGGCTCCCATGTCGCCGCTGTCCTCCATCCCCGCCTATTCGTCCGGTCTGCTGTCGCAGATCGGGCAACTGCCGGGCGCCACCGAGGCGGCCCCGTCGGCTCTGCCGGCCGCGCAACCGGCCGACAGCAATTCGTTCTCCGCGTTATTGGGAAAGCTCGTGTCCGACGTAAATGCCCAGCAACAGACCTCGACGCAATCGGTGAATGCCTTGCAAAGCGGTGCCAATGTTCCCCTGCATCAGGCGGTCATTTCCATGGAGGAGGCCAACGTCTCGTTCCAGTTGATGGTGGAAGTGCGCAATCGGCTGCTGGAGTCCTACCAGGAAATCATGCGGATGACCGTATGAATTTACTCGAAACGCCATTCGGTGGCCGCGCCAGGACTTTGGAGAGTCGCCTGGTGCCCCGTCACCGTGTCAAACCAGTGGCTGGTTCCCGCTGCGACTCTTGGACGTTTTAACGCTTTAACCCATTTTTAATGAACAACAATCTCTCCAAGCTGCTCAAGCAACTGATGGATATCTGGGGCCAATTGGGCGCCAGCCAGCGACTCACCGTCGCGGCGGCCACGTTTGTACTCATCGCCGGCACGGTGGCCACGGCCATCTGGTCCTCCCGCGCGGATTACGCGCTGCTTTATGGCGGACTCTCGGACACGGAAGCCGCCAAGGTGGTGGCGGCGCTCGAAGAGGCCAAAGTGCCCTACAAAGCCGGCAGCGGCGGCGCGATCATGGTGCCGGCGGACAAGGTCTATAACATGCGCATGCAGCTCGCGAGCAAGGGCATTCCCCAGGGCGACGGCGTGGGCTTCGAAATCTTTGACAAACCCAATTTCGGCATCAGCGATTTTGTGCAGCGCGCCAATTACCTGCGCGCCTTGCAGGGGGAACTGGCCCGCACCATCGGCCAGCTCGATGAAGTGCAGGCGGCGCGAGTGATGATCGTCCTGCCCGAGAACCGCCTCCTGCTGGACAAGGATAAGTTCCCGACGGCTTCCGTGTTTGTACACGTCCGGGGAACCTCGGCGCTGCCGCCGCAGACTCTCAATTCCATCCGCTTCCTGGTCGCCAACTCAGTGGAAGGCCTGAAGCCGAACCACGTGGCGATCGTGGACAATCTGGGCAATGCCGAGGAGATGTCCGACAGCGATTCACTGGCCGGCATGTCGTCCTCCCAACTGGCGGCGCGACGCAGCCTGGAACAATACCTTTCCAAGAAAGCCCAGGACCTGCTCGAAACGGTCCTGGGTCCCGGCCAGGCGATCGTGCGGGTGTCGGCGGAAGTCAATTACGACACCATCACACGGACCGAGAACAAATTCGACCCGGACGGCCAGGTGGTCAAGACACAGACCAAGAAGGACGAGAACATCGACACGGCCACTTCCCAGAACACCATGCCCACCGGCATCAGCGCCAACACCGTCGCGGAGACCAATGGCGCCGTCGCCTCGGCCTCGCCGGTGAACTCCAGCAAGAATCACAAGACGGACTCTACGATTGAATACGACGTCGGCGAAACGACGAGCACCACCGTACAGTCCGCCGGCAGCATCAAACGGCTCACGGCGGCGGTCACCGTGGCGCAGCAGATGGACGGCGCGGGCGCGGACCGAAAACCCGTGGCGCGGACGCCGGAGCAACTGGACCAGCTCAAGAAGATTGTCACCAGCGCCCTGGGTGCGGACCTGGCGCGGGGCGATTCGATCGAACTGGCGGAGCTGCCCTTCAACGACCAGTTCGCCACGGATATGACCCAGCAGCTTGACCAGCAGACCAAGCGTGATTTTTGGTGGAGCCTGGCGCGCAACTCGCTCTACCCGGCGCTCGGGCTGGCGGCTTTCCTGATCCTGCTGCGCACTTTCAAGAAAACGCCCGTGCAGGAAATACCCATCGGTGTGCCGGTGGGACGGCTGGCGCTCAAAAACGGCAATGGCAACGGCAATGGCAACCATCCGCGCTTTGGTGAATTCACTTACGAACCGCAACCCGGCGTGGTGACGGTGGACGTGTTGAACCGCCTGATCAAAGACAACCCCAACAATATGACCCAGGCCATCCGGGAATGGATGAACCGCGGGCACACTCCTGAATCCTGATTATGCCAGTAATCGAAGCCGACCCCGAGGCCGCCGCCGAAAACGGCACCTTGAACAAGGTGCAAATGCTGGCCGCCCTCCTGGTGATGCTCGGATCCGACAGCGCGTCGGTGATTCTGCGGCAGTTCCAGCCGCGTGAAATCGAGGCCATTTCCCGCGAAATGGCGCGCTTCACGCTCATCACGCGCGAACAGCAGGAGCAGATCCTCCACGAATTCTCCGCCGTGGCCCTGGCCGCCAGCACCTCCCTTTCGGCCGGCGCCGAGGTCACCCGCCACACGCTGGAAAAGGCCCTCGGCTCCTTCAAGGCCAGCGACGTGATGGGCCGCGTGACGACGACCCGCGCGCCCCTGGGCTCCATGCAGGTGATCGCTGACATGGACCCGCGCCAGATCTTCAACCTGATCCGCGAAGAGCAGGTGCAGGCCGTGACGTTTGTCGTCAGCCACCTCTCGCCCGAGAAGGCCGCGCAGGTGCTAAACATGCTCACGCCCGAAAAACGAGAGCTGGCCATCGAGCGGCTGGCCTCGCTGGCGGCGACGCCCGTGGAAGTGGCGGAAAAAGTCGTGGAAGTTCTGAACACCAAGCTGGGCGTCAAACAGACGCGGGCCATGTCCCAAACCGGCGGCGTCACGATCGTGGCGGATGTGCTCAACGCCATGGACAAGACGGTCAGCCGCGACGTGCTGACCAATCTGGAGACTCGCAATCCGGAACTCACGATGTCCATCCGCAAAAAGATGTTCACCTTCGAGGACCTCCTCCTCCTCAATGGCAGCTCGATCCAGCGCATCATGCGCGAAATCGATATGCGCGACCTGACGGTGGCGCTCAAGAAGGCCAGCACTCCGCTGAAAAACCTGCTGCTGAGCAATATTTCCCGCCGGGCGGCCGAGTCGGTGCAGGAAGAAATCGCCTTTCTCGGCAGCGTCAAGGCGCGCGACGTGGAGGCAGCCCAATTCCGCATCATTGACGCGGTGCGCAAGCTGGAAGCCGAAGGCGAAATTGAATTGGAAGATTCCCGCGTAACCGAAGATGAAATGGGCTGATCAAATCGTGCTCAAGGAGCCGCTGTGCGGCGTCCGGTTGCTGGCCGGCGCGCCAACGCAGGACTGGCAGCAGTTCCTGCACGACCGGGAGCAGGCGTCGTTTGAGGACGGCCGGCGCGCTGGGGAAAGTGCCCTCAACGAGCAATTGCTCCGCCAGCGGAACGAAACCGTGGAGCTCCAGCGCGGCATCCTCGCCTCCTTGCAGACGGCCTTCCCCAAGGTGGCGCACGAGGCCGAAACGGCCGTGATTGATCTCGCCCTCGAGGCGGCCAAGAAGATCGTGGCCGGCCTGCCCATCGACGCGGTCCTCGTGGAACATACGGTGCGCGAAGCGCTGGCCCAGGCGCAGGACACCGCGGAAATCCTGGTGCAGGTGCATCCGGACGATCTCGCCCTCCTGCGGCAGCACCAGTCGTCGATCCTCAACGGGCTCCCCGAGTCGGGGCCGCTGCGATTTGTGCCCTCCTCGGACGTCGGACGGGGCGGCTGCGTGATTCAGACGCGGTTCGGGCTGATCGACGCGCGCCGGGAAACCAAGATTGAGCAGCTGCGCCAATCGTTGAACGCATGACTTCAACTCTTCCCTGCCCGAGCATCCGGTTGCAGCGCGCCTTGCGGCGCGTGCGCGAAACCCGGGTGACCGAAACTTGCGGCCGCGTTGTCCAACTCATTGGGCTGGTCGTCGAATCCGAGGGCCCGCTGGCCTCGCTGGGCGAGGTTTGCCGCATCCAGGCGGCCCCGGGCCAGCCCGGCATGCTGGCCGAGGTCGTCGGCTTTCGCAACCATCACCTGTTGCTCATGCCGTTGGCGGACCTGCACGGCATCCATCCGGGCAGTGAAGTCATCGCCACCGGCGCCCCGATGCGCGTGGGCGTGGGCGCCGCCCTCAAGGGCCGCGTGATCGACGGCCTGGGCACTCCCATCGATGGACACGGCCCGATCGTCACCGATTACCAGGTCGGACTCAATCTGCGCCCGCCCCATCCCCTGAAACGCCAGCGCATCTCCGAAGTCTTCCAGACGGGCATCAAGTCGGTGGACACTTTCATTCCGCTCGGACGCGGGCAGCGGCTCGGCATTTTCGCCGGCAGCGGCGTGGGCAAATCCACCCTGCTCGGCATGATAGCCTCCCAAGCGGAAGCCGACGTCAATGTGATCGCCCTCATCGGCGAGCGCGGACGCGAGGTGCGCGAATTCCTGGAACGCGATTTGGACGACCGCGGACGGAAAAAGTCCGTCGTGATCGTGGCCACTTCCAATGAACCGGCTTTAAACCGGGTCAAAGGCGCCTTTCTGGCGATGGCCATCGCCGAGCACTTTCGGGATACCGGACAAAATGTCCTGCTGATGATGGATTCGGTCACGCGCTTTGCCATGGCTCAGCGGGAAATCGGTCTGGCGATAGGCGAACCCCCCACCACGCGCGGTTATACCCCCTCCGTTTTCTCCCTGCTGCCGCAGCTCCTGGAACGAGCCGGAGCCGGCGAAAAAGGCGCCATTACCGGATTGTTCACCGTGCTCGTGGATGGCGACGACATGAACGAGCCCATAGCCGATTCAGTGCGGTCCATCCTGGACGGACACATCGTCTTGACGCGCGAACTGGCCACGCAGAATCATTATCCGGCGATTGACGTGTTGGAAAGTGTCAGCCGCCTGAATCGGGATCTGCTGCCGCCGGACAGAGCCAAACTGACGGCCAACGGCCGCGAACATTTGGCGGTTTACCGCAAGAACCAGGACCTCATCAACATCGGCGCCTACCCGGCCGGCAGCAGTGTGGCGATCGATCAGGCCATCGCGCTGCACGGCCCGCTCAACAGCTTTCTCCGGCAGAACATCACCGAGGGCTTTGCCGCTGCCCAAAGCTGGGCGTGCCTGGGTCAGACCCTCAAACCCATGCAACCGGTCCCATGAAAGCATTCGGTTTCCCTCTCGAATCGTTGCGCACCCTGCGGAAACAGCGCGAACACATCGCCCAGCAGCGCTATGCCCGGGCGCTCGTCGCCTGCGACGGCGCCCGGCGCCTCCTGCAACTGGCGGAAGAAGAGCTGCAGGCGGGCCATGCCCTGGTGGCCGCCGAACTGAAATCCGGCGTGCTGGCGGCGCGGATCGTCAATTTGCGGACCTGGTGCACCGTCCTGGAAATCCGCCGCAACGAAGGCCTGGCCAGGCTCGCGGAGGCGCGCCGCAGCTCCCACGAGGCCTTTCAACTGTTGACGGCCGCCGCCCGCGAGCGCGAGGCATTGGATCGTTTCCATGACAAGTCGCTCCGCCTCTGGCAGCGCGCCTCTAATGCTGAAGAGCAAAAGATGTTCGATGAACTGGCCGTCCAGCGGCAGTCAATGCCCTCCATCTTTGAACAACCCCTCCTGAATTGATATGCCCCGCATTCTCCAGTCGCCCATCGCCGTCTTGGCCGCCGCCGCCCTGTCGTTCTTTCTCACCCTGTTTCTGCTGCTTCGGCTGCTGCCGCTCGGCTCGATGGCACCCGCCACCCGGGAGCCGGTCATGGCCGAAGACGACCCTTCGTGGAAATTCCACAATCCGGACATCGACCAATGGGTCTCCCAAATCAAATCGGAACGGGACGCGCTGGCGGTGCGCGAGCAGCAGCTCAAGGATTGGGAAGCGCGGCTGGCCGCCGAAAGCCGGGAAATCGCCGCCGTCACTCAGGCCGTCTCCCGCACGCAGCAGGAGTTCGATAAGCGCGTGGTCCTCTTTTCCGATCACGAAAAGGACAACGTCAAGAAGCAGCTCAAGGTCGTTGCCGACATGACGCCGGATGGAGCGGTGGCCATGATGAATGAAATGCCGGATGATGAAGTGGTGCGGCTGCTCTATTCCCTCAAGCCGGACAACTCCGGGGCGATCCTCGATGCCATGAGCAAGCTCGGCGACGGCCCGGCCAAGCGCGCCGCGACGCTCACCGAGAAAATCAAGGAGGTCCTGCCGACTCCGGCAACCAACAATCTGACCGCCAATGCGAGCCGTTGAAACATTGCCGGGCATGGCGGCCCCGCCCCGGGCGGAGGATCCCGGCCATACCTGGGAACGCGGTTTCGACCAGCCAAAGACACACAAGGATTTCGAAAGCCTCATGCAGGCAACGCTCGGTCCAAACACCCGTGGCACGCCCGGAGGGACCGTGGCGCGGGTCGAAAAAAATTTCACCCCCCACAGGGGTTCTGCCCGCCCCGCCCCCCCGCCGCCCCCCGCGAGTGGAAAGCGACTGAGCCACCAAACCACCAACGACGAATACGGAACCCAGACAGCCGGCGGCGTTGACGGCCAGGGATCAGAGGATCAAGGCACTTCTTCCATGCTGCCGAAGACCGCAACCCCGCTGGCAATTTTGTTGCCGTTGCCAATGTCGCTCAAAGGACCGTTGTTCGTCAGCGCGGATCGCGCCTCGGCGGCGGACGATGCCGGCGCCGCGGAACCCACCTCGGCTTTATCCGCGACCCCGCCCGCCGCCGGCTCTATCACTCTGGTCTCGACCAACGGCGCCCCGCTTCCTGGAAGCACCACGGACTCGATTTTGCCAGCCTGCGCCTCAAGCGCCCGGATAGTCGCCCAGTCGCCGGCGAATCCAAACCAACAGTCGATTTCCACCCCCCGCACTTCCGTCGGGCCGCAGTCTGACGCAGGTGATTCGCCCACCATCGCCCTTGCGCCGAAAAGCTCGCAGGTGGCGGCCAACGAGGGCCCCGTCATTTCCTTCACTCCCGACGGCGCCCCGCTCTCTGGAAGCATAACGGACTCGACTTTGCCTACCCGCGTCTTAGACGCCCGGACGGGCGCCGAGCCGTCGGCGAATCCAAACGAACCGCCACCCGCCACTCCGCCCACTTCCACCGGGCCGCAGTCTGACGCAGGTGATTTGCTCTCCACTTCGCTTGTGCTAAAGGCTTCGCAGATTGCCGCCACGGAGCAACCGGCAGCGGCTGGCGCTGAACCGCACCGGCCGACACCGGAAGAAAATGGCGCGCGGGAAAAAAATGGCACCCTTGAATCCAGCGAATCATCCGCCGCGACTGCGCCGCACGCGCCGGGAAGTGCCTGGTCCGCTCAATCAGCCGCGGACCCGGGCGCCGCCTCGAACGCCGGGCCTAATGCCGTCGGTGCCGGCGACGCGGAGTCCGACGCCGCGTCGGAAACCACCAGCCCGGGCGATGATTCGTTGGTGCCGCCCGTGGGCGAGGGGCCAACATCCGGCACGGCGCTCACCGCGGTGGGAAACGATGGCACAGGAGTTGCAATCACGGACTTGTCGATGAAAAATCCGCTGGAAAAGAACAAAGTTGCCGGGCCGGGCGTGAAAGTTTTGCCGGTTGATGAAAACGGGGACGCCGCAGAGAATAATTTGCCGCCCCAAGTGCCGGTGACTCCGGCGCGGGAAACGGACAGCGGAAGCGCCAATTTGAACTTCGGCTTCGGCTTCGGCGGCGACCAGGATGTGGTCCGCGACGCCTCGCGTGTTTTCAGCGTGTTCAACATGCCCTCGGTGGCGGATGCGCAAATGCGTGCGCTAGATCGCGCACATGACATGATGGCGTTGCACACGATGCGGTTGGTGGAATCCAAACTGGACGCCCTTTCGGTGGTCATCAAGCCGTCGGTCGGCACTGAATTGTCGCTCGAACTGCGCCAGCATGCCGGCGGCGTGGAGGCACAAGCAACTTTGTTGAGAGGCGATCGTCAATTCTTAAGCGAGCACTGGGGCGACCTGCAACATCGTCTCGAACAGCGTGGCATCAAGTTGGCCACGCTGGCCTGTGAAATGGAGTCTTCGGGCAACGACCACCGCCAGTTCCCACCGCCGCAAAGTTCGCGGGAAGAAGCGGCGCAACAGGCCTCCGCCTTTGCGGAGTTTGCCGCCGTCAGCGCCGCGGGCGGAGCGACGGCGAGATTGGCTCCGGTGCACGACGGCTGGGAATCGTGGGCTTAGCCCGCTTTTCAAGTGACCAAAAATATTTCCTTTCATCACCAAAAACCCTCTGACCCAATATAGAGCCCTGCGAATCTTTTTATGAGTGTTTCCTCCATCACCGCGAATGCCAGCACGGCGGGATCGACCGCCGCCGATGCGACGGCTGCCACGACGGACACGGTCACCAATCCCAACAGCGAGTTGAACCAGACGGATTTTCTGCAACTGCTCGTGGCCCAAATGCAATACCAGGACCCGATGAATCCACAGTCCGACACGGACATGGCGGCGCAAATGGCGCAGTTCAGCTCGCTGCAAGAGGCAACGCAATCCAACTCGTCGCTGTCCATGATGCAGGCCAACAGCCTGGTCGGCAGCACGGTCACCGTGCAGGTGGATTCGACGGACACCACCAGCGGCGTGGTCACCGGAGTGGTGATGAACGACGGCGCGCCGGAAATAACGGTCGGCGGCACCAATTACGAATTGAGCCAGGTCACAGCCGTTTCCCCCACGAGCACCACCGGCAGCAACGCGGTTACTGACCCCGCCGGCGGCGGCAGCACATCTTCCAGCAACACCTCAAACACACAGTAACTAACACCAGGAAAATTATGATCACCTCCATGGATACCGGCCTCAGCGGCATGGAACAGTTCCAAGAACAAATCAACGTCATCGCCAACAACATTGCGAACGTGAACACTGTGGGGTTCAAGCAATCCGACGTGAATTTTGCCGACATGCTGAGCGAAAATCTCGGCTCCAATGCGGTCGGGGCAACGCAGGTCGGTACGGGCGTGACGACCTCCAGCATCACCCGCGATTTTTCAACTCCGGGATCGTTGACCAACACCGGCATCCAATCCGATCTGGCCATCAAGGGCAACGGGTTTTTCGTGGTCAAGGACCCGACGACCAATGATACCTATGTCACCCAGGACGGCACCTTCGGCGTCAATGCCAGCGGCTACCTGGTGAACAGCAGCGGCATGATCTTGCAAGGGACGACGGGCAACGTGCAGATCAGCAACGGCACCGACACCACCGCGAGCGTGACGGGCTACACGATCGGCACCGACGGAACCGTGACCGCCGATTTGTCGGACAACACGACCAACCCGGGCGGGCAGATCCTGCTGCAGAACTACTCCGACCCCGATCAGTTGGTGAGCGTCGGCAACAATCTCTACACCGCGCCGGCCGCCGCCGGCGGACTGACCGCCCCCGCCGCACCGGAGAGCAACGGCCTGGGTTCGATCCAATCCGGCTATGTCGAAATGTCCAACGTGGACCTGGCCGGCCAACTGACCGACCTGATTTCCGCGCAGAGCGCCTACTCGGCCAACAGCAAGGTCATCTCCACCAGTGACACCCTTCTGCAGACGGTGGTCAACATGGTTCAAGTCTAACCATTGAAACCTTATGGCTGACGACCGCAAACCTGCCGCGACTGAAAGTACGCCCGAAGCCGCCCCCGCCGCGAAGGGGGGCGGGGTCACCACGTGGCTGCCGCTCATCCTGGCGGTCGTGCTGATGCCGGTCCTCGCCTTTGGGATGACCAAGTTTCTGATCGTCCCGGAATTGCAAAAGAGCCTGGGTCTCAAGGCGGTCGGCGAAAGCGCCGGGAGCGCCAAGCCAAAATCCGCCGCCGACGCAAAAAAAATCTCGGTCCCATTCAACAAGCTGCTTGTCAACATCGCCGGCACCATGGGGGCGCGCTATCTGCTGGTGAGCGTTACCGTGGTGGGCACCGGCGGCGAGGCGTTCAAAACCAAGGTTACCGAAAACGACGCGCAGCTCCGCGACATGGCCATGGGCGCACTCTCCACCAAGACCTTGGCCGACCTCGAAAAACCCGGCGCGCGCAATCTGATTCGCGCCGAATTGATCAATGGGTTCAACAACGTCCTCGGCGACAATTCCGTCCAGGAAATCTACATCACGGAGTTTGGCATCCAATAAAACCATGGATTCTCCAGCGCCATCTGAAGGCGAAATCGTGGTGCTCACCTCCCGCGGGGTGCGGGAAAAACGGCCCGCCGCGGCCATGCGCAGTCACAACTTCCGCCATTCCGGATTCCTCGCCGCCAGCGAATTGCGCCGGATCCGGCAACGGCACGAACAGTTCGTCCGCTCGCTGGCCGCCCGGCTGGCCATTTTCCTGCGGCTGGAATTTTCGCTGACGCTGGCCAAGGTCCACATCGAGGCCTACCAGAAATTCGTCGAAACCCTTCCCAATCCCTCTTACATCACCCTTTTCAAGACGGATCCTTTGAAGGGCGCCGGCTTGCTCGTGATACCGCCGCGGCTGGCCCTGACGCTGGTGGACCGGCTCCTGGGCGGCCCCGGCCAGATGCCGGCCGACAACCGGGATCTGACGGACATCGAGGTGGCCTTGAGTGACCAGTCGGCCATGCTCATCCTCGGCGAATGGTGTAACCACTGGCCCGAAATGCGCGACCTGCACGCCACCATTCTCGGCCACGAGAACAATAGCAAATTTCTCCAGACCTCGCCGCCGGACACCTCCATGCTCATTTTGACAGTGTCGGCCAGCATCTCTGAGCAAAACGAGACCTTTCATATCCTTTTCCCCTACGCCACCCTCGAACCGCTCATGCGCCTGCTCAACCCGGAAATGAGCAGCGCCGCCACGCCCGCGCCCCGCGCCGGCCCGCCGCGCTGGAATCGGGGGTTTGACGACGTCAAGGTGACCCTCACCGCCGAATGGCAGGGCCTGAATATGTCCGCCGGCGACATCACGCAACTTAAGCCGGGTGATCTGCTGGGCCTGGATCCCGCCTGCGCCGCCCAGGTGCTGGTCCGCTTCGGCAACATTCCCAAATTTCTCGGACGCCCCGGCACCAGTGATGCCCGCTGGGCGGTCCAACTTACCGCCGCTGTCGCTCCATGAACCCCCCCCTTGAAAATCCTCCAAATCTGAACCTCGTCCTCGACGTGCCGGTCAGCCTGACCATCGAACTGGGCGGCTGCAAACTGCCGATGCGCGAAGTGCTCCAGCTCAACATCGGCTCGGTCATCCAGCTCGACAAGCAGGCCGATGCCCCGGTGGAACTCAGCGTCAACGGTAAGCTTATCGCCCGCGGCGAGGTGGTGGTCATCGAGGATCGCTACGGCGTCAAAATAACGGAAGTGATTGGCCAGCCCGTCCCGGCATGAACCAGCCGTCCCCATTTAGGCCCTTGCAGTTCAGCCGTTCCCCTGAGTTTTTCTGCTTTTTTTTCCCAGGGTCCCGGCTGGGCGCAAGGGTTCTTTGCATTTTCTGCCTCTGCTTCACCGCCGGAGGCGCAATCGCGGAGACCAATAGTCCGGCCGCAACCGCTCCGCCCTTTCCGGATGCCGGAGTTAACCTGCTGCGGGTCATGGGCGCCCTTGCCCTGGTGTTGGGACTTTTCCTGGCCGGCGCGTGGCTTTTCAAAAATTGGCAGCGGTTTAGCACCCCGCGCGGCCGGCAACCCCGGCTGAACATTTTGGAAACCCGCTCCCTGGGCGCCCGCCAGGCGGTCTTCGTCGTGGCGTATGAACGGCAGCGATTTCTGGTGGCCACCTCTCCCGCCGGCGTTAACTTGCTCAGCCACCTGCCGGAAACTGAGGCCGCCGAAAATGAGCCGGCGGATAAACCGGCCGGACCCATGTCGTTTGGACAGGCGCTGGTCCATGTGCTCAAGCGGAAATAAGATGGAAACCGCCCATCACCAATCTCCGGGGTTGACCGTCCACGCAGAGCCGCACGCTCACCGGGGATGCGGGCGGCCCCGGACCCGCGCCGGATTGCGTTCCGGATTCCGGGCGGCTGTTCTGGCCGCCCTGTTCCTGGCCTTCGCCGGCGCCTTTTCTGCGCATGGTCAGACCAATGCCCTCACGACCACGCTCGGCCCGCTGTCCATTTCGCTGGGCGCGAGCAAGGGCGCCCCGGACGTGGATTCCGGCATCCAAGTCCTTTTTCTCATCACCCTGCTGTCGCTCGCGCCTTCCATTCTTCTCTTGATGACCTGCTTCACCCGCGTGGCCATCGTGCTGGGATTTGTGCGGTCGGCGCTGCAACTGCAGGGTTCCCCTGGCAATCAGATCATCATCGGCCTGTCCCTGTTCATCACCTTCTTTGTGATGGCGCCGGTCTGGGACAACATCAACCGCGACGCGCTAGTACCTTACCAGGCGGGAAAAATCACCAGCCAGCAGGCCCTGGAGGCCGCCAGCGGCAATCTGCGCGATTTCATGCTGAAGCAAACGCGGCCCAAGGACGTGGAACTGTTTGTTTCCATGGCCAAATTGCCGCCGACGAAGGTCGAGGACCTGCCTTTGCGCGTGGTCACGCCCGCGTTCATCATCAGCGAACTGCGCACGGCTTTTCAAATGGGCTTTCTCATCTATGTGCCGTTTATTCTGATCGACATCGTGGTGGCCACGGTGCTCATGAGCATGGGCATGATGATGATGCCGCCGATGACCATTTCGCTACCGCTCAAACTGTTGCTCTTCGTGCTGGTGGACGGCTGGTCGCTCATCGTGCAGTCGCTCGTGCGGAGCTTTGGCATGTAACCTTTATGACCCCGGAATTCGCCATCGAATTGTTGAAAACCATGATCTTCCAGGCGCTGACCATTGCTGCGCCGATATTGCTCACGGCCATGGTTGTCGGCCTGGCCATCAGCCTGTTCCAGGCGGTGACCACGATTCACGAACAGACCCTCGCCTTTGTGCCCAAGGCCCTCGCGGTGATTGGCGTCCTGCTCCTGCTGCTCCCGTGGATCGTGCGCTCCCTCATCGACTTTACCACGGCGGTAATCATGAAAATGCCGCAGGTGGCACACTGATTAACGGATTGATGGATGAATGGAGGGTCGGCTGAAAATGACGCGGCTGGGTGAGTCCATAAATCCAATGAGTCTTTAATCCCACTGTATATTTCCGATGAGCCTGGACTTTTATAATTGGTTTCTGGCCTTTGTGCGCATTGGGGCGTTTCTGCTGGCTTTGCCGTTTTTCTCGGCGGTGAATTTCCCCGTCACGATGCGCGTGGCGCTGGCGGCGCTGGCGGCCCTCCTGCTCGCGCCGCAACTGCCCGCCCTTTCGCTCGGCCATGTAGATTTGCTGGACCTGTTCGGTTTGCTGGCGCGGGAAGTTGCCATCGGCCTGGCCATGGGCTTTTTCGCCCGGATGGTTTTCTACGCAGCCGATCTCGCGGGCGTGATCATCACCAACGAGCTGGGCTTGAGCATGGGCAGCATCATGGATCCGACCACCAGCGCGCCCGAACCGCTGCCCGGCCTGGTGCTGGCCTTGCTGGCCATCATCACCATGTTGTCGCTGG
>JBEKZM010000074.1:0-32989 GCA_049509875.1 Verrucomicrobiota bacterium | reverse complement strand
AAATGTTGCCGTGGGCTGGTGGTCCATGAATTATCTTCAAAACGGCACCAACGACATCGCGGTTGGTTACCAAGCCGGCATCAATTTCTCCGGCGCGGAGAGCGGCAACATTGACATCGGCAACGCCGGCGTAGGCGGGGACAACAACACCATCCGCATCGGCACCGACGACATTGTGAATTCCAACAGTGTGGTCAGCACTTACATTGCGGGAATCTATGATAGCACAGCGATTGGAGTTCCAGTTTATGCGCAAGCGGACGGCAAACTCGGAACGCTCACCTCTTCGGCCCGTTACAAGCAGAACATACAAACCATGGCGGATGCCAGCGAGGTGTTGTTGTCGCTGCGACCGGTCAAATATCAATACAAGCCGGGAATTGATCCGAAGGGCAGACCACAGTTCGGTCTGGTGGCCGAAGAAGTGGACAAGGTTGATCCCGACCTGGTGGTGCATGACGAAGCGCACGGAATTTACACCGTCCGCTATGAAGCCGTGAATGCGATGCTGTTGAATGAATTCCTCAAGCAGCACGAAAAAGTCGAGGCGCAAAACACGGAGATTGAGTCCTTGAAGGAAAAAGCCGCGCAGGTTGACTCGCTGGCCGGCCGGCTGGATGAATTACAGGCGCAGTTAAAACAACTCGCCGGGAAAAAGTGAGGCCATTATGAAAAAAGTCATCCTCCTCTTTGGGTTGTTTCTGGCGACGTCCAGCCAGGCTCAGAGTTACTCGATCAATTGGTCCAAAATCGCCAGTGGCGGCGGCACGAGCACCGGCGACGTTTATCAGGTCAGCGGCACCATCGGCCAGCCGGATGCCGGCGCCACGATGACCGGTGGCGGGTACTCGGTCACCGGCGGCTTCTGGTCGCTCTATGCCGTGCAAACGGCGGGAGCACCCTGGCTGACGATCACCCATGCCGGAAACCAGGCCGTAGTGTCCTGGCCATCGTCCGCGACGGGCTGGACGTTGCAAACCAACGCCAACCTTGCCACGGAGGCTTGGGGCGATTATCTCGGCCCCGTCGTCAACAACAGCGTGACCAATGCCCCACCCGCAGGCAATTTGTTCTTCCGCTTGAAGCAATAACCTGACGCTGCGGGCAAGAATGAAAAGGCCGGAACGAGGAATCGTTCCGGCCTTGTTTTACGGGGAGCAACTCCGTCAATGACGTGGCTTGGAGACATTGAACTTGATTCCAAATGCCCCGTGTTCCCTCCCTGGCAACGCAATAAACACACAGGGTTTGGCAATTAACGGGCAGCGCGCTGGCAGCCGCTTTGCTAATTCATTATCCAGTTGCATCTGTTTTTAAAATGATCACTTCCAAGAAACCGAAGACGGCCCGCGCCAATCGCGCCCGGCCCTCCAAAGGCGTGGACTGGCTGCACAATCCCGTGTTCAATAAAGGCACGGCCTTCACCGAGGCCGAGCGCGACCTGCTGGGATTGCGCGGCCTGTTGCCGCCGCACGTCCAGACGATGGACGAACAGGTCCGCCGCGTCATGGCCAATTTTCGCAGCAAGTCCAGCGACCTCGAACGCTATATACAGATCGCTGGCCTCCAGGACCGCAACGAAACGCTGTTTTACCGGGTGGTCATGGACAATCTGGAGGAGTTGATGCCCATCATCTATACGCCCACGGTGGGCAAGGCGTGCCAGGAATACGGCCACATTTTCCGCCGTTCACGCGGCTTCTACGTGTCCATGAACGATCGCGGCCAGGTCGAGGAGATGTTGCGCAACTGGCCCACGCGCGACGTCAAGGTAATCGTCGTCACCGACGGCGAACGGATACTTGGCCTGGGCGATTTGGGCGCCTACGGCATGGGGATACCGGTAGGCAAACTCTCGCTTTACACCGCCTGCGCGGGAATTCATCCCACCCAATGCATGCCCGTCACGATTGACGTGGGCACCGACAACGCCACGTTGCTTACCGACCCGCTTTACATCGGCCTGCGCCAGAAACGGGTTCGCGGCGGGGAGTATGACGCGTTCATCGAGGAATTCATGCTGGCGGTGGACAGACTCTTCCCCGGCGTGCTGGTGCAATTTGAAGACTTTGGGAATCAAAACGCATTTCGCCTGCTGGACCGTTATCGTGACCGCGCCTGTACCTTCAACGATGATATTCAGGGTACCGGTTCGGTGGCCCTCGCGGGTGTGCTGTCTGCGCTGCGCCTCACGGGCGGCAAATTGGCGGATCACCGGGTGTTGTTCCAGGGCGCCGGCGAAGCGGGTTTGGGCATTGCGGAGAACATCGTCAACGTGCTCGTCGGCGAGGGCCTCACCCTGGCCGAGGCGCGCCAGCGATGCTGGTTCGTTGATTCGAAAGGTCTCATTGTCAGAGGCCGCGAGCCGTTGAGCGAACACAAGCTCCATTACGCCCACGATCACGCGCCTTGTGGCGCCTTGTTTTCCGCCGTCCGGGCGATCAAGCCCACCATGCTCATTGGCGCTTCCGGCCAGCCGAAAACCTTTACGCGTGAGATCGTTGCGCTCATGGCGGAATTGAACCAGCGCCCGGTCATCTTCGCGTTGTCCAATCCCACCTCCAAGGCCGAATGTACGGCCGAGGAAGCTTACCAATGGACCAGCGGCCGGGCTGTTTTTGCCAGCGGCAGTCCCTTCGCGCCCGTGGCGATCAACGGCACGACCCTGGTGCCGGGGCAGGGCAACAATGCTTACATATTCCCCGGCGTCGGGCTGGGCATCATCTGTTCGGGCGCGCGGCGGGTGACCGAAAGCATGTTCATTGCGGCGGCGCGCACGCTGGCCGGGCTCGTTCATGAAAGCGAACTCGCCGAGGGCCGCATCTATCCATCGCTCAGCCGCATCCACGAAGTTTCCCAAGCCATCGCGCTGGCCGTGGCGGAGGAAGCATTCGCAAAGAATCTGAACACCCATTCGCGTCCCGAAGACCTTCCCAATTTTATCGAATCGCAAATGTTCAGGCCGGAATACGCGGACTATACGCTAAAGTGAACTACCGTTTCACGTATCCATTTGCGCGGAACCAGAGGACGGCGTCGGCGAACGCCTGCTCGGGCGGCGTTTGCGGCAGGCCGAGTTCCTGGATGGCCTTGGCCGGAGTGAACCACATTTTATGCCTGGCCATCCGCACGCCGGCCAGCGTGGCTCGCGGCGCTTTGCCGGTAAAAAAGGCCAGCCCTTCACTGACTTCCGCCACGCGCAAGGCCAGCCAGTAAGGCAGCTTCCAGGTCGGGGCGGGCAGGCCCGTGATCTTCGCCAGGGCCGCCAGCGTCTCCCGCATCGTCCAGTTTCCCTGCGCGTGCCCTAAAATGTAGCGCTCCCCCAGCCGCCCTCTTTCCGCCGCCAAAATGTGTCCCAGCGCCACGTCGCGAACATGCACCCAATTCAAACCGGTATCCAGATACGCCGGCAACCGGCGATTCAGGAAATCCACCACGATCTGCCCGGTCGGTGTGGGCTTGACGTCCCCAGGCCCGACGGGGGCCGAGGGATTGACGATGATGATCGGGAGCGCCTGGTTTCGAAACAGTTCCCTCGCGAGGGCTTCGGCCTGGAATTTCGATTTTTTATAATCGCCGCTCAAGTCCCCGGGCGATACGGCGTCCGATTCGGTGCCTGGGACAGCCGATCCATGGCGTGGCGGCGGCAGACCAATGCAGCCCACGGTACTGGTATGGATGATTCTTTGGCAGCCGGCCTGGCCGGCCGCTTCGAGCACGTTGCGCGTGCCTTCCACATTGACCGCATACATGGGCGCGTAGTTGCGCATCCAGAGATGGTAGCTGGCCGCCACGTGAAAACACCAGTCGCAGCCCGGCAGCTCGCGTTGCAAGAGCGCGCGGTCCAGGAGATCGCCCGTGACCCGCTCAAATTTTTCGCCCGGCAGTCCGCGTTCGTCGGCGCCCGGGCGCAAGAGGGCCTTGACGCGGTGGCCGCGCGCCAGCAGTTCATGGACGAGATTGGACCCTATAAACCCGGATGCGCCGGTGACAAAACATTTCATGGTGCCTCGACTGACCCGCATACTGATAGGGGATGAGTCCGCGAAATACCACTCAATTATTTTGCTCGCGCCTACTTGACTTGAGGATTCAAGTCGGAAAAACTTCCGGTGTTGTATGCCGGCAAAGAATTCCGCCTCAAATAAGCTGAGTCGTGGTGAGCAGCGCGATCTGGATACCAAGATTGAATTTATCGAGGGTCTGGTCCGCCGCGATCCCAACTATGTGGATGCGTTGCAGATCCTTGGCGATCATTACACGCAGCGCGGCCGGATCACCGAGGGGCTGAAGGTCGATGAACGTCTCGCGCGACTGGAACCGGGCAATCCGCTCGTGTTTTACAATCTGGCCTGCAGCTATTCGCTTTCCGGCGAGTTGGACCAAGCTGCCGCGTCGCTCGAAAAGGCGCTGCAGCTCGGCTATCGCGATTTCGACTGGCTCGCCAAAGATCCTGACCTTAGAAAGCTTCGGGCCAATGCGGCTTTCGATGACGTGAAGGCCAAAATCAAGCAATTAAAGGCCAAGGTCCGCTGACCCGCCGATGAAGGTCGCCATTCAGGGCCGTCCCGTCTCCTGCCGCACGGTGACTTTTGACGTCGCCAAAAACTCCGTGCAGCTCATCGAGCAGCGTCTGTTGCCGCACGAGTTCAAAATCGTGGAGGCGCGCGACTTTCGCGAGACCGCCCAAGCCATCCAAGACATGGTGGTGCGGGGCGCCGGCGCGATTGGCGCCACGGCAGCCTACGGGCTGGGGCAGGGTGCGGCGGCTTTCCACGGGAGCGACCTGAAGAAATTCGCCGCTCACGTCCAAACGGTGTTCCAAACGCTCGCCGAAGCCCGGCCCACGGCCATCGATCCGGTCAACGCCATGCGGCAGGTGCTCTCGGCCATGGCCCGGGGCGAAAGCGTGGTGGAAAAACAGGCGCTCGCGCTGGCTGCCGCCGAGGAGTTCGCCAACGAAGACGTGCGCCATTGCGCGGAGATCGGCCGCCACGGAGCCAGTCTGATCCGCAACGGCATGAACATCCTGACCCACTGCAACGCCGGTTGGCTGGCTTTTGTGGACATCGGCACGGCCACCGCGCCGCTGTATGCCGCCCAAGGAGAGGGGAAGCGCTTTCATGTCTTCTGTGACGAAACCCGGCCCCGCTCCCAGGGCGCGACGCTCACCGCCTGGGAACTTGCGGAGCAGGGAATTCCGCATCATATTATCGCCGATAACGCCGCCGGGCATTTGATGCAGCGCGGGGAAGTGGACCTGGTCATCGTCGGTAGCGACCGCGTGCTGGGCCGCACCGGCGAGGTGGCCAATAAAATTGGCACCTACACCAAAGCCGTTCTGGCCGCCCGGCACGGCATTCCTTTCTACGTCGCCATTCCGCTTTCAACCATCGACTGGAAGCTCAGACGTGGTTCCGACATCCCCATTGAGGAGCGGCATGAAGACGAGGTGCTCGGGGCGTGGGGCGTGGTTTCGGCTCCGAAGGCCGAAGGCCGAAGGCCGAAATTCCGTGAGCGCGTCTATGTTCGGGTGGCGAATCTGACCAGTCCGGCGCGAAATCCCGGATTTGACGTCACTCCCGCGGAGCTGATTACCGGCATCATCACCCCCGCCGGCCTCTTCAAGCCCCGGGAGCTCTGGAAGCATCGCCGGGAGCTGGGGCAGGGCGAACCGTGAATATTTTCGATGTGCGATTTACGAGCGATCCGGCCGGCGGCGCGTAAATCGCAATTGGCAATTTTCAAATGATGCGCCGGCACGCTTTGACCCTCATGCCTGGCCAAAGCTTTCCGCCAGCGCCACGGCCTTCCGCATGGCCATGGATTTATTCACGGTCTCCTGGAATTCCGATTCGGGTGTCGAGTCGTTGACCCAGCCGCCGCCCGCCTGCACATAGACTTTGCCGTCCTTCACCAACGCGGTCCGGATGGTGATGCAGCAGTCCAGATTGCCGTTGAAGGAAAAGTAGCCCACGCACCCGCCGTAGGGCCCGCGCGACGTCTGCTCCAGTTCCGAGATGATCTGCATCGCCCTGATTTTAGGCGCGCCGCTCAACGTGCCCGCCGGAAACGTCGCCCGCATCAAATCGTAAGGCGTTTTCGCGGCCGACAATTTCCCCTCCACCTGCGAGACAATGTGCATGACGTGGCTGTAACGCTCCACGATCATCAAATCCTTCACCTGCACGCTGCCAAAATCACAGACCCGGCCGATGTCATTGCGCGCCAGGTCCACCAGCATGACGTGTTCTGCGCGCTCCTTCGGGTCGGCCAGCAGTTCTTTTTCCAGCGCGGCGTCTTCCGCCTCGGTCTTGCCTCGTCGCCGCGTCCCGGCGATGGGCCGGATTTCCACGCGGCCGTCCTCGCAGCGCACGTGTAATTCCGGCGAAGCGCCCACCAGCGCAAATCCGTCCAACTCCAGCAAAAACATGTACGGTGAGGGATTGATGCTTCGGGCGGCCCGGTAAATATCCACCGGCGATGCCGCTGTGGGCGCCGAAAAACGCTGTGAGCCGACCACTTGAATGATGTCACCGCCGGTGATGTATTTCTTGGACGCCTCAACGTTCTTGAAAAACTTCTCCGGCGTCTGGTTGGACTCAAATGCCACGGCCGGCACCTCGTCTGGCAGCGTCACCGGCTGATGTTCGCTGGGCTGCTCCAGGAGCGACAGGATGCGGTCGATTTCGCTGGTGGCATTTTCATACGCCTCGGCGGGATTCTCCGCGTCATCCAGTATCGCGTTGACGAGGATCGTGATGGTTTGCTGCGCCCGGTCAAACGTCAGCAACTGGTCCGCAATCAGGAAATACATGACCGGCGTTTTCAGCTCGTCGCTGGGGGGCCGCGGCACCACGGGCTCGATGTCATGGATGAATTCGTAGCCGATGAATCCCAGGGCGCCGCCGGTAAACCGCGGCAGGCCCGGCACGGCCACCGCGCGATATTTCTTCATGACCCGCCCGACCACTTCCAACCCGTCTTTCACGTCGCGCCCCACCACGAAACTCTCCGTGACGCGGCCGTTCTCAAACATCTGGACATGGCCGCCGTCCTGCCGGATCACCGCACGGGGATTGCAGCCCACAAAAGAATAGCGCCCGACGTGTTCGCCGCCTTCGACGGATTCAAAGAGGAACGATTCACCCGCGCCGCGGATTTTGCGGTAGGCGGACAGCGGTGTTTCGAGGTCGGCCAAAATTCGGCGCGCCACGGGAATCAAGTTTCCCTGCGCCGCGAGTTTCTGAAATTCTTCGAGCGTTGGCGAATACATGGCGGCAAGCATGAAGAATTCTGCCGCAAGAAACAAACAATTTGAAGCGGGCCTATCCGACTACGATAATGCAGCCGCTGAAATAGGCGCCCGGGAGAAAAAATGATTCACCGGTCGGTCATTTGTTCGGGTTCCACACATACTTCCCGTCGGTGTTCACGTAACCGAATTTTATTCCGCCCGTGAAGGCACCAGTGAAACTGCTGCCCAAGCCGACGCGCGCCATCCCGTTGTTGAAATCCATCGCCGTGTCGAACTGCGGATTGATCACATACTTGCCCTGCGCGTCCACGAAACCCCAATGGCCGCCTGACTTCACGCGCGCCAGGCCCTCGGCAAACGGTCCCGCTTCATCAAATTGCGGGTTGATGGCGAATTTGCCCTGCGTGTCGACAAATCCCCATGATTTGCCCAGCTTTATGGGCGCAAGCCCTTTCACGAAAGCTCCGGCAGCGTCGAATTGCGGATTAATGGTCACTTTGCCGGTCTTGTCAACATACCCCCAACGACCGGCCAGGCGTACTGGAGCCAGGCCCTCGGAAAAAGCCTCGGCCCGCTCAAACTGCGGATTTATGACGATCTTCCCGCTCACGTCCGCATAGCCAAAGAGCTTGCCCATTTTGATCGCCGCCAAACCGCCTTTAAAATCGCCCGCCTCATCAAATTGTGGGTTGATCACGATCTTGCCGGTCTTGTCGATGTAGCCCCAGTGTTGGTCGAGCTTCACGGCCGCCAGGCCCTCGATAAACGCCTTGGCGTCGTCAAACTGCGGATTGACCACATATTTGCCATCCATTCCCACATAGCCGCACCGGCCGCCCACGTCCACGGCTGCCAGGCCTTCGCTGAAAGCGTCCGCCCGGTCAAACTGCGGGTTGATCACCAGATTGCCGCTGCTGTTTGCATAGCCCCACTTGCCCAAGCGCACCGCCGCCAGGGTTCCCGAAAAATCGTCCGCGTGGTCGAACTGCGGATTCACCACCAGCTTGCCCGACTGGTCGGCATAGCCCCACCGTCCGCCCATCGCCACCGGGAACAGGGTTGCCGCGCCAACGGACACGGCGAATAAAAGGCCAAGGAGGGATGCGCCAATGAATTTGGATGGTATCATAGCTTCTTTTTGCCGTACATCTGCTCCGGCGTGAGCATCTGCGGTTCGGTGGACTTGAACGTCTCGCCCTGGTCTTCGATTGACCGGAAAAAGCATGACTTGTAGCCTTCGTGGCAGGCAGGCCCGTTTTGTTCCACTTGGATCAGCAGGCAGTCGCCGTCACAATCAAACGCCACGTCCTTCACGGTTTGCGTATTTCCGCTTTCCTCGCCCTTCATCCAGAATTTCTGGCGCGACCGGCTCCAAAAGTGGGTTTTTCCCGTGGCGATGGTGCTTTCGAGGGAGGCGCGGTTCATCCACGCCATCATCACCACCCGGCCGGTTTTCTGCTCTTGAACAATCGCCGGAATCAAGCCCTGTGCATCAAATTTCAGTTTGTCGTAAAAGCTCATGCCGGGAAATTTATGATAATCGAAGGGTGATTTACGAGCCTTAAATCGGCTGGCCTCACGGTGTCGCCGGCCGCAACGGGGGCGGTGTCGCTTCCAAATTCGTTGCGTTGCCCGGCACAGAGCCAGCCGGCGGCGCCATGGCCGGCAACCTCGGCGGCGCCACCGGCGCGTTGGTCGCCGGTTCCGGGGCGGCCTCCGGCTTCCGCGCCTTATGATCCGCCAAACTGCGCTCCAGCCGGTTTCTCAAGTCGGCAAAGGCGGTGTTGGTTACCGTGTCCAGATTCGCCTGCGCTTCGCCGAAGAGGCCGGCCGCAATCTCGATGCGCGCCAGATGTATCGTCACTCCCTGCCGTTCGTTCTCGTCCTTGCAGAGCTTCAGGCAATCCGACCACGCCGTCACCGCATCGTTCGTCCGCAGCGGTTTGATGCCGTAGTAGCTCTCCGCGTAATCCGTGGCCAGGACCAGATTTTCCGGCGCCAGCTTCATGGCCTGCCGGTAGAGTCCCAGCGCCTTGTCAAACACCTGTTGTTCGGTCAGACGATAAAACTCGCGCGCGTCCTTCCGGTACAGATAAACCGTGGTGGCAAAATTCTGGTAGTAAACCGGCTCGGTCGGGTCCAGCCGGATTGCTTCGGTATAATCGGCGAACGCGTTGGTCAATTCGCCATATTCGCCGTAATAGTTGGCCAGTTGGTTCCACACTGCCGGATTCTTCGGATCGAGCAGCCGGGAGTTTTCATACTGCGCTTTCGCGGAGTCCTCTTCGCCAATGTCATTCAAGAAACTGCCATAGGCCAGAAATCCCCGCGCACTGTCCGGATGCACGTGGAGGAAATTCTGGTAGTTGTGTTTCACCGCATCCAGCCGGTCGCGGACTTTGGCGTTGAGCAGCGCGATCCGGTTGGTGTCACTCCGCGGTATCCCGTTGGTGCTCATCCACGCCTGCACTTCGTCCAGCGCATTGTCGTCGTCGATCATCACCGTCCGCAGGTCCTGCTCCACGGGATCATTCGCATCCGGCAACGGCACGGAAATCCCGGTGCGCTCCTGCACCAGATTGCTGACCGCCTGCGGCTGGTTCGTGGCCAGCAGGGCAGCCAATAGACTGACGGTAAGCTCGTTCACGCGGCAAGATTATCAATGCGGTTGGGAAACGACAAAATTTATCAGCGCACAGAAATAATCATTGTAACCCAACCTAACCCCAAAGCTTTACTCCGGCAATCCCCGCATTTTTTTCTCGACTTTGGACACAAATGTCATCTAAAGTGTGAGGCGAGAGCAATGAGTCCGAATCGTTCGTTGGCTGGAGGCGTAGGGTGCCGCTTAACTTGTGGCGGGCGGCATTTAGCACCTTTCGGGCACCATTCCTGCTGCCGAGGCTTGGAGAGGCGACCTGATTTGGAGCGGGTTTTTCCCTTGCCCGCCGCGAGTCGGTCGCGTGATATGTTAGAGTTTAGTCATTAGTGATAACATTAATGGGGACGAAAGACTCGTTCCTCGGTGAAACTAAAGATCAGAAACCATCAGGACCAAAAAAGTTATGACCCTCACAAAACGCGATCTGGTCGTCCGCATCAGCGAAGAAACCGGGCTGATTCAAACCCAGGTTTTCGACGTCGTGCAGAAGACATTGGACTATATTGCCGAAGCGCTGGCCAAGGGCGACAAGGTGGAGCTCCGCAATTTCGGAGTTTTTGACGTCAAAATCCGCAAGGCCCGCGTTGGACGCAATCCCAACCGCCCGGAAATGGATGTGCCGATTCCCTCCCGCGCCATGGTCAAATTCAAGGCCGGCAAGGAGATGCGCGCCGAAGTCCTCAAGCTCACCCCCGATGGCCGCAACGGTAGCGACGACGCCGACGAAGAATAAGCCTGCGCGCGTTGCCGCGCGGCGGTATTGGCCCTTGGGCACTGTTCCACGGTGCGGGCGATGCTTTTGGCCACGGAGAGGGCGACACGCCCGCGGCGTTTCGCGGTGATCACGCTTTTGGTCTGAGCTATTTTTCACCCAGACTCCAACTAAAGGCCGCGCTCCGGTTCAGATGTCCAATTTCATCCGTTCTGCGAGGTCGAAGCGGCTCCGAAGCCGCTCGTCTTTTCTTTCCTAACGCCTTCGCTTCCTGTATTCTCCGCGCATGGAAAGACTCCCCGGATTCCGTGATTTTTATCCTGAACCGCTCCCACACACCGATGTCTGGAGCGCCGACGCTCGCCAGTATATTTTTGAACAGTGGCGGGCGGTCGCCAAACGCTATGGCTTTCGCGAATACGATGGCCCCCCGCTCGAACCGCTCGAACTCTTCACCACCAAAAGCGGCGCTGAAATTGTCGGCCAGCTCTACAACTTCGTGGACAAGGGCGATCGCGCCATCTCGCTGCGCCCGGAAATGACACCCACGCTCGCCCGCATGGTCGCCGCCCACGAACGGAACTACAAGAAGCCCATCAAGTGGTTCGCCATTCCGCAATTATTCCGCTACGAGCGCCAGCAAAAAGGCCGCCTCCGCGAACACTTCCAGTTCAATGCCGACCTCATCGGCGAGACCGACCCCGCCGCCGACGCCGAACTGATTGCCCTGCTGATCGACACCTTGCGCTCGTTCGGACTCACCGCCGAGGATTTCATCATCCGCCTGAGCAGCCGCAACGCCTGGCACGATTTCTTCAAGCACGGCGGGGGCGACAGCGCCCACGAATACGATTTTTTCCAGGCCATCGACAAGCTTGAGCGCAGTTCGCCCGAGGAATCCGAAAAGAAACTCGTCTCCCTGGGATTTTCGATCGCACAAGTCAACGACTTCATCAAGGCCCGCAAACCCACGGGCGAATTGCAGACGATTCTCGACAATCTCGCCGCGCGCGGCCTGCGTGATTTCGTCAACATCGATTACCAGGTCATCCGCGGGCTTGCCTATTATACCGGCGTGGTGTTCGAGGCCTTCGACCGCAAGGGCGAATTTCGCGCCATTGCCGGCGGCGGCCGGTACAACAATCTCGTCAAACTCATCAGCGGCGGCAAGGTGGACCTTCCGGCGCTCGGCTTCGGCATGGGCGACGTCGTGCTGCTGGAATTGCTGAAGGAGCGCGGCCGGCTGCCCAGCTTCGATTCGCCCATGGACGTTTTCGTGATCATCGAGGACGAGGCCCTGCGCGGCGAATCGCTGAAGCTGGTGCACGACTTGCGCCAGGCCGGCTTCGCGGTGGAATATCCGCTCACGCCCACCAAGCCGGACAAGCAATTCAAGCGCGCGCAGGAATTGAAGGTGGGGCGGACGGCCCGGTTGGATAATGACTCCTACGTGCGCATCCGCGACCTCAAGACGCGGCAGGAAATCGTCACCGGCATCGCCGGCGCCGCGCATCACCTGGGTTAGGCGCCGGCGGGAGAATCCCCAAGGAGCCCGCGCATTGAGCCCCTGAACCGGAGAGCGCGGCGCTGGCGCCACGCTCCCGCCGGGATGGTGGCGGAAATGAAAACGCGCAACCGGAACGGTGGCGCGCGAGAGGAAGAGGGCGTCAGTGCCGGCGGCCGGCCGGCCTGATTATTTTTGGAGCGTGGCCTGCCAATCGCGGGATTGAGGATCACCGTTGCGATTGACGGAATCGATTTTGCCCTTGATGTTGCCGTCCGCGAGTGTTCCGGAATATTTGTTCGTCATGGAGTTGCCATTGAAGGAACGAACGACGGCGAAGGACACGTCGGCGCCGGTGACTTTGCCGTCCGTGATTTCAATTTCATTGACCTGGCCACCGCGGCCGGGGGCGGAGAGCTTGCCGGTGAGCTTGTCGCCGTCGAGCTTAAGCACCAGGGTGTTGGTGCGGGTGGCGCCGCCGTTGCGGGCGGGCATGGTCCAAATATAAGTGCCGCTCGGATCGGTCTTTTTGTCGTCCGCCTGGACCTGGGAGAGGGCGCAAGCAAACAGCGCCGCGCCGAGAATGAATTTGGTGAGTGTGCGTGTTTTCATGTTGTTTGTTTTCGGTTGTTGCGTGAGTATTACATCAGGCGTTCCAAGAACGCATAAGGCAAACCAAGTTTTGGACGCCGGGCGGGGTGAAAAGGTTACACTTTGGGCAACTTGGCGGCGGAGAAAGGCGGGCGAAAAATGCCTCACGGATCCGGCCTTCCGCGGGCGCGGCCCCCGGCAGCGCGGACATTAATTAAAATGTATTTGGCAAGCGGCAGGATTTTTGTTAATAAATCCTGACATCCAAATATGGGATCACTCAAAAAACGCCGAAAGGCAAAGATTAACAAACACAAGCGGCGCAAGAAGCTGCGCTTGAACCGTCACAAGAAGCGCACCTGGCAGAAATAAAACAAACTGCCGTCGCCATGTGATTTCAGCCGTTCGCGGTGGTTGTCTCTGTTCAGCCGCCGCGAACGGTCTTTTTTATGCCGCTCCGTTTCAGCAAACACTATACGCGCGACGAAGCGCGGGCGCTGCTGCCGCAGCTGCGGCGGTGGCTGGGCGATTTGAACCGCCTGCGCGCCGAGGTGGAGCGTTACGACAAACGCCTGGGCGGGATGAATGCCGAGGGGCAGGACACGGGCGGCGAGACGGTCAACAATTGGATCCGCGCGCTGGCCGGCATGCAGGGAATCCTGGCCGAATTTCAGCAGCGGCAAATCTTCGTCAAGGATGTGTCGCGCGGACTGGTGGATTTCCCGGCGATCATCGGCGGCAAGGAAGTTTTTCTGTGCTGGGAATCGGACGAGGAAGACATCGAATTCTGGCATGACTTGGAGACGGGATACGGGGGGCGGGAGAAGCTCGATTAAAAACGCGAAGGGCATGGTGCGGAGGCGGCGGATCAGAGGCTGGTTTGGAAAATAACTGTTCATTCTAGTGTTCATCAGTAAACTTGCCGCCCGTTGAATACATGAATCGCAAGCCATCACTGCTCATCATTTTCCTGACGGTCTTCATCGACTTGATCGGCTTTGGCATCGTGCTGCCGCTGCTGCCCCGGTATGCGGACAAGTTTGGCGCGAGCGGCTTCATGATCGGGCTCATCATTGCGTCGTTTTCGGTGATGCAGTTTTTCTTCGCGCCCTGGTGGGGACGATTGTCGGACCGGATCGGGCGGCGGCCGGTGCTGCTGGTGAGCACGGCGGGGGCGGCGCTCTCGTACGTGCTGTTCGCGGCGGCGGCCTGGCCGGGGCTATCGCCGGCCGCGGCGCTGACGACCCTGCTGGCCTCGCGAATATTCGCCGGCATTTGCGGGGCGAATATTTCGGTGGCCTCCGCTTACA
This sequence comes from Verrucomicrobiota bacterium, assembly GCA_049509875.1. Classification (GTDB taxonomy): domain Bacteria; phylum Verrucomicrobiota; class Verrucomicrobiia; order Limisphaerales; family UBA11358; genus UBA11358. The sequence continues at coordinate 18,952 of JBEKZM010000074.1, read as the reverse complement.
TTGCCGACGTGACACCGCCGGACAAGCGCTCGCGGGGAATGGGATTCATCGGGATGGCGTTCGGCATTGGATTTATTGTGGGGCCGGTCATTGGGGCGCTGAGCGCCAGCTATCTGGGGTTGCAGGGGCCGGGCTGGGTGGCGGCCGGCATTTGCGCGGCGAACTTCGTCCTGGCGTTCTTCATCCTGGCGGAGAGCCGCCGGCCGGGCACAGCGCCGGCGGCGGCGAGGCCCAAGCTGGCGCAATGGGCGCACGCCCTCAAATTGCGCCACGTCGGTTTTCTGATCGTGCTTTATTTCCTGGCGACCTTTTGTTTCGCCTGCTTTGAAAGCACGCTGCCGCTGCTGCTCGGCTCGCCGGATTTCCATCCCGATGACTTCAGAAATCCCGCTGCGCTGGCGCAAAAGATCATGTCGGCCAACGATCCCGTGTCCGTGCGGCTCCGGACACTGCTGCCGGCGGAGGCACTGCAGACATGGGGGGATCCGGCGGCGAAGACCCTGGCCTTGCGGCGGGGGTTGTTTTTTGAAATCAACAAGCTGCTGAAGTCGCCGGACCTGTACGACGCAACGGCCTGGCAGAATCTGAAGCCTGGCCCGGAAACGCTGCGTCTGCTGGCGGAGAGCCGCTCCGTGGATCGGAATCGCCGGTTGAACCGGTTGTTGCTGGAGGCCGCCTATCCCGACGATCTGAAGCCCCAGAGGTTTTATTACGATGAACGGCACATCGGCTATTTGTTTGCGTTTTGCGGCCTCATGTCGGCGCTCGTGCAGGGCGGGATGATCGGCCGCTTGGTGAAGCGCTTTGGCGAGCCGGTGCTGATCAACGGCAGCCTGTTCGCGGTGGGTGGCAGTTTGCTGATCATTCCCTATGCCGGCACACTGGGCGTGCTGTTGATCGGACTGGCGCTGGTGGCCATGTCCTCGGGCCTGAATCGTGCGCCGACGATGGGCTTGATTTCGATTTTTACGCCGGCGGAAGAGCAGGGGGCCATCCTCGGCGTGACGCAAAGCGCCGGCACGCTGGGACGGATTTTTGGTCCGCTGTTTGCCACCAGCGCTTACGCGCTGTATCCGCGATCGCCCTACGTGGTGGCCGCCGGTTTGTGCCTGCTGGCCGGGTTGGTGGCCATCCGCCAACTGCCGCCGCGCTCGGCGGTGCCGGCGCATGAGCCAACGGCGGGCTGACGGCTAAGGGCTTAAGTCTGAAGAGAAGGCGCTCTTGGCAGGCGATAACGATTGGGGGAAGGTTGCGTTGGTTGGCAAGCGCGGCGCGCGCGGAGCGACGCGCCCTACCTTCGCCAACTTCATTGAAAAGAAGAGAGCGGCGAACTGATTTTACACCCGGTACGTTTCTCTCAGTTCGCCGCCTTGCCGTTCATCCGAACGGAAGCCTGGTTTAATCAATTATCGGCTGGGGGAGGGCCGTCGGGGGCGTCATCGTCCGGGGGCGGTCCACCGGCTTCGTTGCCATTTTCACCACGGCCGCCGCCGCCGCCGCCACCACCGAAATCGGGCGGCGGGCCGGGCCGCCTCCCGAGGTATTCGTCGCGGGTCAGCACGCCATCGCCATTTTTGTCCAGGGATTTCAAAGCCGCGGGCGCGTTGGCGATTTCCGCAGCGTCGATGATGCCGTCGCCGTTGGCGTCCAGCGCCTTGATAATGAGCGGGAGGGGCGGGCGGGGCGCATTGGCCGGGGCATTTTTGGGCAGCGGCGGCAGGTACTCGTTGGTGGTGAGCACGCCGTCGCCGTTGGTATCGAGGGTCAGCAGGGCGGCGCTGGCGTTGGCGATCTCCGCGGCATCGATGATGCCATCATGATTGGTGTCGAGGGCCAGGACAATGGGGAGCGGCGGGTGCCGATGCGGGGGCGGGCCGCCCGGGCCGGGACCCGGGCCGCCGCCGGGCGGGCCATCGTTGCCGTTGTCTTGCGCGCTGGCGATCATTGCGGCGGCGCCCAGCGCGGTCAGCGCGAGGGCGAGAGCAGGTTTCATCATTTTCATATCATTCCTTTTGGTTGTGTTGCGGGTGTAAAATGGTCCGGTTTATTCGTCTTGGCGACCTCATCGGGATGGTCGAGACCGGCCCCGTGATTCGGGTTGCTCCGTTGTGGCAGGCAGGTCTTTTTATATTTCACGTGGCCAATTTAGCGGAGGGAACCTTAAGCGGGGGTTAAGCGGAGGATTTTGTACGATTATTTTTGGTGCTTCACGCTGGCCGCCTGCTAAATTTTGAGCTGGCGAATCGGCGCCGCACTGTAACCTTGGGGGGCGGCGGTCAGTCTGGTACACTCTGTCTGCATTTACCAACGCCCTATGATTCCAAAAATACTGACCCAAGCAATTGTCACCATCATGGCCACCGCGGTGTTTGCCGGCGCCAGCCGGACTCTGGCCGCCGGGCCGCAATATTATGAACTGCGCGTTTATTCGACGCAATCGGAGGCCCAACAGCAGCGGGTGAACGATTACTGGCAGCAGGCCGCGGTACCGGCGTACAACCGGATGGGCCTCCGGCCGGTGGGCGTCTTTACCGAACAGGAGGCGTCGCCGACCAACAAGATTTACGTGCTGGTGCCGTGCGATTCTCTGGCGGCTTTCGGGAAAATACCAGCCCGGCTGGCCGCCGACGGGGAATACCAGAAGGCGGCGGCGGATTTTCTGGGCGCGACGAAGACGAACGCGGCGTATGAACGCTATGAGAGTTCCCTGCTGGTGGCTTTTGCGGGCATGAAGCACCTGGCGCCGCCGCCGCGGGACCATGAGGTTTTCGAGTTGCGCACGTACCTGAGTCCCGGCGAAGACAAGGGGCTGAACAAGATCAAGATGTTCGAGAGCGGCGAAATCACGGTCATGAAGGAGGTGGGTCTGGCGCCCGTGTTTTACGGCCGAATGGTGGCCGGGGCGCACATGCCCTGCCTGATGTACATGACCTGCGGTGAAAACCTGGACGAGCACAAGAAACATTGGCAGGGGTTTTCGTCCGCGCCGGTCTGGAAGCAGTTGCAGGACGACCCGCAGTACAAGGACAACATGATCGGGATGCTCCGGGTGCTGCTGAAGCGGATGCCGGCGTCCCAAATTTGAGCGCATTGGCGTTGACTTTTTGCCGGAGACGTGAAACCTTTCGACGTGCGTGTTCCCCGAATTCAATAGTAGTCGGATCCGCTTGAATATCCCGTGGCAGAAAAAGACGATTATTTATTAGACCTCCTGGTTGACCTCGGCTTCACCAATCCCGAGGTGGTGGCCAAGGCGCGCGAGGAGGCCCATGCAGCCGGCGTGGGAGTGGTGGACCTACTGGTGGCGAACAAGGCCGTGCGGCCCGGCGATGTGACCCAGGCCAAAGCGGCGCACTTCGGCGCCGAGGTGGTGCACCTGGCCAACCTCAAGATTGAGGATGATGTCATTTCCCTGGTTTCGCGCGACGTGGCCCGGAAGTACCGCGTGATCCCGGTGTTTCGCGGTGAAGGCAAGATCGGGCTGGCCATCGCGGATCCTTCCGACCTCAACACGCTGGATTCCCTGACGCACCTGCTCAACGCGGAAATCGAGCCGCGGGTGGCGTCGGAACAGGACATCGAAGCCGCCCTGAGCAAGTACTACGGCGGCGAACGGCGCAAGGCGATGTCGGAGAACGCGGAGTTCAAGGGGGTCATCGAGGAGCTGACCCGGGACAACGTGGAGATCAACGCGGACGACGGCGGCGCCGAAGTCGAGGCCGACGCCCCGCTCATCCGGTTGGTGAACCAGATCATTGTGGATGCGTTTAAATTGCGCGCGTCGGACATCCACCTGGAGCCGATGGAAAAGAAATTTCGCCTCCGGTACCGGATTGACGGCATGATGACGGAGGTGAAGTCACCGCCGAAGCGACTGCAGGCACCGGTGATTGCGCGGCTGAAGATCCAGGCGGGGATGGTGATCTCGGAACACCGGATTCCGCAGGACGGGCGCATTCAGACCAAGGTGGGCAACAAGATGATCGATCTGCGCGTGTCCTGCCTGCCGACGAATCACGGCGAAAGCATCGTCATGCGTATTTTGGACAAGGAAGGATTGAAGCTGGGGCTGGCGGAACTTGGATTCATGAGCGATGACCAGGCGCTGTTCGAGCGGATCATCGCGCTGCCGGACGGCATTCTGCTGGTGACGGGGCCGACGGGATCGGGCAAGACGACAACGCTGTATTCGTGTTTGAATTTCATCAACCGGCCGGACCGCAAGATCATCACGGTGGAGGACCCGGTGGAATACGTGCTGGCCGGGATCAACCAGGTGCAGGTGAACGAGATCGTGGGGTTCACGTTTGCGATGGCGCTGCGGGCGATGCTGCGGCAGGCGCCAAACATCATCATGCTGGGGGAAATCCGCGACATTGAAACGGCGAGCATCGCGATCAACGCGTCACTGACGGGCCACCTGGTGTTTTCGACGCTGCACACCAACGACGCCCCGGGAGCGGTGACGCGGTTGATCGACATTGGCGTGAAGCCGTTTTTGGTGGCGTCGTCCACGCGCTGCCTGATGGCGCAGCGGCTGGTGCGCAAGATTTGCAAGAAGTGCGTGGCGCCCTATGATCCGACGGATGCGGAGCTGCGGGCGCTGGGGCTGAAGCGGGAGGATTTGAAGAACGCGAATGTGCAGCGGGGCCGGGGCTGCAACAACTGCAACGGTTCAGGCAACCGCGGCCGGTTTGGCATTTTTGAAATTTTCGTGGTGGATGACGAGGCGCGGAAGCTGATCTATGATCGCGTGCCCACCAACGTGCTCCGCGCCCGGGCGCGGGAGATGGGGATGCGCACGCTGCGCGAGGATGGCATCCGCAAGGTGCTGGCCGGGCTCACCACCCCGGACGAGGTCATCCGGGCCACGATCGGCGACGAGGCGTGACGAATTTGACAGGTGAAGGTCTATCAATATAACGGGTGCCGGTTAATCAATAAAATGAAGCTTCGCGGAAACAAAGAAAACGGAAACTCACGGGCGGCGAGCCCGCGCCACTAAACTGCCATGGGCTACTCGATGTCAGACTTGCTGCAGCTGGTGGTTTCGGAAAACGCCTCGGATTTGCACATTCGGGTGGGCACCGCGCCGACGATCCGGGTTCACGGCATCCTGCACCGCGTGGAGGGGCCGGCGCTGAAGCCGGAGGATGCCGAGGAACTGATGCGCAGCATCACGTCGGAAGAACACATCCAGGCGACGCGCGAGCGCGGCGGCGCGGACTTCGCGTTTGCCTTCGGCGAAGCGGCGCGCTTCCGGGTGAGCGTGTTCAAGGAAAAGGGCAACTTCGGCATGGTCATGCGCCAGATTCCCAGCAAGATGCTCACCTTCGAGCAGATCGGCCTGCCGGAATCAACCCGGGAACTGCTGTACAAGCCCCGCGGCTTGGTTCTGGTGACCGGTCCCACCGGGTCGGGCAAGTCCACCACGCTGGCTTCGATGCTCAACATCGTCAACGAGACGCGGGACGAAATTCACCTGATCACGATCGAGGATCCGATCGAATACTACCACAAGCACAAGAAGGCGCTGATCACACAGCGGGAAGTGCACGTGGATGTGCCGAACTTCGCGGAGGCGCTGCGGCGGGCTTTGCGCCAGGACCCCGACATGATTCTGGTGGGCGAAATGCGCGACCTGGAAACGATTGAGGCGGCCATCACGGCGGCGGAAACGGGCCACCTGGTGTTTGGCACGCTGCACACCACCGGCGCGGCGAAGACCATTGACCGCCTGACGAACGCGTTTCCGACGAACCAGCAGGAAATGGTGCGCATCCAGCTTTCCACGGTGTTGCAGGCGGTGATTTCGCAGCTGCTGATTCCGCGGATCGACAAGCCGGGCCGGGTGGCGGTGTTTGAGGTGATGGTAAACACGCCCTCCATCGCGGCGCTGATCCGGGACAACAAGACGTTCCGCATCCAATCGGACATCCAGACGGGGTCAAAGTACGGCATGGTGACGCTGGACTCGTTCCTGATCGACAAATATCTTGCGGGCATGATTGCGCGCGAGGAAGTCATCAACAAATCGCAGGATCCGACGACGATCATGCAGAAGCTGCAGGAGCTTGAACTGGCGGCGAGCACGAGCAGCGGGGGAAAGTCCAAAAAATAGATCCGTTCCATGTCCGACGAAATTTCCAGTCCACTGCTGACCCTCATTCGCGAGAATGGGCTGATCGACGATCTGCAATACGAGGAAGTGGCGGGCGAGCTGAAGCGGAGCGGCACCAGCGCGATCCAGGTATTGCAGGATTTTGGGATCATGAAGCTGGACGACATCCTGCACGTGGAGGCCACGGCGCTGGGGACGGAAGTGATTTCGCTGAAGGACCGGGAAATTCCGGCGGAGGCGCTGAAGCTGATACCGGCGAAAGTGGCGCAGATGTATCACTGCCTGCCCGTCTCGGTTTCCAACGGCAACCTGCAGGTGGCGCTGGCCGAGCCGCTGGATCCCAACACGGCGAGCGAGGTGGGCTTTGCGGCCAAGCGCGAGGTGCAAATCATGGTGGCGGATCCGGCGGAGGTGCTCAAGGCCATCGAACGCCATTACGGACAGGAGGAAAACGAAAGTTTTTCGCAGATCCTCAAGGAAATCGACTCCAACAAGAACATGGTGCGGGAGGTCGAGGAGGCGGCCGATAATGCGAAGGCCGCCGAGGAGCTGGCGAACACGGCGCCCATCGTAAAATTCGTGAATCTGGTGCTGCAGCAGGCGGTCGCCGACCGCGCGAGCGACATCCATTTCGAGCCGTTTGAAACCGATTTTCGAATTCGCTACCGCGTGGACGGCGCGCTCTACGAGATGGCGCCGCCGCCCAAGCACCTGGCCCTGCCGGTGACTTCGCGCATCAAGGTGATGTCCAACCTGAACATTTCCGAGCGCCGCCTCCCGCAGGACGGGCGCATCAGCATGATGGTGTCCGGTAAGCCGATTGACTTGCGCGTGTCGTGTCTGCCGACGGCTTTCGGGGAATCGATCGTGCTGCGCGTCCTGGACCGGTCCTCCGTGAACCTGGAGGTGGAGTCCCTGGGGCTGCCCAAGACCGTCTATGATTTTGTGACGGAGGTGATCCAGCGGCCCAACGGCATCTTCGTGGTGACGGGCCCGACCGGCTGCGGCAAGACGACCACGCTGTATTCGTGTCTGCGGCGCGTCAACACCATCGATTCGAAGCTGCTGACCGCGGAGGACCCGGTCGAATTTGACATTGAAGGGATCATGCAGGTGGCCATCAACGAGGCGTTCGGAATGACCTTCGCGAAGGCGCTGAAGTCGTTTTTGCGGCAGGACCCGGACATCATCATGGTGGGGGAAATGCGCGACCTGGAGACGGCGCAAATTTCGATTCAGGCGTCGCTGACGGGCCACCTGGTGTTGAGCACGCTGCACACGAACGATTCGCCGGGCGCCGTGACGCGGCTGGTCGATATGGGCGTGGAGCCGTTTCTGATTTCTTCGACGCTGATGGCCGTGCTGGGCCAGCGGCTGGTGCGGACGATCTGCAAGAACTGCCGGACGCCGTTTGAGCCCACGGAGCAGCAGTTGTCGCTGCTGGGGCTCTCGCCGTATGACCTGGGCGACAAGGTTTTCCACTATGGCCGCGGCTGTTCGACGTGCAGCGACACCGGCTACAAGGGGCGAAAGGGAATCTTTGAGCTGCTGGTGGTGAGCGACGCCGTCCGCACGCTGATCAATGACCGCGCGCCGACCGTGGTGGTGCGGCAAAAGGCGGTGGAGCTGGGCATGGTCACCCTGCGGGAAGACGGCTTGCGCAGCATCTTTGACGGTGATACAACGATCGAGGAAGTCGTCAAGTACACGTAATTTCCCATGCCTAAGTACAACTATGTAGCCCTGGACAACAAGGGCAATGAGACCAAGGGCGTCATCGAGGCCGGCAGCCAGAACGAGGCCATCGGGCGCGTCAAGGACATGCAGCTATTCCCGACGAGGATCACCGAGTCGGAAAAGGAGGACAAGGGCAGGAAGAGTGGCCGGAGCAAGGCCGCCCCCAAGCCGAGATCGGGCGGGAAAAAGGGAGTCAACATCAACATCAAGATCCCCGGTTTTGGGGGGGTGGGACCGAAGGTATTGACGACGTTTACGCGGCAGCTCGCGACGCTGGTGGATGCCGGCCTGCCGCTGCTGCGCGGGTTGCGCGTGCTCGAAAAGCAGGAGCGCAACGGCACGCTCAAGGACATTCTGGGGCAGTTGGCAACGTCGATCGAGGGCGGCAGCACGTTTTCGGAGGCGCTGGCGCAGCATCCCCGGGTTTTCAACCGCCTGTTTGTGAACATGGTCAAGGCGGGCGAACTGGGCGGCGTGCTGGAAGTGGTGCTGAAACGGCTGGCGGAATTTTCCGAAAAGGCCCAGAAGATCAAGGGCAAGGTCAAGGCGGCGCTGTTTTATCCCATCGCCGTGCTGATTGTGGCCATCGGCATCATGATTTTGCTGATGTGCTTTGTGATCCCCAAATTCAAGGATGTGTTCGCCGGCATGAACATCACGATGCCGTGGTTTACGACGTTCGTCATGTCGATCAGCGACGCGATCCGATTGCACATCCTCACCACTATGATGTGCGTGGGCGTATTCGTGACCCTGCTGCTGTTGTTCATCAAAACGAAATTTGGCCGGCGGATCTGGGACAAGTTCAAGCTCATCATGCCGGCCGTCGGACCGGTGATCAGCAAGGTGGCCATCTCGCGCTTCGCGCGGACGCTGGGGACCCTGGTGAGCAGCGGCGTGCCGATTTTGCAGGCGCTGACCATTGTGCGCGAGACGGCGGGCAATGTGATCATCGCCAATGCCGTGGCCAAGGTGCATGAAAGCGTGAAGGAGGGCGAGACCATCACCGCGCCGCTGGAGGCTTCGCGCGTTTTCCCGCCGATGGTGGTGAGCATGGTGGATGTCGGCGAGCAGACCGGCGCGCTGCCGGAAATGCTCCTGAAGATCGCCGACAACTACGATGAAGAAGTGGACAACGCCGTGGCGGCTATGACGTCGCTGTTGGAGCCGATCATGATCATCTTCCTGGCCGTGATTGTCGGCAGCATCGTGATCGCGATGTTCCTGCCCCTGATTGCGATGATCAGCAACTTGAGCGGTGAGGGTGACAGCGGCGGCAAGGGCGGCAAAGAGTAAAGGCTCTTTGAGTGCGGATTGCGGAAAAGGGCTGAAGACTGAGAGCTGAATCGCGAAGGCGGATCCGTTTGCCGACTGGAAGGAAGGGGGCGGGTGGTCCTGTAGTCCCGTGTCCGAGTTTCCTGTTGCTGTTTGATCATTCATTTAAAGCTCTTTAAGCGTATAAAACTCGACCAAAAATGCTTTTGCGTAGGAAATACATTGACAAAGAGCGCCCTGACGTGTAAATACATTGTATTCACAATATATGGGCGATTTATTTACAACTGACCCGGTATGGAGTTCGATTGGAATAACGCGCCTTTTGAGCTTGGTTCTTTGAATCAACGGGAGATTGAGGAGTCCTTTGAGGACGCATTTGCGGTGCGGTTGATGCCAGACTCGCCCCGGTTTGGCGTGCAGGCGCGGTTTTTCAATTTGGGCATGTCGGCCGGCGGGATCGGGATTCTGAGCGTGTATCGCACGAATGGGCGGCTGGTGCGGGTGCTGCTGGCGCGGCCGTTTGAGCCCGAAGAACGGTTTTTCTATCAGCGCAAGATGGGTCAGACTCTCTCCCAGTAGTCCGTGGTCCGGAAGTCCGTGGTCCCGGGTGGTCCCGTAAACCGTAGTCCATTTTGACGATGCGCACGTTTGCCAGATGGGAAGAGGTGCCGCTCTTCGACAGCGAAGAGGCGGAGGCGGGCTTTTGGGTGGAGAACCGTCCGGATTTGCGCCTGATGGAGGCGGCGGTGGCGGGGAATAGCGAGGCGTCTGAGTCGGTAACGATCACGTTGCGGATCGACCCCCGGATGCTGGCGCGGATCAAGCGGCTGGCGCGGATGCGGTTTCTGAACTACCAGAGCATGATCAAGCAATGGTTGAGCGAGCGCATGGAACAAGAACTGAAAGAACGATGAAAAACGTCCCAATCGGAAGTGCCCGGTGGCAGGCGACGAGTGGCCCGAAGCTGGCGTTGCGGATGACCCGTCACGCCTTTACGCTGATCGAGCTGCTGGTGGTGATTTCGATCATGGCGATCATGGCCAGTTTAACCATCGCGGTCATTCATGGGGTGTCGATCTATAAATACCGGAGCGTGGCCCGGGGGGAACTGGACCAGATCGGGACTGCCATCGAGGCGTACAAGGCGAAATACGGGGCTTATCCGCCGAGCAATGGCAATCCTTCCGGGACGTACGCGGCGCCGCTCACGAACTCCCTGTATCCGCAGCTTTACTATGAACTGTGCGGGGTCACGAACAACGGCTCGTTTTACATTGGCTTGGACAGTATTACGGCGATTCAAAATGCCGGCGGCTCGTCTTCGGATGTGCAAAAGGCGTTTGGCGTGGGCGGGTTTGGGAATTGCTCGAAGGGGAACGGGGACGAAGCGATCGTGGCCGAGAATTTCCTAAAGGAATTGAAACAGGCGCGTATTGCCACTGTTAACGACAATGGCGTCATGATTACCAATCTGGTCACCTCGGTGGGCGGCCCCGATGCCCGGTACCAGCCGCTGGGTGTGCCGAACGTGAATCCCATCCGCTATCTTTGTCCCGGGTTGAATAATCCCCAAACTTATGATTTGTGGGTGCAGTTGGTCATCAGCGGCAAGACCAATCTGATCTGCAACTGGAGCACGGCAGTGCTCATCAACAATGGTGCGCCTTGAGATTTTTATGTTGAAAAAGACTGTGAAGCCACGACTCGCCACCTCGTCGCCTACAAACTGAAAAATATGTTCACCAATGACGCCAACGGACCTGATTGCTGGAAGTGCTCGCTGAACGTCGAGTGGCATGACTGTTCGTTTTGTCCGGAGATCCAGATGCGCCGGGCGATCCTTCGCCGGAACGGCAGCAGCCCCAAGCCGGAACCGGCGCCTCCCGTCATGCCGAATCCGTTGCGCCGCCAAAATTTGTTCAAGCCCATGAAAACAACCAAATTGTCCACGTCCCGGCGGTCGCGCAAGCCCGCCGGTTTCACCCTGGTCGAACTGCTCACGGTGATTGCGATCATCGGCATTCTGGCGGCGATGCTGTTGCCGGTGCTGGCCACGGTCACCAAGCACGCGAAGATGATGAAGGCCCGGACGGAAATCAGGGCCCTGGTGACGGCCATCGAGGGTTATGATCAGGCCTACGGCCGGTTTCCAGTGTCGCGCACCGCGCAAGCGGCGGCGGCGACGACAGGCCAGGCGAATGGCAACTACGACTTCACCTACGGCGGAATCTTCAACGGAGCGTTTCCCGGGGGCGCCAAGGTGGGCGCCGTGGGCACCGTCGTGCAGTCCACCGGCACGATCCTGACGAACAATGAGGTGATTGCCATTTTGATGGATATCACGAATTTCGCCGCGACCGGGCTGCCGACCGTCAACAATGGCCACCAAAGCAATCCGCAGATGACCAAGTTTTTGAACGCGATGATGTCGGGTTGGGATCCTTCGGTGCCGAATTCGGGGCCGCCGCCGGGCGGCGTGGACAACACACTCACGTATCGGGATCCATGGGGGAATCCGTACATCATCTCCATGGATTTGAATTACGACGACCAGTGCCAGGATTCTTTTTATTGCCGGAAGGCAATTTCTTCGACCGGGAATGGCGGAACGGGCTATTACGGGTTGAGCAACCCCAACCCGCGGGCCCAGCCGGATAATTATTTGTTTCACGGCAAGGTGATGGTGTGGTCGGCGGGGCCGGACGGCAAGGTTGACATGTCCGGAGCCACAGGGGCGAATGCCGTTACCGGCTTCAACAAGGACAATATCTTAAGCTGGGTGCAGTGATATGCAGAGTGACGCGTGCCAATTGACGATGGAGAAGGCTTCGGGGCCGGTGCCCCGGGGATGCGTGGGCACGGGCGCGTCCAACGGCACTGCAAGGCCACGACGCGGAGACCACGGCTCCCGCTCCATGCCCCCCCCCAATGATGGAGAGACAATCAAGGGCGGCGCAGGCGCAATGCGCCGGTTGGTCGGCGCGAGGGACACGGGCGAGAAAGAGAGTTTTACGCCCGCCCTCACCCCAGCCCTCTCCCCCGGGGAGAGGGAGGCGTTGTTCCCGCGGGTTAGCGATATGGAAGCGCTGGATTGGCGCCGGTTCAGGGGTTCAATGCGCGATTTGATTCAGGGAAATCTCTCCCCGAGGGATATGAACGGGGTGAGGGCGGGCTTCGTTCATAATCACCATTTTCTGGTTGAAGAGGATGTTTCGCGAGGCGGTGGCGGGGCGGCCTTTCGTTCCGCGGTTGACGGGGTTGACCCGTTTGCCGCCGAATCACGCGGCAGCGCCCGGGACGGGCGCGCTCCGGACACAGCAGATCCGAACTCCGCGGCACTCCGCGCAGTCCGAAGGCTTTCTGACCGGCAGTGTTGCGGCGGGTCACAGACCCGCGCTCCGGGGCGCGGGTTTACGCTGATCGAGCTGCTGGTGGTCATTTCCATCATGGCGCTCATTGCGGCGCTGGCGGTGCCGGCGCTGAAGAACCTCGGGAAATCCAACATTCAAGCCAGCGCGACGCGGCAGCTGCTGGATGACATCGGTCACGCCCGGCAACTGGCCATCGGCCAGCACACCACGGTGTACATGGTGTTTGTGCCGACCAATTTCTTCAACCTGCTGGACCAGGCCGGCCGTCCCATCGGCAGCGACGTGCAAATCCTCGGCAATTTTCCTTCCGCGGCCGCCCAGCACACGGCGCTGACGACGCTGAGCAACCTGGTGAACGTGCAGTTGACGGGGTACAACTTCGTTTCACTGGGCAAGGTGGGCGACCAGCCGGGCCAGCATTCATGGCATTATCTTTCATCCTGGCAGTCGCTGCCGGACGGCAACTTCATTGCGCCCGAGAAGTTTCAACCCGCGTATTATTTTGCGCCCAAGCTGATTCCCGCCTGGCAAAACGATTATCCGAACGCCGGCCAGATCGATAACTGGCGGAGGTACGGCGGTGCGGTGATTCCCCAGGTTTACGCATTTACGAATTGCGGCATCTACATCCCGTTCCCCACCGAACAGTCGCCTGGTGTCTTGTTGCCCTGCCTGGCCTTCGATTCCACGGGCCGGCTGATTTCCGAAACGGCGGACAACGTCACCTTTCATCATGCCTACATTCCGCTGGCGCAGGGCTCGGTGACCGTGGGGCGGGATCAGAACAAGGCGCCGACACTGACGGTCGTGCCGCCCAACGGCATCACGGAGGTGCCGGCGGGCAACAGTGGCGGCATTTCGTACAACGTCATTGATGTGGACCCGCTATCCGGCCGGGCGCGGCTGCTGGTCCATCAAATCCCCTGACGGCAAAGCTAATGAAAGACGCGCATCGCACCGGCAAGATGACTGATTGGAAAATTTGGCAACCATGAATATAAATAAAACACACAAATTGATGGGGCTGGTGGCGGGCGGGCTGATGCTGTTGAACACGGCGTGGGGGCAGGGGCAGGGGTGGGTGGGCCAATCCGATTATGCCACACCGTACACATTTATTACGATTGCCGGAACCTGGGGGATCGTCGGTTCGGCGGATGGCACCAATGGGGCGGCCCTGTTTAATTGGCCGCAAGGTGTCGTCGTGACTACGAACGACACCTTGTATGTGGTGGATTGGAGCAACAACAACATTCGCGAAATGAGGAAGCTGGGTACGAATTGGGTGGTGACGACGATCGCCGGGCTTCCGGGCGCCCAATCTGGCTTCGCGGATGGAACCAATGACAGCATTGCCTTTAACGAACCCACAAGCATTGCGATCGACGGGGCGGGAAATCTGTACGTGACGGATGCCGACAACAACACCATCAGGAAATTGACGCAGGTGGGACCCAACTGGGTTTCGAGCACCATCGCCGGGACGGCGAGTTACTCATTGGGAGGCTTCAGCGATGGCACGAACGGCGTCGCCCAGTTCAATTATCCCAGCGGAATCGCCGTGGACGCTTCCAACAACGTCTATGTGTCGGACACGGATAATAGCGTCATCCGGCAATTGACCCCGGTCGGGACCAATTGGGTGGTGACCACGATTGCTGGGATAACGAATGCCGGCCTGCCCTTTCGAGACGGAACGAATCAAAACGCGCTGTTTGACCAGCCGGCGGGACTGGCGGTTGACCGGGCCGGCAATGTGTTCGTGAGTGACACCGAAAACTATTGCATTCGAAAAATCACGCCCGAGGGGACGAACTGGGTGGTGACGACGATTGCGGGGACGGCGCAAAACGCAAACCCGGGCAGCGTGGCGGACGGCACCAACGGCGCGGCCACCTTCTATAGCCCTTATTACCCTCCCAATCTTCTGTTTGGTCCGATGGGGATTGCCGTGGATGCCAATGACAATCTCTACGTGGCGGATGGGGGGGACGAGCTGATTCGCAAGGTTTCGCCGGTCGGCACCAACTGGGTGACGACGACGCTGGCGGGACTGTATGGCGCCGGGTCCAACGACGATGGCACCGGGACCAACGCGACGTTCGGAAGTCCGGGTGGTATTGCCGTGGACGCAGCCGGCACGCTTTTTGTGGCTGACGACGGGAATATCGACATCCGCGAGGGCACGTTGTTCGCGGCGGGGTCGAAGCCGAATCTGGCGATCAGCCGGGCGGCCGGGGCGGGCGGGGTGGCGATCTGGTGGCTGGGGAGCGGCGCCACGCTCCAGACGAACGCCAGCCTGAGGACGACCAATTGGGGCGCCTATGGCGGGACAGTCAACAGCAGCAATGGAACCAACAGCGTGATCGTGCCCGCGCCGGCGGGAAGCCTGTTCTTCAGATTAAGCGAATAGAGACATGAAACTTGCGATTTCAAAGCGCCGGGGGTTTACGATGATGGAGGTGGCGCTGTGCCTGGCGATCATTGGGTTTGCGGTGGTGAGCCTCTTGGCGGTGCTGCCCGTGGGCATGGACAATCAGCAGGCGACTCGCCAGGCGACGGTCATCAGCGAAGACGCGACCATGTTTCTGGAGGCCATTCGGGGCGGGGCGCGCGGGATGGATGATTTGACGAATTATCTCGTGGGCATCACGAACTACTATCAGGGTTATTACGCATCCGGCCAGCCCGCAGGAGGGGTCCAGAGAACGGGATACACTTTTAATTCCGGCCTCACGAATGGGCTGCGGATTGTCGGCGTCATGAGCACGCCGGAGTTCACGGCCGGGATCGTCAACAATGTTGGAGCCTTGGGCGGAATGCCGCTCGCGAACACAGTTGGCCAGGCCTTCACCAGCAACCATGTTTATGCCTATTTCCGCTCCTTCAGCGGCATGGCGGCGGAGAAGCCGCCCCAGGACAATCCTATCCTGCGCGGGGCGAGTTTCACATATCGCATATTGTGCGTCAACGCGCCCGTGGCGGCAGTCACCAACGTCAGTCAGTGGGTTGACCCCAGCGCGGTTTTTGACCAGCAACTGGCGGGCAACCTGCGCGAGCTGCGGTTGCTGTTCTCCTGGCCGCTCACGCCGAACTTCACCCTGGGCTTCAACCACAAGGACCAGAATTTTCGGGTGGATGTGGCGGGCGGAATCATTTGGACCAATGATTATCCCATTAACACCCTCGATGGCATGTGGCTTTATTTTTGCCAGTCGCAATCATTTACCAATACGCCATGATGACCCCAAAAACAGTGACAAGTGGCCAGTGGCTGGTGACAGGGGTCGCCTCGCGAGCACATCTCGTCGCGCGTTACATGTCACGCGCCACGCGCTCCGCCTTTTCGATGGTGGAATTGCTGGTGGCCATGACGCTCCTGTCGCTGATTGTGCTGGTATTGATGGCGGTGTTCAGCACCACGCAGCAGGCGTTTCGGGCGAGCGTGACGCAGACGGACGTGCTGGAGGGGGGCCGCTCGGCGATGGAGATGATCGCGGCGGATTTGCGCGACATGGTGCCGTGCTATGGCGTGAGCAATTGGGCGACGGCCGGCAACAGCTACTACTATGGCGGCGTGAATTTTGCGGCCACCAACAATATCCCGGGCGCCACTAATTACGGCCCCCTGGAGCAGGCGCTGCAGGCGGCTTCCAACGGGTCGCGACGGACCAACCTGCTGGAAAACTTTTTCATCCTGGGCCGGGTGAACACCAAGTGGACCGGCACGGGCTATGCCGTGGATTCCAGTTCCCTCAATCCGCTCTATCCGCTCTACCGTTTTTACGAGGAGACCAACATCGACGCGGATCCCATCGTGCTTTATTGGAATTTTGTGAACACGATTTACTACTCGCAATGGACGAACATGAGCCATGTGATGGACGGCGTGGCGCACCTGGTGGTGCGCGCCTATGACAACAACGGCTACTGGCTGACCAACGGCCATGCCTATCAACAAAACCCGCCGTACAGGCAAAAACCGCCGGAGAATGTCTGGTTTTCGCCGCCGGAATGGGGTGAGGTGGGATTCACGTTTTACAGCAACGCCGTGCCGGCGGCGGTTGAATTGCAACTGGGCGTACTGGAGGACCGAACGATGCAGCGGGCCGAGTCGCTGGGGACCTATTTGGGGGAATCGAACTATTTGTCGGGCCAGGCCGGGCACGTGCAATTGTTCCGGCAGCGGGTGATCATCCCGAGCCTGGACTCCACGGCGTACCAATGAATAGACGACGAACAGATGACTGGAACGCTACGTTCGAGATGAGATTTGTACGCTTACCCTCACCCCGGCCCTCTCCCCCGGGGAGAGGGAGGAACGGTTGCCGCGCCCCGGCGGAATGGCGGCATGGCGTTGGCATCGGACGGCAAACTTTGGCAGATTTTAGGTCGTAGCAATGAAGATTAAATCGAAATGTGACAGGTGTCAGGTGACGAGTGACTTAAACAAGTGGCCGGCGGATGCCGCCCAATCGTGGCACGCGTCGCGCGCCTCGTGTCACCCGTCACCCGTCACATGCCACGCCCAAAGAGGCATAGCGCTGGTGATCACACTGATCATGCTGGCGGTGACGCTGGTGATGGCGATCGCGTTTCTGGCTGTGGCGCGTAGGGAGACTGGCAGCGTGGACCAGCAGAAGGACAACAAGACCGCGCAACTGGCGGCGGAGACAGCCGTCGCCCGCGCCCAGGCGCAAATCGTCGCCAGCATGCTGGCAAGCCTCAAGACCAACAGCCTTAGCCCCACCAATGCCGTCAGCACCAACGCCTACAACCTGCACTTGTTTGTTTCGACGAATTTGATCAATCCCAATGGTTTCCAGACCGGCGTTAGCAGTCCGACGAATGTAAATTACTACTACCATAATGGAAGATCTCTGACCCCCAACGACCTGGCGCAGAATATTGCCAACCTCATGATTCTGCCGCGGGCGCCGGTGTTCGTGCCGACGAACGCGTCCCCAGCGCTGCCGGCCTACGATTTCCGGTTTTATCTGGACCTGAACGAGAACGGGAGTTTTGAGCCGAACGGCATGCAGCCCGTCATCAGCGAGTATCCGGCCGAACCCTACTACAACACCAATACACCACCTCAGCTCCAGGCAACGATGTCGCCAGGAAATGTATTGAGCAATTTCATGGTGGGCGATCCGGAATGGGTGGGCATTCTGGCCCGTCCGGATGCGCCGCATTCGGCGCTGAACCCATTCCTGGCCCGGTACGCGTTTATCGCCCTGCCGGCGGGAAATGCGCTGGACATCAATTATATCCACAACGAGGCCTTGAATGTCGGGACCACGTTGGAGACCTCCGACACCTTTATGCGCAACCAGGGCGTTGGTTCCTGGGAGTTGAACCTGGCGGCGTTTCTGGCGGATTTGAACACCAACGTCTGGAGCGGCCCATTGTCTTTGCCTAATCCATCGTATTACGAATACGATCAACCGAGCGGGAGGAACAACCGGGGTGTTGCTTTTCAAGACGCCCTGTCGCTGGTGAAGTGGCGCTATAACACATATCCGCTGCCGTTTGCCAACCGGCTTTTTGTCAATTCCAATCCGTTGAGATATAATAACATCGATAATACCAGCCGCGGACCCTTGCAGACGACGCTGGACTATTACCGGCTGTTCGTGGCGCCGCCGGTAACCACCGGCGTTTCCTGGTCGGGTGCGGACAGCACCAACCATTATTTTTCGCTCTTTGACTGGCTGGATGGTTCCAAGACCGGCACCGGAATCAATAGCTTGACCAATCGCTTGCGTGCCGTCGGCGCAAATGCCTTTGCAAACCGCTCGGTCCCTGGCGGCGTTTTGCATCCGACCTACGACAGCTACACCTTTTACCGGATGCTGGACGAGATGGCGTCGGACTCCTCGCCGGACGACGGCCGGTTAAATCTGAATTATTCGAATGCGGTGGTCTATGCCGACAACAGTGGCGCGCTGCACGTCAACATTATTCCCGGGGCGGAGACGAATCTGACGCGGTGGGCGCCCACGAATTTCTTTCTGGCCGCGGCCGACCAGTTGCTGCGGACGTATTCTGGCTTTTGGTACAGCAATAGCCCCGTTGCCTTTGCCAGCACGTATGGCGTTTCGAATGTAATTGGATTCAGCATCACGAACATCCCGGTGTGGGTGAGCAACCGATTTGTCTATACGCCGGCGATTCATCGCCTCCTGCAACTGGCGGCCAACATCTACGACGCGACCACGAACAACAACTTCAACCTGCCGCACGTTTATCGGCCGCTGTTCAAGGTCGTCAAACGCAGCGCCAATGGCGTCAACAACGACGTCTTCATTACCGGCTATATCGCGGTCAATTCGGTGAGCGGTACGGGCGATGCCCAGTTGGCGCCGCCCTATGACGTAACGCAACTGCTGAGATCAACGAAGGTCCCGATTTCCGACGCCAACGGCCCGGTCAATGTGTATGG
>JBEKZM010000073.1:0-33575 GCA_049509875.1 Verrucomicrobiota bacterium | reverse complement strand
AAACGCCACGGTGGAAGGGGGGAGCAGGCCATTTATCGGAGAATATATGGCCAAGGGTTATGTCTCCACACCAGCGGTGGCAAATCCCCACGTCGAAACACGGGCAAAGGCGGGGGTGACCAAGACGCTCGAATACGCCTACGATGATTACGCGGTGGCTTTGCTGGCCAAGGCGTTGAACGACCCGACCAATTACACCATGCTGATGAAACGGACGGGCAATTACAGAAACGTGTTCGATCCTTCAACTGGTTTGATGCGCGGTCGCCTGGCGAACGGGGACTGGGTCGTCAATTTTGATCCCCAGTACCCGTATTACGAATACATGTACCGGGAGGCAAATGCGTGGGAATCCTCTTTTTTTGCCCCGCATGACACCCAGGGCCTCATTGGGCTGTACAAGAGCAAGGACGATTTCGAGCAGCATCTGGACTCCCTTTTCTCCATTCCTTGGAACACTAACTACATAGCTCAAAACATCAATTGCTTTATCGGGCAGTATTGTCATGGGAACCAGCCGGACCACGGCTTTCCATACCTCTATTATTTTGTCGGGAAACAGGAGAAGTCCCAGGTCGTTTTGAACAGGATCATGGATTGTTTCTATGGCATGGAGCATGATGGCCTGGCGTTGTGCGGCATGGATGACGCAGGCGAAATGTCCGCCTGGTACGTGTTTAACGCCATCGGCTTTTATCCCTATTCACCGGCCGATGCTGAGTACATTGTTTCCGTGCCGCTGTTTTCCCGAGTGGACCTGTCGTTGAATCACCATAAAACCTTCACCATCGTCAAAAAGAGTTCAGGCCTAAAGATTGAGGACATCACCGTGACCGGTCACAAGCTAGATGGTTATTTCCTGCCGCACGATAAGCTTGCTGGAGGTGGAAAAATGGTGATCACGACCGAATAGTTCCCGACCAAATCTTATGACCAGCTTTTTAGCCTCTCTCAAAATGGTCGTTTCACCGGTTGCCGTGCGGGGCACTTGGATTGGCGGCGATTATCCTGCCAGTCAATCGCGCTTACGCCCGACACAGCATTCATGCGGACACCCTCTAAGAAGGATGACGTTCTGCCTGGCTAGCATTCTGCCAGCAGTGGGTGTGAGGAGCTTCGAATTGACACAGAACCTTGTCAAATCAGCGGCCTTCGCAAGGGTACACTGAGCGACGTGGATGAACGCTTTTGCTTTTTTAGCGTGGCCAATAAGTTGTGCATGTTGACGACGTTGAGTGGCTTCAAGTGTGGAGAACCAGGTGTTGCCGGACGAATGGAAATTGGGAGCGTTCGTGGCAATGCTTCCTTCGCGGCCTAGCTGACCAGGGCGATGGCTCCCGTTAGATTGTCGCTGCAACCCCAGCCAATTGTGCCAAAGTTTGGGCAAGGACTTGCACGCCTATGGCACAACCTACTTGGGCGTTGCGCAGATGGATGCAACCGACATTCATGGCATCCGCACCGTGGACGACACGAACACCGTTACGATCGGGCAGGACCCCACCGGCGCCTATGCGAGCGTGGGAGCGGGGAATCTGTCGGATTTCGCGATCTGGCGACGGGCGTTGTCGGGAAATGAAGTGCGGTCCATCTATGAGGCGGGCGCCAGCAACCACCTGGGCATTGCCAGCCAGCCGCTGCCTCTCTCGGCCACGGTTTCCGGCGGCCAGTTGCGGATAACCTGGTTCGCCGGCGTACTGCAACAAGCCGGCAGCCTCAGCGGCCCCTGGACGCTGCTGACCAATGCGACCACGCCCTCCTACACCGTTCCCGTGACGGCGTCACGGCAGTTTTATCGCGCTGTTCAGTGATTGCAACCTTTGAAGCAATGGATGCATCACCTTCCAGGCGTTGTCGGTCTGAGGCTTTGCAACGGGCTCATCACCGGGTAGTTGGCAAAACCGTTGGTCTTGACATCCCATTCCAGCCCGTAATTTGAACCGTTGAACAGTCCCGCGCCAAAACAATTGTTGTGATGAACAGACCTTTGGTCACTGGAATGGCATTGGTGAGCACGGCGTCGGGAATCGTGGCTTCAATGACTTTTTGACAAAACTGATGACTGATGCTATTGGTTAGTAGTTCTTTGAAAAGGCGGTATTGACGGGCAAGGAGAAAAATATGATCCACACACCCGTGATAGTCGGAACAGGGTTAGCGTCGCTGTGTATTTCCGGCACTTTGAACAAATTCAAGAAATTGCTCAAAAAGTTCGGATTCCAAATCAGAATCGACTTCACCCTCAAACTTGAGGTGGTTCCCAACCGGTCAGATCAGTGTGAACCTGGCAAGGTTTCTCGTCCGTCAAGGCAAGCTCCCCGAATCAGGTCAAACCACTCGTGAGCGTCGGCAGGTAGTTTATGCGCTTTTCTTCCGTTTAAGATGCGGAAAACCAACTCTCCGTCAGTGCCGCCTTTTCAGAGAATAATGCCATGCGGATTATTAACATGTATACGCGTGGCGATCGGCAGCGGGACGAACTGGCGTTTGGAAGTTCGCCGCCGCAGCATACGAGCCCGCGCGAATGGCGCTAATTTACCTTTGGCATGATAAATATGGGCTTTTCAGGCTTTTGGACCTGTGCGTGGCACTCACGCAGCGATTGGGAGATTAAAAAGCCCGTTACAGTGTGACTGCCAGGCGCATTTCCAGGAGTTGTTTGGTTGACGTGGGGCAGGGGCGTTGGCCACTTCGCCAGGCGTTTTGCCGGCCAAACCTTGGTGGACTCAGTGTCCGTTGTAATAATTTGTGAACGCCGCCAATTTATCCTCCAGGTCCCGCTGGCTCGAGAACAACACCCAGTCCAAGTACTCGCGCCGGAGGGTGATTCTGTCCGGCATGTGAAAACGATCCAAAGTCGTCCCAAGCAGATTAACGCCCAAGTTGGCATCCAATGTGGCGGTGTTGGCCAAAAATCTCAGGACATAGGTATCCGAACTGCTAGCGCTAAACGATCGGCTGATGATTTGCACCGAATTGGAAGCCGTACCTGGATTGCTCACCGTCACGAGCAAGCAATTAGTCCCACTGTGCATGTTGGTCGCAGCATTGGCAAAGGTCGCCGAACCGCCGCTGGACAAACTGCTGCTCCATCCGCTCAAGCCCGCCTCAAATTGCTGAACTTGACACATACAATTGAAATCAAAGCGGGATGATTAAACGTCAACATCACGATTCGCGCGAGTTTTCGGAGGTATTCTTTGCAACTTGCAGATTGCGCTGGATCCTCGGTTCGTTTCGTTGAATATATGCGTTGTGCAACTAGTTTACAGAAAAGCACTTGTGCGATTGCTTGGAAAGTGTTTTCCTCGGTCAAAGTCAAATGTTAAGGCCTGATCAGGATGGTCTTTCTCGGGTCTTGGCACTTTCACACCCGCTTTTTGGCACGAGACTCCCGCGATCTATTCCGAGCTTGCTGTTAACATTAAATGAATTACCAGAATTAACACATGCGCTTTCAAAACATTGCGTCGGGCAACTTGTCGGTCCGGACGAACAGACGGGTACACCTTCCTCGAGTTATTGCGATTATAGCCAATCAGAAAACGAACAATAAACGTGAATCGTCTCCGACCTGTGCGTCAACGACGAGTTGCGACAAGTGGGTTTTTGAGTCCGCTGACAGTTTCCGAAACCACCGAATCATGAACCAGCAGAAGGAAAAGCGCAGAACATGCGGTTTTACGCTCATTGAACTGTTGGTCGTCATTGCCATCATCGCCATTCTGGCGGCTTTGCTCCTTCCGGCTTTATCCAAGGCCAAGCAGAGGGCGACTGGCGTAAGCTGCCTCAACAATTTGAAACAGCTTACGCTGGCGGCGCATATGTATGCCAGTGACAATAACGACGCCGTCGTCCCGAACGCGGCTGACTCTTTGGACCCCACTCTTGCTTGGGTACTTGGAAGTGTTAATGGTGGTAATAACTACCCCGCCGAGGGTGCTACCAATACCGCTTACATTAGCACCGGACTGCTTTTTCAGTATGACAAAAGCGTGGCCAACTACCGTTGTCCGGCGGACCTGGTGAATCTTCCGGGGATGAATGGGGTGCCTCGGGCGCGCAGTTACTCGCTGAATTGCATGATGGGCAACAACCACGATCCTGGTGGCACAGGTGATCAAGTTCATGTAGGCATCCTGGAAAACACCAAGTTCACCATGATTCGAGATCCCAATCCAACCATCGCGTCGTTTTTTGTTGATGAACAGGCGAACAACAACCCTGCGACCACCAGTATAGACGATGGCTACTATGCGGTGGACTACCTTGCTGTCGGTCCCAGTTGGCGGAATGTGCCGGCGAGCCGCCACGGCAACCATGGCCAGTTTTCCTTTGCTGATGGTCATGTCTCCGGAATGAAATGGTTGGAGGGCACCACCCAAAATTTGGCGGGTTGGAGCGGCAGCGCCAGTTCGCACATCAGCCCCGATTTGGATCTTCGTCAAGTATGGTTGTCAACCTACTCTGCCGCGGGATATCCGGGACACGCGGCCCCGCAGTGGTGATGCTGCGAGGTGTCCTGAAGTATGCTCCGGGCACGCGCATATGGGAGAACAACATTCCACCTTTGGGTTGGCATTTCCTTTTACCCTTATGCAGCTCTTATAATTTGTACTTTTGCCATACTTATCGCGCATGTTAACGCCCCAATTGATATTTAAAGCATTCCGTTCATCCTCGATTTTCGTTTCACTGAGTTTTGCATTAGCCGTATCCGCACAAGTGCCGCTGACAACGGGTTTTCTTAACGCACCGGATTCCGCCAAGCCACTAACGTGGTGGCATTGGATGAATGGGAACGTCACTAAAGAGGGCATCACTGCCGATTTGGAAGCGATGAAGCAAATCGGCCTCGGCGGCGCGACCGTCGTGAATGTGGACTGCGACATCCCGCGGGGGAACGTGCCGTTCATGAGCCCGGCTTGGCGGGAAGAATTGAAGTTTGCGGTACAGGAGGCACACCGGCTGGGCCTCAAGCTCGGCGTGGAAAATTGCGCCGGATGGTCCAGCAGCGGCGGGCCGTGGAACACCGTCACTAATGCCATGCAGCGCCTCACTTCCAGCGAAATAACGGTTGCCGGCCCGACCAATTTCAACGACGGTTTGCCATTGCCGCCAGTCACGCTCGGCTTCTACCGCGACATCGCCGTGCTTGGTTTCAAGGATCTTTCGGTCGAGGATGACCCTGCCGCCCACGGTTTGCAAACGCCGCCTAAGCTAGAAATCAAACATGCCGTTTTCGAAGGGAAAAATGGTGGTGGCTCCGGTGACGTGACGGCCAAAGTCATCAGACTGATCAGGAGCGGTCATAAAGCAATCCTCGCCAGCACCGATGAATTGGGCGGCGATCCGGCCTCCGGGTCGGTCAAACGTCTGAGAGTTGATTTCACGCTGGACGGAAATCCCGCAACTTTGACAGTCAATGAAGGGGATGCGCTCATCTTCCCTGTCAACACGACCCAACTGGCAGCGATCCGATCGTTTGAGAAGTTCTTGACGGATCGCACATTCGTCCGACCGCCGGCTGCAACGGTATTCTGTTCCGGTGAGGCGATTCCTCACGACGGCGTTGTGGATTTGACCCAGAAGATGGGTGCTGACGGCCGGCTTCGGTGGAATGTTCCGCCGGGCAACTGGATCATTCTACGCCTCGGCTATACGCCAATTGGCGTTAACAATCATCCGGCACCCAAGGAAGGCGAAGGCTTGGAATGCGACAAGTTCAGCAAGGCCGCGCTGGACGCTCACTGGGAGGGTTTCCTTAAGAAAGTCCTCGATGACGCCGGCCCGCTCGCCGGCGGAACGCTCGATGCTTCGCTGATTGACAGCTATGAAATTGGCAATCAGGATTGGACGGCCAATTTCCGCGATGAATTTCAAAAACGGCGTGGTTACGACCCGCTGCCATTCTCGCCCACCTTCACCCGTTGCATTGTCGACAATCCGGCGGTGACCGAACGTTTCTTTTGGGACATGCGCCGCACAATTGCCGATTTGTTTGCGGAGAATTACTACGGTCATTTTAGCGAACTCTGCCAACGACACGGGCTGTTAAGTGAAATTGAACCATACACCGGGCCGTTTGAATCACTGCCATGCGGCGCGCCAGCCGATGTCGTGATGGGCGAATTTTGGGCTGGCAGCCAAGGGGATCCCTCCGTGAAATTGGCGGCCTCTGTGGCGCATATTTACGGGAAAACGATTGTCGGCGCGGAGGCGTTCACCGGGTGGCCTAACGACGGACAATGGCAGGACGATCCCTATTCCCTCAAGCCGCTCGGCGATTTGATGTTCTGCGAGGGCGTCAATCGCTACTATTTCCATCGTTACGCGATGCAGCCGTGGACCAACCGCTGGCCTGGCATGACGATGGGCCCGTTTGGCATCAATTTCGAACGCACGTTAACCTGGTGGAATCAAGGCAAGGCTTGGATCAGGTACATTTCACGTTGCCAATTTCTTCTGCAACAAGGCCGGGCAGTGGCCGACGCGGCATATTTTGATGGCCAGAGCGCGCCGGTGGTCACGCGTGCCAACAATCCAGCGTTGCCGGCAGGCTACGATTATGATGCCGTGGACGCCGATGTTTTGCTGCATGGGGCCACGATTAAAAATGACCGGCTCACGCTCGCGAGCGGCGCGAATTACGCGCTGCTTATTTTGCCGTCGGACGACATCAACCTGACACCTCCCGTGTTGCATTGTCTTCGCGAACTCGTGCGTGCCGGGGCGACGGTAGTGGGACCGCGTCCCCAGCATTCGCCCAGCTTGGAGGGCTATCCTGAATGCGATGCTCAGGTAAAAACCATGGCCGAAGAACTATGGGGGCCATGTGACGGCAAAACCGTTTTGGAACATGATTTTGGCAAAGGTCACGTCATCTGGGGGAAGTCCCCCACGGATATCTTCGCCGCTCAGAACCTGAAGCCAGATTTTGAATTTCAAGGCGCGTCTGCCAGCACGCGGCTGGTCTATGCCCACAGGACAGATCCTCCGGCGGACATTTATTTTATCTCCAATCAACGGCGGCAGTCTGATTCTGCCGAATGCACGTTCCGCGTTAGCGGCATGATCCCCGAGCTCTGGCAACCCGACAGCGGCGAAATGGAAATTGCGCCGGTTTGGAGCGCCCATGACGGGCGCACGACTGTGCGGTTGGATTTCGACCCAGCCGGATCGGTCTTTGTGATTTTTCGCCGAGCGGCCGGCGAAGCCGATCATGTTGTCGCCTGCGAGACCATGACCGGAGGGCCGAAGTTGGAAATTCAACACGCGATATACCGGGGCACCGACGGGTCTGGTGAAAAGGATGTTACGGCAAAGCTCTCCAGCCTGGTACGCGGCGGCAAATTGGCGTTGGAGGTCAACAACGATGCGCTCGGCGGCGATCCGGCAATTATGCGCACGAAGGAAGTAGTGGTTGATTATGTCCTCGATGGCAACCCCGCCCGGACGACGGTGCGTGAGAATGAAACGCTTACACTATCGGCTGAATCGATCGGGGGTCCGGCATCGCCATGGGCAGCAAGTGTTGCCCCTGATGGTTCGCCGCTGGTAAGGGCCTGGGGCAACTGCGACGTTCAACTGAAAACCGCCGACGGCAGGGTCCTGCATGCGAAAGCGACAAACCTGCCGAAAGAACAGGAGCTTAACGGCACATGGACTTTGAGTTTCCCGCCCAACCTGGGCGCACCGCCAGCGATCAGCTTGGACAAATTAATTTCCTGGCCCGAGCATACCAACGCCGGTGTGCGTTATTTTTCCGGCACCGCGGCTTATGAAAATGAGATTGAAGTCTCCGCTGGCCGGCTCTCCGCTGGTCGCGAACTCTGGCTGGATTTGGGCCGGGTGAAGAATTTCGCCGAAGTTTCCTTAAACGGTCAAGATCTCGGCGCAATTTGGAAACCGCCGTTCCGCGTGAATGTCACCGCTGCCGCGAAGACCGGCTCCAACAAGCTGGTCGTCAAAGTCACGAATCTTTGGCCGAACCGCATCATCGGCGACGAACAGATGCCTGCGGATTGCGAATGGAACGGTGACAAACTCCGAGCGTGGCCGCAATGGCTCCTTGAGGGCAAGGCCAGTCCAACCGGGCGAATCACCTTCGAAACCTGTCATCATTATTCAAAAAACTCGCCGTTGCTGGAGTCCGGCATGTTCGGGCCGGTAACATTGCGCACAGCGGAAATCATTCCGGCCCATTAACAAAGGGCTCGTGGCGCATGGCCTTTGGGATACGTATCGCCGGCAGCCAGACTTGGTGGTCAGGGAGAGATCCTCAAGGTGACCAAGCCGAAGCGAGGCAAAGTCAGCGAACATGACTAATTTAAATGGGCCGGAAAGTTTCGCGGCGGCAATTGATCCGGGGCGGAGCCCCAATCCACATTCGGATTTGGCCCCATCACCAATTCCAGAGTGCCCCCTGCCACGACTTCGGCATGCCGCAGCCAGGCGCGATTCAGCGGCTTGCCATTCAATGTGGCTGATTGCACATACATGTTTTGCGCCGAATTGTTCCGGGTTTTCACCGTGAACGTCTTGCCTGGATCATAGCGCGCATCCAACTTGAGGGTCACCTCGTCAAATAACGGGCTCCCGATGATATAAACCCCGTCCGCCGGTGTGACCGGATGGAATCCGATGGCGCTCAGGATATACCAAGCCGACATCTGGCCCACGTCCTCATTGCCGCAAAGTCCCTTCACGCCCGGTCCGTAAGCGTGATCCATGATCGTGCGCGCCCACTTTTGCGAGAGCCACGGCTTGCCCGCGTAAGTGAAAAGATAGGCCGTATGATGCACCGGTTCGTTGGCGTGATTGCAATAGTCGTTCCAGCCAAAAGTCAGCGGGGTCTTTTCGAAAAATTCCGTGAGATACCTCACGAAATAGTCCCTGCCCATCATGTCGATTAAGCCTGCCGGGTCCTGCGGCGCAAACCAGGTCTGCTGATACGGGTTGCTCTCGATGCAACCCTGCCCGTAATGTGTCGCCCCCTCCCATTTCGTCCAGCTCCCGTCGGCGTTTTTGGCGCGCATGTTGCCCACGGAAGGATCATAAACATTCCGGTAGTTGAGCGAGCGCTTTAGCAATCGCGTGGCGTCATCGGTCTTGCCCAGCGCTTCGGCAAAACGTCCGGCGCAATAATCAAAATATGCGTTCTCGACCGACAGCGAGAGGCTGCCGGGAACAAAGCCCAATTCCTGATATTCCTTGCGATGATTGCCGTTGTCCCCCTGGTAATCCACCGACTTCTGGCACAGCTCATAGGCCTTCGCCACATCGTATCCCCGTATGCCCTTGCGGTAGGCTTCCGTGAACACGGACACCGCCGGGTCGCCGATCATGCAGCCGGATTCCGCCGCCACAATTTCCCAACGTGACAGGTAGCCGTTGCCGCTCAATTCCGCCTGCTGCATGAGCGAATTGACCGTGTCATTCATCACGTCCGGCCGCACCAAACTGAGCCATGTGTATTCGCTGCGGAATACATCCCAGCCGCTGAAAATTGTGCGATACGTGAAACCTTTCGCCTGGTGCACCTTGCCGTCGGCGCCCGTGTAATTGCCGTCCAGATCCGAATAGGCGCGCGGATCAAGCATCGAATGGTAGATCGCGCTGGCAAAAGCCTCACGCTGGGCCGCGCTGCCTCCTTGGATCGCCACTTTGCTTAGGGCGTTTTCCCATAATTTCGTGGCCTGCTCACGGACCTTGTCAAAATTCCAGCCGGGAATGTCGTGCTGCAAATTTTCCTGCGCGCCCGCGAGATCCACGAAAGAGATGCCCGCCTTGACGAGCACCACGTCATCCTTGGCGGTGGAAAATTCGCTGTAAAATCCCAGATGGTTGCCCTCCGCCTCTTTGGAACCAGGCAGGACTTTGGCCGCCGCCACAACGTCGCGATAGCGCTGGCTCTCAATGTCTTCGCGCTTGCGGCTCCAGTCGGCGGGAATATCGGCCGACCACACTCCGCAGTTCGTGATGGGCTTGCTGAACTGCGCATAGAAGTAAACCGTATAGTTCGCCTTGCCCACCCCATCGCCCCAGCCGCCGCCCTCCGGCGGGCATTTCATCCAGCCGGCAATCGTATGGTCATCCAGCACTCTCACAGATTGGCGCGTGGAGGTGCCGCCAATGCGCCGGGCTAGGTCGATTTGCACGCGGCTGGTGTCGTTTTGCGGAAACGTGAAGCGCAAGATGCCCGCATGCGGCGCCGCCGTGGCCTCGGCGCGGACGCCATAGTCATCCAGCGTCACCGCATAATAGCCTGCCTTGGCCACTTCCGTGTCGTGTTTAAAATGGGAACGAAAGCCATCCCCGCTCCCCTGCACACCCCGCTCGGTCTTGAGCTTGCCCGTCGTGGGCATCACCTGGAAGTTGCCCAGATCGCCACCCCAGCCAATCCCGCTCATGTGCGTGAAACTGAACCCCTCAATGGTTGTATGCTCCCAGGAATAACCCGGGCCGTTGTCGCCGCCGGTGATCGTATCCGGACTTAATTGCACCAGCCCAAACGGCGTGGCGGCGCCGGGAAAGGTCTTCCCTTCGCCATACTCCACGCTGGTGCTGGCACCCACCATCGGGTTGATGCTGTCCACCAACGACGCCGCGGCGGCCGGAACCATGGGAGCCGCAGCCGCCAGTGCCGCGGCCAAGGCAGTTTTAAGGTAAAGCGAAGAGTTCATTCGGCAGTGATTTTCAGGGTGTAGGTTACGGGAGCGTACGCGGTGTGAACGACATTTTCCAGGGCGGCATGCTGGCGTTCGGTGTCCGCCAAAACCTTTTCCGTCTGCGCCGTGATTTGCTCAACCGTCACGTCGTCGCCGGGCACGCGGAAGAGCGCCTTGATTTGCCTCGTTTCAAAATCCTGCTTCTCCGAAACGGCGGCATCAATCCGGGCGAAACGCTCGGAAAATGGATTGAGCACGAACTCCGCTGCCAGGTTCACGCCGTGCGACAGTTGTTCACCCGTGAATACCTTGTTCATGCCGTAGCTGGTCGTGGCAATGGGGGGATGGAATCGCAGGCAGTCATTGGTCATGCGTTTCAAAAATCCGTCAGCCCGCTCGCCTCCCCAGCCGATCTGCCGCACGGCAACCTTTAACTCCGGCGTGCAGGCGGTCAGATAATTCTCGATGATCCGCGAATACATTCTCTGTTCGGTGATGGAATAGCCGCAAATGGCCAGGCGAGCGCCTTTTTGCAAGAGTAATCTGGCAGTGGCTGGGGCCTGCAACGGATGGCGGGCGGCGAACAATGGGGCGCCAGGGCTGGATTCCTCCACTGAAGCGTGCGATCTCAGGGTTAGAAAACAGGCAAGAATGAGAGTTTTGGTGCGCATAAAGGCCAGCGCGCAGTGTCGCGCAATTATTTCATGCCGTCGGGTGTCAGAAGTGCCAAAACACGGGTGTAGAAGTGCCATCGTGAACTTTAATTCCCGAATTCCAACTTGAACGAATCGATTAACGCGGCAATTGCAATTCAGCATTTTATTCTGTCGCCACGATTAATTCAGCCGGCGGGGGTCAATTCCAGGACACACGATAAAACTCCTGCGCGCTGGGAGCCACCTGGTTCGTAAAGAAAACATTGCCCGAGCTGTCAGCCATGTTCGTCACCAACGAATGCCACTGCAACGGCGGCGTCAAATCATACGTTTGTTCCAACACATACGGATTCCCGGGAATGCAAGCATAGGCTAGAACAATGTTGCTACCTGACACCGTTGTCAAAATTACATGATAGTTCAATCCGCCCTGGACCACATTCACCGTGACCAATGCGCTGGCGACGGCGCCATGCTGATCGCTGACTGTATAGAGACAGTTGTCGCTGCCCGTATAATTGTTGGTCGCAGTATATGTAATGTTTGTGCCGTCGGTAGTCGCAAAGCCGTGCGCCGGCTTTGTCACTCCGCTTACCGTCAATGGATTGCCGCTCGAATCGCCGACCGGCGGGTTAGCGCCTCCGACTATTTGAATCTTGGCTGGAATGCCGCTCAAAGCGCTGATGGTGATGCCGGACGCGAATGGCGGGTTGTTTGTAAACAATGAGTTGGTGGGACTGAGCCAGATGGCATGTTGCCCTGCGCCGATGTTGGAAATCGTCATCCATCCGTTGGCCACCGCCCCGCAGGTGGTGACTCCATCCAGCAGCGCCACCGGATTCGTAAGGCCCAAGGTCGGCAACATCACCGTCGCCGTCACATTGCCTGGGATCGTCAGCAGCATCTGGTAAGTGCTCGTCCCGTTGGTCACCGTAACCGCCACGGGCCCACGAATCGTCGGCACCGTCCCCTGCACAAAGCTCAACGTCTGTCCCAGTTGGGGTTGAATGAGGATTTGGCCGTAACCGGCGGTGATGGGTCTCACGCCCAGCACATACCGCGGAATCAAATTGCCCGGCGCCGCGCCCCAGGCATGGTTCCAATCCTCGCTGAAATTGTCCGCAGTGCTCCAGGCCTCGCAAGTAATCGTAGAGCCGACATTGATCATATTCATCCAGCTGCGCGTCGTGTTGGTGGTCATCAACGCCAGCGCGACATCCGCATCTCCGGCCAAAAACATCCCTTCCAGCAGGTACTGCGCTCCATACACCCCCGCCGGCATGGCGCCCTTGGCCGCTATCCGCGCATGCAGGTAGTTGATCGTAGCCGTCTGGTTGGTGGCCGGCACCAAACCGAAAGCCAGCGGGAAAAAGTTCGCGTCCGCTGACGCATGGGTCGTCCCTTTCCCGTCGATGTAGCTGTGCGAACCGCTGTTCCAGAAGTCATTATTGTAATTGCTATACACCTGGCCGGCCCGCGCTGAAAAATTGGCCGCATCAGCCGCATGACCCGTCAACTGAGCCACATCGGTCATGATGGTGAGGCACCGGTAGTAAAACGCGTTGATGACGGCGTTGGTCGCCTCCGCCATGTAGCCATCGATGTTCCCCACCCCGTCGCCGGAGATCCGAAACCAGTCGATGATGTCGCCCGCAGGTGTGACGGCGTCGCTTTCGGGGGTGCTTTGCAGCAGGCCATCCGGTCCGGCGCTGGCGAGCATCATGCAGTTGTTGGTCAGAAAACCATAATATTTGGTCATCAGGTAAGGGTCGCCCGTCTGCTCGTAATCGGCCCAGGCGGCAAAGATCAGGTGGAATTTCCATTCGGTGGGCCAAGTCATGTGGTTGGTGAGATATTCGAATGTGATTCGCGGAGCGGTGAACTCATTGTCCACGCCATACGAACTCAACATGTGGATGTAAGTGTCTGCCTCGTAGGGCGACCGTTCCCGGTCACCGTCCACATAGATGCCGTCGAAGGTCAATGCCTTCATCGAGTATTTGCACAAGGCCCAGATCTGGTTGAGGTTGGTGTTGGAACTGCCAAAGATGGCGGC
Source organism: Verrucomicrobiota bacterium (assembly GCA_049509875.1). GTDB lineage: Bacteria > Verrucomicrobiota > Verrucomicrobiia > Limisphaerales > UBA11358 > UBA11358. Next base: position 20,193 of record JBEKZM010000073.1, on the reverse strand, counting down.
GGTGTCATTGAATTCAGTTTGGAGCCGCTGCTGCCTCACACTGTTGGTGGTCAGCGTGACTCCGGTGGGAAGGCCGGTCAGCTCCAGATAACGGAAGGGACACACGATGCCATAGGTTGCCGTCGGCGGGCTGACGGTGCCAACGCCGGTCGTCGACCGGATGGGATAGGTGACATTGCCATTCTGCAACGCCACACTGCCCGACCAGTATCGGATTGTGGATCCTCCCGGGTTGGGGTTGGTGTTGACGTTGGCCCCGGCGTTCAGCTCGCCCAAGCCATAGTTGACGGTCGTCCCACTGTAGCTGCCGTTCAAAGTCAGGCTGGCATAGCCGAAGGCGTCTTTGCCGAAGTCAATGAACCACATTCCTGAAGCAGTGTTGGTCACCAGCACCGGGGTCACCGTCACATACCGCAACGGATAACAGTTGGCGGACCCGGCACTGGGCATCTGGTAAACCACTCCTGGCTGGGTCACGGGATCGAACAGCTGTCCGGCGGTATTGAATTGTTGAATGCCGGAGAAAACGCCCATCTGGCCCAGACTATTGACCGTCTGCACCCGCCAGAAATAACTGGTGTTGGGTTGCAGGGCCGTGCCGCCATAGACCACATTAAGGGAGTCGGGACTCGTGACAATTCCAGAATCCCACATGTTCCCCGTGTCCGCACTGGCCAGAGCCTGGCTGGAGGCCACAACAATGCGGTAGCCCGTCTGCACGTCGTTGTGAAAGGCCGGCACGTAATCCCAGATGAACCGCGGATTCTGGGCGTTGATCACCGTCTCCTCGGGATCATTCAATAACTCGCAGAACATTCCCGTGTTGGTGATGATCGTCGTCCCTCCGCCGCTGTCAGTATAGACTAATATTCTCGCATTGCCGGTAGCCGGGTTGTAATCAGTCAAATCGGTCGGCGTAAACGTCACAACCGGGCTGGGCATGCCCACTCCAGGCGCATTAGTCGGCGTGGTCCACGCAAAACTGCCGCCCACAGCCACGCCCGCCGCATTGGTAACTTCACCGCCGCTCAAGGTCGAACTGGCCAGCGTCTGGCCGTAGGCGATCGCCGTGGCCGCAGGTGCGATTGACTCGGTCGGCGTCTGCTTGTTGACCGTCACATTTACATTGCCCGCGGCCGGGTTGTAATCGGGATTAGTCGGCATAAACGTCACTGACTGGCTGGAAATGCCCGCCGGAGGCGCATCCGCCGGCGTGGTAAAAGTAAAAGTGCCGACCACAGTCGCGCCTGACGAGTTGGTGGCTGTACCGCCACTCAAGGTCGAACTGGCCAGGGTCTGACCGTAGGTGATCGCCGAGGCCGTGGGCGCGATAATTCCCGCCACCACCGCCGCCCCGAGCACCGCCACACTCACGTTGACGGTGACGGGGTTGTAATCGGTCGTGTCAGCTGGCGAAAACGTCACAGACTGGCTGGAAGTGCCCGCCGCAGGCACATTCGTCGGAGTGGTGAACGCGAAAGTGCCCGCGACCGATGTCTGATTCATCCCGTTGGTCGCGGTACCACCACTCAAGGTCGAACTGGCCAAGGTCTGACCATAGGTAATCGATGTGGCCGTGGGCGATGTCAACGTCGGCGTCTGTCTGGCCACCGTCACGTTCACCTCGACCGTGGCCGGGTTGTAACTGGGATTGGTCGGGGTGAACGTCACAGATTGGCCGGACGTGCCCGATGCAGGCGCATTCGCCGGCGTGGTCCATGCAAAACTGCCGGCCACAGTCGCGCCTGTGGAATTGGTAAAAACACCACCGGTCAAAATCGAACTGGCCAGGGCCTGTCCGTATGTGATCGACGTAGCCGTAGGCGCGCTGGACATCACCACCGTCGCACTCACACTGGTGATCTGGACGTTGTCAATGAAGATGGTGTTGTCGTTACCGGCCAAATCGGTTCCCACAAACGACACGGTTTCGGTCGCCGCCGCGGCCGTGAAAGTGGCCGTGTAAGTCCCATAGCTGGTGGCGCTTGCCCCCGGATTAAAGCTGGCAATCACCGTGCCATTGACCGTCACATTCCATGACTGGGCATTGGCGGGACGTTGGGCTGCGTAAAAACTGATCATGTAGGGTGTACCCGGATTAAAACCGGGGATGGCCTGCGAAATAGTTCCATCCTCCTGTACAAACGCCGCCTGAACGCCCTGCGGAGCACTGGGATTAGCAAAAAGACTGCCGTTGCCGACGATGCCCGATCCGTTCGGGCTGGCCCCACTGAAGGTCCACGAGCCGCCTGAGGGGTTATACTGGTAGCCACCCCCAATACTGGGCGTTTCAAAACCGAAGTTCGGTACATTGACAGCACAAGCGCGCCAAGGACTGGCTGCGACCTGCAGCAGAACGAGCATGACACTTGCCAGCCAAATTAGTTTTCGTGGCATAGATGGCGTTAAGTTAACCTCAATCCTTGATTTTCAGGAATGTATTTTGCCCGACAACATCCGACACACTATCTTAAAGCGCAAATTTGGCAGCCAAAACTCTTTCTATGGATTGAGGTTGATCGAATTCCCGCCGCCATTCAACTCTTGTTCCCTGCCATGCCAGACAAAAATTCCGGTGATGCTTGATGGCAGCTCAACCGTTCCCCGGCAACCACCGCCCGGAAAAGTGAGATCAAGCACAATGAATCCGTCTGGATGCGGAGTGCGGCTGACAATTTTGGGCAGACTGCCCGGTTCGGGGGAGATCCGGACGGTGCGAAAACCGGGTGAGGCGGGACGGATGCCCGCGAGGCTGGCGTGCAGATGGAAGAAAGGGTGGCTGCCCCACGCGTGACAATCGGAGCGCGGCGAGTCGCCGGGTGATTCGACCGGCGTCTTGAGTCCCTGCCGGACCAGGTCCTTCCAGAAATTGAGCCGTTCAAAGATGAGATCGCCGCGGCCGAATTTCTGCCAGGTTTCCATCAGGTAGAAGCTAAAGTAGATGGTCGTGCGCTTGAGGTCTGGGGCGGCCAGCAATTGCGCAAAGCAGCGCCGGGCCTGGTCGCCGGTCAGGGTATCGGTGAGCAGCGCCAGGCACTGGCTGTGTTCGCTGAACTCGGTGTGCGCCAAATTGTCGGCCATCAAGCCGCGAGATTCGTCCCAGAATTTGGCGCGCACCGCGTTCGCCGTACGCTCCGCCTGGGCATGCAAGCGCTGTGCCAGCAACGGCTCGCCCACGTAACCTTCCACTTGGGAGGATTTCTGGAGGGCATAGACGTACAGCAGATTGTTAACGGATGAAACGCCGGCCGCGCCATCGGGCGCATCGCCGTTGCTCCATTGCGGCACCCAATCCATGAACGACCAGCCGGGCAGGTTTTCGAGCAGACCATCATTATTCACATAGGATTCAAACTCCTCCAGCATGGCACGCAAGCCGATGGACCGTGCCTTGACAAACGCCGGATCGTTCCGCCAGAAGGCGTAGTCGTTTAGCATCAGCGCCCAGATCAAGGAGTAGGTCGTGGAATATTGTGGCTGATAAGATGGGTAGCGCTCATTGACAAACCCTCCGTTTCGGCGCGAGAAATCCAATAACTCAATAGCACGCCGGGCCAGCCGGTCATCGCGACTCATCGCGTAGGTGGTGAGCAGTTCCAATCGAGTATCGCCGACGTATTGAAGTTGCTCGTAATATGGGCAGTCCATGTAGGTTTCGTGCGAATTCATCTGCAGGCCGCGGACCGCCAGCGCCATTACACCGGGAAGTTCGCTGTCGCCGCCGTCAAAAGCGCCCTCATTCTCGCAAGGATAACGGCTTTCGTCCAACATTAGACGGTGAAGGGTCAACGGTTCATTTCCGGTCTTGATGTTGAGCCGGCACCAGCGACCAGCCCTCCACCAAAGGGTGCTGAATTTCTGGTGCACGCCGCCACCCGGCAAAAATGTATCCGTCATGCCACGGAAGGCTTTTCCAACAAATTCGTCGCGCTGACCTTTCGCTTCGGATTTCGGCAAATAGAGCGACTCGGCCCAACTCCAACCCAGTTTCGCGCCCGCGCCGCCGCTAACTTCGCACAGCGGATAGGCACAATAATAGTTACCAAGATCCCAGAGCAGAAACTGCTCGGTGTTGGCGGGAACAACCAATTCCGCCGAACCATCAATCAGTGACTGCCATTTGGGCAAATCCGGATGTTGCGCCTGATCCGCTTTCACGACGTCGTCTTTTCCCAGAGCACTGTTGCCCAGTGCTGCGGCGTGGCCGACGGTGATCTCGCGGTCGAGTTGATCAGGCAATATCGTGGGAAACAGCTTCCAACCGACCACGCAATCGCCCCAGAAATTGTTGCTCGGGACAGGGCCCCGAATTATTTTCGCTTTGACGTAATCGCCTTCCTTCCATTGCGGACCACAGTCATGCGCGGTCAATTCTGCCCCCACCCCAATAAAGCCTGGTCCAAATTCATAGCCATCAAGCTTCGCAACTTCCCACGCTGAGTTGCCCGTGGTAAGCTGCGAATCGTAATTGCCTTCGGCCTTGAGGATGAAACCGCCCCGCCACGACAACTGAGCGACGGGCGCATAGAGGCCGACACTCCATACCAAGGCCTCCAGACGATGAATGCCCGGCGCCAAGTGGAGGTCATATGTGGCATAGGACCAGTGCTCAACATCGGAGCGGTCCGGGCCTCGGGCGATGCGCTCGCCATCCAAAATCAATTCAAAGCGTTCGTCGGCACTGACGTGGATGCGCACCGGAGAGGAGGCAACCTCAAATTGCCGGCGAAAGCGCAGCACGACCGGCTCATGCCAGCCGCCCGAGAAAACGTCGGCATGTGGCGCCGAGGAGATTCCCAGAAACGCCGGGTGCCAGATCCACGCGGCTGAATCAATGGGTTGCAGCGGAAGAACTCCAGTGTTCCCCATGTGCAAGCGTGGCGGCAGAAAGACTTTTTGTACCTTTGACAGGTTATCTGACGCGTCCGCGCAGAAGACCAGTGCAGCGAATACCAGTGCAATGCTTAATCTAAACACAAACATATTCTTTATCATGTGAATCTGCATTAGATTAAGTGTAGCTAACCCACTGTCGCAAGTATCTGATGCTGAATTCCAAATCGTTTGTAAACGGAGAGGGTGAGGATCTTGCTTCGCATAAATGTCTTCATCGCAGATACTCTAGTCAGATCCAGGTTTTGTCGTGGGATTGATGTGCCAAAACAGGGGGGGTAAAGTGCCAAAGGCAGGCACGGGGACGGCCGGCTGACGAGCGTGGGCTTGATTATTGCGTTTTCGAGCGCTTGAGATATTCCCCGGGAGCCACGCCGAATTGTTCCCTAAAAATAGTGCGAAAGTACTTCAGGTCCGAGAATCCTACGGCGTAAGTGATTTCGGTCACTGTCATTTGGGATTCCATTATCAATTGGGCCGCCCGCCTCAGCCGCAAAGTGCGAATAAAAGCGTTCGGGCTGCAACCAGCGGCGGCATGGAGTTTACGGAACAATTGTCTCCGACTTACGGCGAGTTTGCGGGCCATAATCTCGAGATCGAAATCGCAGTCTGATATGTTTTCCTCAACCAAGTCGATGACCCGGCGGATAAACTTGGCGTCGTTTTGGTTGGTGGCAATGTCTCGCGGATACACTTGTTTGACCCGCCTGAAGTGTTCCTGCAGCTTATGGCGGGATTCCTGCAGATTATCGACCCGTGCTTTGAGAAGGGATAATTTGAAAGGCTTCAGAACGTAATCATTTGCGCCTGCTTCCAAAGCCTGCAGTTGGCCTGATTCCCAATCGTGAGCCGCCAGCAAAATGACAGGAATGTGGCTGGTCAACTCGTCATTTTTCAGCGTCCGGCACAGTTCGATCCCGTCTAGAATTGGCGAAGCCATCTCGGCGACGATGACGTCCGGCAGCATCTCCCTGGCTTGGACGAGCCCCTGATTCCCATCTTTAACCAGGGTAATCCGATAGTCCCGGCCAAAAACCTGCTGGATATCGAGCGCCAAGTCGGCATTGTCCAAAACCAGCAGAATTAGCGGTTGCTCTTTCAGCGAGGACTCCTCCTCGATTATTGATGGGGGCACGCCACCGACGGGGGCGAGTGGGGGCTCGGGCGGGACCACCGGCTGGGCTGGCAAACCGATGCCCTGCAACGGGAGATTTACGATGAAGCGAGTTCCCGGAAATTTAGAATCCCCATCGGCGTCGAGAAAGGGGCTTTCCGAGGTAAAGGTGCCACCTTGGAGGCGCATTAATTCCTGCACCAAAGCCAGTCTCAGCCAAGGAAGACGTTTGGGAGGTTCTGAGCCGGCGAGGCTCAAAAACTCAGAAATCGATGTTTTCTCCTCCTCGGAAATCCCACCTCCAGTGTCTTGAATCACGAGTTGCATGGATCCGGGATCAAGTTGGGCTCGGATGGAGACTTGGCCATTTTCCGAGACCATCTCCAGCGAATGGGAGAGAAGGTTGAAGACTACTTTTTCGAGCTTTGCCGCATCGAAGCGGGCCGGCAAGCCGGGCCGATTGGACTGGAATTCAAGTTGAACCTTTCTCTGGTTTGCCAACAGTTCAAGCTTGGCCACAACCCCTCGTAAAAACAGCACCAAATCGACCTCGGCGATCTGGAGTTGGAGATCGGCTTCGGTGAGGTTGCTCAGATTTAGACACTCTTCGACGAGGTATAGCAGCCGTTTGGTACTGCGGCAGACCAGCGCCTCCTCCGGTCCGGGTGTTCTTTGGCTCCACATCTTTTCCAGCCAGTTGCGAGTGAGGGTCAAGGGGCTGAGGAATTCTTCAGACAGATTATTCAGGAACCGGAGCTTCATGTTTTCCATTTCTTGGGTGCGGGGGGTTTCACGGCGCTGCAGGTCGAGGATGCGCTGCGTGCGCTGCGCCACCAGCAACTCCATTTGCTCGAATTTGAGGGCCGCTTGGCGGGCGAGGAACCATTTTTCACTCAGGGCGCAGGCCAACTGGAATGCCTCAATGTGATCAAATGGCTTCTTGAGAACCAACAGTTTGTCGCTTTGGCCCAACCGGCGGGCCAAGTCTTCCCAACGGTAATCGGCGAAGGCGGTGCAGATGACCGCTTGAATGCGCGAGTCAATCGACCAAATTCGCTCGATGGTTTCAACCCCGTCCATGCCGGGCATGCGAATGTCCACAAACGCCACTTGAAAGGGGCGCCCCTCAGCAATTGAGTTCTGCGCTTTCTCGATCCCCTCCTTGCCGGAAAAGGCATGGTCCAGCTCATATGCGGGTCTTGAGACCGCAGGACGCTCGAACCGGCCATAGATCTCTTTTTGGTCAGCTTCCAACTCCATATCCCGTCCGCGGTTGAAGAACACGAGCTCGAAATCCTCGTGAATCCGGCGGTTATCGTCCACGACTAAGATCCGCGGCGTCTGTGTATTTTCCCATTTCATGTTGGTTTCCGGGTGAGTCTAAGTGGAAGACCCGGTGGGTGTGGCGAGGTGATTTATAGGCGGGGTTTCTCGAGGTTCGGTGTGGGGTGGTTCGATCTTGGAAGTCAAGGGCAATTCCAAGGTGAAGGAAGCGCCCCTGCCGGGCCCTGCGCTGGATGCTTCCAGGGTGCCGCCCATATCTTGGGCCATCAACACGCTGCTGTGCAGCCCCAATCCATGGCCGTCTTTGCGGGTGGAGAAACCTTGCGCGAAGATGCGCGTCAGATTTTCCGAGGCGATGCCCTTGCCGTTGTCGAGCACGCAAACTGCCGCATGTCGGTCGTCTCTGCTGCGAATGCGCACGGTGATTTGTTTTTCCGCAATTTCGCCCTTATCGCAGGCATGTTTGGCGTTTTGCAGGAGATTGAAAAGGATTTGAAGGACCTTGTGGCGATCCACCAGCAAGGCAGGGGCCGGGGCATAATCACGCACCAGCTTGATGTTGTGGTGAGCGAGGATTTCCCCCTGCATACGCAAGGCATCCTCCACTATATCTTCCAAGGTGGTCATTTCCAAAACTCCCGAAACCTTCGCGTAGGCGTGTTGAGTGGCCACGATCTCTTTGATATGCTGAACATTCTCGGTGAGGGATTCGACCTTACAGTAGAGGTCCGAATGCTCCTGCGCCAAGTGAGTCCCCAACCGCTTGAGGTAATTGGGTATCTTTTGACCACGCGGATCTTCAGTTACAAATCGGCCCAAGTCCTGCCCTTTTGAGGCCAGCAGGTCAGCCAGTTTTCTGACGGCGCCCACTTGGGAGTCGTGAAGATCGCTCGCAATGGCCGAGGTCAGCAAATTGACGCTATTCAAGACGTTGCCAACGTTGTGGAGGACGTAGGTAGCCACTTCCGCCATGCCCGCCAAGCGGGAAGTGGTCAAAAGTTGCTGATGAGTGCGTTCCATTTTTAGTTCGATGCGTTTGCGCTCCTCGATTTCGCGTTGCAACAAAGTGGTGCGCTTTTCGACTTGGCGGCGGAGCAGCGCGATCCAACAAACGCCTGCCGCCAAAATACCGGTCAAGGTTCCCGCTGCCACCATGGTATGCTTGTAATCCCACCACGACGGCCGCTGCAAGACCGCAAGGTTGGTCTTCGGGCCGACGAACAGTTTAAACGAGCTTACGCTCTTGCCAAACTCTTCATAGGGGGTGGGTTCAGTTTGGCAGACACCGGTCAAACGCACTCGGCTGCCCGGAGCTATTGACATAACCGGTTCTTGCACAAACACTTCAAACACCTTCTGTTCATCGCGGAATTCCATGACTGTTTTCCGTCCGAAAATCTGCTCGCTTAACAACACCCCGTCAACGCTGACCAAGCTGGAATCGAAATTTCCGGCAAAAATGCCATCAGCATCGGTTTGGACAGGCGTTTCAGGAGTGGAGCGCCCCAGTATGCGGTACAGTGCTTCGGTCAGAACCGGAGAATAGCCACGCAGTTCCGGGAAGCCGACCACTTCGATCCGGTCGCCCGGTTTCATTTGAGAAACCGCGCCGGCTTCATGCCCCTGAGTGCTTTGCCAAAAAACCCAGTGGCCTGAACGGGTCAGCACAATGTTCTGCTTGGCGACAGCCATGGCGCTGCCGGTCCCGTCCTGGAGGAAATAGTAGTCGCCATCCTGCAACGTCAGGACACCTTCGATTTTGACCCGGCGGCGGAGGGATTTGGTGCTATTGCCGAGCAGCAAACTGCTGATTTTCCGGGTCGGCAGCGAAAAGACTTCCACCGGCGCCTGGTCAACCTCTACAAATTCCAGCGACGGCACGATCAGGGTAATGCCGCGCACCTGATGTTCGTCGCGGGCGAGGGTGCCGACTCCGCGCATGCGAACGACAGAATCCACCAAATTGTCCACGAGCGGAGCCGGGGCGCTTCGGATGGTGACTAATGCTTGTTCGCCTTCGCATTCCAGCAGCACGTGCGATCCATCCGAGGCATGCACCACTCCTTTAATTTCAACCCATTGATCAACGCCGTGACCGCTGGAAAGTTCGCTCCACGAAGATGGCTTGGCTGGGGGCAAAGTGCCCTTGCCCAGGGATTTCACGCTCTCGACCCTCACGGCCATATCGCCTTGCACCCAATCGGCGACGCCCTGGATGACGACGTACTCCCCCAATTGGGGCGTCGATTCCACCTGTCCTGGACTAACCATAAGTTCGATACCACCGGTCTCATCTTCCATATAGGTGCCATATAAATCGGTCACGACGCCCCGCAGGCAAACCTTGGGTTTTTGGCTCAACTTGTCGGACCCCAGCTGGCGAATCTGGTCGATGGTAGTGAGGGACAAGGCATCGCGTTTGCCAGCGTTGTCATCGGTCGATACGGCTGTTGATGGCGTTGGCACCGTCAGCGCTTCCAAGGGAACAATGGCCTTTAGATTTGCTGCCCAAACAATTCCCACAACGCGTTGGCCCTGGCTGTTCAAAACTCCCTGGCAAACCCCGATGGCTTGCACGCGCGTTCCAGGGGAAATCAAATTTTCGTAAGGGGCTGCTTGCAACACCTTCACAAACACGGTGTGGCCGTTTTCGGACAATTCAAAGCTCAATCCCTCGCCTAGTCGTCCGGTGAAATCGATTTTACCACTGATCCGCACCCACCGCATGTCGCCTTCGGGCGGCAGCGTTTCGCCCGGAGTGACCTGCTCCGGAGCCGAAATCGCGGAAGGCCCCTGTGGGGTCACCCGAACGGCAGCTATTTCTGCCCGCTGTCCAGTGGCGCGACTGACGCCTTCTACGCAGACCCGCTGGCCCGGCGAAAAAGGCACCTGCGCCGGGGCGGCTTGGAACCCGATATTGCCCGTGGAATCCATGAAGCACCATCGGTTGGAAGTCTCCATTGGACCGATAATCCACCCCTCCATGCGTACCGCGTATTGCCTGGCGGCGTTGCTCCGTAATCTGGCAAGGTGGGCGATGTTCGTGATGACCAACCCGGTATGGTCGGAGTATTGCCACTCAATCCAAGAGGCCCGCGTCTCAGGATTTTGATCCGCAAAATCAAGCCATTTGGTGGCACTTTGGCCATCAAATACGTTGAGGGCATTCTCCAAATTGGGATTGTCTCCCTGGGCCGTAATCTGGTCAGCAAAGATGGGGACCGGGTCCAAATCGTCCTCCGTTTCTCCGAGCGGCTCCAACTCCGCAAGTTGGACAGAATTGGCCTCCGAAGGGTTGCGGATTCGTTCAACTTCCCAACGGTACATGTTAAATGCGGTCCGGTTGGAAATCTTAAAGAGTTGTCGCTCGTGCCGTTCAGAAAAAAGAACGCCTTTGCGTTCATCCAAAAGATTCCAGGTTTTACCTTGATCGTTTGACCCCAGCAAACGCCAGTCCATGGGATCGCGTTGTGGAAAATCATTGGCGGAAGTCAGGGCGTATTGCCGGATTATTTTGGCGGGCAAAGCCGTGTTGGTGCTGGAGGCGGCCACTTCCGAAACGAGGAGCCATGGCAGGACGGCAGCAGCGGCGCATGGCAATATTCGGTTCAAAAATGAAACTTTGCGCCACCGCTTGATTTGCTGCAGCATGCCCGCCATCTTAAGACGATAAGATCAAACGTCAACCTCACGATTCCTACTGGTTCCCGGCGCAATGCTTGGCCTGCTTGAAGAATAGCGTTGGTTGACTATTTGTTGCCGAGAGCTATTTTAGCTACCCATCCAGTTAATAGACAAGCACTTGCACGATTGCAAATAATGTACTATTCCCCTCGAGGTCCAACGTTGGGTGCTACATCTTTGCCGGGTGTTGGCACTTTTACACCCGGTTTTTGGCACGAGACTCCCGCGATCTTCTCGAGGATTGGTGATATTGTTCAAAGCACCATCCGAACCAACATATTAGAAATATGGCCGATTTTGTCTATCGAAACCACGAAAGACAACCACCAAAGATCCAGCGGTGAACCTGATTCCTCTCCCGCCATCATCCAACGGGTGGATTAAATCCAAATCCATGAGCAGACCCGACCGACAATAACAACCATAACTATGAAAACAAACAAAACAATTCTGATAGCCTCCAGTTCATTGCTGGCGGCGGGTATGGCTCAAGGAGCCATCCGCTACGTTCTCGTGGATCAAACTGTGGACCCCAGCTCCGCCGGCTATTGGTTTGATTTAAATGGTGACGGGACAAATGACTACGAGGCGTTTTTTGACGGTAGTAACGTCAGCAACAAACCCTGCATCGTGGGTACAAATTCCGTTTCCGGAAGTTATCCAGGAACGTTTCCAAATCCCACTCCATATGTCCTTAACGAGTTGGATACAAACCCGGGGTACCCGGCGAACCCGGGGAGTAACGATAGTAACGGGGTGCCGGTGATACCTACCAACACGATTATTGCCGCCCAATTCACCGTGGGCACGTATCCTCTATCCATAGGCGACCCAGGTGGCGACCAGCATGGCAAGAATGAAGGCTATCTGTATCAAAATGGCGAAAACGACACGGTGGGGCAGTGGCCGTCCAGTGGAGACACTGTCGGTTATGTGGGACTGGCCATGGTGGACAACAGCGTTACCCCAGCCAATACCAATTACGGCTGGGTGCATTTGGATTTGGATTATACCCAACCCACCGCAAAGTTAACGGTGATTGATTATGCGTATCAAACCATAGCCAACTCTAATATCGTTGCGGGCGATAATGGGCTCACGTTTCCGGTCATTTTCCTGGACCCAACCAATCAAACAATTGTGGCAGGCTCAACCGTAACCCTGAACGTTCTTGCTAACGGCAACCCGGCGCCGGCGTATCAATGGATGATGGGCGCGGTTGGCAGCGGCAATTATACCATCGTGCCCAACGCCGGTAACTTCTCTGGGGCAAACACGCCAACATTGATTATTTCCAATATTATACCTGCCGACCAGCTTGATTATGTGGTGGTGCTAACCAATAGCTACGGCACCACCAGCAGCCCCCCGGCGACTTTAACGGTGCTCGGCGCCGGGGTGACCGGACCGGTGCCCATCCAGCAGGTTATTTATGCTGGTTACCCGGCGCAGTTTAACGTCACCGACCTTGGTGGTGGTGCGACCAACCGCTGGCAGTTCAATGGCGCCAACCTCGCCAATGGCGGGGTTTATTCCGGTGCGACTACCACCAATCTTTTGATCTCAAGTGTAAATCCAGTCGATGTGGGTAATTACCTGGGGATCATCAGCACGGCCTATCAGTCGGCCACCAGCAGTGTGGCTTCTTTGGGCATAGCCTATCCTGACGGCTCGCTTTATGAATCCGCAGTGCGCGCCTACGGGGCGGCGGACTACTACCGGCTGGGCGAAACCTCGGGCACAAATGCCTGGGATTTCATCGGCGGAAAAGCTGGCAGCTACGAAGCAAATGCGTCTTTTGGAACGAACGGGCCGACCGCGGCCACCGGCTATCCTGGATTTGCCCGCACGAATTACGCGGCGGCATTCAATTCCCTCGACACGAACAGCTTTATCACGCTACCGCCCTGGAATTTGAATACCAACACCGTGACGATAACAGCTTGGATTTATCCGCAGGACAACAGTCAGGGAAACAATCAGGGAAACGCCGGAATCGTGTTCTCTGCCGGTATTGGCACTAACGTTTACGGCATTCGTTATGACGGAGGGTACCTAAACAATACTAACGGCATATATGATGGCGACATAGGATATAGTTGGAACGATGATTATAGTGATGGGAGTTGGGATTCCGGCATTACCGCCCCCCAAAACGAGTGGTCGTTGGTTGCTTTGGCGGTTTCTCCCACCAATGCCGTGCTCTACATCATAGACGCCGACTACGGGGTGCAATCTGCGGTTCATACCTATCCCCACCCTCCGGCGACTTTTAATGCCACAGAATACATTGGAACATATCCGTTGGAGGGGCCTCTCGGCAACAATAACTTCAACGGCAGCATTGACGAAGTTGCGATATTTAGTTCAACCTTGTCCTCCAACCAGGTCTATTCTCTCTACGAGAGTGCTCTCGGCCAGGATTTGGTTCCGCCACTCCTCACGATTGCCCCGGTGGCGGGCAGCCCTCTGGTCCGATGGACTGGCGGGTCGCTGCTGCAAGCAACCAGCCTCCTGGGGCCGTGGACCACCAATACGGCGGCTGAGTCGCCCTACACTGTTAGTCCGACGAGTCCCGCGCAATTCTTCCGCGCCAAACAATAGTCGGGCTCGAAATAAATTCAGGAAGGCGGTTGGAGCAAACCAACCGCCTCTTTTGTCGGCGACAGTGTTTGGCGGGCAGGAATCAAAGGCCCCGGGCGAAGGTATGGCGCGGGGGAAGCTCATTTCCGGCCATCCGCATGGCCAGGTTCGCGGTTTCGCGATGTTCCATTTCGCCGCCGCGAAACTGAAGGTGGTTGATGTCCCTGCGCGCCGAACCGTACGTCGCGGCAGTGTGGCGGAGCAAAGCCACGTTTCCCAGTGAGTTCAGCAGCCGGTTTCCAGTCTGCACCACGCGGATATCCACACACAGCACGTCCAGCTTCCGGCGCATCAAGAACGCTCCCAGGGGACGGGCACCGTCGAAAAGAATGGCTGACAAATCCAGTTCGAAGCCGTAAGGACAATCGTCACGCCAACGGTCGCGCACTTCATCAGCCGGCATCAAGTGATGGGGTTCAATGAAATCCAGGATGGTTTCCGGCGGATGCTGGCGAATGGATTCCGTGCGCCAGGCGGGAGGGAATTTATCGCGCATGCGTTCGGCGATCTCCACCGTGCGCGCCCATGAGTCACGGGCCGACACTTCAAAGAACCGCTCAGAATGCAAAATGACGAATCCGTTCTCCTTCAGCACGGGAACCCATTCGCTGCGGTCGGGCAGCAGATCGGCATAGCGCATGTTCCTCATTCCCACGGCGCGCCCACCATCGGCAAGTTGCCGGACCAATCGGTTGCTGGCCGCGAGTCGGTCCGCGCTTCCTGGCTGGAAGGCGAGCCGGAAAACAAGCGTGTCGTCCACCGGCCACCAGGCCGCCGCCGCGATAAAGCGCTCCAACGGCCGCGTCTTTGCCGCCGCCAACACGCGCGCCTGGCGTGGCAAGGGGACGTTGCGAAACAAATACAGCGCGCGCCCGGCCTCCGTGGGAGACGGTTCGCGCACAATCAAGTCGGATGGATCCGGTCCGGTCATATCGTGGGGATCAGGTAGCCCGCCCGGCGCAGCACAAGGCGAATCAACTGGATTTTGGGAAAAAGCCGCTTACCATAAAAGAAAATTGTCTCCCCATTTTATTCCATATGCCCGGGCGCGTGTTAATGGTTGAATGGGATGCCGCTGATTGGAAAGTGTTGCATCCCTTGATTGACGCCGGGAAAATGCCGGCTTTGAACCGGCTGGTGGAGGCAGGGGTTTCCGGTGAGCTATTATCCGTCCAACCCTTGGCGCCGGCGATGTTATGCACTTCAATAATGACAGGCAAACGCGCCTGGCAGCACGGAGTGTGTCACGACGTGGAACCTGCCCGAGATGGCCGGCCGGTGAGAATATCTGCGACGGCCCGGCGGACTGCGGCCCTTTGGCAAATGCTGGCGCACACGGGCAATCGGAGCATTGTCGCCGGATGGCCCGCCAGTCACGGCGAAAAATGTGGCAATTGCATCTTTGTTTCCGACCGGTACCCCGAACCGACCGCCGGCCCGGGCATACAGCCATGGCCGCCAGCGGTGCCCGGAACCTACTGGCCCGAGAACCTGCGGGCACTGCTTGATCCCAGGAGGTCAAGCCCGGAACAACTCGATGCGTCGGTGATTTCTCGCTATATCCCCGAATGGCAGCAAATCGACCAAAAACGGGATCATCGCATTGGGCAGTTGCGTCTGTGCTTGGCGGCTGACTATTCTTACCAGACAGCAATGTTGGAATTGTTACGGCGTGAACCGTGGGATTTTGCGGCCGTGCGCTTCTCCGCCCTCGGTCCCATCAGCCAGATCTTCATCCCGCCCCATCTTTTCCAGGCAGGCGACCCCGCCCCGCCGGAGTTCGCATTTTACAAAGGTGTCGTGAACATGACCTGCCGAATACTCGACAATATGTTGCATCAACTGGCGACGCTCGCCGGGAAGGATGCCACAGTGATGCTGGTTTCGGCTCATGGCACGCGCACTCAAGGCGTGCCGCCCGCCGGCTTTGGCCGCGGCGATGAGGAATCTTGGAAATCGCCTTACGGCATCTTTGCGGCCTGTGGTCCCAACCTTGCCCGCGATGCGCTCCTTCACGGGGCCGGGGTTTTGGACATAGCCCCCACCATTCTGACCAGTTTTGGATTGCCCATTGGCGACGACATGGAAGGACGGGTGTTAATTGAAGCTTTCCCCGCCACTCCTGAAATCACGCGGGTGGATTCGTGGGATTCGCAGCTCGGAATTCAGACCCGGCCTAACGTGGAAAACACGGCGCCACCACCGGATAATCCGGCAACGGCGGCATGGCGCCGTGAATCCGACTGGCGGTTCGTCCAATCCGCCACGGAAGCGGGGCGTCATTCGGAAGTGCTGCCGGTATTGGATCGTTTGTTTCGTGAGTTCCCGGAGCGGGCGGAAGTGGGCTATGCGCTGTTCCAATGCCAGTTGGCTTTGAATCAATTGTCCGGCGCCGCCGACACGCTGGAGGTTGTGCTGGAATCGATACCGGCGGGTGTCGCCTCGCTTTTGCCGCGCGCGGAACTGGCCATAGCCAAGAGGGATTTCGGCCAGGCGCGCACCTTGGTAACCGAACTGAACCGGCTTCATCCTACGCATCCACTTGCCTTGCGCCGGCTTGGGCTGTTGTTGCTTCGGCTGCGGGAGTGGGATGCATTGGAGCAAATCGCGCGTCGGGCCTTGGACATGAATGAACTGGAGCCCCTGGCTTGGTTGGGACTGGCTGCTGCGCAATTGCGGAAGGGCAAGCCGATGGAGGCCGAAGAATCGGCGGCCCGGGCGATCGGCCTCAAGTATTTTCTCCCGGACGCCCACTTCATCTTGGCGCGGGCACTGGTGGCCCAAGGACGCTGGCTGGACGCCCATGACGCCATGCTAGCATTGTTGAAGATCCAGCCGCAAAACCGGGCGGCAGAAACCTACCTGAAACGGATGCCGGCAAAGCCCGCCGGTTGACCTTTGCCCAAAATAATCTCACCCCAGCTAGCCACGCCGGCCATGCCGACATGAAATTTTCGGCGGCGGGCTGCGACGCAACGGGAGGGTTTTGCCCGGCGGACAATTGGCGCGATACCTTGACTACCATGTGCGAAACCCTCAATTCACATTGGCCGAATTGGCAAGACTCTTGAAGGTGGCGATGTTCACGGTCGAATTGCTGGGATGGCTCACTCGCCTGCAGCGTAAGGTGTCCTCAACTACCCGTATACATCGGCGGCTGGTCTCGAAACCGTGATCAGCCTCCTTTTTCGTGCTGTGGCATGGGAATTCGGATTTGAACTGGTGGTGTTGTAAAATATGGAAAACCGAAGGTCAAACCCGGTTTTAGGAAATCGAGTTTTGAACCGGATTTTGACGCTTTCAGGATGGCTGGTTAGGATTTGAAACCATACTCGCCAGTCGAGACGGTAAATCTTGGGCTGTATGTTCCAAAGTGATAACCGTCAACGTCTCGCCATCCCAGCGATAGAAGAGAGCAAATACTGAAAAACCTGGCACAGACGCACGCAGAATATCAGCCAACTCAGGAACCTCAAATCCAGCGAAATGCCCCCGTCGGGGGTTCTCCAACAACTGACCGACCAATTCCTGAGTCGCCCGAACAAATTTGACCGCCACGTGAGGGCGCCCATCTTGGATTCCAATGCGGTCACGGTAGTGGCGCATGCGCCGGTAAAACGCAGGATGAACCCGAAGTTTATTAGCGCCCATTGGCGATGGCTGCCATGGTTTCGTCAAACTGTCTGTCGCTGGTGGCCTTGGCTGGTTCGAGCAACGCCTCGCGGATCCGTTCCTCCAGCCACAACGGAGGAGGCTGGAAGCGCGCTGCAAACTGCGGCAGACCGATGCGAAGGGCCTGCCGAATTACATCGGATTTGCACAAATCGGAGGCTTTAACGCCTTCGTTGATTTGCGCGGCTAGATCGTCACTGATCTCCATTTTCGGCAACGTTTTCATTGAAGTCATTTTAACGTCATTTCGCCATAACGCAAGTTAAATGAGCCGTCAAGCGATCTGGAGTCTATCAAGCATATTGAGCATATTCTTCTTAGAAAACCGTTTTCCGTTCAAAGTTAGTAAATGCAGTTTAAAACCGAATTCCCATCATACACGTGCCCGCATCCGATCCACGTTACTGCATTTTCAAATCGGCGGATTTACCCCACTTTCAGACCGCCGCTAACACTCGGTGAGCCTTAAAACACGGGTCCCAGCCGAGGCAGTCCAAAAGGTCAACGCCATGAACGAAACAGGGCGCCACCCGTCCATCAGCCTGGGTCTGGCGTGGGTGTACCTCAATGCCACCGGTCCCAAGCTGGCAACCCGGACGTGGCAGGCGACGCCGATGTTTTTGCCGTGCGATCTGCGGGAGTGGGTGCCGGAGGGTCATATCGTTCACTTCATTCTGGATGCGGTGGAACAGATTCCGACCGCCCACTTTCAGGTCAATGACCGTGGCACCGGCAGCGAGCAATATCCGCCCACCATGACGCTGGCTTTGCTAGCCGGCCAATTGCAGCTCTGCTGAAAGCCGTGGGCGGAGCGGGCCCCAGGGCCAAAGGCCCGCCCCATGCTAGCCTGGGCCGGAGGCCGAATGGCGCTTCGTTACTGCATAAAACTCTCTGCACAAATGGATGCAGGACCGCTCCCGCCAGCGCCGCAGGCGACATATTTGTAGCCTTGTGTTCTCTTTTGAACTGCACACGGACCATGAACCAGCGCGAAGACAGTGCCGACACCACGCCAAGACGCGGGAACAACGCCTCCCTCTCCCCGGGGGAGAGGGCCGGGGTGAGGGCGGGTTTCCCCCTTTGCACAAATCCGACTTCCGGTTCATGGAACTCTCCGTAGGAGCGGCATCAGAGCCTCGTGCCGGCAAACCATTCAACGCCGGAGAGGGTCCTGCAAACCGCCGCCGCCCCGGGGCCCGCAAAATTTGTTTGATGCCGCTTCGGCTTTTTGCGTCAATGATCGGAATGCTCCCTGAAGGAAATATCTTGGGATCTGATGCTGTCTTAATCGACCGAAGCCGTGTGCAAAACGGATCGCCGCCAGATTGGGTGGCTCACCATGCAACGCATGCAATGGGCGCCCGGAGCGTGCCCACACTTCCGCAAACTCGTACCAAGCCTCGTCCTCATGGTTCCCCCGGACAAAAACAATTTCTGCACAGGGCAATTGGGCCAGAAGTTCTGCGCACTGCCGTGTCGTAAGCCGACGGGCATCGTCGTCAAACGCATGGAGGAAATCTCCGACCAAAGCTACTATGTGAGGTTTATGCTTTCCAACGGCCCCCTGTAGTTCTTTGAGCAATGCCCCGCTCCGGTGCAGATCGGTGGCTGTTAATATTTTGATCATGCTAAATTATACAAGTATTCTAAGAATCCACCTCGTTTCGTCGCCCCGGGGCGCCCCGTTTCCGGCACCCGACAAAGTTCCTGATGGGCCGAACGCATTGTTTCTGCAGGGGTGAAGCTGTTGGGCCAAAGCAACCCAATGACCGCTCGCTGCGCGCGCACATGAATTGCTGTCACATCTGTGTGGTTGGTATAGGACACTGAATTCAAACGACCTGCGGTGGCTCCAAAGAGCACCGCGGGCACCGACATGCCATTACTGAACCAAACGTACTGAAGCATGGCACCGTGCTGGAGAAAAACCGGGTATACCCGCCGGCCGCAGTTTTTGGACGGCCCCACAGAGATCTCATTTTCCTCCACGCACCGTTTGGTGGACATTCCTGCCGGCGGTCTGCCTAGCAATTCGACGGCCCCGCCAACGAAATTTTGGTTGTACAACTCGTCATTTTCCCAACAATTCAGAGCGTAAGCAGGCTTGCCTTGCCAAGTTCCGACGGTGCAAACCAGCCGGAATCGGCGGGACAACCGGACGGCGTCAGCCACGGGCAAAAACACATCCCGATTGGCTGGTTCAATGCGGGTCCACCAAACCGCATTTCCGAGGTCTTGTCGCAACGACATGGAAGAAGGCTGCCAAGAAAAATCAGGATCGCACTGGCGCAACACAAACAGATCCTCGCCCAGCGCCTTGGCCACCGCCGTGAGGGTTGGCCCGTCATGCATCAAATCTAGGTCAACCCTTCGCAACACCAGCAAATGACGGGTGAAAATCAACGCGTTGCAAATAATCTGATGATCCAGGTGCCGCTGGCGATAACCCGCTTTTGAGAATGCGACTAGGCGCCCCTCCTGAATGCCGTGTTGACGTAACGCGTCGATGATCCGGCTCAGGTTTGACTGGTCAGGCGTCAGTTCTTTATTGGATCTTTTCAGGCAAGGTTTTTTGTTCTCGATTTGGAGTTTATCCCAGTGGAAGGCACAGAGCGCCGCCAGTGGGGGTGGACCACCAAAAATGCCGACACCAGCGGCTTGTTCAGAAACGAGAGAGAATCCAGGGGATACCCCTCGCAGTTGTGATAAAGAACGCCATTGTGCAGCGCACTCCATGTGCCCTCGTTCTTGCGAAACAAGGCCGCCACCAGCACCAAATGATTTAGTCCAATTTTGGTCCGGGCCGTTGACAGATTGCACCGCGTCAGTTCCAATACGCGATAGCCTCGTGCGCGCAAAAATTGCGTCATGAACCGAGCCGAGGTGTGCGGTCGGAACTGGTT
>JBEKZM010000072.1:0-33628 GCA_049509875.1 Verrucomicrobiota bacterium | reverse complement strand
CTGTACTTGGCGATGTTCCTGTACGGATTGTGCGCGACGATCCACCAGACCCTGCTGTTGAGCGCCATGGGCATTGAGGTGGCCATTGCGCTCGCCTCGCCGCGCCTGGGCCGGGACATGTTTTTCTGCAACAGCGCCATTTTTGTGACCAGCCTGATGCTCATGAACACCGTGCCGGCACTGCAACAAATGAGCACCATTGAAAAGGAGCTTTTTTATATCGTGGGCATTGGGTCCCTGGCAGCCACGTTCTGGCTGGCGATGGAAACCAAGGGACTTTTGACGGAATGGAGTGCCGTCATTCTCATGGGCCTGGCCTGGGTCGCCGGCATTTGCGCCTACTTTTACGAGCCACTGTCCTGCATGACCGATCCGCCCATGCAGTGGGGTTATCCGCGCACCGTCGAAGGCTTCTTTCACGCCCTCAGCCGCGGCCAGTATGAATCCGTGCACGGTTCAAACATTTTCGCGGACCCCGGACGCTTCCTCTTCCAGCTTGGATATATCGTGCAGGGCCTCTCGGAATCCTTCAGTTGGGTCTATATCTTCGTCGGGGTGCTGCCATTTGCCTATCTAATGAAGATGCACAAACGCGAACGGTCATGGATCATCGGCCTGGTGGCGATCTATTTCTGCTTGTCCGTCTTGCTGGTGATTCTGATCGACGTCGCGCCGGACCGTTCGTCAACGGATTTGAACAAGGTCTTTTTCACTGCTTCGCATGGCTTGTTTGCCATGATGATCGGCTATGGTCTGGCCCTGATTGCGGCTTTCACCGCCACGCATTACGAGAAAGTCCGGCGCTGGGGGTTCGTGGTTGGTGCGGCGGCGGCGGGATTGGCGGTTTATATGCTGGTGGACGAGACCGGCAAGCTTTACTTCGGACCGGCGGGCGGATTCCCAGCGGAACATGCTTTCATTTTCGGCATCATCATTGCCGCCGGCCTGGCCGTGATTGCCTGCCTTTATTTCTATTGCCTCAGATCGGTCAAGTCCCTTAACAATCCCAAACTTGAAGCGGCCTACCTTTGGGGCCTGCCCGGGGCGCTGTTTTTCCTGGCGCTTATTGTCCGGTTTGCCTTTCCCCAGTTTTCCGCGGACTGCTTCGACTCGACGGTGAATTTTGTCCGCGATTTCGTGCGAGCGCCAGGGGAGATCATTCACTCCCAGGTACCGCATTACGTCGCCCAGGCCTTCGACCGGGATCAGTATGGCATGCCCGTCTTTGCCAATCTCATCCTGCTGGCTATACCGCTCTGCCTCATTGGCGCCTTCCTGGTCTATCGGCAGCGCGGACCGTTGCTGATCATGCTCGCCGTGTTCTGCATCATGCCCTCCTGGTCATACCTGTCGCATTGGTACAAGAGCGAGCAGCACAACCACTGGTTCGGCTTTTGGTTCGGCCACGACATGTTCACCCCGCCCTTCACCGACCCGAAGACCGGCCAACTGACCTATGACAACGAGCTGCGCGCGAATCTGTTAAAGAACCCGGCCAATGCCTCGATTATTTACCCGGAAATGGACCGCAACACGATCCTTTTTGGGGGCACCGATCCGGGACGCTTCTGTCCCACGTATTCGATTTTTTGCGACAGCTTCATTCCCCACGATTGCCAGCCCAAACAGGACCAGAAATTCGACCGCCGCGACTGCTACCTGATTACGCAAAACGCCTTGGCCGACGGCACTTATCTGGAGTACCTCCGGGCGCAATACAACCGGTCGCGGCAGGTCGATCCGCCGTTTTTCAGCCGGTTGTTCCGCTACGTCGCCGGCCTGCTGCATGTCGGATCGCCCGACAGTGTCATTTTGGAAGGTCCGGACATGGGCGCCGGCGACACCGGCGACGCCTTGGTGGAGGGGATTTGCCGTCTGCTCGATGACACGCTGGACAACTGGTTTACCGCGTGGGGCGCCCACGTGGAAAAGTACCGGCGCGCGCGCGGCGTTTATCCCTCGGCGGAAATCTACATTCCCTCGCTCGAGGATTCGCAAGCATGTTTTCAAGAGTATTCGGAGGACGCCTATCGACGCAAACAAAACGGGCAACTGGCCCCCGGTGAAATCGTGAACAGCGAAAATGGCCGGGTCCAGGTTTCCGGCAATGTGGCGGTCATGAAGATCAACGGCTTGTTGTGCCGGGTCATTTTCGATCACAATCCCACGAATTCGTTTTACGTGGAGGAAAGCTTTCCGCTCGACTGGATGTATCCGTATGAAACGCCTTTCGGCATCATCATGAAGATCAACCGCAATCCACTGCCGGAACTGCCGGATGAGGTGTTCAAGCTGGACCATGAATTTTGGGCGAAATATTCCAAGCGGCTGTGCGGCGACTGGATCACGTACGATACAACGGTTCAACAAATTGCGGACTTTGTGGATCGCACCTACATTCACAACAATTATCAGGGCTATACGGGAGACCAGGCCTTTGTGCGCGACGACGACGCGCAGAAGGCCTTCTCGAAACTGCGCAGTTCACAAGCCGGGATGTATTATTGGCGCATGAGCGGAAGTTGTCCGCCGGAATACCGGCAAAAGACCGCCGCCGGACAAGCCGCCCTGGTCCGCGAAACGGAATTTGCCTTCAAACAGGCCTTTGCCTTCTGTCCGTACAGCCCGGAAGCAGTCTATCGCTATGTTAATTTTCTGCTGCAACTGGCCCAGTCTGAAGAGACGACGGGCCACCCGGACAAGGCCATCCGTTATTTTGACGATGGCATCCTGGTGGTAAAGACGTGTCAGAAACTTGATCCGTTTAACGCCTCGCTCGGCGATTTGATTAAGAACATTCAGACTTACAAAGCTCGGGACCAACAGGCCGGGGCGCCGTCGGGCGTGCAGAACTTGCTGGCCCAAGCGAATACCCTCATGCAGATGAAGCAGACGAATCGCGCGGTCGGGCTGTTTGACCAGGCCCTGGCCAGTCCTGAAATCACGGCCCAGGAGGCCCAGGCCGTTGCCGTGGCCGCCGCCCAAATGCAGGATTACACACGCCTCGGCACGGCGCTCAGGAAAATGGTGGATCTGGAACCGGACCTGCCGGAACCGCGCTGTGATCTGGCCGCCCTGGAGTCCATCACCGGCCACTCCAGTGCAGCCCTGGCGGATCTCAAACTGGCGCTGGATCTGAGTGCCAAACGCCGGGCGCAAGACCCGACGGCGCCTGATCTGGCCGCGTCCGTGCGCGATGATCCGCGTTTTGCGAGCATCCGCAATCTGCCGGAGTTTCGGAAGCTCATCCCGCCAAAATGACCTGGGTCACTGGCTGGCGACCCTACTGCAGCACGACATAAAGCGCGTCCGGCGGAAATTTAAATGTCGCGCGTCCGCCGGACGACTCCAAGGCAACCATACCAACAGGCATTCCGTTGGCGTCCAACACGCGGGCGGTCTGGAGCGCCGGGTTGGCCACGGAAATCTCCACCCCGGCACGGCCAATCATCCAGGGCGCGTGCCCGAAATTGACGACTTCCTCACCGGGCCGGCCGGAGACGGTACCGGGTTTGGTTTTCCAGCCGAGCGGCCGCTCTGTTGTCCCCACCTGCACCAGAATCTTGCCCGATTCCTTGAGCGGTTTGTTGTCCATCGCGACGACCAACACGGTCGCATAATCGTTGGTGGAGCGAATTTCGACGTCGGTCAATTTGCAGATGCCGGCGGCTTTGAGAAAACCCGTCACACCCTGCGCCTTTGAAGTGTCAAGCTGGCACCAGCCCTCGCCGTAATTCAGCGTGATTTCCCCGGTGATCGATCGGATGGTCTTGCGCCTGGTGTCAATGAAATTGCCAAAATCCGCCACTCGATTCGGAACCGGCTGTCCGCCATAGGTCGCCAGGACCGGTCCGACGAGGCAGGCGAGCGGATTGACCCCCGCGTCGACATTTGACTCGTTCGCTCGATTGCCTTGGTCGCGATTCGGATCGTAGCCCGGGTCTTCGGCGATGATCGGCATCCGCCGATGCCAGAGATCGTCGAGCGGCCGTTGCTCGGAGACGACCGGCGCGCCCTGGCGAATGTAACCGAGCCGGTACATCAAGGCCGCCGCCGGCCACTGGCCCAGAAGCATCGGCGTCGCGCAAACCCATTTGCCCTCCGACGGCAGAAAGCCATTGGCTGAGCCGGGCTGCCGCCAATCTTCCTCGCTCGTCATGAACCAGAAATAGGCATCCACCCCCGTCAGCGATTGATACGCGGCCACCAGAAACGGCCCTTCGGACTGGTGGCTCAATGGCGGAACCCACGAACTCTCCGTGATCATCATCGGAAATCCGGCGACCTGTTTGAGCGTCAGCGGCAGTGCACGCGGACGCCACAACACCGAATCATCGGTGAACCGGTCGCCGTTGCCGATCGCCCAGCCGCTGTTCGCGCCCTCGTGGACGCCGTCGTAGTAGCGATTGACCGCCATCACATCGTTCGCGGTGTAGGACCAGCGTTCGGCGTCGAGCATAGTGACGTTGTCGGCGGTGCGCCAATTGCCGGCGTTGACCAACTGCCGGCAACCAAGATCGTTCTTCAGATAGTCGCCGATCATCTGGTTGAAATGGCGCATCGTCTCGGCCAGGAATTGCATTTGATCGGCGCTGCGCTGCTCTTGACCGGCGCTGCCGCCCGCTTGCGTCAACTGCCATACGAGGTACAACGCCGCCTCGCCCCGCCCAAAATCATCCGGCCCGTCCTGATCGGGAGACGGCGCGGCGTTTTGCCAGGCTGACTTCGCGCTCTCAAGCGAGCCGTATTTCCTGGCGGCGAACGCGCCAAATTGCCGGCGCAACTCTTTTCGCGCCGCGCCCTTGATGCCTTGCGTCGTCCAAAACAAAAGCGAGTCCTCGTTCTGGATCTGGAGGATGGCCAGCGCCGGATCCTCCGCCAGCGCGACGCCCGTGTGGGGATTTTTCTCGGTCAATACCTGTTTCAGCCAATGCTTGTAGGCGGCCTGCAACTTCCCGTCGAAAAACAGCAGCCCCCAGTTGTGATTGCCACCATCGTCCAGGTAGCCGAGCGACGCTTTCGCGTGCGACGCGCCGGCCCAATAGGGCGAGTAGGTCACATAGATGCCTTCCTTCTTCATTGCCGCCACACCTTTCCAGAGGCGCTCACGGTCAGCCGCATCAGCCGCCATCAAGTCGTCGCCGCTCGGTGTGACATTGCAGTGGAAACGGACCATGTTGATGCCGCGTTTGGCCAGGAAGCGGGCATGGCGCGCGAGGTCCGTGTCAAACGCAGCGTCATTGACCGCCCAAAACCGCGCGGGCCGGCCGTCCCCCAGCACAAAATCGCTGCCCTCCGTCGAACGCCGTACAAAGCCGTATTCGCCAGCCACCGGTTCATTGAGCGGGCGCAAGTCCAGCAGTGCGTCTCGAGCAAAATCGTCACGCGGCGGTCGAAAGGCCCAGGTTCCTTCCCCTTCAACCCGGATATTGTCTGCCGCACCCGCCACCCGGCTGACGAGCGCAAGCAATATCAGGCAGACCATCAGGCGACAGGTGGCTCCCGGCGCGCACTCTGCTCGGGTCGCGCCATGAATTCCGTTTTTCGCCGCAAGGCGTCGGGGCGTATTGATGCCGGCATGATAAATCTCTCGAAACCGGCCAGGTCAAGCCCAAATCCCCGCCTGACAAATTTTTAAACCGCGAACCCGCACGGGCCACGCAAAAAAACCTTTCCGGTTCGCAGGTTGGGGGAATTCTCACCCCGCCCCCGGCCACGTTCTCCCGTTTAGATGGGCGGCGGACCGCCGTCTTGCTCGTTGCCCGGCCCGGGCAGATCTGCTATTTTTCGCGAATTGAAATGTTTGGACGCAAACCAACGATGAACAAAACTGAAAACGAAGCAGCGGCGCCGGTGGAGCCGGCCCCGAACCAAGTCGCGCCCGCCGCCCTTTCACCCGAACAAATGGACGACCTCAAGACGCGGGCGGCCAAGGCCGACGAGAACTGGGATCGTCTGCTTCGGACGACGGCTGACTTTGAAAATTTCAAGAAGCGGGCCGCCCGTGAAAAAATTGAAAGCGCTCAATACGCGAGTTTCTCCCTCCTCCAAAAGCTGCTGCCGGTGCTGGATAACTTCGAGATGGCGCTAACGGCGGCGCAAACCGCCACCTCGGCGCGGGCGGAGAACGCCCCGGCGGATGACGACAAGCTGGCCTCACTCCAGTCGGGCGTCCGCATGATTCAGCGGCAGCTCCGAAGCGCCCTGGTGGAAGCGGGTCTGGAGGAAATAAATGCGGCGGGAAAGCCCTTTGACCCGAATTTTCACGAAGCCATTTCCCAGCAGGAATCGGCCTCGGTGCCGGAAGGCCATGTTCTGCAACAACTGCGAAAGGGCTACAAATTCAAGGACCGCCTGCTGCGGCCGGCCACCGTCATCGTGGCCAAGAAGCCCGCGCCGGCCGCCTGACGATCACCTCGAGCTGAAACATTTCAAAGATGGCCAAACGCGATTATTACGAAATTCTCGGCGTCAGCAGGGACGCGAGCGACGAGGAAATCAAGAAGGCTTACCGCAAGCTCGCCGTAAAATATCATCCGGACAAGAATCCGGGCGACAAGACGGCCGAGGAGAAATTCAAGGAGCTGGGCGAGGCCTACGAGGCCTTGAGCGATTCGCAAAAGCGCGCCGCTTACGACCAGTACGGTCACGCCGCCTTTGATGCGCGCCAGCGCCCGGGCCGCGCCGGATTCCACGACCCGTTCGACATTTTTCGGGAGGTCTTCGGCGGCGGGGGGGGCGGCAGCATTTTTGACAATATTTTCGGAGCGCAGGATTCTTCAGGCCCCCAGCGCGGCGATGATTTGCGCTACAATATGGAACTGACGCTGGAAGAGGCGGCGCTGGGCTGCGAGAAGGAGATCACGGTCACCAAATTGGACCAGTGCGAAACCTGCGAAGGCACCGGCGCGGAAGCGGGCTCCAAGCTCAAAACCTGCACCACATGCGGCGGGCGCGGGCAGGTGCTCACCTCCCGGGGCATCTTCAGCATTGCGCAGACCTGCCCGCATTGCAAAGGCCAGGGCCGGCTGCTGGACAAACCATGCAAGAGCTGCCACGGCGAGGGCAAGCGCCAGCGCACCTCCAAAATCAAACTGCGCATTCCAGCGGGCGTGGAGGGCGGTTCGCGGCTGCGGTCCCAAGGCAACGGCGAAGCCGGCTTTCGGGGCGGCCCGACCGGCGACCTCTATGTGTTCCTCGCCGTGCAAAATCACGAGATTTTTGCGCGCGACGGCGACGATTTGATCTGCGAGATTCCGGTGAGTTTCGTGCAGGCGGCCCTGGGCGCTGAAATTGAGGTGCCGACGCTCGAAGGGCGGGCGACGATCAAGATCCCGGCCGGCACGCAGCCCGGCACGGTGCTCCGGCTGCGGGGGCGTGGCGTGAAAAACCTGCAGGGTTATGGCCAGGGCGATTTGCGCGTCCGGGTGCAGGTGGAGGTGCCGGCTCATCTGAACAGCGCCCAAAAGGAGAAGCTCAACGAGTTTGCGGCGCTGTGTGATGGCAAGGAAGCGCCGCTGGCACAAGGATTTTTTGAAAAGGCCCGCAAGTTTTTCACCTGATGATCCATCGGTGACGCGTGAGCCGAACCCAGCGTAGCGCGGCACCTTTCATTCATCGCCTGGTTTATGAATCGATTTTATTTGGCGCCGGAGAAATGCGGCGGCCCGTGGCTGCAACTGGGCGGGCGCGAGGCCCACCATGCGCTGCATGTTCTGCGCCTGAAGCCGGGCGACGCGGTGACGGTGCTCGACGGCGCGGGCCGCACTTTTCTGTGCGAGGCACGGCCGGCGGAAAGAGATTCTCTCACCCTGGCGGTGCAGCAAACGAAGTTCACGACCGCCCTCCCCTGCCCAATTACGCTGCTGGTAGCGGTTCCCAAGGGAAAGATCGTTGAGGACATCATCCAAAAATCCGCGGAACTCGGCGTCCAACGAGTCATTCCCCTGTTGACCGAACGCGTGGTCACGCAACTCGATCCCGCCGACGCCGCTGCCAAACGGGAGAAATGGCAGCAGGTGGCGGTGGAGGCCATCAAGCAATGCGGCGCGGCGTGGCTGCCCCAAATCGAGACGCCACAGACCATCCAACAATACCTGAATCGCGGCGAGCACCTCGAACTGGTGTTGGTGGGCTCGTTGCAAACCGAGCGGCGCCATCCGCGCGAATGGATCCATGAGTTCAGAAAACAGCACGGCCGTCCACCGGAGAGTGCCGGGGTGTGGATCGGACCCGAAGGCGATTTCACGCTGGCAGAATTGCAGAGCATCGAGGCGGCAGGGGCGAAGCCCATCACACTGGGCGAATTGACTTTGCGGGTGGAAACCGCGGCGATCTTTTGCCTTTCATTCTTGAACTATGAGCTGCGCCCGCCGCCGGCCCGTTGAAAGATCTGCAAACGTCACGTTGGCTCCAATTCGTCGGCTTGGAGCTTCACCGCGGCGGCTTGCCCGATGAAATCGAGCCGGAGCAGGACGGTGGTCATGCCATAACGCTGTTCCACCCATCCCTCCATGCCCCGTAACGGGCCCGACTTCACCTTTACCCGCGTGCCAACGCCAATCTCCGGCGCCAGGTAGATTTCCAGATCTGCTTCCAACGCCTGGAGAATTTCACCGAGCTGGCGAATAAACAGCGCCTGGTCGTGGACAACCAGCAGGTTGGCCACGTGATCACTTTGCAACACCGGTTGCCGCTGCTCCGGCGAGAGCTGGAGGAAGACATAGCCAGGGAACAGCGGCTTTTCGAAAACGAGCTGTTTCCCGCGATATTTGTGGACGCTTCGATAGAGCGGGAGGGTGGTGGAGAATCCCTCGCGGTCGCAATATTGCTTGAGTTTCTTCTCCCGCCGGGGGCGGGTGTGGGCAACGAACCAGGAACGGTCACTCATGGTGTCGGAATATGACCGTCCGGAAAGAGCTGGGTCAAGAGATTAAGTCTTGATCCCTGACACGTGGCTTGATGGACTTGGGTCTCAATCGATGGCGGATCTTTTCGCAGTTGCGTCAGTGCAGTTCACTGTGTTCCGGCCGGTTTGTAATGCCGACGCAGATTCCCTATTGCATTGCGCTTTTTGCAATTCCGCGACCGACGGAGGCGCCTTCCCCAAAGGGCACTTGCCTGCATTTCCGCCTTGGAGGAGAGTCTTGGAGACAACCAACACAGTCAGAGGTTATGTCCCAGCGTCAGTCGGGAAGGTTTTCGATCATTACCCCGAGTTTCCGCAATTCGGCATGGCTGAGGCTTTGCATCGCCTCCGTGGCCGACCAGGCCGGAGTGGAAGTGGAACACATCGTGCAAGACTCGTGCTCAGACGACGGCACCCAAGAATGGCTGCCGAAGGATCCCCGCGTAAAGGCATTCATCGAAAAGGACCAAGGCATGTACGAGGCGGTGAATCGAGGCTATAAACGGGCCACCGGAGAGATTCTCGCCTACCTCAACTGTGATGAGCAGTACCTGCCCGGCGCGCTGGCTGCCGTGGACGGCTTCTTCCGGCAACATCCGAATGTGGAGGTGGCGCTGGCTGGAAGCATTATCACCGATGGCGAGGGCCAATACTTGTGCCATCGCCAGCTCCTGCCGCTCAATCCCCGACACATCTGGTATCGATTCCCGTTTTTGACCAGTTCCGTATTTCTGCGCCGCAGGGTCATACACGAGCGCGGACTGTTTTTCGACACACGCTGGCGCGACCTTGGTGATTTCCATTGGGCCCTGGCATTGTTGAAAAACAAAGTACCGATGGCGGCCTGGGATGGGTTTACTTCCACGTTTGCCGATACGGGCGAGAACATGAACTTCAAACCCAATGCCATACGGGAAAGAAAGGAGACCGACCGGATGGCGCCCCTTTGGCTGCGCCCGTTGAAATATTGGTGGATTGTGAGCCACCGCCTGCGCCGGTGCCGGGCAGGACATTTCAACCTCAAGCCGACGAGCTACGAAATTTATACGAAGCGAAGCCCTGATAGAAGAGTTCGTTTTGACGTTCCGCATCCCACCGGTGTCTGGTGGAACAGGCTCAGCCCGCCGCCGGCCAGGATGGCGATGGCGTCCCCAACCGCGCCTCCGTTTCCGGTCCATCCCAAAACCTGACGGCCGCGAGAGAATTGTTAAAGGAGCAGGTTCTCTCACATGCGGCCAGGCTGATCAGGCAGCTGCAGCCAACGAAAATGACATTTTGTGCATGGTGAGGCTGGCCGTGACGATTTTATCGCCTGCGTCACGAGCCAGCCGCAGTTGTTCCAATTCGCGCCAGCCCGGGCGTCGGCATCCGTTACTTTCTTGGAGCCTGGTTGAGCAGCAGCCAATATAACCCTAGCTTTTGGACCGCGTCGGCGAACTGCTTGAAGTCAACCGGTTTTACGATATAGCTGTTGACCCCCAGCTTGTAGCTCTCCACGATGTCGCTCTGCTCCTGGGAAGAAGTGAGCATGACCACGGGAATGAGTTGGGTGCGCGGATTCCCTTTGATGGCCCGCAATACCTCCAGGCCATCCACCTTCGGAAGTTTCAGGTCCAGCAGAATCACTTTCGGCCCGTTCTCAATGTTTCGTCCGGCGTGCGGGCCGCGGCAAAAAATAAAATCCAAGGCCTCGGCCCCGTCCCTAGCCACCTGAATGCGACTGGCCACCCTTGCGTTGCCCAGCGCATATAACGCCATATCCAGATCATCCGGATTATCCTCCACCAGCAAGATTTCAATTATATTATTTTCACTCACGGTAGCCTGTCTCCGTTGATGGTGAAATAAAACGTCGCGCCCCGTTGTAATTCCGCCTGCGCCCAGATGCGGCCGCCGTGACGATGAATAATCCTTTGCACAATCGCCAGTCCGACACCCGTACCCTCGAACTCGTCGGCCCGGTGCAGTCTTTGAAAGACCCCGAACAATTTATTCGCATACTGCATGTCGAATCCCGCGCCGTTGTCGCGCACGACATAAACATTTTCGCCCTTTTCCTGGGTGCAGCCGATTTCGATGATCGCCGGCTGGCGCCCCTGGGTGTATTTGATCGCGTTGGACAGGAGATTGGTCCAGACCTGTTTCAGCAACGCCGAATCCCCGTGACACGCGGGCAAATTCCCGACCAGGATCTCGATCTCGCGGCCCTCCCGCAGAGGTTTCGATTCTTCCAGGACGACGTGCACGAGTGTGGTGACATCCACGCCTTGCAGGTTCACGGATTGGCGGCTTAAACGGGAGAAGGCGAGCAGGTCATCAATCAAAACGCCCATCCGCTGGCCTCCCTTTTGAATTCGTTCCAGATAACTTTTGCACGCTTCCGGCATTTGCGAACTGAAATCCGCGAGCAAGATTCCGGCGAAACCATTTACGGCTCGCAATGGTGCGCGCAGGTCATGGGAAACCGAATAAGAAAAAGCCTCCAGTTCTTTATTGGCGGCTTCAAGCTGGGCGGTGCGCGCGGTCACGCGACGTTCCAGTTCAGTGTTCAGAACGCGGGTTTTTTCCTCGGCCTGTTTTAATTCGTCCACATCGGTATTCGTGCCAAACCAATGCACGATGCGACCCCCAAAATCCTTCATCGGCTGCACGCGCGTCAAAAAGTTGCGAAACCTTCCATCCGCGCCCCGCAACGGGTATTCCATTTCGAACGGCTGGCCGGAGTCGATCGCGCTTTCCCAGTTCCCGATGACTTTGGGCAGCCGGTTTGGATCATGCACGCTTTGCCAGCCCCAGCCCTCCATTTGTTCCGGCGTGGTGCCGGTGAATTCATACCAGCGCTGGTTATACCAGGACCTGGATCCGTCCGCCTGCGCGATCCACGCGAGTTGCGGCATGGAATTCGCCATGGTCCGGAATCGTTCCTCGCTGTCGCTGATGATCTGGGCCATCTTCTTCCGTTCGGTGACGTCACGCGCGACTTTTGAAACGCCGATGATCTTGCCCGTGGCATCCCGGATGGGCGATACTGTGACGGAGACATCAAGCCTGTTTCCATTCTTGTGCAGCCGCACGGTGTCGAAGTGCCGGACGCTTTCGCCGCGGCGAATATGGGCGAGGATTTCGGTTTCCTCCTGATGGCGCTCCGGGGGGATCAATCGCAGGATGGGCTGCCCCACCATTTCCAGCGCCGAATATCCAAAGATTTTCTCCGCCCCGGCGTTCCAGCTGGTGACGACGCCGTCCAAATCCTTGCCCACCACCGCATCATCCGAGGACTCCACGATGGCGGACAACCGTGCTGCCGCCACCTCAGCCAGCCGGCGGGCGGTCAGGTCGCGCACATTGCACTGGATCACTTTGGTGTCGTTGACCAGATAGACACTGCTGATGAACTCCACCTCAATCCGCTTGCCATCAGAGGTTTCCAGGGGCAGGTTTTCGTAGCGGATATATTCCTTCTCTCTCAGTTCCGCGAAGTTGCTTTCGTTGGCGACGACATCCTTGAAAAAGCCCAGTTCCCAAATCGCCTTGCCCAGAAACTGTTCGTGCGAAAAACCCAGCAGCCTGATCAGGAACGGATTGACGTCCACCACCATCCCGTTCTGGGCATCGAGGATCAAAATGCCTTCTTTGGCGGTCTCGAAGAGCCGGCGATAGCGCAACTCCGAAGCGCCCAGGGCCTTTTTTGTACGCCTGCCTTCGCTGATGTCGCGCATCACGCTCAAGACGCACGTTTCCTCGTTGAAGGTGATCATGCGGGAGGAGATGTTGAAATTCAGCAGCCGCCCGTCCGCCATGCGAAAGGTGGTCTCATGGTTCAGGCATTCTCCGTTATCGTGCAGCGTGGCCATGAAGATCGACTGTTCCGCCTCCGTCAACCAGGTGGAATATTCGCGGCCGGGCTTGCCGATGACCTCTTCGGGTGTGCTGCCCCAAAGCTGGCAAAGCGCCTCGTTGGCCCGAACGACCGTGCGGTCCGCCTGGCGGGTGATCAGCACGCAATCCGGACTCAGCCGGAAAGCCTTCGAGAAAAGTTCTTCGCTTTCGCGAAACGCCTCCTCGGCGCGTTTACGCTCGGTGATATCCGTGCGAATGGCGACATATTGCCGCGGTTTGCCGGCTTCATTCAGGAAAGGCACGATTGTAGTATCCACCCAGTAGAATGACCCGTCCTTCGCCTTATTCTTAATCTCGCCATGCCAGATGCACCCCTGGCCGATGGTGTCCCAAATCTTTCGGATAAAATCCTTCGAATGATGGCCTGAGTTGATCAGGCGATGATCCTGCCCCAGCAATTCCTCGCGGGCATACTTTGAAATCGCGCAAAACTTGTCGTTGACGTTGGTGATTTTTCCCTGCGGATCGGTGATGGCCACGATGGAGTGTTCGTCCAGCGCGGCATTCAGGTCGCCAATTTCCTTCAACGAGGTTTTTAATATTTCTTCCGTCCACATCCGCCCGGCCACTTCCGCTTCCAAGTTTTGGGTGGTTTTCAACAATTCCGCGGTGCGCTCCCGAACTTGCCGTTCCGTTTCGTCGCAGACCTTTTGCAAGGCCCCGGATCTAGGCAACGCGAGCAACTGCGGAATGAGTTTAACCAGCAGAATGGCTGTTGTAACGGATGCCAGCGCCGCGATGGACTTGATGCCGCCAGACAGCCAGTAGTTCGCGTGCCAGATGTTCCATATCTCCATCAAATGCATCGTGCCGCTGGCCAAAAAGAACACGGCAAAGCACCCCAGAACCCAGTGGAATTTCAGGTCTTTCCGCTGCCGCACGAAATAAAACAGCGTGATCGGAATCGAATAATATGCCAGCGCGATGAGCGCATCGGAAACGGCGTGCAAGGCGATCAGACTTTGCGTCCACAAATAGCATCCGCCAAGCGGCATGAACGGCGCGGAATTTAAAAAGCCACTGGACATATTCATGGATTAAAGTCAGTTCGCCGGACCGGCCAGAGTGACCGCGGCGGTAAGCGGCGACCGGTGTTCGGAACTCTGCCCGACCGCTTCGATGCTCAATCTCACCAACACGGTGGACTCCTCATAACTAATGGCGTCAACCAGGTTCACCGATACGACCACCTCTTTACCAGCGAACCGGTTGCCGACGTTGATGACAAGCTGGCGAATCACCCAGCTCTGATCATCCAACATAAAATCGCAGAGATGACCGCTCGTCCCGTCGCTGGCCATGAGGCGATAACCGTTCACAGCTTGCGCGCTGCGCAAATGCGTATCTGATCGTTTGTGTTTCACATCAAATGGAGCCGGGTGTCCAGTCGGCGCGGTTGGTGAGGGCGATTGCAAAATAGGAAGGCCGCTCTGGCCGTCAGGCAACCCGGCATATTCCCAATAGGTAGGCCAGCCATAATGGCGGTGATACGCCTCCTCGAATTGCCGCGACACCGGCTTGTGCGTCTCAATCGACGGACTTTCCTCAATTTGTTTCCGGGTCAAGTTTACCAGCATTATTATTCCATCCTGATAAAGGCTGGGTAAAACATGAGGCGGGAGCAGCACCTGACGAGTCGTCAACCAGGTTCCGGTATCCACGACCACATAGCGGATCGTCCAGTTTTGATCGTCAAAATAGAAATCTTTCACCTTGCCAATTTCGCCATCCGACGCCCCGAGTTTGCGTCCGCAAAGTTGTTTGAGGCTTTGTAACACGGTTGAAAATGATTTTTCTGTGGAGTATGCCGGATTCACTCGCCGATGAAATGGTTCGTATGATCCTCAAAATCCGGGACGAGTTCTGCCGCCTCATCCGGCGGGCCAGGCTCATCTGCCGCCGAAGATCTCTCGGTCAGAGTCGGTTGCGGTAAAAAAACCATTGTCGCAAACAACGCTTGCTGGGGTGCTCCGAGAGGATAACGGGTGCTCAATGTCATAAAGGCAGTGTGCGTCGGTTGTCTCAATCCAGCCATGGGGTGTTTCCCTGAGACCATCAACTACCGCGAAGATTCCAAAAACTCCCATTGATGTGTGCTGGCGTGTGCCAGGCCTTCAGCATCTGACTGTAGTACCCAACAAATCAAAACGAAAGGAGTCATTATGGCGCAGGAAAAGGTGAGAGGATCATCAAAATTGGCCCCCATGTCCTTGGAGGAATTGCAGCAATCCATCGGTGCGGCGCGCGCCAATTACCACTTGAAACGGTTCCGGGAATTCGATCCCTGGGCCGGCATTCAACGGCTTTCGACCGCGATTATTTTCGCGATTCGCTCGGCCAGCGCGCCAATGGTGCGCGAGGGATTAACCCCGAGCGCCTCAGGAATAATCGCCGCGTCGGCGACATAGAGGTTTTTGTAACCAAACACCTCGCCTTTGTGATTGACGACGCCATGCGCGGGCGTGTTCCCCATGTTGCATCCGCCGAGTGGGTGCGGCGTGACCAGGTCACGGGCGATGGACCAGGTGGGAGGCACGAGCGGCACGCCGCCGGTCGCCCTGGACAGGCGCTCGTGCATTTTAACGATGGCATCGATGACGGCTTGGGATCGGGCGATTTCCCATTGCAAGTGCAGTCGGCGCGGACCAAAAAACCACCACGGACGCCTCAGGCTAAAGACACCATTGGCGGCGTCAACTCCCTGCGCAAACCAAGGCATGACATTTTTGAACGGGTCGGAATTCCGCAGCAGGTGGCCGATGGAGCCAATGAGCATTTTGGCGCGAAAACTCCGGGGCGGGTTCTGGATTTTCTTCAGCAGGTAATCCCCCAGAACATTCGGAACGCCGCCATCTTCTATCCAAAAGCGCTCTCCGCCCTCGCTGCCATCCTCGAAGTTAATGGCGCTGGAAATAGTCGGGCCTTTGGTGGGGGCGACGACGCGGTTCTCATAAAGAGCCGGGGTGAGAAAGTCGCCGTTGCTGCTCCAATCACGACCGAGAAACTGGCTCAGATTCGGCAGGCTGCCGTTCAAATCGCGGCAGCGCAAAAGCAGTTCGGTGGAGCCAAGCGAGCCGGCGGCCACCACGACAATTCGGGCTGTTTCACCTCCCGGCGTTCGGCCGCCATTCTTGAGTTCGTCGTAGGAAACCTTGTAGCCGCCATTCATGGGCGCAATGTCGGTTACCAGGTGGAGCGGGCGAACCTGCGCTCCTTTTTTTTCGGCAACGGGAATATAATTCCGGTCCAAGGTGTTTTTGGCGTTTACATCACACCCGATGTCGCAGCGCCCCAGGTGAACACAGCAGCCTTGTTCCACGCCTTGTTGGTTCGTGAATCGCTTGGACTTTGCCGGGTTGTGCGGGTCTGGCAATGCATAACTCCAATCTGGATCGAAGGAGACAGCCAGTTCCAAAGGCTTGAACCGTTCGGCTTTGCCAATTTTACCGGCGGCCTCTTGCATCAATTTCATCCGCTCGGTCCACTGATGGTCGGGAATCTTTTGAACGTTCATGAATCTGGCCACCGTGTCATAATAAGGTTTCAATTCGGTATAATTGATTTCCTTTGGCCAGGTGCTGACCTCAAATACATTAGGGGGGGCCTCGCAGGATATGTTGGCGTAAATCAGCGAGCCGCCGCCCACGGCAGCGCCCTGGGCCACCGACATATGCTCAAAGACCCGCAAATCCAGCCAGCCATTTTCCCTTTCGGGATATTCATGGTTCCACGTCCAGGCGTCCCCGTCCTCTCGCGGATAGTTGGTCTTATCCCATCGGCGTCCGCGCTCAAGGATCAGCACCTTATATCCCGCTTCTGCCAGGCGGCAGGCGGTGATTGCTCCACCAAACCCACTGCCAATCACAATGACATCATAATTCATAAACCATGCTCTTTAGGTTCAACGCGTACAAAAATAGCCCTTACGTTCTCTTGACATAACTGTCCCACAACTTGCCCAAAAAGAACTCCCCAAAAGTCATCATGGCCTTGGCCCCTTCCGTTGGCGAACTGGCGTTGAGCGCGTGCATGGTAGATACCATCTTCATCAAATCCAATGGCCCGAGCGTCAGGATGCCCGCCCCCACCACCGGGCCGGTTTTGTCCGTGCCTTCGTGCAATTGCGCGTACAAAGTGGTCGTCTCTTTCCACATATGCACGACCGAATCATCCCGCACTTCTTTCTTTCCCGCCAGATAGTAATTCTGTCCGTTGGCGGTGAAGCCCATTTCGTAAACCATGAGTTTGAGGCCCGGCTGATCCGTCGGTGAAAACAGATTAAAGACTCCGGTGCTGGCGGGTATATTTTCGCCGAACGCCGCATAGTCGATGGAACCCTCAATCTGGCCAGCGTGATCGGGATCCGAAATGAAGCGATTCAAATCCTGAATTGTGATCGTGGAATGCATGGCCAAAATACTGCCGCTGTTTTTGCCTTTTTCGCTGCCAGCCTCCGGATCGGTCTCACCCAGGGTGAATCCGCCGGCCATGGTTTCGCGAAACGTGATGCCGAGAGTTGGATTTTGCATTTGTGTGGTCTCTGGTTGCAGGGGAAGTCCCTCCGGTTTTTTGTTGACTAGATACTTGCTCGCATCGGCATAGCCCATCGCTATCAATGTGGCTCCGTCAATGCGACCCAAAAAATAGTCCGGATCCAGCGGCAAAGGATATTCGGGCCTGATCAAATGAAGCTTGATCGGCCGCGTATGGCCAAGGACGGTCTCTCCTTTCAGAATCCGGTTGTTGATTTCGTTAATGCGGTCAAACTCCCCGAAGAGCGCCCCGTTGGCGCTAATTTCAATCATATGCACGTACTGGTTGAACGCACCTCCTTTGTAGATGCCAATGTTGCCAATACACCAGACCACCCATAATTCCTCCGCGCCTTGGCGCACGGCTTCCATCAAATTGGCATCCCTGATCCACACCGAGTCCACATAAAGGTCGCTTCCCTTGCGCACCGGCGGCATGAGGATGGGCAGCGAAATTCCCGCCACCAGCATATCCAGATCAATCCGGTCATGCGTAATGACTTCACTTATTTTCCGCGAATAGTTGCAGACATTAAAGGTGCCTTGCATTCCTTGTGCCGCATTAATCCTCGAAATATCCACACCCAAATGTGGGAAAACCTTGTTGATGATGCCATCCGCGCTGCCCATGCCCATTAAGTCAGACGCTTTCAAGTATTGTTCGAGCGGCATGAGTGAGGCTAAATTGTGGACGTCGAGCGTGCGCCATCGGTTGCACATCTCAACGGGAGACAAGCCCGAAAAAAGCATGGCGAGGTTAATGGTCCCGCCCGACGTTCCGTCAGCGTGCACGAAGGACAAACCCGATTCGATCAACGCGCGGATGACGCCGGCTTGATAAGCGACGCGCATGCCCCCACCGGCCAGGATGAGGGACCGTATGGGGCCCGAATCGCCGGCGGGTTGCGCCCCGGCGGGGATATGATCAAGCTCAGTCATGACTTTTCAAGGGCGGTTCGGGTGTAAAGGAAGATAAGGATTACACCAACCAGTTCGAAAAACAGAAATCCATAAATGTACACACATAGGAAGAGGAACGCGGCGTTGAGCGTGAGCAGGCAGGATTTCATATTCAGCGACTGTCAGATTTTAAATCAGAAATCGGTTTGGGCGGCGGCAGCCATTGTTCACTTAAGCCAAGGTGAACGACGCTTTCCATCCCTTCCGGCACTTTGGTCGGAGGCGTTTCAAACGTAAGGAACCAGTTTTCACAGTAATCATCCAGGATGCCCGTGGCCTCGGGAATGAATACCGTGCAAAAGGGATCCGGGTTAATGTCCAATTCCTTGAGTGGTTGGAGGCGCGGCAGCGGTCCAATGGTCAGCGTCGCGGCGCCCTTCTTGAGCAGCGAGAAGCCCATCTTGCCGCTGAAATAAATCCTGGATTTGTAGAGCATTCCGCGGAACGCACTATAATTGGCCGCGGCCGTGCTCATGGACAACCAAGCGTTCTTGGGTCGCTCAATTTCAATTTTCATGCCGAATTGCCCGTCCAAATCGTATTGGCTGCTGACTTTATCCGGGCTGATGAGGTAGTTGAGGTTGGCCTGGTGTTTGGGCATGCCCCAGATGCCTTTGCCGCCCTTGACCGATATTTCCGTGCTTACGGGAAGGTCAAAGACATATTGTCCAACGCCATAATGCTTCTGAAAGAGGGCGGGCAGCAAACGCGGCGCCGGATGGCGGCCGTGGGTGCAGGCGATGGCGATGCTGAACTCGATGTATTTGCCAATGTTCGTCTTCAAATAATCCACCACCGTGATGACGAGCAGGCCGCGCTTCCATAAACGAAAGGGATACACCTCGTTGCCGGGAATCAGTTTTCGCGCCTTATCCGCATCAATCGTGAAGATGGCCATCAGCACCGGCGAGTTGACGCACTTGACGGGCATCCGAAACGGAATTCCGTCCACCAGCGAGTATCGGCCTTCGTAATCCAGTATGCGTTGAGGTGTTCCCATGGTTTTAGTTTTGTTTTTCCAGCTCCGCCAGCATGAGCGGAAAGACATCTCGGACTGCGTTTTTCCCCATGAACATGTCCAGATGGCTGTAGTTTTCCAGGATGTTGAGCGAGTGATAATTCTTGCGGCGGGCGTTAAAATACTCGTAGGAGCGCCGTTGGCTTTCGGGCAGGAAACAGAGGTTTTTCGCTCCGGCAAAGAACGCAAAGCGCGCCGTTGTTTTGGGCGCTTCCGCCGTAAAATCTCCCGGGAGTCGCCTGCTTCCAGTTGCGGAAACCAAATGGCCGCTCCGGACACAGCGACCCATCTGCTTGAAAAAGCTGATGGGC
Source organism: Verrucomicrobiota bacterium (assembly GCA_049509875.1). Taxonomy (GTDB): domain Bacteria; phylum Verrucomicrobiota; class Verrucomicrobiia; order Limisphaerales; family UBA11358; genus UBA11358. Next base: position 13,999 of record JBEKZM010000072.1, on the reverse strand, counting down.
ACATCCGCGAATTCTTGCTTGACCCATTCGTGGGTTGGCTCATTCAGGTTTTCATGCCGCCACAACGCCGGGAAGCCGCTGCCATAGGTGAAGCTCACCTGCTTGCAAACTGGGTTATGACATTCATGGTGAACTATCGCCACCATCAGCGAAATCGCCTTGGCCGGCAGCGTGGGCGCATACATCCCCCATTGCGGGTTAAGATAAGACGTTACCAGGCTGATGGCGGGCAGTGCCACATTTAGCTTCAGGACGGAAAATGCCGGCACCACGGTGTGCAAAGAAACGGCGTTGCTCACGATCACCTTCACTTCCGGAATCAAGCCAGCAATGGCTGACATCGTAAAACTGGTCGAACCTTGACAGTGGATGATCGCCTTTATCTCCGGGCTACCGGTTTCCTTGATGATGGTTCTGACGGCATAGGGATGGTCGTAGAGGGCCGCCTGGTCAAGCGTCCACTCGTTCGGTTTGAAATCAATACTGGCGCGCCAGTTTTCCAGCCACACATCATAGCCCGCCTCGACCAAATAATCCACAATCGTGGTTTGCACCGGCGCGCGGAATATGTTGGCGCGGACGCCTGCCCCATGGACCAGCAATACCGGCCCCCTGCGCGGTGGCTTGCCCCCCCGAATATTCAGCAAATTACACTGAAATCCGTCACCGCTTTGAAATGGGACCATCCGTTCGGTCTGGTCGGGTCGGGCCCGCGCCTGATGGTTTTGAGCATTCATGGCTTGCCGGTGTCAACCCCGATGGCTGGAACAGTGCACAATGCAAATGCCGGCGGGTTGATGGTTAATCTTGCGCTTGAATCTTTGCATTCAGATTGATTCGTTGGCGGGGAATTTCAGAAAAGACTGCCTGCGTCATTGCGCTCCGGGGAACTGTGCTTCCTGAAATGAGGGTCTGTAATTGTTGGACCAGCGGGTTCATAATGACATCAGAAACATGCGGCGCCGGGTGTGGCTGGGCATCGCCAGCCGCCTCGTTGTAGATGCGAACCGAGTCCGTATTCAATTCCTCATCCACGAGCACTACCGCCCCGCATTGAAGCTGGGCCGGGGTCATCGAGTCAACCACCCAGCCGCCATTGTGCAACACGTTTACGCCGTTGGCGTAACCGGCGTATGGCCGGGCTGCTTCAAAGGGTTTGTGCGTGTGGCCGAAGATGAAAGTCACCTCGTTCGGAACCGCTCCGGCGTTGTCGGTCTGGATTTGCTTCAATAAATGTTTTTGCAGGAAGTCGCGCAGGCCGGATTCCGCGTCCGCACTCAGGCAGGTGTCCGTTTGTTTGACCTCCCGGGAGGCAACGCCGTCCAGCATCACGTTGAGCACTTCGGTCAAAATCATGTGCTCGACCGTCTGTGGAACCCACGGCAGGCCATGTTGCTCGGTGATTCCAGCGGTCAGATTGGAAACCAGTTTCATTATTTGGGCGTCCGTCTGCAGCTTATCATAGACCAGTTCCACATCGGTTCCCGCGTCGCCTGAGCGGCCCATCGTTGACCAGAAGAAATGCACCCAGACAAAATTCTCCGCCTCCAAGTTCCAAATCAATTCCGGTTCGGTGCGGTCTGGAAAGAGCATCGTCCGGAAGGTGGTCATCAACCGATAAATGGACTCCACATAATGACCGTGACTGAAAATGACGCACTTCTGTTTATCCGCGCTACGCACCCCGCAATTTGGATACACGACCAGGAATTGCGGTTGCTTGCCCACATCATATTTTGGTTCAAATCTGTCCAGCAGCCGGTTCAGCAGATAACAAGGCACCGGGTCATGCTCGCCCAGGAAAATGTTGGTCATATGCCACGGGGCATCGAGCGCGACGCTCCATGTCGTGTGCGCCAAATAGATCTCAACATACTGGGGTTCGCGCGCCGTTTCCCACACATGATGATCGTGGTTGCCAGGATTGTAATAGATGGTCTGGTCGAACAATTCCGCGCCTGGTCTCATCGTCAGCTCCATGAATCTTTCGAACACCATCGCCGCCGTGTTATATCCGCCAGCGCCAGTTCCAAGATATCGCCATTCAGGATGAGCGTGGGCTTTTGCGGGCCTCGGTTTTGTGACAGCAGGAGCTTCAAATAATCGGCCAGCCGGACCATCACCTCGCCGGCGGCCGTCGGATCGGCCACCAGTTTGAGGGGCAGTCCCGGGGCAGAAATCAGGCGGGTGAGGAGGCTGTTCTCGGCCCCCAAATGAAGGTCGGACAAGCAGACATAACGGATGTCGTTCATGGACTCTTGCTCCTCCCGTGGCGCCAACCACGAGTCTCAAACTCGTCTAATATTACAGCTAATGAAGAGCATTAGACCAGCAACCATGATGGTTTGTCAAGGCTTTTGTGCCGTTAACGCGAAAAGCGTTACGATGCAAGGGCCTATTCTTGGGCTCGACTTATCTGGGGCGATGCGCGGGAGCGCGGCAAAACCTTCTGGTGACGTCGGGGAATCTACAACACCGCATCATTTTCAGAAAACAACGCACAAATCACAATCAGGGTGGATTCAGTCGTATTGTGGCTACAGTTCCAGCTCCAATGCAATCGGATGTTTTGCTGAGGTCGGGCCGCCGGATATGCGACCCTCCGTGGAAAACAATTATCTCGGATTTGACCTCATTATTCCAGACGCACTCCGCGCCGCGCAATTCATCCGTGGCCTGAAACAACACCTTTTGGGAGGCCGCAAGCCCAATTCCCGTATGGTTTGGCTGCCCGACGACCATACCGGTCGCAGGCGATTCGGTTCCCCCACGCCGGAAGCCTGGGTGGCTGAAATGATCTTTCGCTTGGAAAAATTATTGCAAAGCAAATTTGCGGTCTGCTCGGACAATCTCGTTTGTTTCAATACCCGCCACGAATCGCCTCATCAGCGGCTTCGGCGAGAGCTTGCAACGTCTCGAAGAATTTCTGGCTCTGGCCGATGAACAGGCCGGACTCGGTCAACCCCGCCACGGCGGCCCTGGCTCCGTCAACTTTATCGCTGGTCGGGCGGATGATTGAGACCCGGGGAAGGTTGGAGCTGATGAATTCGCAAGGGACGGGGAAGATCAAGCTGGGTTGAATCAACGGATTCAACGGGTTGAAAAAATTCGGAAACGTCAAGCCCGACACGGTGTCCATGAACGGAGCGACCGGGGCCTGCACCCCGTTGCCCGCAAAATCAACCCATTCCAGAAAATGTACGATTTCGTCACCGCCGATGCTCAGGGTGATTTGAAGCACTTCCGGCGCTGTCACTTTTTGACTCAAGGCGGCGTAAAGACTGGTGCCGCCCTGCTCAATGGCTCCAAAGTGGAAGGCAGCCGTGTTGGCGATTGCTTGAATGTGATTGGCGTCGCTGAAATCGTTGTCGGTGACGGGAATGGCCGTGACCTTGTTGAGGGTGATGGCTTAAGGGAAGGTGGCTCCGAGGTCAGGATTGGTTGTGCTGCGGTAGCGGACGAACCAACTGGTGTCCACGTTGAGTTGCATGAGGTTTGTCAGCCGCGGGATGCCCGTTGATCCGGTCGCCGTGCTGCCCGGCAACGTACGGAATTTGTCGAGGTTGACCGGCTTGGCTCCGCTGGCTTGGAGATAGGCATTGAGAAAATTGGCGTGACTTACTTCATCCAACGTATTGCTCGCGATATATTGTGGGCCGTCAGGATCGAGGTTCGAGAGGGCGGCCTGATAAGCATTTAACGATTGAGTCGAATCCACTTCAATGGGCGGGTTGTTGCCGATGCCGCCGAGTTCCGCATACTGCGTCCAAAGATCGGATTCGATCAATTCCGCCGCCGCCAAAAAACGCAGAATGGCCTCATCACCCTGGCTTAGCCTGGGACCATATACCGCAGCGCCGGCGCGTGTTTGACTGCTTAAAAACGCACCGACGGGCAGCACCGTCGCGCCCGTCAATCCCAACCGTTTCACAAAGGACCGCCGGCCCATGATGTTTTTGGAAATGCTCTTTTGGTTCATAATTATCTCCGCCTTTTTTTGTTGAGTTAATTCTCGACGATCAAATCCCGCATTTTGCGCAAGGTCGTTGCATAGTGGGAGGGCGCGATCCCGGATTTGTTCCCACCAATCGTCAGCAATTCCGCGCGCAGCCGAACGTGTTGGGGGATGGCTCGTCCCCACCTTCACTTCCAGCCAGTAATTCAAGCCACTGAACAAGCCCGCGCCAAAATTCACGGCAGTGAGTCCCTTGCGCATACCTTCGACGGCCAACATCCCTGCTGCCTTTGCAAAGCCATCGCCGCCGCAAAAAAATCGGAAAAGAAAAATGAGCTGGCGTTGGAATTGAAAAAAATGGAATTTCTGCCCGTGCAGCAAAACCTCAGGCTGATCGGCCTCTCACGCTTTTCTTCCCTGCCGGAGACAGACCACTTTCGCCGCCTATCGGCCTCTAAAGCCGCCGGCCCCGCCGCCGCGCGTATTCTTCGTTTGATCCACCGATAGTCGGTTTCCTTCGTCATTGCTGACGGGGAAAAAGCGCAGTTTCTTTAACTTTAGAGCGCGCAGGTGCGTGTTTTCGCAACTATTCATTTGAAAGTGAAAAAGAATAAAAAAATTATCCGGCCGTGTTAAATACTGCACACAGCCGGCTGGCCGTTTCCAGCACAGTTTTTGCAGTGGTTGGACTGACCGGGGCAGAGCCATCGGCACATGGATTTGTTGGCGATCGTTTTTTCCCACCGACCATTGCCACGGATGATCCTTTCGCCATGGATGAGCTGTCATTGCCGGCGACGGACAAGGACGGAAACTCCATCATTCCCGACAACTCGCATTTGCGCGTGGCGGCGGCGGTGAAGAACGCTGGCGCACAAATTCTGCGTCGCCCATATTCCTACAACGACCGAGCCAATTTTACGGCCGAACGATCGCCACCGTGGCGGCAGGGCATGGACTTTGATGCCGGCCTTTTGTTCGTACGCCATCAGCGTGATCCACGAACGGGATTCATCAAACTGTTCGAGAAAATGGCGAAGTTTGACATGATGAATCAAACATATTATTGATTTGTGCCTGGCCAAATGGATTTAAGTTGACTGACCACCAAAGAATTAAACACTGTGGACGCCCCCTGACTCGTTAGTGACAACGAGTTGTTTGTGGGCGAATAGGTTGTTGATGCAATGGGCATGTAAAGCTGTCCGGAATTGCCGAATATTTCCACTGATTGACGATCCGCTATGATCTCAAGGGTGACAGTTCCATTATCCGGCGGCAAAGGATTGGTGACGCCATTACAGCTGATTTGTTGGGATCCAGGAGTATAGGTTATGGGGACTCCGCCCAGGTCAAAAGTAATCGTTGACGCGCCAGGTATAAAATTCGCTTGCATGTCAAATGATTGACCGCTGATTCCGGCCAGCGGGTTGGACCCCGGGCTCACGGTTAAATTTGACCACGAATAGACATTTTGCACCGCATTGGTGATTTCCGGAATCGGTGTCGAGCAAAGCCGGACGCCTGCCGACAGTGTGTGTAAAGTAAGCACCGTCGGAAAGAAGTGCATCTGGTTGAAGGGCATGCCCGGCATGGCTATTTGCGCCCACCCCATCCGCACGCGACGAGTATCTCCTGGCGGCATCACCGTAAAAGTTTGCGAGGCGTAGAAGCCGGACCCGCTATTGCCGGGCAGCTTGGCCGTCGTTGGCGTGAAGGTTGCCCCATTGAATTGGCCCAGCATATAACCGCTGCTGCCGTCATTTAATTCCCAGAGCAGGTTGTTGGTATTGCCGTCTATCGGAAGTTGGAACATGTCGGGGCACTCATAGAATCCCGTGATGCCACTGCGATAGGTCCAGGTATGAAAATCAGGCGTTGAGAAAAAGTCAACGCCACCCAGGTTTGAATCATAAACCACCATCACCCAGTAATTTGACGGCGCGTACCACAGAAGGTGCGGGTCGCGACCGGTGACATTGACTACCGGATTATTGGCGTAATCCGTAAACGTCAGGCCGCCATCATTGCTATAAGCGATGCTTTGACCGCGTAATAGACTGTAATAGGAAGCAACGATCACGTCGTTGGTGCCAGTCTTAAATCCACCGGTGTTCGATGTATCGATGACAGCGCTACCGGACCAAACATAGTCTCCATAAGAATGGGGATAAATCGCGTCAGGCAGTTCCTGCCAATGCACCATGTCCGTGCTTACGGCATGCCCCCAATTACGCTGGGCTCCGTCCGCACTGTAGCTGAAGCTCCAACCGTAAGGATTATGCTGGTAATAGAGGTTGTACTGGCCATCGTGATAAACCAGGCCATTCACGTCATTGAGAATGCCTCGCCGGTTGGAGTAATGCAGTTGCGGGCGCAAGGATTCTGAATAAAGATTGGTTGCCCCCACGATGCCGTTGCTTTGCACGACGGAACTCAAACCGGTGGATCCCGGGGACAGGTTGTTGACTGTCAAGGTCGCGGTCTGGCCTTGGTAGGGCGTTAAATCCACAAAGGCCCACCAATCGGGCTCTCCATCTGCAAGTTCAATATCAAAATCCTGCACGGTCTTTCCCCCCACCGCGATGGTGAACCGGCGCATCGTTGCGCCATTTTTCACGGGCAAGTTAAGCAAATTGTTGGTCACCACCATCTGGCGTATTAAAGGCGGCACCGAAGGCGGCGGTGGCGGACTCAGGCGATAGAACGTAGTCGGATTCGACAGGTTGACAGGTATATTGGTGGCGATCATGTTGGCCGAACCGTCAACGTCCACCCAGTTCGTACTCAGCCCAACCGTGAGGCTGTTGGTCTGTACCTGCAAAACCCACCCCAAATAGTTTGCCGGCCAGCTCATCGCCAGACCAGTGCCGCTCAGACTGTAGCTGACGTTGAGGCCAACCACCTGCAACGCACCGGAGCCGGTAATGAATCCCGGGAGATTGCCGGCGTTATACTTCCCGCTGGGCAGGGCAACACCGTTGGTGAAGAGTCGGGCAACGACGTATTCGCCGGTATAGTTCAGGTTCAACATCGCACCGCTGGCTAGACGAATTGCACCGGGCCGGTTGCTGTTCGCATCCAACTGCAAGGTGCCGGCGTTGACGGTCGTAAAACCCGTGAAGAGGGTCGCCCCGGAGAGTTCCAGCGTGCCGGAACCAACTTTGGTCAAGCCGCCGTTCCCGGACAGTACGCCCGAGAGCGTGATGGTTTTGGCCGCTGTGTCGAACGTCACGGAGCCGTCGGCCCCAGTGAAATTCATGTTCAAAGATGAGGCCCAACTCGCCGTTGCCCCGACGGTTCCCCTGCCCAAGTTGATGGCATAATTGCCGCTGACGGTGGTAATACCGCCCGAGCCAATGTAGATACTGCCGCCGCTGAGATTGTAAACGCCGTAGCCACTGGCCGTCAGCGCCCCGAGTTGAAGGCTGCCGACATTGGCGATGGCGCCGCCGACCTGGTTCACTACCCCGGTGCTCAACACCCCGCTATTGCCCAAAGCGATTCCAAAATTGTTGCCGTTCAGATTTAACAGCCCGTCGTTCATGTCAAATTCCGACCGCGTGCCGGGTTCGCTCGTCGCCCCGATGAAGAAATACTCGGGATTACCCGGACTGAAAGTGAAGGTGCCGCCATTCTGGATCAGCGTCCCGCTGCCGCTGTCACGGCCAATCACGAAGGAGTCGGCAAAGTCGCCGTTGATGGTTAGTGCCGCCCCATTCTGGATGATGAGCTCGCCGTTGCAGTTGGCGAAGGCATCGCCATTGCCAACATAGATACGACTATTGCCATCCCCGCTGATCGTGGTATTTCCCGTGACTATGGTCGTGCCGCCGTCAAGATCCCAGCTCGCGATCGTGTTGGTGCCGCCCAGGATCAGGGTGCCGGCGTCCAGCTTGACCAAACTGGTGTCCACCGAAGAAGTGATGTCGCCGCCAAAGGTCAGGTCGCCATTGGTCGGGGTATCGATGGTTTCAGCGGCCCTCCAAACCATGTTCAAATTGACGGTTTGGTTGATGGGCGCGGTTGGATTCCCTTTGAAACCAATATTGCCATTCAACGTAACGCCATTGCCGTCGAGCACGAAAGGTCCGGCGGCGGCATCAAACGTGATGCCGTTTACCAAGAGCCCCGCGAGGTCGTTGCTATTAACAACCTGCGCACTACCGGCGAAGGTCAGGCCGATGGGGAATACGGGCACCACATCGTGATCCCAGTTCCCCCCCGTGCTCCAGTCATTGTTGACACCGCCACCGGTCCAGAGGCCAGTGCTGACCGGACCCACCACCTGCAGTAAACCGGAGCCGGTTATAAATCCGGCCAGCGTGCTGGCAGTGTAAACCCCGTCCGACAGGGCAACGCCGTTCGTGTAGCAGGCGGCCACGATGTAGGCACCCGCAAGGGTTAAATTCAGCTTTGCACCGCCGGCAAGGCGAAATGCACCAGGGCTGCTACCGACGACGTCCAACTGCAAGGTGCCGGCATTAATGGTCGTGTCGCCCGAATACGTGTTTGGGCTGGCAAGTTCCAGAGTGCCCGCGCCAATCTTGGACAAGCCGCCATTGCCCCCAAGTGCGCCCGACAGCTTGATGGTGTTGCCCGCTGAGTCGAATGTTACAGGCCCGTTGGCACCCGTGAGATTTATGTTTAACGACGACGCCCAGCTCTGGTAAGCCCCGACCGTCCCGCCGCCCAAGTTGATGGCATAATTGCCAGTGCCGGTGGAGATGCCACCCGCGCCGATATAAATGCTCCCACCGCTGAGCGTGTAAACGCCCAAACCACCGGACTGTTGTAGTCCAAGATCGAGGTTGTTGAGGTTGGTAATGACGCCACCAACCTGATTTACCATGCCGGTCGTTACCGCGCCAGCGTCGGCATAGCCGACCCCCAGAGTGTTGCCACTCATGTTCAACAGACCGCCGTTCATATCGTAGGCCGCCGACGTGCCGGCCTCGCTCGTCGCGCAGATAAGCATAAGGGATATGTTGGCCGGATTGAAGATAAAAGTGCCACCATTCTGGATCACCGTCCCGCTCCCGCTGTCGCGGCCAATCACGAAAGTGTCACCAAAGCCGCCGGTGACTGTGAGCACGGCCCCGGTCTGGATGATGAGAGTGCCGCCGCAGCCATTGAGAAAATCGCCGTCGCCCACATAGAGGCGATCATTTCCATCCCCGTTCCCGCTAATGGTGGTATTTCCGGTGATTATGTTGGTACCGCCGTTGACCCCCATGCCCGCGATCAAGTTGGTGCCGCCCAGTATCAGAGTGCCGGCGCCGGTTTTGTTCAAACTGTAGTCCGCAGAGGAAGCGATGGCGCCGCCCAGGAGTAGATTGCCGTTGGTTGGTGTATCGACAACCAAATCGCTGGCGCTCCAAGCCATGTTCAGATTGACAGTTTGGGTGATAGCGGCACCCGGGTTCCCACTGAAACCGATACTGCCGCCCAGAGCAATATTGTTCCCGTTCAGCACGAAGGCACCGGCGCCGGCATCGAACGTGAGGCTGTTCACGGTGATGCTGGCTAGGTCGTTATGGTTCGTCAGCCCGAAGGTGCCGGCGAAGGTCAACCCGATGGGGAAGACGGGCACCACGCTGCCATCCCAGTTTGCACCCGTGCTCCAATTCGTGTTGGCACCGCCACCGCCGGTCCAGATGCCCAGACTGCCACCCAGCGCTGGCCGCCCCGAAAAATTCAAGACCATCGCCAGCAGCAGCGTATACTTCGTCAATGCACTTTGATTCATTTGTAATTCTTTTCAACTTAATAAAAAGTTGCCGGAGCAATTGCTCCGGCAACTTCCCATGTCCACCGCACTACCAACTCTTCACCCCGTAGGTGACACCCACCACCCTTAAGGTGTGACCGTGCGGTCAATCGATCGACTAAATGGATGAGTCCAATCGTTGGAATTACGGCGTCCGCAACCGGAAGAACTTCGCCGGGGTGGATGTGCTGATCGGGATGGCATTCGAGAAATCCCCGCTGCCATCAAAGTTTCCGACTGTGTTCGTCGTCCAGAGCGCAATCGGGGTCGTCACATTCGTGGAGGTGAGCCAAGTGTAGTGGGCACCCGCAGTGCCGCCGATTCCCGTCAGAATCAGATTGCCGCCTGAAACAACGGGGCGCTTGACGACCGGTGGTGTTGGGGGGGCGACGGTCAACGAACCGGAGCCGGTAATAAATCCAGTGAGGTTGATGGAATTGTAAACTCCACTGGGAAGGGCAACACCGTTGGTATAGCAGGCGGCCACGACATCCGTGCCGCTATAGTTCAAATTCAGCACCGCGCCGTTGATATGAACCGCACCAGGGATGCTGCCGAGTTCATCCAGCTCCAAGATGCCGGCATTGACGGTCGTGTCGCCCGTGTAGTTGTATCCACCGGAAAGGTCCAGCGTGCCGCCGGAACCGACCACCGTCAACCCGCCGGTACCGGAGAGCACGCCTGAGAGCGTGATGGTGTTGCCTGCCGTATCAAAGGTGACAGAACCATTGAGGTTCGTCAGATTTACGTTCAATGCCGACGCCCAGCTCGCCGTTGCCCCGACGGTTCCCCCGCCCAAGTTGATGGCGTAATTGCCGCTGACGGTGGTAATGCCACCCGCGCCGATGTAAATGCTGCCGCCGCTGAGATTGTAAACGCCGTAGCCAGTGGCCGTAAGCGCCCCGAGCTGCAGGCTGCCCGCATTGGCGATGGCGCCGCTGACCTGGTTCACCACCCCGGTGCTCAACACACCACGATCACCCAAGGCGACGTCAAAGTTGTTCCCGTTCAGATCCAACAGCCCCCCGTTCATGTCAAACTCCGACCGCGTGCCGACTTCACTCGTCGCCCCGATGAAGAAATTCTGTGGAGCATTACCCGGGTTGAAGGTCAACGTGCCGCCATTCTGGATCAGTGTTCCGCTCCCGCTGTCACGGCCAATCACGAAGGAGTCGGCAAAGTTGCCGTTGATGGTGAGCGTCGCCTCGTTCTGAATGATGAGCGTGCCGTTGCAGTTGGGAAAGGCATCGCCGTCGCCCACATATATGCGACTGTTGCCGTCCCCGCTGATCGTAGTGTTTCCCGTGATCGTGGTGGTGCCGCCGTCAAGATCCCAACTCGCGATCGTGTTGGTGCCGCCCAAGGTCAGGGTGCCGGCGTCCAGCTTGATCAAACTGGTGTCCACCGAGGAAGTGATTTCGCCGCCCAGGGCCAGGTTGCCATTGGTTGGGGTGTCAATGGTTTCACTGCCGGCCCAAGCCATGTTGAAATCAACGGTCTGGGTGACGGGCGTGGCTGGATTTCCGTTGAAACCGATGGCGCCCGCCAGCGTGATGTCGTTGCCGCCCAACACGAAGGCTCCGGCGGCCACATCGAACGTGATGCCGCTGGCCGTGATGCCCGAGAGGTCGTTGGTGTTCACCAGCCGCGTGGACCCGGCAAAGGTCAGCGCTTTGGGGAAGATGGGCACGGCATTCTGATCCCAGTTGCCGCCAGTGCTCCAATTATTGTTCGCACCGTCGCCGGTCCAGAGGCCCGTACTAATCCCGTGTGCCACCTGCAAGTTGCCCGAGCCGGTTATGAATGCGGGAAGATTCACGCTATTGTAAGTCCCGATCGCCAGGGGAACACCATTCGTGTAGAAGTTGGCAACTGCGTACGTGCCGCTGTAGGTCAGATTCAGCAGCGCGCCATTGGCCAGCCGAAACGCACTCAGGCTGCTGCCGGTCAAATCCAACTGCAACGTGCTGCCGCCATTGACGATGGTGTCGCCCGCGTAGGTGTTTGCACCGGAAAGTTCCAGCGTGCCGCCGCCAGTTACCGTCAAACCGCCAGCGCCGGAAAGTATGCCGGACAGAGTAATTGTATTGCCCGCCGGGTTGAACGCGACGGGACCATTGATACCCGTAAGATTCATATTCAACGATGACCCCCAGGTCGCCGTTGCCCCGACCGTCCCGCCACCCAGGTTGATGGCATAATTGCCGCTGGTAGTTGTAATGCCAGTCGAGCCAATGTAGATGTTCCCACCGCTGAGCGAGTAGACGCCATTGCCGTTACCCCAACCGACCCACAGGTTGTTAACATTGGTAATGACACCACTGACCTGGCTCACCAAACCGGTGATCAACACCCCATTGCCAAGGCCGATTCCTAAAGTATTGCCGTTCATGTCCAACAGGCCGCCATTCATCTCATATTCCGACCGCGTGGCGCTGTTACCGGTCGCGCCGAGCCAAATTGTGCCACTGTTGCCTGGATTGAAGGCAAAAGTGCCGCCGTTTTGGACCACCTTGCCGCTCCCGCTATCGCGGCCAATCACGAAGGTGTCAGCATAGTTGCCGATGATGTCGAGCACCGCCCCATTCTGGATGATGAGCGTGCCGTTGCAGCCGCTGAGGTAATCACCGTCACCCACATAGATGCGACTGTTGCCATCCCCGTTGATCGTGGTGTTTCCCGTGATCGTGGTCGTGCCGCCATCGAGATCCCAGCTTGTAATCGTGTTCGTGCCGGCCAAGATCAGTGTGCCGTGATCGATCTTTATCAAACTGGTGTCTGAGGAAGAGGTGATGTCGCCGCCAAGGGTCAAATTGACATTGGTCGGAATTTCAACCCGGGCGGAAGCATTCCAAGCCATGTTGAGATTGATCGTCTCCGTCGCGGGCGCAGCCGGAATGGCCCCAAAACTGATGTTGCCGTTGAGTCCGATATCGTTTCCGTTCAGCACAAACGGTCCGGCAGATGGATCGAAGGTGATGCCGTTCAACGTGAGTCCTGCGAGATCGTTGGTATTCACCAACCGTGTGCTGCCAGAGAAAGTCACGATTGTCGGAAAGGCCGGCAGTCCATTGTTCCAGTTGGCGGTCGTGCTCCAATTGTTGTCCGCCCCGGCCCCGCTCCAAACACCCGCCGAATCAACATAAGTGAACGAGGCGCTGATGAAATTATAGCTGCCGGCGTCAGTGTTCGGGTAGGCTGTTCCGTTGGTGGTGAATTGGAAAATACCATCCCCGGAAGTCACGCTGGCACCGGTGTTAAAATCAGAGGGGATGCCGTTATTGTAATCGCCATATGGATCACTGGCGTTCATCTGATAAGAAACCACGGCATATTGACCCGCCGGCAGGAAGATCGGCGCGGCCAGCGGCGCAAAACGAAAACCATCGTTTAAGAGCGCCGCCGTTCCTGCTGGTACCGTCACCGAAGCAAGCGCCACTTGATTGGAAAAAAGTGTGACTGTGTGCGCGCTGGCCAGTCCGTCGCCCAGCCAGTTAAAAGCTCCCAATTGATAAACCGTAATGCCCGAACCGGTCACATTAAAGGTGTTCCCGATGTTCAAAGCGTTGCCGTTGGCACCGGAAGCGCCGCCGTAAGTGGTGTCAAGCGGATCAGAAAAATAGCCGACGACCTGGGCGCTGGCAGACGCCGCAAAGGTTAACGCGGCGCCGCAGGCCAGCAGAACCAGGGCGACTGAGGAAAAGACTCTTCGACCGGCATGGCGAAAAACCTCCGGGGCGAAAAATGTATTGATTGAATTCATAGTTGTAATGACTCTGGGTTAGGATTCAGTGAGGTGAGGTTGCAGCGCGCTTTCATATGTTTTTGGCTTTCATTGAGTTGGTTGTTTTGTTTTTAGTGAGGACATTTGCAGGTAGGAATTCTTGAAACAGCGGCAAACAACTTGCTGTAAGCACTGGATTTCAAATTTGAACTCATTTGGGGCACGCTCAAAGCTATCACATTACAGTCGCATCAGACAAACAGATTCACCGCAATGCGGAACATTCCTGACATGACAGCTGTAAACGCTGTAAGTAGCCGCTTTAACAACACAAATGGGCGCCAATACTACCTGATATTTGGCGCTATATTAATAGTGCGGCTTTTTATTTTGACGCAAATATGCACATTTTTGCGCACCTAGATGAAGTGGCCAGATATGACAGCTTGCAGTCTTCTGCCCAGGCCATGAAGCGCACTTGTGGATGCCCCGCCGGCAATTCACCGTCCCCTGCTTGTGGAATGCACGCACTGGCGGGTGGCGGGATGCA
>JBEKZM010000071.1:0-34009 GCA_049509875.1 Verrucomicrobiota bacterium | reverse complement strand
GAAATCCTCGGATTGCCCATACCCAAATCGACGGTTTAGGGCATAGAGCCACCATGTTGTAAATAGTGCTTTTACAACAACTTCCGAGCCTCCCTTCAAATAACTCGTAAACTGGGGCTAGGTCTTAAGCAGCTGTTCCCGCCAGGGATCGCTGGATTTGTTGGGTCAGTAATTGTCCTCGTTGGCTGTTTTTCGATTGCCAGGCACGTAGCCAGCTTTTGGAGTCTCAAGGATGGCAGCAAGAAAGAAAGAGACCTCTATACCGAAGTGCAGGCGGAAATTGAGGCGGAGAGGCAGATCAAAAAGGACGCCGAACCAGCCGGTTGCACCAAGCCCCGCGAAAACGTCACAGTTGCAAGCGCAGCAACACCGTCGCGGGGTTGGTGAACCGGATTGTCGTTGACCACTGCGCATCACTCCCATGAAATCTGGCATCGTAGCAAACGGAGAGTCTCGGCTGCGTGAGAGCAAGGAGTTTCAGGCGCGCTTGCGGGCATTGCGCGACTCCGTCCGTGCGCGGCACGCTGCGGAATTGGCTAAAGCGGGTTTATTCCGCAGCCTTGCTTTACGCTGGCGAATCGCTACGGAGTTTCGAAGAGAGAGACGCAAGATCGAGCCTTCACCGCACTCACTGTATAGCAACCACATTTCAGCAAGTGGTTCGAGGTGATTTAGGATATGGACGAGACGTGGTCTAACATTCGCCGGAGCAGTCCGCCGCTGCCACCTACCGTTCCGCAGTCGCGGCTCGGGTCAGAGATCGGCGGCTGCTCGCCTCAAGGGCGTTGAAGCCACCTTTGCCACTCGTGATGAGAAAGATCTTAATATGCCGCCTTACCAGCGAACTGCAACAAACCCCGCGATGGCGATGCTATTCCAATAGAACATCAATTACGCGGGATGGTTGACCCGCGGTCGTTGAACTAAACCGCTTCGCGGAGGGTGGAAGGAGATGGCTCCCGTCAGAATTTCCTCAAGCACCCGGAGGGGCGGATGTGGTCGGTTGGTGAGAACGTCAGGTCATGCAGGCCCGGAGAACCTTCGGCACATTAACATCCCAGGTGAATCGACTAGTTTTGCAAAAATGGACACAACGCCTTATCGCCAGCCCGCAATTGGCAGATTTACTCAATTCAAATTGGATTGGCGAAACTCACAAGGGTGTGATTCTTAGTCTTTATTTAATAGGGGGTTTACGGGGGGAATTTTTTTGATATCAACGGTTTGCAAAAGGGTGCGAGCGTCGGAATTCTGAAGTTCGGGTTCAACAAATCACGGGCTCAGCGGTTCAGTCCAACGGCAGTGTATCCCACATGGAGCGGCCCACCACCTCACCCATTTTCCACGCTTGCGCGCCGTTCCATGAGGGATACACTGCTTGGCGTTAGGGCCACATTTGCGGCACCGAGCTAAAAGCTGTATGCCAAAAAACAAAGATCCAGATAGGGTTGCCACTCGGTGCACGTTATGAAGCGTCTCATTATTAGCTTAACAGTTGCAGCAATGACGTGCGTTCTTTCGGCATACGGTGGAACGACTTTCAATTTGACACTTACAGATTTGGGTGGGCACAAAATTCTAGTTCTTGCCACCAACATTCCTAGCGGCATCAGGGGTTATTGTGTTTTTGAGACATCATCAAACCTTGTTATCTGGATGCCAGTGGTTACAAACCTCGTCAACAAAACATGGAGCACAAACACGTTTTCAACCACAAATTGCGTGAAGTTTTATAGGGCATGGGTGTATTGAAAATCACGACGCAGTGGCTTGGGTCAGGAGGGCTGGATATTCGTCAGTAAATCAGACGCATTTTTGTATTTCAAGCGCCCCGTGAAATAAGGCGCCGTAGCTTAACCTTTCTCCGGAGCAGTCCGCCGCTCGAGCTTGAGTTCCGTCGCGGTTCACGTCAGAAATGGGCGGCTGGCGTGGGGCACAAGTCCGGCATTTCGGTTTTGCATTGCCACGCATCAAACCATGAAGACCCATTATTTGCCATTCGCCATCTCGCTTCTGGCGCTGGCTGGCTGCTCGACGGTGCGGCAGACCGGAGGAGCGAAGGCCGAGGCCGAGACGGTGATGGTTTCTTATCATGTCCGGCTCGGCAAGGAGGCGGAGTTTCAGTCGCTGCTCGCTCACGCTTGGGTGGTTTATCGGGGTGAGCATTTGGTATTTGCCGAACCGCATGTCATCGTTCGTGACACCGAGGATGGAGGCCAGACGCGCTTCGTCGAGATTTTTACCTGGGTCAAGTCACCCGACCATGCTCCGGACTGCGTGGAGGCGGTTTGGAAGCAAGAGCAGTCGTTTTGCGAGGCACGGAGCGGTCACAAAGGCATCGAGGGCGGCGTAGTGGAGCTTGTTACAGGACGATGAGGCCATCCTGAGAGGATGGCAATCAGGCGGCCCAGCGTTGGCCAATGGGAATTGGCCTACGCTGGGTAACGACCCACACAAGGCCAGCAACGCTGAAAGCGTTGTATCCCGCGTGCAATTTCCCGATGGGGGCGCGTCATTCCCGGGTTGATCCAACGCCTTCAGCGTTGCCGCCCTATTGCTCGCCAACCCCGGCGTAGCCGCTCCGTCGTAGCGTCAACGCCGGGCTGAATTATTTATCCCCTTTGGGGATGCTATATACCGCGCGGACCGGCCAGGGTTTTGGGGGTCCAGAAGAATTTTGTCCCACACGCCCCGCCGGCTCGCCGGCAAATTCCAGCTTGCGCATAAAACTAACTTCCGAGCAGCCAAACCTGCCGGCGAATTTCCATTCTCCTTCCACCTGCACTACTTTGACGACCAGTTGATTCCAGCCCAGCTTGAGGAGAAGGGGCTCGACTGAAAATGCTTCCGGTTCCAGCGGCCCGGTCCGTTCGTTATTGGCCAGGCGCCGGCCGTTAAGCCACACCTGGCAGCCGTCGTCAGCCCCGTAGATGAAGGACAACCGTGGCAGGTTGGGTTCGGCAAGCAAATCGTCGAGCGGCCTGGGCGATTTGATCCACACGGCCACGTACGCGACCGCGTTTTCCTGCGGCCCGTGCACGAGGCCGTTCTTGAAATCAAAAACGCCGGTGTCGCCCGCATTGTTCAGGCGCCAGCGCCGCCCCGCCAGTTCGCCGCCATCCCTGGCTTCCGCAAACGGCAATGTGTCGCCGTAAGCTGCGTGCACATTGGTCACGCCAAAACTGCCGCAAACCAGCGCCCGGACCAGGCGGCCGCCCAAATCAACAAAATCGTTCTGCGCCACCACCTCGGCCAGCGGCACCCCTTCATTCCGGAATAAGCGCTGGACGACCGCCAGCTTCCTGGCCGATTGGATGTCCGGCACCAGGTTGCACAAGATCACGCGGCCTGGGTTGAGCGGGCAGATGACGATCGCCGCGCGCGGGGCCGGGTTCTCCTTTTCGGACCGGAACAGCGCCGCGGTTTTTACCGGTTCACCTTGATAATTCCATTTGCGCCAATTCGTGGGGCACGCTTCCAAAACAACCTTTCCGCGCGTCACTAAATCGCCACCCAAGCCGCAGGTCATCTGCCGCCAATCATCGGCCTCGGAGAAATACAGGCCCGCGTTGTCGAGTCCCGACAGCAAGGGATCGCCCGCTTTGACCACAAAGGACGACGCTACGCGCGGCCCGGCGATCAGCGTGCGTCCGAGCATTTTGCCCAGGGCGGCCGCGCCGGCCGGCTGAACGTTCCACACCCACACCGTGCCGCCAGTCGCCAGCGTTTGGTCAAGGGCACCTTTCAGAGTCTCTGGTTGTGCCTGGCTGGCCCGGCCATCCACCAGCAAAAAGTCGGTTGGCCGGCCGGAATATACGGACGCCGCGACGCCCGCTTTGCTTAACTCCTGTGCCAGCGGTGCGCCATTTTCCGGAAGATAACTGATGGTGGCCGCGCCCGGGGCCAGGGGGGCGGCTGGCGGGTTCGCCGTGCCGATGGCCGGACGGTTGGCCCAGCGCGAGTGGGTGGCGCCCAGATTGGCATCCCGGATGGCCTCGAACATGGGCCAGGGACGATACAACGGCAGCGCCGGGTCGTAGCCGGGATTCAGGTTCGAAGTGTAAGGTCCCAATCGCTCCGGCTGCATGCCCGGCCGGCCTTCCCGACCGGGTCCAAAGAAAATCCCTTCGTTCAAGGAAGGTGGATTGGTCAGCGCCGACTTGCCCAGCGGCAACGGTTGAAGACTGTACCAAGCGAGGTTGAAAACGCTTTGATAGTTCGCGCCGTGCCGCTGCTGGCTCGTCAACAGCTCGTAGCATTCGTACGCCAGACCTTCCATGCGCCCCATATCTGACTCGTAGGCCCGGTTGCCGTTGAACTGGGAGACCTGCTTGGGCGTGCCGTAATACGCCATGCTCGTCTCGCCCACGGCGAACGGCTTGCCCGAATCCTGCGCCCGCTGCAAGTCGCCGTCGCCGCCGTAATGGATGTTGATGACCGGCAGCCGGCCGTTCGCATCCCACTCGCCGTCGCCAGAGATCCACGGACGCGTCGGGTCGTTCGTCCGGCAAATTTCGGCCCACGCGGAAATTTCGTCCAGGCAGCGGTCAACCATCGGCTGGGGCGTATGCCAGACGCCCCGCAACACTGGCAGGATCTCGTTGCAAACGCTCCAGCCAAAGACGGAAGGATGGTTCCGGTCGCGCCGCACCAGCTTCGTCACGTGCGCCCGGCAGTTGGTCCAAAACACATCGCTGTCGGCCTTGGGACCGCCGTCACTGGCCCAGATGGCGCTCTCGTCCAAAATCATGATGCCCATTTCATCCGCCATATCGTGGTAAAACGACGGATAGACCGAAGCATGCAGCCGCACGGCATTTCCGCCCGCGTCCTTCAGCATCCGGTACCACGCCCACGCGTAGCGCCGCGTCATCTGGGGCACGCCCATGAAGTGCCAGGAATCGCCGCGCAACGTAATCGGCTGGCCGTTTAAACAAAGTTGATTTCCTTGGATCGTAAATTGTCGCCAGCCAAAACGCTGGCAGCTCACGTCCACCGGTTGGCCGCCCGCCGATATCGTCAACAAGGCCCCGTAGAGATTTGGCGCCGCCGGGCTCCACAATTTCAAACGGCCGTCCACTTTCGCGGTCCACTCCACTTTCTTCACTTCGCCCGACGCCACGGACACAGACGCTCCGGGCAACTCGAGACTCGCCCGCCGGGCCAAATGCCATTTCACCTCCGGCGCCTCCCGCACTGAATTCCCGGCGTCGTTGATCCACTCCTTCAATTGTGCTGCCACCTCCACGGTGGCCGGCGTCGTTCCGTGATTCTCGACGGTGGCCTCCAGCCGCAACTCGTCCTGGTTTACCAATGGCTCGACAAATACGTCGCCCATCGCCACCGGTGGTTCGGCCAGCAGATACACGTCCTGCCAGAGGCCGGAAACGAACGTGCCCCAGAAGGATCCGGAGAGATACTCGCGATGCCCGACTTGTCCAGGCCGGTCAAACGCGTGGGAGCTGATCACCTTCACCAAAATCCGGATGGTTTTTCCGGGGGTCACGAACTGGGTGACGTCGAAGTCCTGGGCAAAGTAAATGTCCAAGCCCCCGCCCACCCGATGGCCGTTGACATAGGCCACGAGCTCGCCCCCGACCGCGCCAAAATGCAACAATACGCGTTTGCCGGTCCAATCCCCCGGTACGGCAACTGACTTCTCCAGCCACGCCGCCGGCAATCGTTCCCAGGCGGCCGGATAGGACGGATACGCACGGAAATCGCCCCCGGGCATCCCGCCCTCTGTCGAAAAGGCATTAACATTCCACGGCGAAGGAACCTTGATTGGCGTCGCCTCCCAATCGCCTGGCTCCGTTACGGTTTCCCCCGGGGTACTGGTATCCTGATCTCCGCGGAATTGCCAGGAACCGTTCAGACAAATTTCCTGGCGCCAAGGCTCCTCGTACCGGCTGACCAAGCCCGCCTGCGGTGCAAAAGCACGGTTAAATTCGACGCCTTGGGCGAAAGCGCGCGCCGACAAATCGATGGTCAAAGCAAGGATCACAGCAACGGCAAGAACACGTCGGAGCCCGTCTTTTTCCAGGGAAATCATCATAATTTCGGGAAGGATAGGCAGTCGCCGCCCCCAGTTGAATCCCCGTTTTCGGGGTAACGCCCAACGTTACCACGAATGAACAACGCCCGTTTGCGTAACGGCTGGGTGTGAAAAAGGGGTGTGGGCAAAGCGGTCCATTTTCACGGCGGCGGTCAGGCAGAAAATGGCCGAAGTCGGGCCAAGTCGGCGCATTTTCGCTTCTGATGGTTGCCAAAGACAAAAGCTCTTGGCATCCTGCTGTAATGAAATCGTTTTTGGCGGCAACCGCCCTTCTCATCAGTCTGATTCCCCCGGCGCGGGCGCAGCAAGACGCTGATGAGAAGTACATTGCCATTTATGGCGCGGTGCAGCAGGCCGAGAGCCTCGCCGAGACCGGGGAGTCCAAACAGGCCCTAGCCAGCCTCACGGACGCACAGTCGCAATTGCAGCAGTTTCAAAAAATTTACCCCGATTGGAACCCGGCGATCGTCAGCTATCGGCTGGACGATCTGGCCAAAAAAATCGCTGACATCAACGCCAAGCTGGCCGCCGCCGCCGCCGTCCCCCCGCCGGCCCAGCCGAGCACCGCAGCGTCGGCGGGCCCGCCCAAATTGTCGCCCGAGGAACAAAATCTCCGGGCCCAGTTACTGGCCGCTCAGGCGGAAAACGATGCCCTGCAGGCCAAGCTCAAGGAGGCGCTGGCCTCGCAGCCGGCCGTCATCGACTCGGGCGAGCTGGCCCGGGCCCAGGAACAGATCCGCTCCTTGATGAAGGAAAATGACTTGTTGAAGGCCAACGCGACCGTGGAGAAGAACACGAACGGTATATCGGCTTTGCGGCGGAAACTTTCCGAGGCGCTGGACAAATACACCGCCGAGCAGGCGCGCTCGCAAAAACTGATCGCCGACAACGCCGCCCTGCAACGGGACCTCAAGCGCGCCGGGGGGCACGACGAAGGAACGGTCGATTTGTTGCGCAGCCAGAATGACCGTTTGAAGTCGCAACTGACGGCGCTGCAGGCGGCCGCCAACGATGCCACGGCGGCCGGGGAACTCGCCGCCAAGCTCAGGGCGGCCAACACCCAGATCAATTCGTTGCAGTCCGCGGTCACGGTGGTGACGCTGGAAAAGGGCGCGCTGGAAAACAAGGTCAAGCAGCTCGCGGCGGAGGTGGACCAATTGCGGGCCGCGAATTACGAGGGGCGCCTGCGCGATCTGGCCGAACAGCGGGATGAACTGGCGAAGGAACTGGCCGGCGCCGGCAAAAAGAGTTCCCGCCGAAATGCGGACGCGCAACTGGCGGGGCTGACGAATGAGATGCAGACCTTGAGGGCCAGGCTGGCGGTGGCGGAGGCCAAGCCGGTGCCCTATTCCACCGAGGAACTGGCACTGTTCAACCAGGCGCCGCCGCAGCCGGCGGTGGCCCACCGCTCGATTCGCGAGCTGCCCCCGGGCGCGGCCGAACTGGTAGCATCGGCGCAACGGCACTTCGCCAATCATGAATTCGACGCCGCCGAGGCGGATTACCAGAAGATCCTGGAACACGACCAGAACAACGGGCTGGTGCTGGCCAACCTGGCGACCATTGAATTGCAGGAGAACAAGCTCGCCGGCGCGGAGAAGCACATCACCGCCGCGGTCGCGGAAAGCCCGGACGACGCGTACAACCTGTCCACGCTCGGTTATTTGAGATTCCGCCAGGAGAAATATGACGACGCGCTCGACGCCTTGAGCCGGGCTGCCAAGATCGATCCAAACAATCCGGAGATCCAGAATTACCTGGGCGTGACGCTGAGCCACAAGGGGCTGCGCGTGCAGGCGGAGACGGCCCTGCGCCGGGCTGTCCAGATCAATCCTCTGTATGCGCCGGCGCACAACAACCTGGCCGTGGTTTATTTGAATCAGACGCCGCCGATGCCCCAACTGGCGCGCTGGCATTACCAGAAGGCGATTGCCGCGGGACAGCCGCGCAACCCGGACCTGGAGCGGCTGCTGGCCAATAAGGGAGCGCCGGTTGACGCGCAGTGAAAAACGCGTTTGGCGAGTTGGCGATCGAGACCCGGGGACGTGACCTGCTTGAGCTCACCGAGGAAGTGGAAGCCTGGATCGCCGGCGGCAAATTCCGCAACGGCCTGCTGACGCTGCATCTGCGCCATACTTCCGCGTCGCTGTTGATCCAGGAAAACGCCGATCCCGATGTGCGCCGGGATCTGGAGGCCTTCTTTGGGCGGCTCGTGCGCGACGGCGATCCGCTTTTCATCCACACGGCGGAGGGGGACGACGACATGCCGGCGCATGTTCGGACGACCCTGACCGCGGTGAACCTCTCCATTCCGGTCCGCGAAGGCCGGCTCACATTGGGCACGTGGCAGGGGATTTATTTGTGGGAACACCGCAAACGGGCGCACACGCGCCGCGTCGCGCTGCATTTCATCGGCGATTAGCCGCGCCACGCGCGGCGGGGCGCAACTCGACACTGCCCCCAAACAAGAAGCCGTTCGCCACGGTATCGGAGCTCGGGTCTGCGACCCGCAGCATTATAGCCAGTCAATGCGCGTGTGAACGCGATGGCCACTTTGGGAATTCATCTGTTGCTGCGGCTCACCGAGCCGCTCTCCCGGGGGCAGTGCGGAGGCGCGCCACGCGCGGCGGCCTACAATTGAGCCGGCTGGCGCATCAACTCGGCAACGCGTTGCAGCAGGCGGCCGGCGGCGCCGCCATCCAGCACGCGGTGATCGAAGCTCAATGTCAATCCTGCTTCCATGGCCGGCTCGAACTGGCCGCTGGCCTCGTTCCAAAACGGCATTTTGCGGCCGGCGCCCAGGCCCAGCACCAGGGTCTGTTCCGGCAGCGGAATGGGGGTGGCCCAGATGAGACCGAAGGTGCCGAAGTTCGTGACCGTGGCCACCGACCCGCCGGTGGCATCGGGCGGGAGCCTGCGCTGGCGGGCGAGTTCGACCAGTTCGTTGTAACGCGTCGTCAACTCCTTCAGTGGCTTTTTGTCCGCCCCCCGCAGCACGGGCACCAAGACGCCATCGTCGGCCTCAACGGCGAAGCCGACGTCAATGGCGCTGGGATGGACAATTTGGCTGCCGACCAGCCGGCCAGCCGGGGCGGAGTTTTCCGAGAGGGCCAGGGCCAGTGCGCGCAAGGCGTAGAGCGCGGGCCCGGGCTTGGGGTCACAGGTCTTGCGGTGCGCGAGCAGGTGGTCGAGAACTACGGACAGGCCGACGGTGGCCAGCGGCCGCGTCCAACTGCGCCGCATGGCGTCGGCCACGGCGACGCGCATGGAAGACGCGCCGCTCAATTTGTGTTTTTCAAGGCTGGCGATGTATTTTTCAAAGTCTTCCACGGTGACGCGGCCGGCGGCACCGCTGCCGGCCACGCCAGCCAGATCCGCGGCGTGCAGGCCCAACTCGTCCATGCGCGCCTTGAGCCGGGGGGAGATATAACTGGCGCCGGCGGCATTGGCGGGCACGGGCAGGCCGCGCACAGTGGGTTGCACGCGGGATCTGTTGCCGTAGCCGTCGCCCTTGGCGAGGAGGTCGGTCTCGCCACTTTTCTGCGGCGCGCCCGCGTCCGGGCCCAGCCGGGCTGCATCCTCCGGCGTGGCCTCGATCTGTCCGAGCGTGGCCCCCACGGGATAACTTTCATCCAATTGCGCCAGGAACTTGTCCAAGCGCCCCTTGCAAGGCGAGGCGACCGTCATGGTGGCCTTGTCGGTTTCCACCTCAATGAGGTCCTGATCGGCGGCCACTGGATCCCCCGGGCGGACCAGGAATTGGATAATGCGTGCCTCGGCGATGGACTCGCCCAACTGCGGCATGATAATGGAAACGTGCGGCATGGGGTCAAAACGGCTGACGGTTTGGCAAATCGATGAACGGGTGGAAAACCGGCGATTTTCCAATCCTCCAGTCATCCAAAAATCCATCAATCCGGGTGGTTTGGTTCATTGTCGCAAAATCTTGCGGGCGGCGGCGGCGATGGCGCGCACGGTCGGCCGGTGCGCGGCCCAGAGATTGGGGTGAAAGGGGACGGGCGTGTCCCTGGCATTGAGCCGCTGCGGCGGAGCGTCCAGCAGACCGAATCCCTCGATCATGACGCGCGCGACCACTTCGGCGGTGACGCCGCCCCAGGGCCAGGATTCGCCGACACACAACAGCTTTCCGGTGCGCGCCACGCTGGCCACCACGGTGTCCGTATCCAGAGGTTTGACGGAGCGCAGATCAACGATCTCAATTTCCCGTCCTTCCGCGGCCAGTTCGGTGGCGGCTTCCAAGGCATCCTGGACCATGGCGCTGTAAGCCACGATGGTCAGGTCCCGGCCCTCGCGCGCGATTCGGGCCTTGCCGACCGGCAGCGCCTCGGTGGGCAGCTTGTCGGCCTTGAGATGCCGGTACAGCAATTTGTGTTCGCAGAAAATCACCGGATCGTCGATCGCCACCGCCTCCAGCAACATCGAATAGGCGTCCTCGACGGTGGCGGGCGTCAGGACAATGAGGCCGGGATAATGGGCATAGATGGCTTCGGGGCTCTGGCTGTGAAACGGCCCGGCGCCGGAGGTGCCGCCGAAGGGCAGGCGCACGGTAATGGGGCAGGGAATGTTGGTGCGCCAAAAGAGCGTGGCCGCCTGGTTGACAATCTGGTTGAACCCAACCACGGCGAAATCGGCGAACTGCATTTCCACGATCGGCCGCAGGCCCTCAATGGCGGCGCCCACCGCCAGGCCTATGATCGCATCTTCGGAAATCGGCGCGTCCAGGACGCGGCCGGGAAATTCGCGGGCCAGGTTCTTGGTGGCCTTGAACGCACCGCCGAACGCGCCGACGTCCTGGCCATAAATGAAGACGCGCGGATCGTCGCGCAAGGCGTGGGCCTGCGCTTCGCGGATGGCGTCGAGATAGGTTACGCTCATTGGGTGCATCGTCCAAGCGCCGCAGGGTGAGGCGGTGAAGCTTCACGCTGCCGCGCTTCAACCATCGGCCTCCTGCCCTTCAATCAGGTGTTGGGTGGAAAGGGCGGCCCACTTCTCGGCAAAGGGATCGGGCGCGGGCTCGCTCTGGACCTGGGCAACGGCCGTCTCGATTTCGCGAACGGCCAGATCATGCCAGCCTTCGATCTGGCCGGCGTCGGCCCATTGCTGGCGGAGGAGGTGCTCGCGGGCAACTTTCAGGCAATCGCGCCCCAGCGGGGAATTTTTCAGTTTGGAGTCAATGTAGCTGGCGTCATCGTGTTCGCCATGGCCGCAGAGCCGGAGCAGGCTGGCGACCACAAACTGAGGACCCTCCCCGGCGCGAGCCCGGGCGACGGCGACGCCGACCGTCTGGAGACACGCGGAAAGATCGGTGCCATCGACCGAGTGCGGTTCGACGCCATAACCAGGGGCTTTGTCCACCAGGTCGTTGCAGGCGAACTGGTGGGAGGTGGGGGTGGAGTAGGCGTACTGGTTGTCGGCGACGATCAGGACCAGCGGAAGTTTTTCGACGGCAGCCTGGTTCAAGGCTTCATGGAAAGCGCCGGTGGAAGTGGCGCCATCGCCAAGGCAGGCGGCGCCGACCGTGCCGGAAATCTTCTTGAGGCGGCGGGCGAACAGGATGCCGTTGACGACTGAAACCATCGCCCCGAGGTGGGAAATCATGGGCAACTGACCCTGGCGCGGGTTGCCGCGGTGGACATTGCCGTCGCGCCCTCGCATCGGCCCTAAGGCCGAGCCGAGGTAGGTGCGCAGGCCGTCCAGGACCGATTCGCCAAAGGCGAGGCGTCCGGCGGTGTCGCGAATCAGCGGCGCAAACACGTCGTTTTTCTTTAAGGACAACCCCACGGCCGCGCTCAAAGCTTCCTGGCCGCGGCCCAGAAAGACACCCCCCTGGATTTTGCCGGCGCGGTAAAGCGCCGCCATTTTGTCATCCAGCAACCGCGCCCGCAACATGCAGCGGAACGCGGCAAGATGCGTCTCCCGGACGCCATCGGCGCTTTTCACGCCGGTCTCGGTAACGGTCTGCAGCATGGACTTAGTCTATCGACCAAGGCTAAAGCCAGCAACGATTCTTTCAGTTGGCCAAGCGTTCAGGTCCACTCCGCAATTCACGCAGGTTCTGCTCTAACTGCGCCACCATCGACAAAGCTGTGGTTGTCCCAAAAAAAGACAGCTCCTTCCCAAGAATAAAGCACCGGACCCAATCCACGGCATTTTTTGCAGTGGCTGGTGTTTTGCCTGCGTATTCGAAATTCATGCATCTGGCGGCGATGCAAACGCACTTTATCGTGCCGATCCATTCGTTTTATGATCACGAAAAGATCGTTGAACGATCACCGCCAGAATAAATAAGCCCACTGAAAGAAAGAATAATGCCATGAATAAAAAGTATCCGCCCAGAGGTGCCTGCCGCCTGCTGGACGGTGTGGGCCGAGGTAAGAAATAACCCTTGCGGCACTGTTTCACCAGGCGGCGCGTGGCTTCCGCCATCCGCAACCACTTCATGTGCATAAAGAAGCGCCAGAGCGGGCAAATTAGATAAATGATAGAAATCGCTGGCTGACCGGAACGAAAACTGCTAAATCCTGAACTCTAAGAACGCACGCGGCATGACGAAATGAATCAAATAAAATATCAGGCTCTCTTGCTTGGCAGCGATGCCAAGCTGGCCGAGGCCGTGGCGTTGGTCCTGCATCTCGACGGGGCGAGCATCGGTTTTGCCGCGAATTACTCCGACGCCGTGCGTGTTCTGCAAACGCATCCGCCCGAGTTGCTGCTGCTGGATCTCCGGACCTCGGAAGCCGACAGTCTGAATCTGTTGCGGCAAATCAAACATCATCCATCCGGCCTGCCGGTCATGAGCCTGGCGCTGGCCCCCAGCGGGGACAATACGCCCGTGATTCGCGCTTTTGACCTGGGATTGAATGAATTTGTTCCGGTGCCATTTGAAAACAGCCTGTTTCGCGCGCGGGTGCACGGCTTGATCCAGCTCAACCAGCGAATGGCCGAACTGATGCGCCGGCAGCAGGAACTCGACGACGCCGTGCGCGCGGCGGAATCGAATTCGCGGACCAAGTCCGAGTTTTTGGCGGCCATGAGCCATGAAATCCGCACGCCGATGAACGGCGTGATTGCCATGACCAGCCTGTTGATGGAGACCCAATTATCAGTTGACCAGCGCGGCTATCTCGAGACCATCCACAACAGCAGCGAATCGTTGCTGACCATCATCAACGACATTCTCGATTTCTCGAAGATCGAGGCCGGGAGAATGGAATTGGAAGACCGGCCCTTTGATTTGCGGGCGGTCATCGAGGAATCGCTTGATTTGCTCGCACCGCGGACGCTGGATAAATCGCTGGACCTGGTGTACGAGGCGGATGCCCAGATTCCCGAGATGGTTTCGGGCGACAGTCAAAGGCTCCGCCAGGTCCTGGTCAACCTGCTGGCGAATGCAGTGAAGTTCACCGATAAAGGCGATATACTGGTGAAAGTGGACGCGATCGCGCCGGTGGCGGCGGAAGCGGAGGGTCCGGCGCCTTGGCGGCTGCATTTTCAGGTGCGCGACTCGGGCATCGGCATCCAACCGGACCGGCTGGCCCGGCTGTTCCGGGCGTTCACGCAGGCGGACGTCTCCACGTCCCGCAAATACGGCGGCACGGGGCTGGGTTTGGCCATCAGCCGACGGCTGGTGGAACTGATGGGCGGGCGGATGTGGGCCGAAAGCGTTCCGGGCGATGGTTCCACGTTTCACTTTACGGTCAATGTGGGGCCGGTGCCGGATTCCAAGCCGCCGACGCATACCGGCCGCATCGCCCGACTGGCCGATCTGAAGATATTAATACTGGACGACAACGCCACCAGCCGGAATGCCCTGTCTGAACAGTGCCGCCGTTGGGGCATGCTGCCGACCGCGTTGGCATCCACGGCGCAGGCCATGGATTTATTGCGCGGGAACGCGGAATTTGACCTAGCCCTGGTCGATTTACATCTGCCGGGCGCGGACGGACTGACGGCGGCGGCGGAGCTGCAAAAGCTGCCGGCGGCGACGATGCTGCCGATGGTGTTGCTGACACCCTTGGGCAAGAGAAAGCGGGGCTCGGAAGACGTCCGCGTGGTCTTCGCCCACGCCGTTCACAAGCCGGTGAAGCCGGCACAATTGAGTTCGGCCTTGGAGCGGGCGTTGTTGAGCCCACGCAGCGCGGCCCGGCCGCCCGAGCCGGCCAAAGCGGAAAAATTACTGGCCGAACAGTTGCCGCTGAAGGTGTTGCTGGTGGATGACAACGCCATCAACCAAAAGGTGGCGGTGCGCATAATGCAGCAGTTCGGCTATCAGCCGGAAGTGGCCGGCAACGGCCGCGACGCGTTGGAGAAGCTTGACCAGCAGCCGTTTGATTTCATTTTTATGGATGTGATGATGCCGGAAATGGACGGCCTGGAGGCCACCCGGCTGCTGCGCAAGCGCCAGATGATCGGCGGCTACAACAATTATCAGTCGCGGATCATCGTAGTGGCGATGACGGCGCACGCCATGCAGGGGGACCGGGAGAAGTGCATCGCCGCCGGGATGGATGATTATCTGGCCAAGCCGGTCCGGCCCAAAGATGTTCGCGAGATGCTCGAACGCTGGGGGGCCAAGACCCTCACGGAGGCCAAACCGGCGCGGCCGACGCCCGCCGCCCCGCCCGGCACGGAACCGCCCGTGGACATGGACCGAATGAAGGATTTGACGGACGGCAACGCCGACGGTCTATGTGAGCTGGTGGATATGTATTTGAAACAGACGCACAAGCAGTTTGAGCAGATTGACGCCGCCATCCGGGACGGCAAGGCGGACGATGTCCGCCGCGTGGCGCACAGTTGCGCGGGCGCCAGCGCCACACTGGGGATGACCCATCTGGTTCCCCAATTGCGGGAATTGGAGCGGCTCGGAGCCACCGGCTCGCTCTTCGGGGCGGACACGATCTGCCGGTCCGCCTTGCGCGAGTACGCGCGCGTCCAGGAATTCCTGAAGACCCAGCCGGATTTGGCCCCGGTGATCAACAATTTCAAACCGTAATGAAAAAAATTCTGATCATTGAAGACGACCAGATTGTGGCCAATGTTTACCGCAACAAACTGGCGGTGGAAGGCTACACGACGGAGGTCGCCGGGGATGGGGAAACGGGCCTGAAAGTGATGCGCACCTTCAAGCCCGAACTCATCCTGCTGGACCTGATGTTGCCCGGCATTTCCGGCGTGGACGTCATCAAGGAAATTCGCAGCGAACCGGAAACCTCCAAAATTCCGGTGATTGTTTTTTCCAACACGTACCTGACGAATCTGGTGCAGGAGGCCTGGCGCGCGGGGGCCAACAAATGCCTGTCCAAATCCAGTTGCACGCCCAAGGACCTCATCGAAATCGTGCGCAACTCGATTGGCGACAGCGGGGCGATGACCCAGAGGCCGTCGGCGCCCGCCGGCGCAGGCGCCGCCAAGGCGGCCTCCCTGGCGCCGGAAAACGACGCGGAATTTCAGGCGGACTTGCGCAAGGCGTTCACCGAGAATCTGCCCGGCACGTTGTACTCGCTTCGGCTGGTCTTGCAGGCGCTGTTCAAGGCGGATAGCGAGATGGCCAAGCTCAAGCAGGTTTACGAGCTGTACCGCCAGGTGCACGCGCTCAACGGCAATGCCGGCCTGGCCGGCCTCACCCAAATCGCCCACCTGTCGTCGGCCTTCGAGGCGCTGTTGAAGGAGATTTACGAAAAGCCCAAGAACATCAACTCCTCCTCCATCCGCACGATCGCGGCGGCGGTGGATTTTCTCGGTTTCCTTTTCGAGAAAGGCGCTCCGCTCGGCCGGCAGGAGATGCCGGTGTCAAAAATCCTGGTCGTGGACGACGAGGCAATTTCCCGCCGCGCCATCGTCTATGCGCTGGAAAAGGCCAAGCTCAAATCGGTCAACCTGGAGGATCCGCAGCAGGCGCTGCAATTGCTCACCGACAATGAATTCGACCTCATTTTCCTCGACGTGGACATGCCGAACATGAGCGGCTTTGAACTCTGCGCCAAGCTGCGCGCCATGCCCCAGCACAAGAAGACGCCAGTCGTCTTCGTGACCAGCCTGAACGATTTCGACAGCCGCACGAACTCCTCCATGGCTGGCGGCAATGATTTCATCGGCAAGCCATTTCTTTTCATTGAACTGACCGTCAAGGCGCTGATTCACGTCATGCGCAGCCGTTTCCAGGCCCGCCAGCCAGCCTGAGGGCCGTCCGCCCGGAAATTTCACCGGGCTGGGAACTTATTGCGGCGCGTGGGGGTCTAACTAAACAACATGAAGAAAAGGTTAACCTGGAGTGCGGCCGGCGCCATCGTGGTCCTGGCGGTGCTGCAATGCTTCAACCCCTCGCGCGATAATCCGCCGGTCAAGGCGGACTTTATGGCGGCCGCCCGCCCGCCCGCGGCCGTGGCCGCGGACGTGCGCGCCGCGTGCTATGACTGCCATTCGGACGAAACCCGCTGGCCCTGGTATGCCCGCATCGCGCCGGCGTCCTGGCTGATCTCCCGGGACGTCAACGAAGGCCGGCAGCACCTGAATCTGTCCGACTGGGCGGTCGATCCGGCCCGCGCGGCCAAAAATCTGGACCGCATCAACGAAGTGGTGGATTATCGGGAGATGCCACCGGCCAAATACAAGCTGTTGCACGCGGAGGCCCGCCTTACCGGGGCGCAGCGCCAGGACATCCTGGACTGGACCGCGGCCGCCGCCGACAAGCTGCGCGGCGCCACCAACAATTGAGTCAATGCTCCATTACGAAATCATTCCCGCTGAGGACAAACAATCCCGCCGGATTTTTGTGGTGTTGCACGGCCTGGGCGATTCGATCGAAGGCTGGCGCTGGCTGCCGCCGAGCCTCGACCTGCCGTGGCTGAACTATCTGCTGGTCAACGCGCCCGAGGAATACTACGGCGGCTGGTCATGGTTCGAATACCCGGGGGACATCGCCCCGGGCATCGACCGCAGCCGCAAACTGCTGTTCGCTTTGCTCGACGACTTGCGCGCCCGGGGATTCGCCGCCGACCAGATCACGCTCGGCGGATTCTCGCAGGGCTGCCTCATGGCCATCGAAACCGGCCTGCATTATCCGCATCGTCTGGCGGGCATCGTGGGCCTCAGCGGCTGGGTCTTCGGACTGGAGGACCTGCTTCGCGATCTGAGTCCGGTGGCGCGCGCCCAAAGATTGCTCATCACGCATGGACGTTTCGACCCGCTGCTGCCTTTCGCGGAGACGCAGGCGCAGGTCCGCCGGTTGCAGGCGGCCGGCTTGAACGTGGAATGGCGCGAGTTTCCAAAGGAACACACGATTTATGGCGCGGAGGAAGTGGCCGTCATCCGCGACTTTGTGCGCGCCGGTTACGCAGTTGTGGTCGGATAACCAGGTGCGCACACCCGGTGGGCCGACGCGGAGGCGTGCCGGTCCCTTCCTATCGTGCCCGATCTCGTCCTCGTCCTGGGTTTAACAGGGTTGCGAGGGCGAGTACGAGCACGACGATGAGCACCGAGCTGCCACCGTCGTTTTCACACCCGCTACAGCCTGGCCTCTCGGTTGACGCCGGGAAACACGATCTGTTCCGCCGGTGACTGGCCGCCGGCCGGCCAGGCCATGGCGTCGGCCACGGCGGCGCGCATCTGCGCAAACCACCATTGGGCCCGCGCTACACGGTGGTCCCGCCGGCGGCCGAGGACGCGGTTTTGCGTTCCGTTGAATCCAAGTTCGAGTTGTTGGTTGGTTGTCATAATGGTCATGTTTTTGGTTTAATGACGACGCCACTATGACTGGGGGGGGTGGACACAGGCTGTCCAACCTAAAAATATTCCGAAAATTCTTGAAAGGGCAAATCTCTCCCTGGACCGGCCGCTGCGCGCCAGGCGCGGCGCAACCGGCGCGCGGGCTTCAGCCCGCTTCAGCGCAGACATCTACGCAGGCGCCGGACGATTTTGCGCGTCCTGGATGGTCTGAGTTGAAGTGGCTTTCCGCGGTTCAGGGCGCGAAATGTTTGGGGGAAATTCCAAGCGAGGGGTTTTGGCCCCGGGGTCGCCGCGTTTCGGCTAAGCGGTGCGCGTCCGTTGCGGCTGCACTTGCAGATGCACCAGCGCGTTTACATCCAGGATCAAACCCACCAGTCCGTCGCCCAAAATCGCGGCGCCGGCGAGCAGATTGTTTTTGTGGACCATCATGTCATTCAAGTTCTTGATGACCACTTCCTGCTTGTGCAGCAGGCCGTCCACGAGCAGACAGCGCAAATCGGCGCCCGCCTCCACGACCACCACGATGCCGTCGGTGACCTCGCGCGAGGTGCTGGAGACGCCAAATACCTCGCTCAACCGCAACAGCGGGATGATGCGGCCCCGCACGTTGACAACTTCGGCCTTGCCTTGCACGCGCGACACCATTCCCGGTTGCGGACGGAACGACTCGCGCACCGACAGCGTGGGCAGGATATAGCGTTCCTCGCCCACTTTGACGATGAAACCGTCAATGATGGCCAGCGTCAGCGGCAGGCTGATCTTGAATTTTGTGCCCACGCCCGGCTGCGATGAGATCTCCACGCGGCCGCGCAGGCGCTCAATATTGCGCCGCACGACGTCCAGGCCCACGCCGCGTCCGGAAAGATCGGTGATTTTGTCGGCCGTGGAGAAACCGGCGGCGAAAATAAAATGAAAAATTTGCTCGTCGGTCAACGGTTCGCCCTTCCGCGCCAGGCCCCGCTCGATGGCCTTGGCCATGATCTTGTCGCGGTTCAGGCCCGCGCCGTCGTCCTCGATCTCGACGACGATGTTGCCGCCCTGGTGATAGGCGCGCAAGGCCAGATTGCCGGCGGCGGCCTTGCCGGCCGCCAACCGTTTTTCCGGGCTCTCGATGCCGTGGTCCATCGAATTGCGGATCATGTGCAAGAGCGGATCGTTCAGTTCCTCGACCACGGTGCGGTCCAGTTCGGTGTCTTCGCCGCTGGTGTTGAAATTGACTTTTTTCTGCTGCTTCATGGCGATGTCGCGCACCACGCGCGACATTTTCTGGAACACGCCGCGGATGGGCACCATGCGCAAGGCCATGCTCACGCGCTGCAGTTCCTTGGTGATGCGTCCGAGCTGGGCTATGTTCCGCATGGCCTGCGGATTCACGCCGGCCAAATCACTGAAATTTTGCCCCACCAGCGACTGTGCGATGACCATTTCGCCGACCAGATCGAGGAGACCGTCCAGCTTGCCGGTATCCACCTTCACCATGGCGGCGGGTGCGGCCGACGCGTTCAGGCGCGCGGTTTCCACGGCGGCGTCCATGGCGCCGTTGCCGGAAGAGGCCGGCTCCGCCGGAGCTGTCGGTGGGACCGGAGCAGACGGCACGGCTGGTGTGGCTGATGTGGCTGGCGCGGCTGGCATGGCTTCCGCGAGCGCACTGACAGGTGCCATGGCCTCGGGTGCCATGGCGACCGGCGCTGTCTGCGTCTGGTTCATCAGACTGCCAGGCGCGGGTTTTTGCGCGAGGTCGTTCCCGGCTTCCATTCTTTCTTGAACTTCGGCCTTCAGCAGGGCGGTGGGAATCGCAATGGGCATTTGCCGACGCGTTCCGCCAAGTTGCCCTTCGATCTCATCCAGGAATTGTTTGAGGACATCGCGTCCCCGCAAAATCAGTTCGATGACGGTGGCGTCAATGACCAGCTTGCCTTGGCGCGCCAGGTCCAGCAGGGATTCCAACACGTGGGCGAGGCGGTTGATGGGAAACAAATTGAGAAAGCCGGCTCCGCCCTTGAACGTGTGAAACGCCCGGAAAATAGTATTGAGCACTTCGGCATCGGCCGGTGAGTTTTCCAGAGTCAACACGCCCTGTTCGATATTGTCCAGGTGTTCGCGGGATTCGGTGATGAATTCGCGCAGGAGCTCGGCGTCTTGGGCGAGACTCAGGTTCAGCGGTGGGTCTTCGGCCGGAATGGCGGGTTCGGGCGCGCTGGCAGCAAGCGGGGGCGTCGGCGGGACTGGCTGCGCGGCAGACGCCGGCGCGGTCTGGGCGGTGGAGGAATCCGCCGCTCCGGCCAGCGCCTGCACGCGTTCGAGGAGATCCTTCAGCCACGAAATGTCGTCCGCCGAAAACGCCCGGCCCGATTCCACGATCCGCACCACCCGTTCCCAAGCTTCGGCACAGGTGGCGGACAAGGCGGACCAGGCCGGATCGGTGCCGGCCTCGTCGCGCAAATTGCCAACGAGATCCAAAATAGGAAACTGACCTTGCGTGTCACTGGCGCGGGCGGCAACAATTTCCGCCTGCAAATGGCCGGTTAACTTCAACAGTCGGTTGCGGTCGCTCATGTTCTGTAAATTTGGCGTCCGACAGTTCGTCCGCCGGGGAAATGCCAACGATTGCATATCGGCGGCCTGCTCGAAAACTGAAACTGAAAATTCCAGGGAAGGGCCATCAGTGCACCGCCGCCTTCGTCGCTGCGGCGATTCCATCCAACTCCGCCGAGGTCTGCGGCGACAGCGTTAAGCGTCCGGCGGCGAGGTTCTCGCGGAGGTGGGCCACCGACGAGGTGCCGGGGATCAACAGGATATTGAGCGACCGGTGCAGCAGCCACGCCAGCGCCACTTGCATCGGCCTGGCCCCAAGCCGGTCTACGACCGCCGAAAGGGTGGACGACTGAAGCGGCGTGAATCCGCCGAGCGGGAAGAACGGCACATACGCGATGCCCTGCCGCGCCAGGTCGTCGATCAGGGCGTCGTCGTGGCGGTGGGCCAGGTTATAGTTGTTCTGCACACACACGATCTCGGTGATCGCCTGCGCCTCGGCCACCTGGGCGGCCGTGACATTGCTCAGCCCGAGGTGGCGGATCAGCCCCTGGCGCCGGAGGTCGGCCAG
The DNA here is from genome assembly GCA_049509875.1 of Verrucomicrobiota bacterium. Taxonomy (GTDB): domain Bacteria; phylum Verrucomicrobiota; class Verrucomicrobiia; order Limisphaerales; family UBA11358; genus UBA11358. Next base: position 13,103 of record JBEKZM010000071.1, on the reverse strand, counting down.
CACCGACACTTCCCTGCCAATCGAGCCCTCCGCGGGGCCGTGGCCCGATCCCATCACGCCTTGAGCGACTGCGAAAAATTTGGGGTCGCAGGTTGCGACCTCAAGTTGTCTAATCCCTCGCCGGCGCCAATTTATCCTCAAGATTCGCAGCCAGTCAATTTCGGAATGCGGAGGACCCATTTCAATTATTTCGTGAAACCGGCCCGACTGTCGATTAGAGTGAAAACAGGTCCAAGCGCGCCATTTGGTGTTGGCGAGAATGCACCCCTTTCGCAATGCCGGACAATATATTGCCATCTGCCGCCACCGACAGCCCGCATGGACTGGGATGGCTGGTTACCCAGCTCGAGGCGCACGATTCTGTGATTGATGAAGCCACCGCAAGGCGGCTGCTCACCCTGGCCAACTTAAACGGCTCTGAGGTTGGCCGGTACGTCACGCCGCGCTCTGAGTCGTATGGACGACGCGCGGTGGTGCGGCGGGAAAACTATGAATTGCTGGTGCTCACCTGGATGCCTGGGCAGCAAAGTGTTGCGCATGATCATTCCGGATCGCTTTGCGGGTTGAAGGTTGTGCAAGGCAGTCTGACAGAGCAACTCTATCAATCCGGACCAGACGGGCAGGTGCGCCCCGCCGCTGCCAGCCGTCTTGCCGCCGGAGATATTGCCGTTGACCCTGGTGTGATCATCCATTCGCTCGCGAATCCGGCTGCGTCGGGTCAAATGCTCGTGACCGTGCATCTCTATTCGCCGCCACTGCCGGAAGTCCGACGATACGCCGTCGCCGCAAAACCCCCGGCCCCGGTTTTCCTCCGGGTGGCGCCGCCGGAAGCCCCCGCCATTGTCATTATTGGCGGCGGATTCACCGGCACGATGACGCTGGCTAACTTGCTTCGGGAAACCCAAAAATCTGCGGCGCCCCTGCGAATTATGTTGATCGACCGCCAGCCGGCGCTGGGAGAGGGAATTGCCTACCGCACCAACGACGTCCGCCATTTGCTGAACGTGCCGGCCGGGAAAATGAGCGCCTGGCCGGATCGTCCTGATGATTTCCTCGATTTTGCCCGCGCGTTCGATTCCTCCATCAAGCCCGGCGATTTTCTTCCGCGCATGCTCTACGGCCACTACGTTCGCCAGATTCTTCTTGAAGTCGCCCAATCATCCGACAGCCGCGTCAGCGTCGAATTGATTCGTGACGAGGCGACCAAGCTGACACCGGCCGGGCCTTCATCCGGCTGGCAAGTAGAGACCGCCGCCGGCCGATGCGTTCGCGCCGGGCTGGCCATCATCACACTTGGCCACCGTCCGCCGGCTGAACAATTCATCCGGCGCTGGAAAGGCCCGCGCACCCGGTTTGTGGCCGACCCTTGGGCGGCGCTGGTATTGACCCAGATTGGCCCGGACGAGCCGGTGCTCGTGTTGGGCAGCGGATTGACCGCCGTTGACGCGCTCTTGACTCTTGATGGCGGCGACCGCACGGCACCGCTCACCGTCGTGTCGCGCCGCGGTCTCTTGCCGCAGGCCCATGCGCGCGACCCCAGGCCGGCCGACGACGTCTCCTCGCTGGTGGCGGGCTGGCTCGATCCGGCCCAGCCGCTCAAGGTGCGCGAACTCGTTTGCTCCCTTCGAAAACGCATCCGGTTGGCTGTCGTTCAAGGCGTGGACTGGCGGCAAGTAATCGATGGGCTTCGCCCGGCCACCGCCAAAATATGGGCTCGTCTAAGCCCCGCCGAGCGGGGCCGTTTTCTGCGGCATGTCCGCCCCTTCTGGGAAGTTCACCGCCATCGCATGCCGCCGACGGCAGCCGACCAGCTTGAGCAGCTTCGCGCGCGGAAAATCCTCGACCCGATTTCTGGCGCACTGGTGACCGCCGAGGCCGACAATGAGGGGATCAACGTTACCCTGTCCGGTCGCGGCAATTCCGGCATGAGACACCTGCGTGTGGCCTGGGTCATCAACTGCACGGGCCCGGGCATTCATCATCGCCGCTCCACCCATCCCATCCTCCGCCCGTTGATCGAATCGGGCGGGCTATGCGATGACCCCTTCGGCCTTGGCCTCCTCACTGATTCCGAGGGCCGGGCCGTCGATGCCAGCGGTGAGGCGCACGCGGACTTGCTGGTCGCCGGCACGCTGCGAAAATCCGGCCTTTGGGAATCCACCGCCGTCCCCGAACTTCGTCAACAAGCAGCGGCTGTCGCCCGAACTGCCTTGCAGAGGCTGGCTGGCAACGGATCTCGGTAGCTCAGTTCTTGAGGGCAGCAAGCTCTTCCTCGAAATCCACGATTTCCTTGATCTGCACCAAGAACCACCGGTCGATCTTCGTCAGATTGAAGATTTCGTCGATGGTGAAGCCGGCTCGGAGGGCGTGGCGGATGAAGAAAATCCGTTCGGCATTGGGCACGCTCAGCTTGCGGCTGATGATCTCGCGCGGCAGGATGTCGCGGTCGCCGTAGAGTTCGGTGCCGACGCGCCAGGGCTTGCCGTCGCCGCCCAGGCCGCTCCGGCCGATCTCCAGCGAACGCAGGCATTTTTGCAGGCTCTCCTTGAAGGTGCGGCCAATGGCCATCGCTTCTCCAACACTTTTCATCTGGGTGGTGAGCGTGGGGTCGGCCTGCGGAAACTTCTCGAAGGCAAAGCGCGGGACCTTGGTGACCACGTAATCAATGGTCGGCTCAAAGCTGGCCGGCGTTTCGCGCGTGATGTCGTTTCGGATTTCGTCCAGCAAATAGCCCACGGCCAGTTTGGCGGCAATTTTGGCGATGGGAAAACCGGTGGCCTTGGACGCCAGGGCGGAGCTGCGCGACACGCGCGGATTCATCTCAATGATCACCATGCGGCCGTTGTCGGGGTTGACGCCGAACTGGATGTTTGAGCCGCCGGTTTCCACGCCCACGGCGCGGATCACGGCGAAACTCTGGTCGCGCATGATCTGGTATTCCTTGTCGGTCAGCGTCTGGATGGGCGCCACGGTGATGCTGTCGCCCGTATGCACGCCCATGGGGTCAAAGTTCTCGATGGAACAAATGATGACGCAGTTGTCGGCCTGGTCGCGCATCACTTCCATCTCGTATTCCTTCCAGCCCAGCAGCGATTCCTCGATGAGGATCTCCGAAACGGGCGAGAGGTCCATGCCGCGCCGGGCGATCTCCTCGAATTCGTCGCGGTTGTAGGCGATGCCGCCGCCGGTGCCGCCGAGCGTGAAGGCCGGCCGGATGATGAGCGGAAAACGGCCGACCTGCTCGGCGACGTCGCGGGCCTCATTTATGCTGTGGGCCACGCCGGAAACCGGCACATCCAGCCCGATCCTCAGCATCAGCTCCTTGAACGCCAGGCGGTCCTCGCCCTTGTTGATGGCGTCGGGCTTGGCGCCGATCATTTCGATGTCGTGCCGGAGCAGCGCGCCATTTTTGTGGAGCGCCATGGCGGTGTTGAGGGCTGTCTGGCCGCCCAGCGTGGGCAGCAGCACCAGTTTGCCCTCCGCGCCGAGCTTCTGCATCTCCTCTTTTTCCCGCACGATGATCTTCTCCACCACCTCGGGCGTGATGGGTTCAATATAGGTCCGGTCGGCAAATTCGGGGTCGGTCATGATGGTGGCCGGATTGGAATTCACCAGGATGACGCGGTAGCCTTCCTCCCGGAGGGCCTTGCAGGCCTGGGTGCCGGAATAATCAAACTCGCACGCCTGGCCGATGATGATCGGTCCGGCGCCAATGATCAGGATGCTGTGAATGTCGGTGCGCTTGGGCATGAAAATTTACGATTGCCGATTTGCGATATGCCGTTTCAAACAGCCGCCATGAAACACGGATCGGCCTCAAAACGAAAGGAAAATCCCCGCATGATATAAGCTTGCCATCCGTTTGTGAGCGGCGAAAATTGTGGCCACGACTCGAAAATCGCCCCGATGGATACCAACCGGCAATCGGAAAGTGACGATGCCAAGCTGCGCGAGCGGCTGGCGGAATTTCTGCGCCGCGCCCGCGATCTGGAGGCGGTAACCCAGGCGCCGGCCAATTTGCCGCGGGTCAAGGAGCCCTCGCGGCCACCGCTGCCGGTGCATGAGTCCTTTCTGCCGGGTTCCATTCTCACCACGCTCTTCCGCAACCCCAAGACCAACCGGACCGTCGCGTTCAAATCCGAGGAACTGACCGAGTTGGACGGCATGTCGGCCGATTACCTGGTGAAATATTATCTCTCGCACTCGCTGTTCACCAACGATGATGCCGTGCGGCTGCACAACACGATGGAGGCCCGCTCGCGGCAGGTGCTGCAGTTGCTGCGCCACGCCGACTGGCGCGCGGGGGTGTACAACTATGAGATTGCCAAGGAAGGCGCCATCCTCAACAGCCTCCTGCAATTGCGCCTGCTGCTCGAGTGCGTCCAGATTCTGACGCCGCCGCTCATGACCGTCAAGCGCATCGACGACGAGGAATTTGATTTGATGGACAACCTGCACAGCCTGCTGCGTCTGATCGCCCTGGTGCTGTGGCAGCGGCTCGCCACCGACGGCACGCCCTTGCAGGCCTACGGGGCCCTCTCCGCCTGCATCGCCGGGCTGGCCGCCAAGTCCGACGACGCCCAGGCCCTGATCGAATCCGGCTTCGCCGCCAGCAACGGCAACGTGGAGGGCTTCACCAAATGGTTTGAGAAAAACGGGCGCCGCGCCATGGAACGGGTCGAAACCATGCTGCAACCCGTGGACAAGTACGGGCTGGACGAAATTTTCAAGCTCCTCACGCGCCACGCCTTGGACCTGGGCCTGCAGCCGGTCACCATCGAATTTGTCCGGCAGACCTTGCAGACACTCACGATGACGCTGGCCAACATGGACCACGAAATGTCCGACGCCTGCCGCCGCCGCTCCGCCGTCATTTCGGCGCAGTTCACCGAAATCTCCCGGCAATACGCGGTGGATTTCACCGACCGCGAGGCCGATCCCGGCGTCAGCGAGGAGGATTTGGCCGCCATTTTCAAGGAATTGGACGCGCTTGTGGGTCTGGAGCCGGTGAAGAATGAAGTTCACCGCGCCACCGATTTTGCGCGGATGCAGGTGTTGCGCCGGAAACAAGGTCTGCCCGTCGTGCAGGCGAGTTTGCACAGCGTTTTCTTCGGCAATCCGGGCACCGGCAAGACCACCGTGGCGCGATTGATGGGGCGGATTTACAAGTCGCTCGGCCTGCTCCGCCGGGGCCACGTGGTGGAGTGCGACCGCGGCCGGCTGGTGGCGGAATACGTCGGCCAGACGGCGGTGCGCACGCACGCGGTCATCGATTCGGCGCTGGACGGCATCCTGTTTATTGACGAAGCGTATGCGCTGGCCGGGCGCGGCGCGGAGGATTTCGGCATCGAAGCCATTGAGACCCTGCTCAAGCGCATGGAAGACAACCGCGACCGGCTCATCGTCATCGTGGCGGGCTACACGGAGCCCATGGAAAAATTCGTGGCCTCCAATCCGGGCCTGGAATCCCGCTTCACCAATTATCTGAAGTTTCCTGATTACTCGCCGGAGGAACTGGCGGAGATATTTCACCGCATGGCTGCGCAAAGCGGGCTCGTCTGCGCGCTGGACACGGCTGCCGCCGTGCTGGCTCTGGCCGGGAAACTCCACGCCGGCCGCGACGAACATTTTGGCAATGCGCGCGAAATGCGAAACCTGTTCGAGGCGGCCGTGCGCAGCCAAAGCACCCGCCTGGTCAGCAGCGGCCAGTGCGACCGTGATTCCCTTACCACCCTGCTGCCGGAAGATCTGCCCGCCGATTTCGGTGCGGCCATGCCGCAACCGCCGGCCACCCGACCGCCGGCCTCCCGCATCGCACCCAGGGGGGAATAACGCTCCCGTGGCAGCGGAGTAACGAGGCTCCAACTGCATCCGATTCTCTGTACGGAACCGGTTGTGTTGGCCATTCACGACCTCATTACTTGATCAGTGAGTGGCATAAACTACAGATTTCGCGCCGTAGAAGGATCGCACCAATGGCCGGTTATTGCCGTGGACGGTGTTCGTAGCGTCACGAGATCCACAGCGTCCTCGCTCTAAGGATAAGAACTCGGTTTTGGTCTGCCTGATTTTAGCTGAAAGTTTGACTAACGGAGCGGGGAGAGGCTTCGTGAACTCAATGCCAGTGACGGTTTTCGAAAGCATGTATTCGTACACCGCAACTCGGGCGGTTAACGCATAAATCACAACCAAACCCATGAACATCCGGCTGGGAAAAATTCTCCTCGCGACTGGCACTCTGCTTGCCGCCATCGCCATTGGCGCGCAGCCGGTGCCGAAGGAATATTTAATACTTCAACCGGAAGAATTGGTCCCCGGTTGCCGGAGGCAAAATTACCTGATACTGCTGCCCATTCATGGCCGGCACGTTGGTGATGGCAGTCCAATCGGGCGCCGGCGCGAGTTGGTTTGCCGATTGCAATTGGCACCCGACCGTGCCGTTGGTCGGCCAGGAAAGAAAAAGATGGCCATCGGAGAGCGCGAGGTTGAGAGACACTGGCACTGGCTGGAGGCTGGGGTCAGACGGCTGGATGCTATTGGTCGCGACGAGTACGAAGACCTGCCCGGGGTTCAGGTAAGTCTGCCATTGGAAAGCGAAGGTCTGATCTCCCGCCTCTGGCGGGATGATGCTGTCGGATAAAATCGCATTTCCGGGGCTATCGAGCTCGTCCAAAATAATTGCATAAAAGCTGCCCTCCCACGCGTATGGGCTGGGCGAAACAGTTTGCGTTGCCACCATCCCTTTGCCCTCCTGCACGGCCGTCTGTTGGGTCGGGAACGAAAGCGTATCGTTGGTCCAGGAGCCAGCTAGATCGAAATCTGCATAATCATACAGCCACGGTTCCAACACCGCGCCGGAAAGGTTCGTGAGGGTGACGGTTTCAGTCAGCACCGCCGACTTGCTGCCCGTGGCTCCGCCTTGGAGGGTGAAAGCAAGTTGCAGGCTGAGCCTGGACGAGAGGAAGGCCAGCACGGCGTTGCTCGACGACCAGGCCACGCGGTAAGGCGGGCTGATAAGGTCGAAGGAGATTTGCGTCGTTCCCCCCGGTCCGCCCTGCATCCAGAACCAATGCTGAAAGAGCTGGCTGACTCCATCCACGGTCCAGAAGCACACGCCCAAATCGTTGGCCGGACTGATTTGTACGACGGAGTTGCGGTCCTGAAGGATGATGGATGAAAAAACCGGCCGGACCAGCGCCGGAGCATTGGTAACGGCCTTCAGGTCCGGCGCGGTGAACGCGACGACCGGCGATTCGGCGGTCTGCGGATTGGCCAAGTGATAAACCAGGTTGCTGAACGTGGCCGAGCCGTCCATTCCGTCGGCGTTGGCGCCGAGCACTCCAGCCAGCGCACCGCCGCCCGAAATCAGTTGAGCCGTGATGGTTGCGGACGCACCGGGTACAACATTACCGAACGCGTCGGTTACTTGCACAACGGGCGGCGGTGAAAAGGCGTAGCCGTTGCCTTGCGGCGAAGCGATGGGCGTGGACAGGGCCAGCATGGCCGCCGCGGACGGCGAAATAGTGAACGCCGCGGTGGTGGCCGGAGACAATCCGGCTATGGGAGCGGCGGCGAGCAGCGTTTTTAGCCCGCTCAGATTCACGCTTAAGTCGCCGAACATGGCTCTGCCGGTCGTATCGGTGAATTGCGTCAGCGTCCCGCTCAGAGTGCCGCTTCCGCCTGCAAGGCTGACCGTTATGGCCACGCCGCCGGTGGCAATCGGGTTGTTGTTTGTATCCTCGATTTGCACGACCAGGGGCGCAAGTGTCGCTCCGGCGTTCGTGCTGCCTGGCGAGGCGACAATGGCCAGCTTGTTGATGGCTGCCACGGTGATGGTGAAGGCGGTGGGGCCGTAATTGGACTGCCACACCGCCGCAGCGGGAAGTTGCACGCTGTTGAACACGCCGTTGCTTGAGCCATAGGTGACCACCGCGAAGGAGTTGTTCAGGGCCGGAACGAATCCATCCAGGAGACTCGCCTTGAAGGCGCCGCTCAGCATGGCGCTCCCGGAAATGACAAGCTGGCCGAAGTTATTGGCGCCGCTCAGGCCGCAGTTGAGGGTGCCGCTCGTATTCGTCAGGCCCGCGTCAACCTCGATTACCGCCTGGGAGATCGAGACAACGCCAGAATTCAGCAGTGGCACTTCAATAACCGTGCTGCCGCTGCCCGCGGACTTAAGCAAAGTCCCGGCATTAACAAATTCGGCGTTAATACCTCCCGCCAGCACTTGATCACAGGCGATGTTCCAGAGTGCGCCCGGCTGGTTCCAAGCCGATTGACCAAGCTCCAAACCGCCGCTCAGCCAGTTGACCGTGCCCATATTCGTGAGCGCGCCATTGATGCCGCTTCCCCCATTTATAGTCAATGTTCCGTTGCTGTTCACTGTCAGTGGCCCCTCAATATAACCCCCGCTCCAGTTCATTAATCCGCCGGACGCGATCTCGAGACTGCCGGAGGACAAGCCGCTCCCACAATTAAAAATTCCACTAACGGTATGGTTGCCGCTCAGCACGCTGCCCGTCAGTATCAGATTCGTGATCGTTCCACCTTGAAAGTTCGATCCCAAGGTTATGGCACCGCCAAGCATCTGCAAGTTGGGGATTACATCGTCAACCAGGGCCAAACTGCCACCGGTGAGTTCGAATGCGCCTCCGCCTGTGAAGACCGGCGTGGTAGTGTAACTGAAGGCGGCGCCGCTAAATTGGACCACGGCCCCCGCCTCGGCGTTGTAATATCCATCGATCGGCCCCCCTCCTTCTAATCCAAGCGTCGCTTGTGAAACCGAAACGATGCCCGAGTTCAGCACCGGCACCTCCATGACCGTGCTGCTGCTGCCCACAGATTTGAGCAAAGTCCCCGCGTTAATAAATTCAGAGCCTCCACCTCCCTGCAAAAACTGGTCGCATTGGATGTTCCAGAGCGCACCGGTCTGATTCCAAATTGAGCCACCCAGCCCCAAGCTGCCGCCCAGCCAATTGACCGTTCCCTGGTTGGTCACGGTGATGAGCGGATTGGCGCCTTCCGGAATGCCGGTAATGTTCAAAACTCCGTTGCTCGCGATGGTCAGGGATTGTCCCCTCAGGAAGCCTCCGGCCCAGTTGAAAGTGCCATTAATTGTGACTGGCGCGCTGAACGTGATGTCGGCGTAATTGGTGACGTCCAGAATGTCGTTCGTAGCCGGGACGCCGTTGGGAACCCAGTTGGTGGCGTTGAACCAGTCCGTGCTGGTCGTGCCGACCCACGTGCGGGTGGTCTGGGCCCAGGCTGAGGTGAGAGCGAGACTGACCAGAAACAAAATCCCAAGCAGAGGGTGCATCAGGCGGAGCCTGCCGTTGAGCTTAGGCCTCAATCGCCGATGACAAATCTTTAATGGCCAATTCTCAATACGTTGGGATGCGGCCCATGGAGAATCGCAAACTGAGAATCTGTCATTTGTTATTTGCACAAGGGATGCTCCAAACACGGGTCCATCCGTTCATGGCAACACTCCCACCCGGTAAAATCTCTGCGTGTCGCTGGGGAATGGGTCAGTCACGTTGAGCGTTGGGCTGGTCGCGGCCACAATGCCGCCGAGGTTGGTCCAAGCACCTGTGGCAAGGTCGGTCGTGTATTGGAGTTGGTACCAGCGCCCGGCGGCGGCGCTCCAAGTCATGCTGATGCCGCTGCTCGTCTGGTTGGCGGAAAGAAAGGAGGGCGGTGGCATCGCTTCGGCAAAGCTGGCCAGAATCGTCTTGTGGCCGTTCATCACCAACGATATCTCTGGCTTGATCCCGGCCGCCGCGCCGCTCCAACCCAGAAAAGTTGCGCCCACGTCCGGCACGGCGATCACGGTCGCTACGGAGCCCATGATATAATATGGCTGCGGCGGCGACCCATAGGCCACGCCGAAATCGGTGGTCTGAATGTACAAGCGCGGGTTGAATGAGGTAGGGTCCGTCGGGTCGGTGCCTTCCCAAAATTCATCCAAATTGTCAACCCCGTCGCCGTCGTAGTCGCCGGTAGCAGTCTGATTTAAGTTGCCGAAGTAGGCCAGTTCCCATGAATCGGGCAGGCCGTTTGTATTGCCGTCGTACCAAAGCATCGCCGGGTTGCTCGTGACTGAGCCGAGGCCATTGGCCACTTCGACCGAGTATTGGCCCTGGTCAGCCGCGGTTACATTGGTGACTACGAGTGAATCCGATTTTGCCCCCTCAATGACCTCGCCATTGAAAAGCCACTGGTAACGGATCGCGGTTGGGTCGGCGACGAGCACCGAGAAAGCGGCCAACTCACCCGCCATGACAATTTGACTCTGGGGCTGGGCAAGAATTTGTGGCGGCGCGTTGGTCTCCGTTGCTTGTATAAAGAGTTCGCCTGAGAGATCGAAGGCAAATTGTGATTCCTGGGCGAAGCTGACGGCGGAAAGGAGCAAAATGAGCGCTGCCACGGCCAGCTTTTCCACCTTGTGGCGACCTGAAAGCGCGTGGCCCCGGCCGCCTTCGCTCACGAGACTCCAATTTTGAGGCATGGACCTTCTGCCGTGTCGCGGGCTAGGCATCTCCCCCCGGGCGTCTTGGACAGATAATTGATTCCGGCACGTTGTCAAACAACGATTCTCACTCGTATTACCTTCCTTCTTTGGCATATCGCATCGTCACCATGGCACGCCAAATAGTTCTGCGTGCCTGTTCAAAATCCAGCTCGTTTCCTCCCAACGTGCTAATCCTTCCGCGGTCAGATTACCTTCGGCGTCGAGGAGATCGCCAAGTAATGGCTCGCGATATTGGAGCATGGATTGTAGCCAGGCATTACCCCACTCCAATTCCGTTGCATCCTCGACCACATCTTCGGCGACGTTGTTTGCGACGGGGGCGAGGCTCTGCACTGTTTGAACGACCTTCGGCGCAAGAGTATCCGCGTATTCCACAGCCGTAGAAACCGGACCTCCGGCGTACCCGATGGCCGTCTGCACACAACTGGCCACCGCTCCCCCGGCATCGATAGCCGCTGCTTGAGCGTCAACGGCAAGCCCTTCAACCGCCCCCGCCAACGGTTCGGCTGCATCCCCTATCTCCACAAGCAATTCCTGGACCGCCCCGGGTTCCGTGGCGGCAGCGGTAGCCAATCCAATAGTAAGAGTGTTAAAACCCAAACCAGGCAGAGTGCCGGCCAAGCCCTCGGGATCAAACCGGCCAACCGGTTCATTACCAACATACGCATAGAGGTTCGGGCCTTGCCTCATCTCGGCGCCTGTAAGCAGGTCGCGCGAAAGCCATCGCCCGAGGCCGGCATCATAGGCTCGGAAATGGGTGAGTGAAAGGTTTGCCTCCGGAGACCAAAACATGCCGGCAAACCCAAAGTCCGCAGTCAAATCACCGCTGAGTTGGGTGCGCCGGCCAAAGGGGTCGTAACTGTAACGAGCGCGGACATTTTGGCTGGCATCCGTCAACTCGCGAATGGACCGCAAATGATCTTTCGTATAATAGTAAACGCCAGCATTCGTGCCGGTCAGAAGTTGAACCCCTTGCGCGAAGAACCGTTTGATTACCGTTCCATGATTGTCGTGTTCTTCGCTGAGTCTTGGACCATCCCAGACAAATAGCCGATTGGTCACCTGCTGGCCATTGAGCAGCAGCCGAATTTCCGCCAGCCGTCCCAGGCCATCATAGCTTAACTCTGTTTGTTGATTGCCAGTCGTTACAACTGCCAGGCGATGAGCGGCGTCCCATTGGTTGGTGCGCAAGGTTCCGAAGCTGCTCAGCGTGGCGGGCTGATTGAGGACATTGTAGCTCGTGACGGCAGTGACACCGCCGATGCTCTCATTCAAGCGGTTTGCGCTCAGATCGTAGCTGTAGGCGTAGGTGTTTACCGGCAGACCGGAATTGGTGATAATGGCCGAAAGCAGTTGGTTCGCAGCGTCATATACGAAGGAATAGATGTTTGGCGGCTGGGTACCGATTTGTTGGGACCAGGACGCTATGCGTTGGGCTGGAACATCATGGGTGTAGGTAAAAGTCGAAATTGGGTCCGTGCCCTGGTAGGTGAGGTTTTCCAGCACAAAGTCATGCATCGCTGTCCCATATTCCCGGCTTTCGTTGACGCCATTGGGGAAGGCGACTGACAGGATTCGCTCGGAGGCGCCATCATACGAGTAGCCAAAAGAGCCGAGCGCATTGGTCGCGGCGATGACACGGCCGGCGGAATCAAAGCCAAAAGTCGAGACATTTCCATTTATGTTTCGATAGTAAGGCCGTCCCAATACGTCATAGCTATAGCTGACTGCATCATTAGGCAGCGGCCCCGATACACTGGCGAGTCGGCCAGCACCGAATACCGGTGGGACGGTGAGGGGTATATATGAGTACAACGTCGTTCCAACGCCGTCAGACATGGTGAGTATTCTCTTATAATAAGGATCGTAGGTGAAAGCCAATGTTGGCGTAGAGATGCCATTATTGCCATAATCGACCGAGCTTATTGTATTATCGCGGTTGTACGAAAGGAGGGTGAGCCGATGTTGTTCGTCCATGATCTGTCTTAAACGGCTGGTGGTACTTTCATAAGAATAATTCACTTGGGAGCCGTCCGCATACTGTTTTGCAATCCGGCGGCCTTGGACATCCGTGAGCCAGGTGGTGGTGCGGCCCACCGGATCGGTGAGCGCCTTGAGAGCGCCGCAGCCGCACCATTCTAAAGTCGTGATGCGCCCCAAAGGGTCCGTGGTACCCGTCAGCTCACGGACGCTGTCGTGTCGAAACTGGGTCACGCGTCCGGCGCGATCCTGAACGGAACTCACATCAAGTTTGTTATAGAAAACCTGCTCGGCGGTTCCGTCTGGATGAATGACCCGGGTGACTCGATCCAGCGCGTCATAATTGAAAGCGAGCGTATAACCGCTCACGTCGGTTACGGTGCCAAGCCGGCCAAACGCGTCATAGGTGGCCGTGACCGTGTCATTAGAGCCGGGCAAGGAGCCGGCAATCTTTAGCAAATAGCCGTTGGTATCATAGGTGAAAGTGGTGGTCTCGTTCTTCGGGTCCGTCACGGTAAGCATCTCGCCCAGGGCATTATAAGTGTACGTCGTCGTCTGGCCCGCCGCGTCGGTGGTCGTCAATGGCCGGTGT
>JBEKZM010000070.1:0-34993 GCA_049509875.1 Verrucomicrobiota bacterium | reverse complement strand
CCCTGCCGGAGGTGAAGGCCATGCTGGCCGACCGGTTCGCGGCCAGCCCGGTCAACCAGCAGAATCTGACCAACTGGCGCCAAGGCGGTTATCAGCATTGGCTCGAGGGGCGCGCACACCATCATCTCGTTTGCGAACTGGTTCAGGACGCCAAGGAATTCACGGCCCTCCCCGGCGCGCCGGCGTTGGCCAGACAACACACAACCACCGCCATGGCCGCCCCCAAATGTTCAACCTCGACTTGTGACATGAATGAAAGTGTTATCCGTGCGCCTCTATTCGCTCGCCTGAAGCATCCGTGCCATCCGCGAAATCCGCGGTTGAAATGAAATCAGTCTTTGCCATCGCTTTCCATCTCTTGTTAAGCTGCCTGATGCTTTCCAAGGTCTGCTCAGCGGCCGTTAATGGCATCGACGCGTATCCGGTCGAGGTGGAAGTCAACGAAGGCTACGGGGACACCGTCATCGTGGTGACGTCTTGTAATCTCCCAATAAGCTGTTGACTCGGAAGGATGACGCCTTTTTTTGCTTTGCCACTGCCAAAAAGCGTCGATTGACCGATTGGCGGGCAAGGCAAATAATCGATCTGCGAATTGGCGCGCAACTCCGGCTGGTTGAGAATTGTCAGCCGTGATCGCGGCCAGGACCATTGCCATGACAACGCTGCAAAAGACCCTCATCGGTGCGATGTTTGCCGCCGCGGTGGGAACGGAGATTTTCGAGGCCCATCAAAATTCCCAACTGCAAGACCGGATTCAAACATTACAGGAACAGCAAAACTCCCTGACTCACCAAGTCAGACAATTGAAGGAGGCGCACCAGGAAACGGAACGGCTGGTGGCTGCGCTTCAGGGGTCACCGCTGGCAGCCCAAACCAACGCCTTGGCCAGCGCCGGAGTGACTGCGCCGGCTTCCCCAGGAATAGACACTAACGCCATCCCTTCGAATTTGCTGGAGGTCGAGCTTGAACGCGGACTTTCCGAATCCTCTTGGGGCGGGCGCGAAGCCGCCCTGCAGCGCCTCGGAAAAAACATTGCCACCAATGACCTTCCCCGGGCCCTGGCATTTTTGGTTCAGCGCCCTGGCCCCGACGGATTGGAAACGCCGTTGTTCGACGACCTCTCCTCGCGGTGGGGTGGGTCCGATCCGAATGCCGCGATCGCTTGGGCAAATGCTTGCAGGACACCAACGCCCAGGAGCGGGCGCTAACAAAAGTCCTCCTCGGTTGGTCAAAGCAGCACCGCGACGACGCGGTCAATTTTGCGGCCGACATGCCCGCGGGCGATCTCCAGAACGCCGCCGTCAAACAGGTGGTCGGAGACTGGACATTCTGGGATGCCGCCGGCGCCGCCAAGTGGCTGTCCCAGAATCCTCAGTTCGCGGACCAAACGCTCGGTGGTCTCATTTTTTGGGGACAAGGCGCCTGCCCGGCAGCCATTGCCGATTTGCTGGATCAGCAATACTCGCTCGGCCATACCAACTGGCTTCAGCAACAAGGCGAACAAGTGGCGTCCATCTGGCTTTCCCGAGATCAGGCCGCTGCCCGGGCCTGGATTGCGCAGGCGCCGCTCCCGGACGAAACGAAGCAACGGTTGCTTAATCGTGATCATTGAGTTGCGTCAAGAAAAAGCGAAGCACGTCCTTGGCATTTCTTTTCCCATCCGAGCCATCCTCGAAATCCGTGGTTAAAGCGAAATCCGCCTTTGCCATCGCTTTCCGACTGCTGAGCTGCCGTCATGCTTTCCAAGGTCTGCTCAGCCGCCGTTAATGGCATTGACGCCTATCCCGTGGAAGTCGAAGTGAATTCGGGATATGGGGACACCGTAATTGTAATGATTGCAACGAATACCCCATAAGCAATCATGGGCATTCGTTGCCATCAGTTCGAGGCCTGACCGTCAGCAAAATATACGATTATGTTGGACCGACCCCTTTCCGGGGTCAAGGCTCTGCCTTTGGCGGCATCATGATCGCCTCCGGCCTGGGCAACCCCTACGAAACCGACCCGGAAGATTTCCAGAACGTGGTCCGTACCTGGTGGGATGATTTGCTCGCCCTCACCGGCCTGATCGGCAGGGAGCAACCGGCGGCGTGGCTCAAAACCAGCGACATCCTGGCCGACTACGTCACCAAGTACCCCCACACCTTCCCGGTCATGAGCCGCTACAGCCCCGAAGGCCTGCCCGCTGAACTGGGCCGTCAGCTCAAGCAACACGCCCGCAAAGACCTGGGCGGCGGCTTCAAAATTATCGTGAATGATAACGACAAGAGCCGGCCCAAATTCCAGTTCGTTGTCCCCGAACTGGCAACGTGATCTGCGGCTAAAAAATCGGCTTGTACCGGCAGGGGATTGAGTGCCCTTGCCGGGGATGTGGCGAATGGGGGGAAAAGCGAGGCCGAACGCCGATAAGTCCTTGACGGGGCTTTGTGCCCTGTCACGCGTACCGTATGCAATCCGGTATGGACTGCTCGGTGGCTATTTGTCCATCTTTTCCCAAGACTCCCAAAACGTGAGTTCATGGATTACTTCCCTCTCGGAAACCAATTTGAGCCGGTTCCGCGTGCGCCAGTTATTTGACGGCGTCAAGGTTTCAAAAGATAAGACTTTACCATCCCACTTGACCTTGGAAACAATGAGCTTTTCGCCATCGCTTTCATCAGATGCTTGAACACGAAAGCTCCGTGCCTTCTTGTCTATCTTGAAAAGCAATGGTCTAACTGCCTCACCGTATCGCCAGATTCCAATTAGCCAGTCGGCTTTGAACTTATTTTTTATTCTTTTTGGCATAAATCACCAATCTGGATGGTTAGGCGGTGGCGGCCCAGACGGGCGAGGCTTGGGAACCTGTTTTCCCGTTTGCGGATCTTTCTTCCAGCCCCAACCTGGCTTGTCTGGATTCGGACGCCAGCCTTTCCACGGATTGGGGTCATTGCCTTGAATTTTCCTTTCCCCATTGTTAGCCATACATCTATCGCCTCCGTTTGCAGCAGCACCTGCCGCTGCCGCCAACGCCGCGACCCTTGCAGCTTCAGCCGCTTTTGCGGCTTGGGCTGCCCTGTATGCCGCCAATGCTTCTTCGTCCATTAAGAGTGTTGGCTCTGCCGCCAACGTGGCTTGGCCAACTAAAACCAGGCCCAGAGGGTCAATCTCGTTAATTGCATCGTTCCCGACAAACTGATAAAGGTTAATGCCGCCTTCCTCCCCAATCGGGTCTTGATTTAGCCATCTTTGTGACCCGGTGTTGTAAAACCTGTTCCGGTAGGAATACAGGCCCATGCTGCCGACGTATTCCCGGCTGCTGAACCCATAAGTATTGACTGTGGCCAGCGCGCCGCTGGAACTCAACAGGTTGCCAAACGGATCATACTGGTAGCTGGCCGCCAACCCCTGGATATTGTCAGCCAGATACGTGATGTTCCCACCTCCGTCGGCATGATAATAGTCGTGCCGGCTGAACTCGCCGCCGGAATAATCATCCGAGCGGGCCAGCAGCCCGCCGATGCCGCCGGCTCCTTCCAGCGTGCCGCTCAAGTCAATGCCGCGCGTGTAGCTGACCGTCGGGGTATTGTTGGTGGCGCGCTCTTGAATCACCCGGTTGCCATCGTAAACATAGAGGATGCCGCCAACGAGCTCCCACCTTCCGCCCCCGCCACCCCCGGTCGGCGGACTAGCCTCCCCCGAGCCGACCGAGGAAGAACCGCCGCCCCCTCCGTTGGTGGAACCCGCAGAATAGGTCCACTGCAACTGCTCTCGCATCCGTCCAAGTCCATCATAAAGGAAAGTGGTCCGTGGCCCGTTCGTGCCCGCAGTCACACTGGCCAGCCGGCATTCATCATCATAGGTGTAGTTGGTGGGTGTGCTGAGGCGACCCGCCGTCAGATTGGTGGGGTTGCCATTGGCATCGAAATAGTAATTCCCCTGGCAATTGGTCAGCTCGTTCCTGCCGTTCACGATAAAAGGCGTCACCCCGCCCGATCCGTTTGTGACGTAGATGGTGTTCCAGGCCTTGTCGTAGGCGTAACCCCGATTTTCACCGCTGGCGGAACTGGCTGCCACCTTCAACTGTCCGATATTGTCGTAAGCATATCGCACATACGTTCCCGCCGCGTTGGTGAAGGCCGTCCGCTGGTTGCCCTGGTTGTAGCCATAAAGAGCTGAGTCGAGCACGGTATCGCTTGAATTGACCAAAAGGGTCGCCAGTTCCCGGGCGTTCACGTCGTAGCGGTTCGTGATGTAGCTCGTATTGGGCAGCGAGACGGCCGTGAGCAGGCCCTGCCGTATTGGGTCACGCGTGTAAATGAATGTGCCGGCCGGTGAAGCCACCCCGGTCATGCGCTTGGCGCCGTCATAGCCAAAACTATTGACCCAGTCCCCGGCCGGCTGGGCCAGGCCCAAACCGGTCCGCAGGCGATCGGTGTATAAATTGGTCACGGTGTCATCCGCGAACGGGCCATCTTCAGTCTGCAGCTCCCCGCCGAGGGCGTAGCCAAACGTCGTGGAGCCCACCTCATCCAGCATGTTTGTCAGCCGATTCAGCGGGTCATACTTGAAGGTTACCGGGTGGATCACCGGATACCCGACATACAGCAAATTGCCCACGCCGTCGTAGCTGTACCCTGTGGAGCCTTTTGTGGCGGACCAGCGATTCGTCAACCGGCCATCGCCATCGTATGCGTATTGATAGACAACCGTGCCGCCTTGGTCCAGCTTGTTCGTCACCCGCCCGTAAGCGTCATATTTCCATTGTGTCGTCTGGTCCTTTCCATCGGTCAGCGACAGCAGGTCGCTGGCGGGCGAGTAGCCGTAGCCGAGAACTTCACCATTGGCATTCGTCTCAGCAATCTTCCGCCCAGCGGGGTCATAGCAGAAATAATTTGTAAAATTCAACTGGTTCGTGTAGGCGGTCAACCCGGCCTGCGCATAGCCGAACGTCTCGATGCCGCCGTCCGGATAGCCCCGGGCGACCAATCGGCCCAGGACGTCATAGGCGTTGGTCACTGTCACCTGGTTGGCGTCGGTCACGGCGATGGGCCGGTCTTCATCGTCAAAGACCTTCAGCGCTTCCGTGCCAGCGGCATTCGTGGCTGCATCAAGCAATCCTTGGTTGTTATAACCAAACCAGTGATGGCCCCAGGAATCGCCCGTCATTTCGACGCGTCCCAACGGGTCAAACCAGTTGGTGAAGCTGGCATCCGGCAGATGCGTATAGAGCCGATTCCCCTGGTTGTCGTAGCCAAAGGTGACCACAAACTGCGCCAGCGTGTCCCAGGCGGTGGTCACGGCATACAGCAAGCCACAGTCGCAATAGTAATATCTGGCAATAATGCCGTTGGCATTCGTTTCCGCGATTTTCTGCCGGAGCTGATTGTAACCAAAATAGCTCCAATAATTGTCGCGATCCTTTGTGGCGGTGACGTCGAGATAAGTATAGACGTTGGAGGCGGTCGTTCCATCAGGATAACCGATGCCCGTCAGCCGCTGAAGATTGTCCCAGAACAGCGTCGAGGTGAGACCGCGGCCATCGGTGACGGTCTGCACCAGGCCGTTGGTATAATAGGTAAAGCTATTGGTAAGGTTTATTTGCAGTTCGATGGATGCGCGCAGCCGGTCGGGGGTGCCGCTGGTGAAATAAACATTGGTGGTCACCAGTCCGCTCGGGGTGGTGATCGAGGTCACCTGCCAGTTATTGTTATAGGTATAAGAAGTGCACTGATTCAAGGCGTCATAACTTGCGTTCGGGGAGTGGCTGACATTGCCAGGCGCAAAGTAATTGCCGACCACCTGCTCGCCATTGGGTCCCACCCATTGGAGGAGGTCAATGCCATTGACCGCGTAATTGAAGATGTTCGTACGCAGACCGACCGCGCCGTCCGGCAAACTATAAGTCTCGATTTCATTGGTCACAGTCAAATACTGGCCGCGCAAAGAATAGCTGTAATGGGTGGAACCGTCCGGCAACACCGTGGCCACGGTGGATGGCAGGTCGCTATTACCGGCCAACCCCGGGGCACTGCCCTGATAATCGTACCACGTGCATTGCCCGTTCACGGCGCCACCGGGTGAGGGCGCCTCTTCCAATGCCAGCGCCTGCGGTTCGGGCGCGCTGTTGGTCAACCAATGGCGCATCCGTCCTTGGAAATAGTCGGCCTCGGTCAGTTTGGTGGGGTCTTGGGTCGAAAGCGCTTCATACTGGAGCGGTCCCCAATAAAAGCTGTTGAAATAACTCAGGTTTTGGTCGCTGAAGTTGTTGCCGACTGGCGCGGTGTTGGGAACCGTTGGAGACCAATCCCCGATCAGGTCGCACTCCTTCTGGTAAAGGTAAAGCTCATGGCCGCCGGTGGGCAACTGGACCACCACGAAGCGGTTGACTCCCGCTGAGGTCAGGTCGTCGTTGTCGGGGTCCGAACCTCCAAAACTGAAGCCCGTGTTGCCATAGGGCGTCGCCAAATTCGTGATCCAATAATCGGAACCACTGTATAAGTACGAAAAGGAGGACGACATGCCGGCCACATCCACGATGTTCGTCAGGCAGTCATTCTGGTCATAGCTCAGATGACTGGTTCGTGAAAAAGGATCCACCACCCGCGTCACCAGCGTGAGATCTGATGAGTCATAGAAAAGCCGCGTGGTGTTGCCCTCCGGATCCGTAACGCCCATCAACTGCAGAACGGGGCCGTTATTGGTGTAACTGAAGGTCGATGCGTTGCCCGCCGGATCGCTGCTGCTGGTCAAAAAATATTCGACGATCCCAGCGGAATTGGTGAATGCATAATCATAGATCTCAACCCTTCCGTCGGGGTACTCCACTTGGAACCCGTCGGTGCCGTAAGCAGTATCCGTAGAGCCGTGAATAGCAATATCCGTAGAACCGGAGGTCATCACAGCGGCGGTGTCTTCATTGGGCGTTTCGTGAACCGTATCATAGGACATCAGACCTGCCCCGACTTGATGCAAGGCCGGCTCCGAGTACTCGGAATTCAGGCAGACAAACGCGCGAAAGGAACAAGTCCAATTTTTACCAAAGCTAAATACGTAGGGATCTTCACCCACCGCGCCCCGCTGGCGGTAAGTCAAGTGGAGCGCCACCGGAAGTCCACGCGCCGGTTGGTAGCCCAACGGTTCATCTTCAAAATGCAGGTTGATGCGTGGCTCGGAAACCCAATAGACCGGCATCCCAGAGGGCGCGTTCGTGCTGCCGGGAGGCGAAGAGTTGGGACAGGTCGAGCAGCCCGGGCTCTTGCCCGGGGGGCAGCTACACTTACTTGTGCACTTCGGTGGCTCCTGCTGATCACCCGACGGCCCGCAATAATAACACGGAAGGGCCTTCACGGCGGCCGGATACAAGCAGAACAAAAGTGTCAGGATGATCAACAACCAGATCAGACGAAATGGGGCGGCAGACCCCTCAAGAACTTTAGTGCGCATAATTAATTGCCTATAAAATATTGCGGAAGGCAGAAGGATAGCGCAACCATCTTAAGCGAAAACCGCCGATAAGTAATGCAACCTTGCTGTTCGTCCCACTTGTTTCTTCCCCACTATCAGACTAGAAGTTGCAACCTTCAAGATACGCGTTATTTATAAACACGGTTAGATGGTGTGTCAAGTGATTTTCGTTCCAAAATAACCCGTTGCCATTTTGTAACATTCCGAAACCCTCGTTTTTTCAACGAGAAGCAGGAGGGAGGGGCATGTGTGGACATGATCTGGCCGCCTTAGGGACCGGTTGCCATGCAGGCAGCTATTGCCGTGAGCGGGTCGGTTTTTAGCGTCAAAGTATTCGCATCCAGCTAGGCTGGTTGACGGCGACGGGTGTTTGGCGTCCGCGGCGAAGCGCAGTCTGACGTATGGGATGATGGCCTATCCAATCGCGCAGTTCCTGGACGAGGATATCCAGAATGGAGAAAAGTTGAATGTTGAAAGGAATCGGCGCTCCTCTTGCCGCCCATTCCTTTCGTGAAAATGTGTAAAATTTGGTCTCTGCTTTTCTCCAATTTCTCGGTTGCATCTGCCCAAGCCACCCATAACCAGCCGGAATGCTTTCCAAGGTTTGTTCAGCCGGTTAATGGCATTGACGCGTACCCGGTCGAGGTGGAAGTCAATGAAGGGTACGGGGACACGATCATCGTAGTGATGGCTACGAATACCCCAGAAAACTTCATGGGTAATCGTTACAATGACCTCAGAAAAAGGTGCAGCCAAACGGCTCGGTTGACCAATACAAACGCGGGTTTTGTCAGTTTTCAAGGGGCTTTCAGAATCGTCCACCGGTCCTGACGCACATCCAGGATTCGGACGATCTGAACGCGGTCTGGAAGCACCCGATAACAAATGAGGGACTTCCTAACCACGATGCCCCGCAAATCCGGAAAGACGGCCGATTCGATCCGGTGTCCGCGCCCGGGGTTTTCCCCGAGCGCGATGCGCGCTGCCCGCACCTGAGCGGCGACAGCCATTTCAACCCGCCGTCCAAATTGACGCCTGAGATATCGGCGGATGCTCCGCCAGTCTTCCTGGGCAACTTCTGTGAGAGTGACCCTCAATCCTCAATCGGTTCGGTGAAAAACTCTGGTGGGCAGTCGCGCTCTTTGGCGCCCTTTGCCTCCCGCAATTTCTGCTCCAACGCTGGCGTGGCCCGGTAGGCACGTTTGCTGGTCGGAGCCGGGATCGCGACAATCGAAAGCTGCCCTTTGGCCTCTCGAATAATATACTCACCATACGGCGCCTCCGCGATGAATTCGTCCGGGAGGACAAGCCGTTTGCGCTTATCGTGTTTTGCAATGGTAACGATCTGTGCCATAATGGGATTCTCCCACATCGGACGCACATGGTCAAGGGCTCGCGTAACCGCCAGGGCCACCATTAAATGTCCACCCCAAACAGAGACGAAAGTCGCCGGCCTT
The DNA here is from genome assembly GCA_049509875.1 of Verrucomicrobiota bacterium. Classification (GTDB taxonomy): domain Bacteria; phylum Verrucomicrobiota; class Verrucomicrobiia; order Limisphaerales; family UBA11358; genus UBA11358. The sequence continues at coordinate 26,090 of JBEKZM010000070.1, read as the reverse complement.
CGTTTCCTTCGTTAACTTCTGTTCAAAATTTTGGCTGCGAGCTTTCTCACGTAACAAGCGCAATGAACATTGAACGGTCGCGGTGCGCGCGAGAATTCGGCGAGACGCCGAATTCAACAGGCGGGACGCCCGTTCCCCCGGTTCCCCATTCGTGAAAATTCGTGAAATTCGTGTCTCGGCCCTCCCCCAATTTCCCTGTTGCATTTGCCCTTCCCACCCATAACCATTCGTCATGCTCTCGAAGGTCAACTCAGCGGCCGTTAATGGCATCGACGCGTATCCGGTCGAGGTGGAAGTCAACGAAGGCTACGGGGACACCGTCATCGTGGTGGTCGGCTTGCCCGATGCCGCGGTCAAGGAATCCAAGGACCGCGTCTCCACGGCGCTGGCCAATTCGGGCTACAAATTCCCCCTGGGCCGCACCACCATCAATCTCGCCCCGGCCGACGTCAAAAAGGAAGGGCCGAGTTTTGACCTGCCCATCGCGCTGGGCATCCTGGCGGCCACCGAACAGATGGAGACGGATCAGCTCGACAATTTCATCGCCGTCGGCGAACTGGCTTTGACTGGGGCGGTGCGCAGTTGCAAAGGCATTCTGCCCGTCGCCCTCCGCGCCCGGTCGGAGGGCAAGGTGGGCGTGCTGGTGCCGGCCGAAAACGCCGCCGAGGCGGCCGTGGTCTGCGGCCTGCAGGTGATTCCCATCCAAAACCTGCGCGAAGCGGCGCAGTTCCTCGAAGGACAGATCAAAGTCTCGCCCACCAAGGTGGATCTTAAGGAGATTTTCCAACGGCACGACGAGGACGAACTGGATTTTGCGGATGTCAAAGGCCAGGAATCCGTCAAGCGCGCGCTCGAAATCGCCGCTGCCGGGGCTCATTGCGTTTTGCTGGTCGGTCCGCCCGGCACCGGCAAATCCATGCTCTCTAAACGCATCGCGACGATTCTGCCGCCGTTGACGCTGGCCGAGGCGCTGGAGACCACCAAGATTCACAGCATCGTGGGACTGCTCAGGCCGGGCCAGGCGCTGGTGACCCGGCGTCCGTTCCGCGCGCCGCATCACACCGCCAGCGACGCCGGCCTGCTCGGAGGCAATGTCAATCCCACGCCCGGGGAAATTTCCCTGGCCCATAACGGCGTGCTGTTCCTGGATGAATTGCCCGAGTTTAAGCGCAGCGTCCTGGAAACCTTGCGCCAGCCGTTGGAGGACGGCATCGTCACCATTTCCCGCGCGGCCGGCACCATGACGTTTCCGTCACAATTCATGCTGGTGGCGGCCATGAACCCGACGCCGGACGGCAAAATGCCGCACGAAAGCAGCAGTTCGCCCCGCGAAATCCAAAATTATCTCGGCCGCATTTCCGGGCCGCTCCTCGACCGCATCGACATGCACATCGAGGTGCCGGCCGTGAAATTCCGCGACATGTCCGCCGAGCGCACCGGCGAATCCTCCGCGCAAATCCGCGAGCGCGTGGTGGCCGCGCGCCAGCGCCAGCTCGAACGCTTTCACGGGCGCAAAAACGTCAACTGCAACGCCCGCATGGGCGCCAAGGATTTGAAACAATTCTGCGCCATCGACGAGGGCACCAAAGAACTGTTGAACCATGCCATGACGGACATGAATTTCAGCGCCCGGGCCTACGACCGCATCCTGAAAGTGGCCCGCACCATCGCCGACCTCGCCGGCTCAGGGAACATCACCAGTGACCACGTTAGCGAAGCCGTCCAGTATCGCTCGCTGGACCGGCAGTTATGGGGATGAGTATTAGGCCGACGGATGCCGCCCAAATCTGGGCGTCGTTACCGAGAATCCTCCGGTACCGGTCAGTTCCAATTCACCGACCCGTTGGCCGGAAGGCACGCCGGCAATTCTACCGCGTGGTTTCGCCCGGATTGGGATTCGGCTTTTGGGGATCCCGTCGCTCTCGGAGAGCCCGGATCCGGTCACGCAACTCCGCGGCGCGCTCAAACTCCTGCCGCTCGACGGCGCGGCGCAACTGCCGTTGCAGCAATTCCACCGGAGATACGGGCGCTTTCTGCTGGATTTCCTGCTCCAACTCCTGCAGCGCGGCCAGCGAGCGCTCGCGCTCGAACCGGAAGGTGTCATCGTCCAAGTCTTCCAGCGCCGCCAACTGTTCACGGCCGCCCCGCAGGATTTTGAGCGCCTGGAGGGCAACGCCTTGTTCCAAACAGCGCAGGGCGGCTGCGATGGCGCTCATGCGCAGAAGATACGGCCGCCACTTTTCCAAATAATCCCGATCTTCCTCCCGGGCCGCATAACGGCGGACGAAGTCGAAGAGTTGCAAATTACGGTTGGTATCGCGCACGGTCTCGGTCCAGCGTTTCAGTTCGAACAGACGGAAGTATCGTAAATAATAGAGCGTGCCCTCATTGAACAGCTCGGCGCAAGCCTGCCCGCCCAGTTCGAACCCGGCCTCGCCGCCGGCAGCCTCGGCCCGCGCCAGCTCCTGCTGGTAAAACTCCAGGACCGAGTTCATCTCATGGGGCCGGGCGCCGTCGGGGCGCCCTTCCATTTCGAGTTGCTCCAGTCCCAGCGGCGTGCGCACCTGGAGCAGCTCGCGTCCGTCCTGGCCGCGCACCAGGCGCACCTCGCTTTCCGGGTCATACGGCCAGCCGTCCAGCAGTTCGCGGATATCACGGGCATCGCTCATCGGTTACATTATCCGTCTTCGCCCGTAATATTCAACCTGCTCAGTCGTCCAGCAGCCAGCAAAGCACCCGCGACCCTGTGAGTGAAGCCGTCCAGGACCGCTCGCTCGACCGGCAGTTTTGGGGGCTGGAAGTCCTTTCTGGCACGTGCCGCCAAAACGAATAGCCGTCAGTCGCCCCCGCTTTGGCTCCGGAAAATACGCTTCTCCGCCGGAAGAATTTTGCTTCGTCACCGGTCGGGGCCTTGGTTACGCTGACGATATGCCATGGAAGAAAACGTGGGAAGCCGAAGCCGTGCTGGCGTTGCTGGGCGGCATCGTGGCGGCGCTTTTTTTCGGAGCCCTCGCGGCCGGGCTGCTGCGACAGGCGGGCGTGGCCGGCTTCAGGAGCGAAGGGAGCGTCGGCAGCGTGTTGCTGGCCACGTTAAGCTTTCACGGCGCGGCCATCCTCCTGGGCACAATTTTTTTGAAATTTCATGACAGCAGCTGGCGGGAGGTGCTGGGCCGCACCGGCTGGAAACACTGTCTCGCGCTGGCTTGCGTGATCCTCGTATTGGTGGCCCCTTTGATCTGCGGCTTGAAATGGGTCTCGGACCTCGCGCTCCTGAAACTGCATCGTTCCATTGCCGACCAGAACGCCGTGGAACTGATCTTGGGCGCCAAGCCATGGCTGCGCTGTTACCTGTTTTTCTTCGCGGTCATCCTCGCCCCGGCCGCGGAGGAATTCGTCTTTCGGGGGCTGTTGTTCGCCACCGCCAAACGGTACGGCTGGCCCAGGGCCGGATGGATCGGCGTCAGCCTTTTGTTCGCGCTGGTCCATTTCAATGCCCCGACGTTTCTTCCCCTGTTCGTGCTGGCCCTGGCCCTGACCTGGCTGTATGAGGTGACCGAAGGGCTGCTCGCGCCCATCCTGGCCCACAGCCTGTTCAACGCCGCCAATCTCGTCCTGTTGTTAATTGCCGAAAAGTATAACCTCCTGGGCCCGTGAACGAATTCGAACTCATCCGCCGCCTCACGCAATCGCTGGCGACAAACGACACCGTCGTGGCCGGCGCGGGGGACGATTGCGCCGTGCTGGATCTCGGCCTCCCGGGCCAACTGCTCCTGTTCAAGACCGACGCGGTGGTGGAAGGCATCCATTTCACGCGCGAAACCCCGCCCGGTAAGATCGGCCGCAAGGCGCTGGCGCGGTGCCTGAGCGATATCGCCGCCATGGCCGGAACGCCGACGGCGGCACTCGTTACGCTTGGGCTGCCGGAAGATTTCGACACGGAATATGTGGCCAGGATCTACGAAGGCCTGAACGCCCTCGCCGGGCGATTTCACGTGGCCATCGTGGGCGGCGAAACGACCACCAATCTCGGGCGCATTTTTATCTCCGTTGCGTTGCTGGGCCTGGTTGACCGGGGAAAACAAGTATTGCGCAGCGGGTCCAAGGCGGGCGATGCGATCTTTGTCACCGGCGAATTGGGCGGCTCGATCGCCGGCAAGCACCTGGACTTTGAGCCTCGCCTCGAGGAGGCCCGCTGGCTGGCCGGGCATTTTCCCATCCACGCGATGCTGGATTTGAGCGACGGGCTGGCCGGCGATTTGCGGCACCTGCTACCGGGGGGAAAGGTGGGCGCGGAGATATTGAAGTCGGCGCTCCCGGTTTCGCGGGCGGCAAAATTGCGGGCGCGAAGCGGGCTTTCGCCCGGCGCGCACGAACCCGGCCACGGCCACAAGCCTCCGGCGCTGGCCGCACTGACCGACGGCGAGGATTTTGAACTTCTGTTTACCGTGGCGGGCAAGGAGGCCGTGAACTTGCTCGACGCCTGGAAGGAGAAATTCCCGGAACTGAAACTGAGCTGCATTGGTCGGATCGTGCCTGGCGAAGGCATCTTCCTCCGCGACAAAACCGGAACGCACCGACTCGGCGCGCAGGGCTATGAACACTTTCAGAAGGGCGCCCCTTGATCATCCCGCTGGCGTGAGTGCGATGGAAATGATTTCACATGGCCCGGCGGAAACCGGGGCGCTGGGCGAACATTTTGGCCTTCAGGCCAAGAGCGGCCTGGTCATCGCCTTGACCGGTGACTTGGGAGCGGGCAAGACGCAGTTTGTCAAAGGCCTGGCCCGCGGCCTGGGCATTGCGAGCCGGGTGCATTCGCCCACCTTCACTCTGGTGAATGAATATGACGGCGGGCGGCTCAAACTGTTTCACCTCGACTTGTACCGGCTCGAAACCCGCGAGCAGATCCTTTCGGCCGGGATCGAGGAATTTCTGCGGCCGGCGGGCGTCACGGTGATTGAATGGGCTGAAAGAATTTCCGACTGGCGATTGGCAATTGGCGATTGGAAGACGGTGCAAATCGAGATCGTGGGCAACACCGATCGAAAGATCATCTATGACGATATTGGCACTTGAATTTTCGTCGGTTCGGCGAAGCGTGGCGCTGGCCAAAGGCGGCGTCGTGCTGGCCGAGGCGGTCGATTCAACCGGCGGCCGCGGCACGGGCGCGTTTGCGCTGATTGGGCAGGTGCTGGCCGGGGCCAATACTCCCCGCGAGGCGGTGGAAGTCATCGCCGTGGGGCTCGGTCCGGGAAGTTACACGGGCATCCGGGCGGCCATCGCGGTGGCGCAGGGATGGCAACTGGCGCGCGGAACCAGCTTGTTGGGCGTCAGCAGCGTGGAAAGTCTCGCCGCCCAGGCCCAGGCGGAAAAAATATTCGGCCGCGTGAATCTCGTCATCGATGCCCAGCGCGGCGAATTCTATCTCGCCCAGTGGGAGATTACGGGCACGCTGCGGCAGGAGATGGTGCCGCTGAAAATTGTGCCGGCAGCGGACTTGTCGGCGCGTCAATCGGCGGGCGAAATCTGCGCCGGGCCCGAGCTGGAACGGCTGCTGTTTCCATCGGCGGCCACAGTGGCCGCACTGGCGGCCGGCCGGGCCGATTTTCTGGCCGGTGAGAAACTCGAACCGGTTTATCTGCGCCCCCCGGCCTTCGTCAAAGCGCCGGCAGCGCGGTTGGCCGCCTGACCGCAAGCATTGCCCGGCCGACCCCTTAACGCCCTAAAACAGGCCTCCGTTACAGGTGGTTTTGTCAAATTTAAGGACAACTATTATCCTCCCCCATGGCAATTTCGGACCAGAATCGAAGCTCCCTTCATGGTATGCGAATTGCTTGGAATCAGGGCCAGTTGGCCACCAACCACTGGGTCCTGAATGATTCCCCCCGTTATTACACGCCTCCCACCCGCAACTGGGCCTTCGACTTGAACTTTCAAAATTCGGCCAAGCTGCCGCCGCTAACGCCTCAAATGAGGGCCATGATCCGCGGCAATTGGTTGCCCACCAATAGCAGCACACCCACCACCCTGCAAATAGAAGACATTGAAGTCCGCGCTCTGGGCGCAAATTGAGACAGGACCCAAACCCGCGAGCATAGAATACGGCTTCCCATACTTGGTACGCAACTTGCTTTACTCTGAACCGGCAAGTTTGAAGTATGTTGTCGCGTTGGATACCGCCAAGAAGTTCGCAGGCCGGGTTTACCCTGATCGAAGTGCTCATTTCCTTTTTCATTTTTGGAATTGTCATCGCGGGATTGATCTATGGCTATATACAGATGAACCGTATGGCGACCTGGGCCTCGTGGTCGCTGGCGGCCCAGTCATTGGCTTCCGAGGGAATGGAGGAGGCACGGGGGGCGCAATGGAACGAATTGGGCGGCAATGATCAATGGCCGCCGACCACCAACTCCAGCGGCAGCATTACGCCGTACCAGAACACCAACTGCTCACTCGACGTTCCCTCCACCGGAACACCGATTTGGGTTACCAATTTTATCACCATCTCGACCATTTCCGTGGCTCCGCCCCTGCGCATGATCCGCTCCGATTGCGTCTGGACATTTCCCTTCACCGGCCAACCCTGGACCAACACTGTGATCACCCTGCGCGCTCCCGACCAATGAGGCTTTCCTTTGCTGACAAAATGCTTTTGCCTGCCGGACGAATCCGGGGATTCACCCTGGTGGAAGCAGTCCTGGCCACGGCCATATTCACTACTCTTTTCATCGGGGCAATGGTGGCCATCCAGATCCTCGGCCTGCGCGAGTACACCCTCGGCGGGACCAAGTTGTCCGCCATGTCCAGCGGCCTCATGGTCTTGAATCAAATCCGCGATGACATACGGTCATCGAAAGAAGTGGACGTGGGCAATTGCACCACCGTTTCTGATCCGACGACCTTTTCGGTGGTGGCAGCCTCCAATCAGGTTATCGGCGCCGCCTTGCGGACCTACCAAACAACCAATAGTTTTCCGCTCAACATTTATTATCTGGACACCAGCGGTGGCACCAACTATTTGAGAATTGCGACCAGTCTGGATGGCAGCACCTTCGGCACCCCGGTGATCCTGGCCAGTTACGTCACCAACCTGATTGTATTCGATGCCGAGGATCCATTTGGGAACATCCTGACCAACAACTCCAACAATCGCATCATTCGGATGGAGCTGGATTTCTATCAATGGGAATATCCGGTCGGCTTCGTCGGGGGGGTGGGGGCCAATGCCTATGATTATTACAAATTAACGACGAGAATTTCGCGCCGGCTGATTGATTGAGGAGAGGAACTATATATGCAAATCAAGTCTGAATCTTTCCGGCACGGTCACCGGGGTTATTCGCTGCTGATCACCATGGTCTTTCTGGCGGTCGTGCTCATGGTATTTGCCAGCATGATGTACTGGGTCTCGAGCGGGGCGCGGGTGAGCCAGCAGAACAACCAATACACCATGAGCGAAGCCGCCGCCGAAGCCGCCGCGGAGCGGGCGCTGGCGCAAATGATGCGCGACTACCTCAGCCAGACCCTAACCAATGCCAGTTATTACGCGTCACTGCAATTCGGCCAGACCAATTGTGACGGCAGCCCGTGGCCCATACAATATGTTTTCAGCGACATTAACGGCAACGCCGGCCAGATCTCGGTGCTCCCAGGCGTGGTGCAAAGTGTGCTGCAACCGCTGGGTTCGGAATACGCCAATTTGCAAGGTTACCCTTGGTACTGGACCAACATCGCCACCGCCACGCCGATCGGCCAGCCGTACGCCGTTTCCGTCACGGTCACGCAGATCCTCAATTTCAGTTCCGTCCCCATTTTTCAATACGCCATCTTCTACAATTTAAACCTGGAGATTGATCCGGGCGCCGGCATGTTCGTCAACGGCCCGGTCTGGTCGAATGCGGGGCTGTGGGGCGGCACAGCCAACCTGACGTTTGACTCGACGGTGTCTGCGGTCGGCAGTGCGGTCACCACCAGCACCGACCCGTTCGCGACCGGCAAATCCGATGCCAATGCGCCGCCCCATTTCAACATGGCCGGCCAGCCCACTTCAGGCAACACGCCCCTGACCATGCCCATCGCCGGTGCCACCAACAACAATCCCACCAACGTTGAAAGCATATTAAACATCCCCCCGGCCTCCTTTGCCATGGGCACGGCCAATGCGTACACCACCAATGGTTTGGAATACATGGCCAACAAGGCCGACTTGATCATTTCCAACTCGGCGACGGGCGTTAATACGTCCAATCCGTCAGGAACCAATATTTTTGTCTATTATGAGGATTCGTCGCGGAGCGTCATTTTGGCTCCCGTCGCCCCGGACTTTTATCAGTTGAAGAAGGCGGCCATCACCGGCCTTTATACCAACTGGGTCTCGCCCAACACGTCCGATACGAACCGTTGCTACACGAATGTCTATTATGCGGGTTGGACATGGCTCACCAACGTCGCCTTTTATGACTATCGCGAGAGCGATACCGTCCAGGCTCTGCAGATCGATGTGGGAAAGTTCAATATCTGGATGACCAACTCCATCCTGCACGGCGGCACCGAGTACGGGGGGCCGAACTTCAACAGCCTTTGTAATGCGGACAAGGGGCATCCGATTGACGGCTTATGGGCTTATAATAGCGTGCCGTTGAACAACACCACCCTTCCGGCTGTGCGCATGTGTGACGGCTATCAATTATATGGATCCTATGGATTTACCGTGGTGACGCCCATGCCCATTTACGTCTATGGCAACTACAATATGCAACAGTCCGCCAGTCTCGTTTCCAATGGCACCAACACCCAAAATACCTTTCCGGCGGCCTTGATGGGGGACGCCATTACCATTCTTTCCGGGAGCTGGAACGATTCATACACCAGTGGCGCGTCCTACAGTTCCCGCGTGGCCAGTAACACCGTCGTCAATGCCGCCTGCCTCGAAGGCATTGTCCAATCCAACCCCAACATTAGCGGCAATTACAGCGGCGGCGTGGAAAACTTCCTTCGCTATTTGGAATCCTGGAGCGGCTACGTCAATACCTACAATGGTTCCATTGTGGTGATGTTCCCCAGTGTGTATGCCACGAATGCTTGGATTGCTCCCGGCACGTACTATGAGCCCCCGACGCGCCAATGGGGCTTCGACTACAATTTCTTGCAGCAAGCCAAATTGCCGCCCATGACGCCGCAGCTCAAAAAGACCGTGCGCGTTTCCTGGAATCCCTAGCCCGTCTTTTCAAATATACATTGGATTCGGAGTTATTGGGCGGTCACAGTCAGTCGCATGAATCGCTGCGGGTTGGCGCCGACGGGAATGCCGAAGATGTGCTCGGTGCCGCTGCCGGTGTCGGGAACCGGCTGCCAGCTTCCAGAGCCCCAAGTCGAAGCTGGATTGCGCTCCATAAGTCAAGCCGCTCACCCCTGCCGGTTCGAAGAAGTCATAAAATAAGCTGCCTCCACTCACCTGCACCTGCGGGAGTTGGGCGACACTGGCAGTCTGCGGATCTTGATACGGCCCCAAAAACGCAAAGACCGCGATATTGGCCACGCCCGTGTGATATGGGTCCGCATTATATGCCGCGTTGCGGTTGGTGGCGCTGCCATACCAGGAGACTTGCCAGGATTGGAGAGTCGCCGGCGTGGTGAAACTGTCAACGGCGCTGTAGCCTATGCCTGCGCTGTTAGTCGCGTACGCGGCATAGGCGTAGGTCGTATTCGGAAGCAGATTGCTGACCCCGACGCTGAAGACGCCGCCCACGACAGCCGGAGCGACGAAGCTTTCACCGTCGCCGATCTGCGGGTTGCTGGTGACGCTGGTCGGCGCATACGCCACGCCAACGGCGGTAACGGTCGCTCCCCCGCTGTCCGTCACGCTACCACCCAGCGTGGCGCTCGTTGCCGTCACGTTGGATTCGGATGATTGGTGGGCATGGCCAGAACCGCCACGCCGTTGGAAGCGTTCCAAATGAATCCATTGATGTTTCCGTTATCCAGCGCACTGTACCCGGCCACCACTGTCCCATTGCCGTTGATCGCGGTCACGAAAGTCTGATCATTGGTGCTTCCCAGGAAGCCCAAGGAAGTAAACGAGCCGCTGGCGATGTTGTAAACAAAAGTTTCAACTCTGGCGGTGTAGGCAGTGCCGTCCTGCACGAGCAGGGTGGTTCCGTCGCCGGAAACGGCGGTGGCGCTCACCGTGATCGCCCCGGGATCGTCTGGCGGCGCGGGAATGACTGACTCAACGCCATTTACCCAGTAGGCTGCCACCTGCTTTGAAACTCCGTTCGTGGTGGTTCCGGTCACCGAACCGGCCACCATGGAACCGTCGTGGCTGATGGCGGTGGTGGAACCGTAGATCTGGAGGGCGGGGTTGAAACCCTGCGCGATTGGGAGATCCATCCAGCCGGTGTTGGTCTTATAGAGTGAAGGGGTGCCAAATCCGACGCCGGTGTATCCGATGCCGCCGATTCCGGCATAGACGCCACCATTGGCGGCGGCAAATGCATAGTGCAGGTATTCACCCATCTTGATTTCCGAATACTGCGTCGAGGCCAGCGCCGGTGCCCCGGCGCTGATGGCCGCGAGACTGCAAAGGATTCCATGGCGTAAAAACCGGCGCAACGCCTGGGCCGGTACGTGAAATAAAGGGAAACACCTCATCACAATTTCTGAAATTATTCCTCAACGTGGCTAATGTCAAATTTCCCAGACGCGTCTCGCGCGTAAGCGCTGCATTTTGACCCAGTTGTGACCAAAAAAAATTCCCGCCGCCACGTTGGCCGTGGCCCTGATTTCCGTTGGCCGCAGCCACACTTCACTGCCGCACGAATTTCCCGATTTCCCCCTGCAGCTTCACCAAGTCCGGCAGATTGATGTACATCATATGCCCGGAATCAAATTCGGCAAACGTGATGTTCTGGCGGTAGGCCTCCGCCAGCGGCATGTGGTCCAGGCTGTGGCGGATCGTGTCAATCGGGCACACCAGATCGCAGCGGCCGCCGCAGACGAGCACGCGCAGATAGGGATTCTGGTTCATCACTGAAGCCAGGCGGTCGCTCGCATTGGGGTAGCTGTTGTGCGCCGCGTAGTTCCACGGCTGCACGGAGGCCAGCAGTTCATACGGCAGGTCATCCTGAAATTTCAGTTCGCCGCGCACATACGAGTTCATGGCCGCCGAAAACGGCCCCATCACGGCGGCCGACGAGGGATCAAATTCGGGACCGGTGGCGGCGGGATCCCCGTCCCGGCCGGTGAGGCGCGCGTCGTAAGCCCCCAAAATCAGGCCCTCATCGTGCAGCAACTGTTTGCGGAACACGAATGGATCCACGCGCAACTGGTTGTCATCGATGACGCGCGCCGGCAGGCCCGTCAGCCGCGCCAGTTCGGCCACCACCTTTTGCTGTTCCGCCGCCGGCAAGTCCGCGCCGGCTTGCAGGGCGGACAAGTATTCGCCGCGGGCAAACGTCCGGCTCTCCGCCAGCGCCTTGTTCAGGTCTGCCTCCAAGTCCGCCGGCAATTTCTTGTGAAAATGGGCTGCCGCCGTATAGGCCGGCAAATCCAGCGGATACCGCAGATCGTTGCCCGTGCCGCCGTCGAGCGTCGCAAAATCCAAAACGCCGGAAACCAGTATCAGCCCATTCAAATACAGGCCGTAGCGCCCCCGCAGATGTTCCGCCAGGCCCGCGGCTCGGAACACGCCATAACTCTCGCCGCACAGGTATTTGGGCGAGAGCCACCGCTCGTGGCGCGTGGTCCACAGCCGCACGAATTCGCCGATCGAATCCAGATCCTCCATGTCGCCAAAGAAATCGGCCGGCTTTTCGTCCTTGGCGGTCCGGCTGAACCCGGTGGCAATCGGATCGATGAAAACGAGATCGCTCGCATTGAGCAAGGAGTACTCATTGTCCACCAGTGTGTAGGGCGGCGCCGGTTGCGACCCGTCCGGATTCATTTTGGCGCGGCGCGGTCCCAATGCGCCCAGGTGCAGCCAGACCGAAGCCGAGCCTGGTCCGCCATTGAAGCAGAACGTGACCGGCCGGGCCGCGGCATTGGTCGTATCCTGCCGCGCGTAGGCCGCGTAAAAGACCGAGGCCCGCGCCGTGCCGTCGTTTTTCAGGACCGGCAGCATGCCGGTCTCGGCTGTGTACGTCACCCGCTCACCGCCAATCGTTACCGTGTTGGTGATGATCACCGGCCGGTAGCTGGCGTCGGGGATGGTCGCCAGTTCGGCCTTGGCCGGCGGCTGGTTGGAAGCGACCGTGTTCGTGGCCCCCGGCTCCGCAGCCGGGAGCGGCAGGGCGCCGAGCAAAAGCAACAGGCTGGGAATGAATTTCATTTTCTCAATTGGTTGTGGTTTCCAGCATTTTCGGAATTGCCTTGAAATAGACCGCCTCGGGAACCATCGGTTCAATCTCCAAGTAAGAAAAACCGCTTTAACCAGAACGAGCGGCCACCACGAAACGCTGGGAGAGTTTCACCCTCTCCGCTTTTTGCGGAGTCGGCGGAGCAAAAGGGGGAGAGGGCCGGGGTGAGCTGTCCCCTCTAACCAGTATCGTCTTATAAAATCAACCGCACGAGTACGGACGAATGGCTTGACAGGCGCCTTGCGCCGGTTTGCAATGACAGCGAGCGGCGAAACCATCAACCCCATCAACTCTATGCCTGTTCCCATCCAACTGACCACCAGTGTCCAGAATGAGACCTTTGGTGGCGTCACCTACCACATCGAAGGCGAACTGGTGCCCGCCCTGCATTTGGAATTGACCACGACCGGCGTCTATTTCGAACATCATATTCTGCTGTGGAAGGACCCGGCGGTCGAGGTGCTGTTGCATCCGATGAAGGGCGCTTTCAAACGGATGCTGGCCGGCATGCCGTTTCTTCTGACCGGCGCCAAAGGTCCGGGCCGCATCGCCTTCAGCCGCGACGGCGCCGGACACGTCTTTGGCCTGCACCTGCTGCCGGGCATGAGCGTGGATGTGCGGGAACATCAATGGCTGGCCGCCACCGACAACGTGGACTACACCTTCAGCCGCGTCCGCGGCGCCGCCAACATTTTGCTCGGCGGCACCGGCTTCTTCATCGACACATTTTCCTGTCCTTCCCGCGACGGCATCCTCTGGTTGCACGGCTATGGCAACGTCTTCGAAGTCATGCTGGCCGCGGGCGAGTCAATCGACATCGAGCCGGGCGGCTGGATTTACAAGGACCGCTCCGTGCAGATGCAGACGATGTTCCAAAAACTTTCGACCGGGTTTTTCGCCGGCGCGGGACAGATTTTCTGGAACCGGTTTACCGGTCCCGGAAAAGTTGCCTTGCAGACGATGTACTATCACATGGAAAGCGGCGAGTAAGGCGCTCCCGCATTTTTCTAGGTTTGCCACCCCGGCCCAATTGGGAGACAATATTTGCCCGCTTTTGGCGGAAAATCCATGAAACTCCAGGTGGAAATCTATGACACGACCCTGCGCGACGGCGCGCAGGCCGAAGGCATCAACTTCTCGGCTGCGGACAAGCTCCGCATTGCCGACAAGCTCGATTCGTTCGGGGTCCCGTACATTGAAGGCGGCTGGCCCGGCAGCAATCCCAAGGACATGGAATTCTTCCAGCAGGCCGCCCGTCGCAAATGGAAACATGCGCAGGTCGCCGCCTTTAGCATGACCCGCCGCAAGGGCATCGCCGTGGAAGCCGACGAACTGATGCGCCTGATTCTCGAGGCCAAAACCCCCGTCGTTACCATCGTCGGCAAAACCTGGCTGCTGCACGTCACCGAGGTCCTCCGCGCCAAGCCGGACGAAAACCTCGGCATGATCGGCGATACGATCCGCTACCTCAAGGATCATGGCAAAAAGGTCATTTACGACGCCGAGCACAGTTTCGACGGTTTTGCCGACGAACCTGAATATGCCCTCGCCACCTGGCAGGCCGCGGAAAAGGCCGGCGCCGATTGCATTGTGCTGTGCGATACCAACGGCGGCCGACTGCCGCGCGAAGTCGCCGCCACCACCGCCCTGGCCATATCCAAGTTGAACTGTCCCGTGGGCATCCACACCCACAATGACTGCGGCTTCGGCGTGGCCAACGCCATCGCCGCCGTCGAGGCCGGCGCCATGCAGGTCCAAGGCACCATCAACGGCTTTGGCGAGCGCACCGGCAACTGCAATCTCATCACCGTCATCCCCACGTTGCAATTGAAGATGGGCTTGAACGTGGTCCCGGGAACCTCGCTGCCCAAGTTGAAGGAACTTTCCGAGTTTGTGAACGAAGTGGCCAATGTCCGTCACGACGTTCGCGCCCCGTGGGTCGGTCAGACGGCCTTCGCGCACAAGGGCGGCATGCATGTTCACGCCATCGCACGCGTCTCCCGCAGCTACGAGCACGTCACTCCCGAAAGTGTCGGCAACTTCCGCCGCGTCCTGGTGAGCGACATGTCCGGCCGCACCAATATTTTGCTCAAAGCCCGGGAACTCGGCTACCAACTGGCGTCCGAGGCGCCGGAAACCCGCGCCATCACCGCCAAGGTCAAGGAACTCGAGGCGCGCGGCTACGAATTTGAAGCCGCCGAGGGATCGCTGGCCCTCTTGATCAGCCGCACGCTGAAGCACCGCGATCCGAGCTTCCAGGTGGAATCCTACCACGTCTCCATGCGCCGCGACAAAAGGGATTCCATTTGCGAAGCCACCGTCCGCGTGCGGGTCGGCGATAAAGTCGCGCACACCGTCGCCGAGGGCGACGGTCCGGTGAACGCCCTGGACGCCGCCTTGCGCCTGGCGCTGGTGAAGTTTTTCCCGTCGCTCAAGGCGATTGAACTCACCGATTACAAGGTCCGCATCATCAATGGCACCACCGGCACCGCGGCCAAAACGCGCGTCCTCATCGCGTCCTCCAACCACAAGCACGAATGGGGCACCGTGGGCGTCAGCCAAAACATCATCGAAGCCAGCCTGGAGGCCCTGGTGGACTCCATGGAGTTCGCCTTGTTGAAGAAATGAGACACGAATTTCACGAATTTTCACAAATTCATGGCTGACCCCATCTACAGAGTAGAGTTGTTGGTAAATTTCGGCGAAGATTCCCTGTCTTACAAACGCGTTGTCCTATGAGACTGTTTTTAATTTGTGTTAATTCGTGAAATTCGTGCCTATGTCTGAAATCCCCAAAGCCTACGAGCCGCGGTCCGTGGAAGATAAATGGTATCAATTCTGGCTGGCGAATTCGTGTTTCACCGCCAATGCCGGTTCCGCCAAACCCGCCTATTCCATCGTCATCCCGCCGCCCAATGTCACCGGCATGCTCCACATGGGCCACGTGTTGAACAACACCATCCAGGATATCCTCAGCCGCAAGGCACGCATGGACGGCAAGGAAGTCCTCTGGCTGCCCGGCACCGACCACGCCGGCATCGCGACCCAGGTGCAGGTGGAAAAGGCGCTCAAAAAAGAGGAGCGCAAAACCAAACACGACCTCGGCCGGGAGGAATTCCTGAAACGCGTCTGGGCTTGGAAAGAGAAGCACGGCAACATCATCATCAGCCAGCTTAAGAAGCTCGGCTGCTCCTGCGACTGGTCCCGCGAGCGATTCACCATGGACCCGGAATATTCGCGCTGCGTGCAAAAGGTGTTCGTGGAGCTGTACCAGAAGGGCCTGATTTATCGCGGCAAACGCATGGTCAACTGGTGCCCTGCCACCCAGACCGCCCTCTCCGATGAGGAAGTGGAAATGAAGCCCCAAAAGGGCTTCATGTATCATTTCAAGGTGCAGGTCGCCGAGGAGCCCCATACCTGGCTCACCATCGCCACCACCCGCCCCGAGACCATCCCCGGCGATACCGCCGTGGCCGTGAATCCGAAAGACAAGCGTTACACGCATCTCATCGGCAAGCACGTCCTTCGCCCGCTGCCGATTCAATTGACGCGCGAGCAAAAGCTCATCCCCATTGTCGCCGACGACCATGTGGATTTCGAATTCGGCACCGGCGTCCTGAAGGTCACGCCCGCGCATGACCAGGCGGACTTCGAAATCGGCCAGCGCCACCAATTGCCCATTGTGGACGTCATGAACCCAAATGGCACCATGAACGAGCTGGCCGGCGAGAGCTTGGCGGGCCTGGATCGCTTCGAGGCGCGCTCCATTTCCGTGGAGCGGTTGAAGGAACTCGGCGCGCTCGTGAAGGAGGAGCCGTACGAAAACAACGTCGGTTTCAGCCAGCGCGCGGATGTCCCCATCGAACCTCGCCTGAGCGAGCAATGGTTTTTGAAATACCCCGCCGTGCCGCAGTCCCGGGCGTGCGTGGCGCAGGACGACGCCTCGGATCGGAGCGCCGGTCTCCGACCCGGCGCGTCGGAAGCAGCGGATGAAACGGGCCGGGTCGGCGACCGGCGTTCCGGCAAAATGCAATTCCATCCGCAGCGCTGGGCGAAAGTCTATGACCACTGGCTGGCGAACATTCAGGATTGGTGCATCAGCCGCCAGCTTTGGTGGGGACATCGGATTCCGGTGTGGAGCAAAACAGAACGCTCAACAATTCGAATCGTTTACAAGCTGTTGTACGGAGCTTTCACTCAAGACGTGCATGACTTCAACATTTCCGACGTGTCAGTCAGGGTCAATGGCGAATCCTTTGTTTCTGATCCTTCGATCCTCGCAAAAGAAATGGAGGTGACAGATTTGGCATTGGATCGTGAGCAAGAATTTACAATTTCAGTTTGCACAATAAACAATGCCATTTCGGACAATCTCGTGGAATTGTTCAGTTTCACCCAAGACCCCGACGTCCTCGACACTTGGTTCAGTTCCTGGCTCTGGCCGTTCGCCACGATGGGCTGGCCGGAGCAGACCGAGACCCTGAAGAAGTTCTATCCGACCACCGATCTCGTCACCGGCCCGGACATCATTTTCTTCTGGGTCGCGCGCATGATCATGGCCGGCTACGAATTCATGGGGGACCTGCCGTTCCAAAACGTCTATTTCACCGGTATCATCCGCGACAAGCAGGGCCGCAAGATGTCCAAGACGCTCGGCAATTCGCCCGACCCGCTCGCCCTGATCGCCGAATACGGCGCCGACGCCCTTCGCTTCGGCACCATGCGCAGCGCGCCGCTCGGCCAGGACGTGCTGTTCGACGAAAAAGACGTCGAATTGGGCCGCAACTTCTGCAACAAGCTCTGGAACGCCTGCCGCTTCCGCCAGATGCAGGCCGGCGAGGTCCAGGGCGAAATCGAGCGCACCCGGCTCATGCCGGATGACAAATGGATTCTGCTCAAGCTGGATGCCGCCATCCGCGAAGTCACCATCTCGCTCAACGAGTACAAGTTCAGCGAAGCCGCCGCCGTGCTCTACCGCTTCTTCTGGAGCGAGTACTGCGACTGGTATGTGGAGGCCAGCAAAGCGGTGTTCTTCGGCACGGACCCCGCGCAAAAAACCAACACGCTCGCCGTAATCGACTTCATCCTCAGCCACGCCCTGCGCCTGTTCCATCCCTTCCTGCCCTTCATCACCGAGGAACTCTGGCACGGCATGGGCTATGCCACCGACATGCCGGACAACCAGGGCGGCCAGACCATCATGAACGCCCCCTGGCCCATGCCGCTCGACGACGATTTCAAGGGCCACTACGGCCTCGACGATTGCTACCTTGACATGACGGATGCCAAATACGATCTCGTCACCCAGGGCCGCAATCTGCGCCGCGCCGGCAACATCCAGGCCGCAAAAAAGGTGAAGTACGTCTTCAAGCCCGCGCAGCACCTCACGCCGCACGACGCCGAAGTCATCAAGCACCTGCTCAACGCCGAGGCCCTGGAAGTGGTGCGCGAATATCAGCCCCCCAAGGGCACGCCCTCGGTGCAATCCAGGCTCGGCGAATTGTTCCTGCCCTTGGAAGGCCTTATCGATCCCGCGGCGGAGAAAATCCGCCTCGCGAAAGAAATCGAGAAAATCAATTCTGAAATCGCCAAGGTCGGGCAGAAGCTGGCGAATCCGAACTTTACGCAAAAAGTTCCGCCCGCCGTCCTGGCCGAGCACCAGCAACGCCTGCAGGACTGGCAGGCCAGGCTCACCCACACGCAAGCCCTGCTGGACGGGCTTGGCTGAGAGCTTGGGGTGGAACAGGCTTCCAGCCTGTTAAATCCGGCGTCCCGCCGGATTTCGAGCGTACACCCGCTTGGCAACGCATCCATGGTGCCTGTGCGTTTGGCGTTAAAACAAGAAACCAATTATTTATGAATCTGAAGGCCTTGAAAATGCCATTGATTTGCGGTCTTTTCGCAATGGCAGCACAGTGCCCTGCCGCGGATACCGCGGAAATGGTTTTGAAACATGACCATTTTCGCCATTACGTCGAAGCTTTCAATCAGAGCGATGCCGACCGGAAAACGAACTACATCAGCAACCGCGCGGCGTGGGGGTGGTTGGACCGGAACATCCCGTTCTTCGAATGTTCGGACAAGGAGTTGGAGGAGATTTACTATTTTCGCTGGTGGACTTTCCGAAAGCACATTTGCGAGACGCCCGAGGGGTTTGTGGTCACGGAGTTTCTGCCCGAGGTTCCCTGGGCCGGGAAAAAATACAATACGATCAGTTGCTCGGCGGCTCATCATTTTTACGAAGGGCGCTGGCTGCGGGACCGCAAGTATCTGAAGGACTATGCCTACTTCTGGTTCCGAAAGGGCGGTGAACCGCGGCGCTATAGCTTTTGGGCCGCGGATTCCATTCGGGCGTGGACCATGGTGACGGAGGACCAGCAAGTGGGCATCGACTTGCTGCCGGACTTGATCGAAAATTACCACGCTTGGGAAAAGGACCATCAGGACGCCAATGGTCTGTTTTGGCAGACTGACGACCGGGATGGCATGGAGGCTTCCATTGGCGGCAGCGGTTTTCGTCCGACCATCAACAGCTACCTGTATGGCGACGCCGTGGCCATTGGTGACATCGCCAAATGGGCAGGCAAAGGCACCGAGTCGCTGGAGTTTCGCACCAAGGCAGACCAATTGCGGGAGTTGGTGGAGGACCGCCTCTGGGACGAAACGATGGGTTTCTATAAAACCTTGCCCCGGGGCGAAAACCAGTCTTTGGTCGAAGTCCGTGAATTGGCGGGGTTGGTTCCCTGGTGCTTTGACTTGCCCAAGCCGGGACACGAGCTGGCGTGGAGGCAGCTGATGGATACAAACGGGTTTTATGCGCCCTACGGCCCCACCACCGCCGAGCGGCGGCATCCGCGTTTCATGTTCAAAGATGACCACGAATGCCTTTGGAACGGACCGTCGTGGCCATTCGCAACGGCTCAAACGCTGACGGCGTTGGCCAACTTGCTAAATGATTACAAGCAGGATTACGTGGGCAAAAGCAATTATCTGGAATTGCTGAAAATCTATGCCCACTCGCAGCATCTGACCCTGCCCAACGGCGAGGTGATTCCGTTCATCGACGAAAATCTTGATCCGTTCTCCGGCGATTGGCTGGCGCGGAGCATCCTTTACCAGCACAACCGTGAAGACAAGGACCGTGGCCGGGATTACAACCATTCGACCTTCGATGATTTGATTATCAGCGGCTTGGTGGGGCTGCGTCCGCGAATGGATCAATGGGTCGAAATCAACCCCTTGGTTCCGGAGGGGGCGCTGGACTATTTTTGTCTGGACGGAGTGCGCTATCATGATTTCGACCTGACCATTCTCTACGACCGGACCGGCGAGCGGTACGGGAAGGGCGCCGGCGTGCATGTGTTTGCGGATGGCCAGGAGATCGGTTCGTCCACGAGCCTGGGGTGGTTCCGAGCCAGGCTGCCGCAAACGACCGCTGGCTGGAGTAAGTACGAGGACAACCCGGTCATCGGCGGAGACAAGCCGATGCATGGAATGGGAACGGTATTCGATATTGGCGTACTTCGCGAAGATGGCAAATACCGGATGTGGGGCTCGTGGCGCCCCAAGGCCAGCGTGGCGCTCTTCGAGAGCGCAGACGGCACGCATTGGAGCGATCCGGTAGTCGCGTTGCCGCCGAACCCGGCGTCGGGGTGGGAAGATGACGTTAACCGGCCGACCGTTTTGAAACGGGCGGATGGCTATCACCTGTGGTACACCGGACAGGCCAGGGGTCATTCCTGGATTGGTTATGCCACCAGTCCGGATGGCCAAGTTTGGAAGCGAATGAGCGGCCAACCGGTGCTTTCGCCCGAACTGCCTTGGGAGAAGGTTGCACTCATGTCACCCAACGTGATCTGGGATCAAACGGAAAAGGTCTTCAAAATGTGGTATTCCGGCGGGGAGCAATACGAACCAAATGCCATCGGCTATGCCACCAGCCCGGATGGGTTGCACTGGACCAAGAACCCGGCAAATCCGGTGTTCGTGCCGGATCCTGCGAAGGTCTGGGAACAGGAACGCGTGGCGGGCTGCCAGGTGTTCCAGTGGCATGACTGGTATTACATTTTTTACATCGGGTACCGTGACATCGACCACGCGCAGATCGGCCTCGCGCGCTCGCGCGACGGCTTCACCCATTGGGAGCGCCATCCGGAAAACCCAATTGTGCGTCCCGGGCAGGACGCGTTTGATCAGGACGCCTGCTATAAACCGTACGCGCTGTACGACGGCCAGAAATGGCTGCTTTGGTACAACGGCCGACACGGTTGGCTGGAACAGATTGCCCTGGTAACGCATCCGGGCGAAGCGCTGTTTGACCACTAAACAAAAAAATCGCGCCAAAACCGGTTGCCGGTGGGATTCATTTTGAACCACCATACGTCCTCTGATCCCATTCGATTCCGAATTCCGCCACGCATGCCCGCCCACTCGCTGGTCGAGCCAAAGCCAGACGAAGCCGGATATATCGTAAATCGTATGTTGCTTTGCCGCTTGGTCTCCCTGCCACGGAGAGTTAAATTGATCCCATGTCGCACGTAGATTTTGTCCATTTGCACTTGCACACCGAGTATTCCCTCCTCGATGGCGCCTGCCGTTTGGACAAGCTCGTCGAAAAGGCCCACGAGCTGAAGTTCCCCGCCCTCGCCATCACCGACCACGGCGCGATGCACGGCGCGATCGACTTTTACCGGGAGGCGCGGGAAAAAGGCATCAAGCCCATCATCGGCTGCGAAGTGTACGTCGCCCCCGGCTCCCGCCTGGAAAAGAAACAGGGCAGCGGCACGCGCGACGTTTATCATCACCTCGGCCTGCTCGCCAAGGACACCACCGGCTATAAGAACCTGGTCCGCCTGGTCACCGCCGCGCACGTGGACGGCTATTATTACAAACCGCGCATCGACAAGGAGATTTTGGCGCAGTACCACGAAGGATTGATCGCGTTGTCGGGCTGCCTCGCCAGCGAAGTCCCTGATTTGATCATGAAGGACCAGATCGACAAGGCGCGGGAGACGGTGGACTGGTTCAAACAAACGCTGGGGGCGGAGAACTACTTTCTCGAACTGCAAAACCATGGCATCCCGGAACAGGCCAAGGTCAACCAACACCTGATCAAGTTCGCCCGGGACTTCGGCCTCAAGCTCGTGGCCACCAATGACGTCCATTATATCGAGAAGAGCCATTCTCACGCGCACGACTGTCTGGTCTGCATCGGCACGCAGGATTTGCTGAGCAATCCCAAGCGCATGAGCGCCGGCTATGTGCCGGAACAGTTCTATCTGCGCAGCGCCGAGGAGATGAAGGCCCGGTTCACCGAAGCGCCGGACGCAATCAAGAACACGCTCGAGGTGGCGGAGAAGTGCAACGTGGAAATCAAATTCGGTGGGTTGCATTATCCGGTTTTCAACCCGCCGGAACATTTCACGCGCGAAGGTTATTTGCGGAAACAGCTCGCCGAAGGCCTGTTCCGCCGCTACACGATTCACGCGAAAGCCGAAGGCAAGGCGTTCATCATCACCGGCATCGATGACCCCAAACGGTTGCCGACTTTTGACGCCGCCTTTCCCCTCACCCCGGCCCTCTCCCCAGGGGAGAGGGAGAAACGCGCCCAGCTTTCGCACGAAACCATAATGGCCGGCGGCTCGGTGGCCGCTCAACAAAAAGAAAATATTCAACCGCTGTCCCCTCTCGCTGCGGGAGAAGGTCAGGGTGAAGGGGAATGGGGTTTGCCATTGCACCAGCAACCCGCCGTTGCCGCCGCCCTTAAGGCCGTCATCGACCGTCTCCAACTCGAACTCACGGTCATCGAAAAGACGGGATTTATTTCCTACTTCCTCATCGTGGCCGATTTCATCCGGCACGGGCGCAATCGCGGAATTTCCTGCGTGGCGCGCGGGAGCGCCGCCGGCTCCATCGTCACCTACCTGCTCGAAATCGCCAACGTGGACCCCATCCGCTACGGCCTTCTGTTCGAGCGCTTCCTCAATCCCGAACGCGTCAATCCGCCCGATATCGACATCGATTTCGCCGATGACCGCCGGGCGGACGTCATCGAATACGTCCGCGAAAAGTACGGTCGCGACGCCGTCGCGCAAATCGTCACTTTTGGCACCATGGGCGCCAAGTCCGTGGTGCGCGACGTCGGCCGCGTGATGGGCCTAAGCTACGGAGAATGCGACCGGCTGGCGAAGCTCATCCCGGCCGAGCTGAAAATGGACTTGACCAAGGCGCTCAAGCAGGTGCCTGAACTCAAGGAGGCTTACGAAACCGAGGAAGTCACGCGGGAGCTCATCGACACCGCCTTTGTGCTGGAAGACCTGGCACGCAACTCGAGCGTGCACGCCGCCGGCGTCGTCATCGGACCTGAGCCGCTCGTAAACCTCCTGCCGCTCAAACTCGACGAAAGCGGCACGCTGGTCACGCAATACGCCATGGGCCCGGTCGGCGATCTGGGCCTGTTGAAAATGGATTTTCTGGGGCTCAAAACCCTCACCGTCATCCGGAACACCTGCGAAATGGTCAGGCGCACCCAGGGCATCACGATCGATATCGATCATCTGCCGCTCGACGACCAAAAAACCTACGATCTGCTGAACCGCGCGGAAACGCTCGGAGTCTTCCAGTTGGAATCCGGCGGCATGCGCGACCTGTGCAAAAAATTCCAGATCAGCTCGGTCGAGCACATCACGGCGCTGGTGGCGCTCTACCGTCCGGGGCCGATGGACCTGATTCCGGACTTCATCAAACGCCGCCATGGCGAGGTGAAAATAGAATACGCGCATCCCCTGCTGGAATCGATTTCCAAGGAAACCTACGGCATCCTCATCTATCAGGAACAGGTGATGCAGGCGGCGCAAATTCTGGGCGGCTACTCGCTCGGCGGCGCGGACCTGCTGCGGCGCGCCATGGGCAAGAAAAAGCTTGAGGAAATGGCCAAGCACCGCGACATTTTTGTCAAGGGCTGCCACGAGCTAAATCAGATTTCCAAGGCCAAAGCCAACGAGATTTTCGATCTGCTGGAAAAATTCGCCGGCTACGGCTTCAACAAATCCCACGCGGCCGCCTATGCCGTCGTGGCGTATCAGACCGCGTATCTCAAGGCGAACTTTCCGGTTGAATTCTACTGCGCGATGATGACCAACGACGTCTCGGATACCGACAAGTTGAGCGAGTACATCGCCGAGGCCCGCGCGGTTGGCATCGAGGTGCTCGGCCCGGACGTGAACGAAAGCGAGATGTATTTTGCCCCCGCGCTGGCCGGTGGCCGTGCGCCCGGAAAAACGGCGGCTCGAAATGGAGTTTCAGCCCCGCCTTCAACCGAAGGGGCGGCGGAAGAACGCGTGATTCGCTTCGGCCTGGCCGCGATCAAAGGCGTGGGCGAAGTGGCCGTGGAATCCATCCTCAAGGCCCGGAGCGAACATGGAAAATTTCATTCACTCCCGGAATTGTGCGAACGCGTCGATGGCCGCACGGTCAATCGCAAGACCCTGGAAGGGCTCATCAAGGCGGGCGCCTGCGATGCCTTTGGCCAGACCCGGGCCGGCCTGTTTGCGCAAATCGACCAGGCCCTTACGCGCGCTGCCGGCATTCTCTCGGACAAACAAAAAGGCCAGAGCTCGTTCTTTGACACCTTTGAGGAAAAAAAAACCGACGCGCCCGAAGTCCTCGGCAACCTCCCGGAATGGCCGCAGCACGAACTGCTGGCCCACGAAAAGGAGTTGCTCGGATTTTATATCTCCGGCCACCCCCTCACCCCCCTGGCGCCGCTGCTGCAAAAATACTCGCTCCACACCACCGCCACGCTCGCCGAGGCGCCCAACCGCAGCATGACCCGGATTGGCGGCATGATCGCCGCGGTGAACCACGGCGTCTCAAAAAAATCGGGCAAACCGTATGCGATGGTCACGCTCGAGGATCTCGATGGCTCGGTCCAGTTGCTCGTGATGAACGATTACGAAAAACTCCGCCCGCTGCTCGAAGTGAACCAGGCCATTCTGGTGGTCGGGGAAGTCAGCACCGGCGAGGACAAGCCGAAAATATTCCCCCAGGACATCATGCAGCTCGAGGACGCGGCCAGGAATTTCACCCGGCAAATCCATTTCCGCATGGCGGCGGCCCATCTCCAGCCCGACGACATGCTCAAAGCCCAATCCCTGGTTTCCGCGCACGCCGGAAAATGCCCTCTCTTCCTCTGTTTCCTGCGGCCGGAAGGCGGATCGATCGTCATCGAAACCCACAGCCGTTTCAGCGTCACTCCGTCGCTGGCGCTGGAGCGTGAAGTCAACCGCCAGTTCGGCGACCAGACTTATTACGCCGTGGTGGACAAAACTTTGCCCGAAAAACAACGGCGCGCCTGGGAAAAGAAGAACGGCGGCGGCAATGGCGGCGCCCACGGCGGCGAATAAAATTCTGGCCTTTGCCGGCGGCTTCAGGCAGTGTTTGCGCGGAATTGTAATTAGCCAACCAAATCCCTAATGAAGATAATACTTATCGCAGCCGCCGGCCTGACGGCGGTGCAAATGTCCGCCGCCCCGGTGGATTGGAGCAAGCTCCCGCCGGCAGCCACCGTCGCGGGCGTCACCTTTGACCGGGACATCACGCCGATTTTCAAGGCCTCGTGCGTCCGTTGCCACAGTGGCGACCGCGCTCGCGGCCAACTCCGGCTGGACTCCTTGGACGGCGTGTTGAAGGGGTCCAAAGACGGACCCGTCCTCACTGCAGGCGACAGCGCCAACAGCCTGATCGTCAAAGCGGTCTCACAACTTGATCCACAAACGGCCATGCCGCCCAAACCGCGCCGTCCCCGCCCCATGGGCACCAATGCTCCGGCCATGGCGCCTCTCGGCGGGCCTGAAGCGGGCGGGCCCCCGCCGGGAGGACCGGGAGGTCCGCCCCCGATGACCGGACCTGGAGGACCGCCGCCCATGGATGGGCCCGGAGGACCGCCGCCCGGCGGCCCGGAGGGTGCGCCCGGCACAAACGGTCCCGGCCAGTTTCCTCCGCGCCAGCGGCCCATGTCACCGCCCCCCAAACCGCTGACGGCCGAACAAGTGGGGTTGATCCGCGCCTGGATCGATCAGGGCGCAAAATGAACGGCGGATTCTACGGAAAATCGCCGCTTCGGGGAAACCCGGCGCGGCGAGTGAAGTAAATCTGACCCCGTTTACTGCTGCCCGGTTGCCGGTGCTGGCGCCGCTGGCGCTGCCGGCGGCGCTGGCGGTGCTTCCCGCTTCGGCGGGGCCACTCTCACTGAGATGGCCGTCGCCTTGCCGTCATCGTCTTTCTTGTAGAACACGAAAACGGTCTCTCCGGCGTTGATATCCGCGAGCACGGCCGGCTTGGCATTCTTCACGATCTTGGTCGTGGAACTGATGGTAAACGTCGTGGCGCCGGCCGTGAAGGTCATGGCATTGGTATCCACGGCGACGACCTTGCCGCGGAAGGGCATGCCGTGTGGGTGGACCGGGGTGGCGTTGACCGGAGGATTGGTGGGATCGGCCCCCCGGCTGATGGCGGGTCCGGTAGCCAGAGCTGCAGCGACGATGACCAGGGACGTGATTTCTCTTAGTTTGATTTTCATGATTATGACTTTGGACTGTTGTTTCTTGATCCGAGTGGAGACTTCAAACAAAAGTTTTATAAATCACCAGGCCCCTTCCGTCAACATCTCGCTAATGTTCTGGGCCAGATCCTCGGCGAGCAGCGGGAGCGCTTCCCGCTCCGCACTGGCCAGGTCGAGGC
>JBEKZM010000007.1:0-113348 GCA_049509875.1 Verrucomicrobiota bacterium | reverse complement strand
GCCCCCAACCCGAACCCGCCCAAGCCCGTCACCCTCGAACCCAAAGTTAGCCACCAATGAAACAGCTATGGCCCATTAGAATTCTCTTTCTCAGCCTTTGCGTCATCGCTGGTTTTGCCATCAGCCAGGCGGAGAGTTTCGTCGGCGTGGCCCATAACGGCCTCCTCGGCATCGCCGTCGGCTTCGGCTTCGGAGGCCTCCTCATCGCGGTCGATGAGATGCTGAAGGGCTTCTCGCTCCGCGCCTTTTCCGCGACCACCTTTGGCCTGCTGCTCGGCTCGCTGGTCGCCCTCCTGGTGGACCATTCCGGCCTGTTTGAAGGCGCCGACGCCAATACCCGCCAACTCATCCGGATCGGGCTTTTCGTCAGTTTCGGCTACATCGGCATGGTGCTGGCCATGCGCAGCAACAAGGAGGATTTCTCCCTCATTATTCCCTATGTGCGTTTCTCGCCCCAAAACAAACCCGACAATCTCCTGTTGCTCGACACCAGCGTTATCATTGACGGGCGCATTGCCGACCTCATCGAAACCCGCCTGATCGAGGGGCTGATTGTCGTGCCGCGGTTCGTCCTACTCGAATTGCAACAAATCGCCGATTCCGCCGACGATATCAAGCGCTCGCGCGGCCGGCGCGGTTTTGAAATGCTGAACCGCCTTCGCCAGAACGCCAAGATGGAAGTCCGGATCCATGATGGTGATTTCCCGGACGAAAAAAGCGTGGACGCCAAACTCGTGCGCCTGGCCCGCAATCTCAATGCCAGGCTCTTCACCAGCGACGCCAACCTGGCCAAGGTCGCCGCCCTGCAAAACGTCGTCACCATCAATCTGCGTGAGGTCGCCCTGCTCATGAAGACGGCGATGGTCCCCGGCGATACGGTGCATCTCAAGCTCGTCCGCGAAGGGCGCGACAAGGGCCAGGGCATCGGCTACCTGCCCGACGGCACCATGGTCATTGTCACCAACGGCCAACCGCTGGTAGGACAGCAAGTTGAAGCCCAGGTGCAGAGCACAGTGCAGACCGGCGCCGGCGTGCTGGTTTTTGCGGAAGTCAAACCGGAGAATGGAAAATGAATCTTGTCACCCTCTACAAAGCCTTCAGCCCCGCCGACGCGCAGTTGGTCCGCTCCCGCTTGGAAACCGCCGGCTTTCATCCCTTCGTCGCCGACGAACTCGCCGCTCTGAGCATGGATGGCTACTCGCTGGCGATCGGCGGCATTCGCGTCCAGGTGCCCGATACAGAATACGCCGCCGCCCGGGAATTTCTGGACACGCCGGTTGAGTAAGATGTCCCCCGCCAGCGCAGCGTTCACCAGCCTTCGCCTTGCCACCGAATAGACCGGGCCGGCGCGGCGGCGCACCAACTGCGCCAGGCAAACGACTTATCAAAAAATGACAATGATTGCACAAGTTCCGGTTAGTCGTATTCTCACCGGTAACCGATCATGCACCCGATCCGGTGCCACACATCGGCCCAACATGAATAACAACAAACAACCAAAAGAAACGATGAAAAAAATACTCCTGTTCGTCACCTTGTTTGGCCTCGCTGCCGCGCTCTCCTCCGCCAAGGCCGCCGAAGCCAAGGAAAATTGGGACAACCTCTGCGCCAAATGCCACGGCGCCGAAGGCAAAGGCGACACGAAGATGGGCCAAAAACTGGGCGCCAAGGATTTTACGGATGCCACCGTGCAGGCCAACCTCAAGGATGATGCCGCCTTCAAGGCCATCAAGGAAGGTCTCAAATCCCCGGAAGACAAAACCTTGATGAAGCCCTTCGACACTTTGTCCGACGATGAAATCAAGGCGCTGGTCGCCTACGTTCGAGGATTGAAAAAGTAAACAATTTGGTTTGAACATGGTTCGGGCTGCCGGGTGTTTATTCATGGTCGCACCCGGCAGCCGGTATTAAAGGTCCAATCGATCATCCCCTCAACCGTGAGCACCCCTGTCAATGAAACCCGCCAACCTGCAAAAATCGCCGTCGTTGTTCCGCAACTGGATCAGTTTCATTGGCATCGTCGTGGCCATCGGCGCGTTGTTTTCCTTTTTGCTCCTCTTCACCCTCGACGCCCTCGCCAAATTCGCGAACCCCTACGTCAGCATTTTGACCTACATGGGTGTGCCGGCCTTTTTGATAGGCGGCCTCGCGCTCACCTTTGGCGGCGCATGGCTTGAACGGCGCCGCCGTGCGCACGGCAGCGGCCCCACCTCGTTGCAGATTGATCTCAACCGCCCGCACGACCGGCGCGTGGTGATCACTTTTGTCACCGGCAGCGTCGTGTTTTTACTGCTCTCAGCCATTGGTTCCTACAACGCCTTCAATTTCACCGAATCCGTGACCTTTTGCGGCGAGACCTGCCACACGGTCATGCGGCCGGAGAAAGTGACCCACGACCACGGCCCGCACGCTCGCGTCGCTTGCGTGGAATGTCACGTCGGCAAGGGCGTGTCCTGGTTCGTGAAATCCAAGATTTCCGGCTCCTACCAGCTTTACTCGGTGGCCTTCCACAAATATTCCCGGCCCATTCCCACGCCGATCAGAAACCTGCGCCCCGCCCGCGACACTTGCGAGGAATGCCATTGGCCGCAATCGTTCGTCGGCAACCTGGATCGCACGTTCAATTACTTCCAGAGCGATGCCTCCAACTCCCCCTACTCCATCCGCCTGCTCCTGAAAATCGGCGGCAGCGACGCCCGCCAGGGGCCCATCAGCATCCACTGGCACAACCTGCCAGGCAACAAGGTCGAATACGTGGCCACAGACGCGGAACGGCAGAAGATTCCCTGGGTCCGCGTGACCGATGCGCAGGGCCACGTTACGGTGTTCAGAACCAAAAACTTCACCAACGACGTTTCCAAAATGGAAATGCGCACGATGGATTGCATGGACTGCCATACCCGGCCCTCGCATCGCTATCTCTCGCCGGAGCGCGCCATCAATCAGGCCATGGCCCTGGACAAAATCAACCCGTCGATCCCCTGGATCAAGACCAACGCCATGTATGTGCTGACGCGCCCCTATCAGACCGATGGCGAGGCGCACGATGCCATCGCTTCCGCCTTGGCGGCCAAATATCCGAGCGACGCGCGCATCCAGGAGGCCACCGCCACCCTCCAGCAGATTTATGCGGACAACTTTTTCCCCGAAATGCATGCCAGTTGGGCCGGCTACCCCGACAACGTTGGGCACATGATCTGGCCCGGCTGTTTCCGCTGCCACGACGGTCAGCACAAGACGGAGGACCGCAGGCTCGCCATCAAGGCCAACGATTGCAACACCTGTCACACCATCCTGGCCCAGGGCGCCGGCGCCGACTTGAACAGGCTCGCGCCCGCCGGCCAGAAATTCATTCATCCCGGCGGCGACCTGGACGACAATCCCACCTGCGTTGACTGCCACAACGGCGGCCCGTAGTGTGCTTTCAAAATCGGTGGAACAGGCTTCCGGCCTGTTGAATCCGGCATTCCGCCGATTTCCGTGCGCAGGCCAGACCTGCAAAGGTCACACCGGTGGCGGGCGGATGATTGGACGCTTCGGAAAAAAAGAAAGGAAAACTGGGCTCTATGAGTGAGCCCTGACAGGGCGGCGCGGCAGCCGCCCAGCGTGATGTGGTGGGCGCCGACGCTTAGTGCGTCACCAACGCCGACTCATGTCGCTGCACGGCTATATAAAGCGCATCCTTGAGCTTGGCGCGCTTGAATTTCAACTCATCGATCTGCTGGTCGGTGGCGAATTCAACGTCTTCCTCGATGCGGCAGATCGCGTCATCGAGCTCGTGGTACTCCTCGAACATCTGGCGAAACTTTCCATCCGCCAGCTTTAGCGTGCGGATGCTTTCGCGATGTTCGGGGAATTCATTTACGAAGGGATGATGTATATCCATTGGAGTTCCTCGTTAGGAAGGTTAACGGTGGCGGCAATATGTCTGGTATCAACATGCCTTGTACCTAATAAAGCCCAGGTTCCCCCGTTTGGCTAGCGAAATTTTCAGAAATGTTTCAAATAGCCCGCCGAACGGCAAAACGGACGCACTGTTTGTCCAAATACCGCATTTTCACCTGCGCAACAAGCCATCCACCGTCTCCCCGAACGCCGCCCCGGCGGGATGGCCAGCCCAAACGATTTGTCCTTGCTGATCGATCACGTACGACGTTGGCACCCCGGTCACCCGGAAGCATTTTGCCGGATTGGATCGCCAACCGCCCTCCCCCGCCCAGACATTCATCGTGTTGGTCCAGCCACGCTGGTTCACGTGCTGGCGCACAATATCCATCGTATCGTCAATGCTCAACGGCACGATGGCCACTTTATCCTGCCAGTCCGCGTGGCCCTCCCGCAGCTGCTGCAAATCCGCCATCGGCCGCTGGCACGGACCGCACCACGTGGCCCAGAAATCCAAAATCACCACTTTGCCGCGCAGATCTGAAAGCTTTATCTTCTTCCCACCATCGAGCGTCGTGAAATCGATTTCTGGAGCGGTCCGTTGCAACGGCAGCGTCCCATACTTGGCCACGTAATTCTCGAACTCCAAATCGGACTCGGTCTTGGCATCCACCATTCCCGGCGGCAGCTTCTCCCAATGAACGTCATCCTCAAGCTTCCAGCCATCCCCATAATGCACGAGCGTTTTGGACGCCAGCACATATTCTCCCGCCAGCGGCGTGCCATTTTTCGCCTGGCCGTCGGTCTTGACGGAGAGCGCCAGCCTGAACTGGAACCCCATCGCATTATCAAGCGATCCAGAGCCTCCCGAGAACTGGCTCCCCTCAATGGATGCGGATTCAATGTTAACTTCTGCGTGGCTAAAATCCATGCCGGCATCCTCCGTCAATTCCACGGCCGCGATGGCGGCGCCGACCAGTTCGCGATTTCGCGCGGTGATTTCGTCATCCACTTCCTTCCGTGATGGTCCCGGATGTCCGCTCTTTTGTAACATATCCCAAACCATGTCGCGGCTCACGAGCAGGTCCTTTTGAAAAGCGTTCGTCTCACCTCCGCGGATGAAACGCACGAGCGCTTCGCCCAATTTCAGCAAAGAGGGGTCATCCTGTGCGTCGAAACCTTTGCGGTTGGCCACTTTGGCCATAATGGCCACCTCTTGCAACGTCTTCGAATCGACCAGATTCGTGGGAAAACTTGTCCACTGAATACCATCTATGCGCCACCCGGCGGGAAATTTCTCCAGCCCCTGCAAGGTCAACTTAAAATCGCCAAACGCCCCGCCGTGGCTGCCGGCGCCCGGAATCAGCAATACGTCCAAATTCTGCACGTACGGCCCGCTAAGACTTTCCACGCGCGATTCAGACCGGTAGATCTTCCCAATCTGTCGCGGGGGAACCACCTCGCTGCGCCAAACCCCGTTGGAAAAATCCAGATGCAGCGAATCGGCGCGGCTCAACACCGCCTTGGCCGTGGCTTCCAACCGGTCCCGGTTATGAATAGCGCCCTGGCCAAAAGCCTCAATCCGTTCCGCATCTTCCTTGGTCAAGTTCGTAGTGCTGACGGAACGCCAGTCTTCGGCCGACAAGCCCATGTCCTTGGCAAAATGGGCGGTGTTTTTGGACCGGACCAGTCCCAGTACTGCTTTGCCGACGGCGTCGAATTCGCCCGGTGCCGGTTGATAATCCCCGGTCGGGGCTGCCGGCAAATCAGCGGCGTTCGCAAATTCCCATGACAGACCTAGAAACAGGCTCATGAGGACGGAACATGGGAAAAATCTGCGGTTGGAAAAGAAGCTCATGGTCATGAAGGACATCGTTAAGTGCCCCCCAGGCCAACTCAAGCCGAATCATTCTGCGGTACCGTCCAGAAAAGCGGCTTAATTGCGAATGACGAGCTCCATCGAATGCTCGTTCCATCGATCGTTAATCGAACATCGGCAACCGCAAATCCCCTAGACCGTCATGATTTCCTTTTCCTTGGTGGCCACGAGGACGTCAATCTTGGCGATGTAGTCGTCCGTGAGCTTCTGCAAATCCTTTTCCGCCTGCTTGGTGTCGTCCTCAGTCACACCGCTGTCGTGGCCGTGTTTCTTGAACATTTCCATGGCCTCGCGGCGGATATGGCGCACCGACACCCGGCCTTCCTCCGCCAGCTTCTTGACGAGTTTCACGAATTCCTGGCGCCGTTCCGTGCTGAGCTCCGGAAACGTGAGGCGGAGCAACTTGCCCTGCACGGCGGGCGACAAACCGATGTTTGCCTTCTGAATCGCCTTCTCGATGGGCTGCAGGGACGTCACGTCCCATGGCTGGACGACCAGCATGCGCGGTTCGGGAGTGTTGATGTTTGCCAATTCGCGAATGCGCATTTGAGAACCATAGACATCGACCATGATGTTCTCCACCAACCCGGCGGAGGCCCGGCCGGTGCGCACCCCGGCGAACCCGTTGACAACCACCTGTTCGGTCTTGATCATCTTTTCCTCAGCCTCAAGAAGAAAGTCGTCGAGTGTCATAATGCGCCCATTATACCAGGGTCATTGCCTGGGGTCGAACGAAAACTCCGGCCGGCCGATCCGGCGAGTCGCCGAAATTCGTCAAATGAGGTGTGCCCCTTTGGCGTCCGCTGCCACGGGCCGCTGCCCGGCTACGGCTTATCGCCCCGTCGAATTGGTGGGGGATGGCTCAAAGTGAATGACGGTTTCGTCCGCCCTGGCATAGCCCAGTTTTTCGCGCGCAAGCCGCTCCACTGTTTTGGGGTCGGCCCGCAACGCGTCAAATTCCGCCTGCAATTGCTTTGAAATTTCCCGCTGTTTTTGGAGTTCCGCATCCAGTGCATCGATTCGCCGCCGGTACTGCTCGTTTTGCTGGATCAGCGGCAGATAGTACATGAGGATGAGGAGCAGCACCGCCAGGGCCACGAGGGCCACGACGACTTGCATGAGTTTGCTCCAGATGCCGAGATCTACTTTCACCCGCCCAGTTTAACGCCGCCGGTTGGAGGAGTGAAAGCGGATTTTATTGTCACCACGTGAAAAACGGATACTTTCTTTCCTGAAATGATTAAGGTGTTTTTTCTGATGTTCGAGCCGGGCGTGGCTTGGGAGAAGATCGCGCAGGCGCGTCGGGGCTTTACCTATATCACGGTCGTTCATTTGCTGCCCTTGATCCTGCTGGGTACGGCGTTGGAGGCTTGGGGCTTGCATCGTCACGGCAAATGGCAGCCGAAATTCGGTTTCTATAAGCCCTTTTCGCAACCGGAAATCCTGACCTTTGAGGCCGTCCAATTTGTGCTGTTCATCGCCATGGTCTTTTTGAGCGCGCTCCTCATTTATAGAATCAGCCAGACCTTCCAGGATCGACTCACCTTCCTGCAGGCTTTTACCGCGACGGCCTACGGTTTCAGCCCGCTTTTCCTCATGCACTTCCTGGATGCCAGCGCGGCGGTGAATCCGACGATCCCCTGGCTGCTCGGCCTCGCGGGCGTCATCTGGATTTTATATCAGGGCATCCCGCGGGTGATGCAGACGGACCCGACTCACGCCTTCGGCGTCTATCTGTCGGCCGCGATCGTGGTCATCCTGACCTCCTTTATGGCCCGCGCGGTCACCGCCATGTATTTGCTCGGCTACATGGATCTGCAACATTCGTGGCTGTGGCGTAAATTGACGCAGTTTTTTCCCCACTGATCGCCCTCCATGAATTCTCCGCTGGAAAATGAATTGCTCCAGGTGCTCCGGCAACTCGCGGAAAGCGTGAAAGCCATGCCCACGGCGCAGCCCAAACCGGCTCTGCTGCCCATTTTTTCGCAGCTCGACGCGCTGACCCACCGCCTTCCCCGCCATACGGACCCGACCTTGCTGCATTATCTGCACAAAAAGAGCTATGAAAAGGCGCGCCTTTTTCTGCTGGGACGCGACGGGGAGAACCAGACCGGAAAATGCCGACATTTGTGAGGCAGACAGCGGCACCGTCTTTGCGGAAGGCCAACTCTGAGCCATGAGTCCCATCGTCGGGTTGGTGGGAAAAGGAAATGAGGTGGGCTGGCTCATTAAAATCGCGCCGACAATCGTAAATCGTAAACCAGGCCATGAACCAGGACGACACCATCGCCGCCATCGCGACGCCACTGGGTGAAGGGGGCCTGGCCGTCATCCGGCTTTCCGGCCCCCAGGCACTGGCCGTTGCCGATAAAGTGTTTCAGCCCGCTGGCAAACACTCCTTGAGGCCCTCGGCCGCGCCCACCCATACCATCCAATTCGGCAAAATTGTCCGCGGCGGCCAAATAGTGGATGAGGTCATGCTCGCCGTTCTGCGCGCGCCGCGCACGTTCACGCGGGAAGACACGGTCGAAATTTCCTGCCACGGCGGAGTTCTGCCCGCCAAGCTGGTGCTCGACACGTTGCTGGAGGGCGGAGCGCGGCCGGCGGAACCGGGCGAATTCACCCGGCGCGCCTTCCTCAATGGCCGACTCGATCTCGCCCAGGCCGAGGCCGTGGCCGATTTGATCCATTCGCGCACGGAGCTGGCGCTGGCCGCGGCCAACGAACAGCTCGCCGGCAGGCTCTCGCAGCGCATCAACCGGCTGCGCGATGAGCTCATGCTCGCGCTCGCGCATGTGGAGGCGCATATCGATTTTCCGGACGAAGACATTGGGCCTGACACGAAGGCGCAGTTGCTGCGGCGGTTGACCGGCGGCATCGATTTCATGGACGAACTGCTCGCCACGGCGAATGAGGGGCAAATCCTCCGGCGTGGCATCCGGGCCGCCATTGTTGGCCGACCCAATGCCGGGAAATCAAGCTTGCTCAATCAGTTGCTGGGCCGCGACCGCGCCATCGTCTCGCCCATTCCCGGCACTACGCGCGACACGATCGAGGAAACGGCCAACCTCCGCGGCCTGCCCGTCGTATTCATCGATACCGCCGGCTTGCGCGAAGCGCGCGACGAGCTCGAGCGCGAAGGCATCCGCCGCAGCCGGGAATCGCTGCGGCAGGCAGAACTGATATTGCACGTGCTCGACGCCAGTCAATCCATGACCGATACGGACCAGCAGTATCTCGCCGAATTTGTGGCAAAAAAACGAATTCTCATCCGCAACAAAATGGATTTGCCGGTGAAACTCGACCTTTCGGAATACTTGGCCGCCGGTCAATCGTCACTGGCCCCGCCGCCGGTGGTCGATGTCTCCTGCTTAAGTGGCGCCGGCATCGAATCCTTGAAAGACACAATCAAAAACCTCTGCTGGTCGGGAGGAATCCAGGCCGAGATGTTGCAGGTGGCCATCAATGCGCGCCATCAGGACGCCCTCAACCGGGCCCGCGCTGCCGCACGCCAGGCAGCCGCGGCCCTGGCGGCGGACGCCTCGCTCGAACTGGTGGCCATGGATCTGCGGATCGCCGCCAACGCGGTCGGTGAAATTGTCGGCAAGACCACCACGGAAGACCTGCTCGATTCCATCTTCAGCACATTTTGCATCGGAAAGTAATCCTGTTTCTCACTCACTTTCCCAGGGCAAATCGTTGAAATATCCTTGTAAACGCCCACGGCTTTTGCTCAACGCCGCTGCTGGTGTCGCCATGCCTGCCGCTGTGGTCGGCGGAATCGCGGTTGCTGTCCCAAAACGAAACGCTGCAGACCCACGGCTGGGCGGCTCCCCACGCCTCCAGTGCCCCGGCATCGTCCAACGAAAAGATCTCTGATTTCACGTCGTTTTGCCCGAGGTCCGGCGTAAGTCCGATCCCGATCGCAGAATCGATTTTCACACACTGTTCATGCGCTTTCATGGCGCTGGCGATGGAAACGTCGCTCATCTTCTTGCCCTGCGAAAAGCGGCTGCCAAAATCCATCACCATGACGTTCACCGAATAGACTTTCACGCCTATTGTCCTGGCGTTCGCCAGCAATTTCCGCGAGGCGCCCGAAATGCCGTCCGGGTCCACCGGCAGCGTGTACGATATTCTCAGCCCCGGATGCCGCTGCTGTAGCGTGGCAATGGCCGCGTTGCGCCGCTCGCTGGCGTCGCGGTGCTTCGTCAACGCGTCGCCCTCAATGTCAAAGTCCAGCCAGGTGAAATGATAAGGGTCGATCACCGACTGATATTTCGCGGCGAGCGCGTCCACGTTCGTCTCGACCAGCGCAATCTCCGTACCGCCCTCACCGCCGAAGGATATGATCACATCGCCGCCCCGGGCGCGGATGGCGGCGATTTGTTCCGCATAAAAATGCCGTTCCATCGGGATCTGGCCGAACCACGCGGGATTATTTGATTTATCCGCGATGATAAACGCCAGCGTGTAAAACTTCTGCCCGCACGCGTCATCGCAGTCCGTCAGCTTGAAATGGTCGCCCGTGCCGGCATACATGTATGGGGCGAAGATCCTGGCCGGCCATTCCGCGCGCGCCACGGCGCCCGTGCCCGCCAATAGGTTTGCCAGCAAAAGGACGAGTGCACCTGCCCATTTCCATGATTTTCGCCCCGATCCTCCGGGAGGTATGGAAAAGGGCCGGTTGGTGCATTCCCCGATAAATTCGCGCGTCGAATCCTTGAACCGAAGCGCGGCGTTTACGCCGATTCGATATACAAAGCCATCGCAATATGGGATGGCGAAGCGCCGCGAACGCCGCGCTCCAACCGCCGGGATCGTGGGAGTGCTCAGTTTCAACAATTCATCATTTGCCATTGGCGTTGCCCAGCCAGAGCAACGCGTCCAACATCAGCCGCCGTTGCACTTCATTGTCAAACGTAAACGAAAGCGTCCGGTTGGAGTTATCGTACTGGTGCTCGTAATCCATGTCGTTGTGGCCCATGTTCAGATAGATCATCTTGTAGCGGACATTCGTCCACACCACCGGATAATATCCTTCATGCCAGATTTCGTTGGGCTTTGGCCCGGTGCCCAGCGGAAAGCTCTTGGGGTTAATCGAGAGCAATATCTTGATGTCCGGATTCCTTCGCAGGTCATTTTTCCAGCGATACCATTCGTTCGGCGCGGAGAAGAACGTCGCCGGCAAATTCTTGGTCGCCGGGTGCGCCGCCTCCACCTGCAGAATGGCGGAGGTTGGACGCCAGGTGTTGCTGACGTATTCACCCGAGCCTAGAAAATCATGGTGATACCAGTCCCAGTTCTGCGGATAACCCGACGGCGTCAGCGCAAACGCCGCGAAATGAAAACCCATCCACGCGCCGCCGTCCTCCATGTACTTCTGAAACGCCGCCCGTTGCGCCGGCTTTTCCGGGCGCGTATCCAGAAACATGACGACCTGGTAATGGGACAAAAATTCCGCGTTCAAATCGTCCCAGTTGGTTGTGGCGGTGTAGGTGAACAGGTTCGTCGCCGCCATTTCGGGAAACCGGGCGTTCGCTTCGTGGACAAAACTGATGTGGGCGAGATCATCTCTGCCGGTGTAAAACGCGACCACATGGAACTTGTCCGCGCCGCCGGCGGCAGTCGCGGCTAAACCGACAACCAGGGCGCCAACGGCGCACAATGACTCTAGGCATTTCATCATCTGCACTTCATCCGGGGGTTGAACTAAGGCGACGATAGCAGGCGGTGACACGCCCGTCCAATCATCAGTGAAAAGGACATTGAAGTGGGCTAAGCCCGCGTTCCAAGAGCAAATCAAGCCTCAGCTTTAACCTTCGCCATTCACTGACAACCCGGCAACAAAAGCCATCTGCGGGTTGACCAGCCATTGTAGTTTTGCTAATTTCCATTCAGTCGCGCCATGAAAACCGCGTTAAGCCAACATGTTCTCGTGTTGAACCGGCTCTGGCAGGCAGTGAACGTCTGCACCGCCCGCCGGGCGCTTACTCTTCTCTTCCAAGGACATGCACAGGTGGTGATGGATAATCCCGACGGCTCTTTTCGCACCTTCAGCTTCCAGGAATGGCGCGATGTTTCTGCCGACGCACCGAATGAGGAATCCGTCCACGCCATCTCGTTCCGCATTCGCGTACCGAAAATTATTTTGCTCTTCATGTACGACCGCGTGCCGAAAAAGGAAGTGAAGTTCACGCGCCACAACATCTTTGAGCGCGACAAAAACATCTGCCAGTATTGCGGCAAGGTCTTTGATCGCAGCGAACTGAACCTCGATCACGTCCTCCCGCGCGACCGCGGCGGTCCGACGACGTGGGAAAACATCGTGTGCTCATGCATCGCCTGCAACACGCGCAAGTCGAACCGCACGCCGTTTGAAGCGGGCATGAACCTGATCCGCAAACCCAAGCGGCCGAAGTGGCGGCCGTTCGTGCAAGTCAATCTCACTCTGCATCGCCCCGACAGTTGGCGTCATTTCGTGGACATGGCCTACTGGAACGTGGAACTGGGTGAGGACGCGGAGTCATAAGCCTGTGGAGCGTCAATGAGCGGATTGACTTTGGCGGGCGGGACGCTAGGATTTGCGTGGCTGGCGTGCTCGTCTATCGGTTAGGACACGGCCCTCTCAAGGCTGAAAGACGGGTTCGATTCCCGTGCGCGCTACCAATTCTCATTGCATTCAATAAAATCACATTCGTGAGTTTTTCAACTTCAAAAAAGAGCCGACTTGTTTCACGCGCCTATCTTCTGCTGGGCTTCGGCGCGTCAAAGTGATGTCAGGGGCTTCTAATGCTTCCTAAAGCGGAGCAGGAGCAGCGAGGCGCCACCGAGAGCGGTGAGAGTTAGGGTGCCGGGTTCAGGTGCCCAAATAACAAGGCCGGGTTCAGGTGCCGAGATAAGGACGTCAGGCATGCCAACCAAGGAGGGCGGCGGTTCTGTTCCGCCACCGGAGGGATTAGCAAAGACTCCTGTCACGCCTACACCATCGCCAGCCGCGATCGCCGTTGTAAAGCTAGGGAATATGTTTCCTTCCCATACATAAAGATCTAGATAAACAGTTGAGTTTGGGACGCTACCAAGAACTGACACCGCATTGGCCGACCCCCAAAGTCCTCCCCAGTTGACGTTATCGCCGGCTATTTCAGCGGGCGTAGTCGCCGAAGCAAGCAGTGTCATGCTGGCGTCCGGACTAGCGCCGCCATAAAGCGCCCAACTGAAGTCAAGCCCCATCAGCGCGCCGCCGGCTGGATCACCAAGATTTCCAGCCTGAGCAGCAGGGTCTTCCGTGAAGACCAGCCCATTGGCAGTCACAGAGGCGGAATAAACAGGAGGAAAACCCGGATCAGCACCGCCGGGTTGAAAACCCGTGTTCTCAAGGTTGTTAACAACTATTGTCCCTTGGCCATGGGAAATCGCGGCAACCGTTGTCGCCGCAATGGCGATGAGTCGTAGCTTTTTCATTGTATTAGGGCGATTTATATTTTGTTGCTTGCTACCTGTTTTCCTTGACTTTTTTTGGACATTACTATTTGGTTTCGCGTTCGACAAGGCAAAAACATTCAGCAACTCGGAAGGATCACGCCGGCATGAGCGTCTCCGGTTCACGGCGGCGGGAGTAAAATGATGGGCGGCGCTCGCCAGGCTTAGGCTGGATGTTGGCTTTATCCCCTTGTCTTAAACGATCCATAATCCATGGCGTCGTGTTTGGCGCCATGTGCCAGCGAGGCCATCGGACAATCCGGAAGTGGTCAATGGTCCCCTGCCCATTGCGGCAACAATTCAACCCGATAGAACCTTCGCGCCGACGATTGGGTCTCATCGGTGATGCTGACAGTGGATCCCGTGGCAACGATGTCACCTTCAAACGTATACCAATTGGTTTGTTCCAGTTTGAGCTTATATTGCGGCTTGTATTTGAGTCCCGCCAAAGTATTCCACGTCAGCACAATGTTCGTCGCTTGATCAAGCTTCGCGTGGAGGTCCAAGGCCGGCACCGCCGCCACGCTCACATCGTCCAATCCCTGCTGGCTCAGGTCGCCCCGGAAGGCAAACTTCAACACGGTATTTGTTTGAGTGGCCGTCACCAGAAACGGCAGGCTCTTCCAACCGATGGCCAGCTGATTGGTTTCGCCGAGCAGGATGGTGGAATCCCAGGCGACCATAAATTCGTTGAAAGGCAATTCATCCAGATCGTCCAGCCACAGCGACAGCCAATAAAGCTGTCCGGGCGTGGTCGGCAGGGTCTGAGAGAGGGTCGAGAGCGACCCTGTGCCCGAGAGGTCTGCCCCATACCGCCCCGAGTGGACATAAAGAGAGTTGCTGCTGACCACGCTGCCCGATCCACTCGTAGTCAACATCCAATTTGTAAAGTTCCCCGTTTCAAAGCCGCCATTCCGCACCAAGGACTCCCAAACTTGAAGCGAGAACTGGCGGCTTTGCACGGTATTGAGCTCGAGGTTCGTGATCCACAGCGTTGCATTGTATCGGCCGGGAGCGAGGTTGGTCGCCGCCTGGTTTAATTGAACGACAGCCGATTGCACATGGCCATTGGGCAAGAGCAGTCCGTTGGACGGCGACACCGTGAGCCAGGGATTGGTGCTGCCCATGGCCCAGGCCAGACTCTTCTGCCCCAGGTTGGTCAGGGTCAGGTCCAGCGAGGCCACGCTGAAAGGTCCGCCACTGGGGCCCGCCGCGGCGAAGCCGTTGGTCGGCAGGATCTGCAGCGTGTCCTCCAGGACCAGGGTGAACTGGCGCGCCTGCACGGCGCCGCTGTCCAAGTTGGTCCAGTTGATCGTGCCTATATAAGTTCCCGCCCCAAGATTCGTCGCCGAACTCGTCAGACTCACC
Organism: Verrucomicrobiota bacterium; assembly: GCA_049509875.1. Taxonomy (GTDB): domain Bacteria; phylum Verrucomicrobiota; class Verrucomicrobiia; order Limisphaerales; family UBA11358; genus UBA11358. The sequence continues at coordinate 98,734 of JBEKZM010000007.1, read as the reverse complement.
GTCAGGGTCTGGGCCGTCCCGTCCGGGGACAGTGTCCCGGAAGAGACCGACGCGCTCAGCCATGCCGAAGTGTTGGCCAGCGCCCAACTCAGCGACGCCGGACCCGCGTTCGTCAGGAGGAATATCTGGTTGCTGATCGCAAAGGGCCCGCGCACGAAGCCGGTCGAAACAAAGCCCGCCCCAGGCGTGATTTCCAGCCAATCCGGCGCGGGTTGCAATTGCAAAACGAAGGTTCGCTCCTGGACCACTCCGTCGTGTGAGTCCGTAAACCGGAATGTATTCGTGTAATTGCCCGCCACCAGCCTCGAAGCGGCCGGGACATTCAGACTGGCCACTACCTGGCTGCCAGCACCCACCGCCAGCGCGCCGCTCTCCGGCGTTGCCTCCAACCAATTTGTGCCTCCGCTGAGCGCCCAGTCCAGGCTGGCAGTGCCAATGTTGGTCAAGGTGAGCATCTGATTGGTGAAGCTAAACGGACCGCCGGCGTATCCGGTGCAGACGATGTCCCCAACGGGCGTGATCTGCAGCGGATCGTCCACTTGCAGCGTAAACTGCCGATTCTGGACGACGCCATCCGCTTGATTGGTCCAATAAACCAGCGCCGTATAGGTGCCCAAGACCAGATCATTCGCCAAACTGCCCAGCGTAACCGCTGTAATCGAGCCGTCGCCGGGATTCAGCGTGCCTTGCGCAGGAGCGACATTCAGCCAGTCCGCTCCGCTGGCCAAGGCCCACGTCAGCTTCGCTGAGCCCATGTTCGTCAGGAGCAAATCCTCGTTGGTGACATTGAAGGGGCCGCCCACAGGGCCCGCCGAGACAAAACCGTCCAAGGGCATGATTTTCAGAGCGTCAGGCGCCAGCGCCGTGATGAGCGCCTCTCCATTCGGCGTGCCCCAGCCGGTGCACAGATCGTAGCCGGGCACGGCGCTGAACAGGTTGGAACTGCTGCTGCTGGCGTTGTTGCCCGTATCAATGTCGTGAAAATACAAGTTGTACGAGTCCCCTTTGCCGAGCGCATACAGAGCCGGGTTGAGGAAACCCACCGGCGACTCCCCGTTGACTGCCGCTTGTTCATTAATCAGCGCCGTCAATGCCGCCCAGAGCGGAGTGGCACAACTGGTCCCGCCGACCGCCTCGCCCTCCCCATTGTCGTACACCACCCAAATGTTATCCGCCGTCAGCGCCACATCCGGGATGTTCCGATGCGTGGTCGAGCCCTGGTTCATTTCCATGTTGAGGTCCTGCTGCCACGGCGGGATTGCAATATCGGGGCTTATCCCGCCACTGCTGCCGATTCCGTCATCCCAATTCCATACGGCTTCCGATACCCAGCTGCCGCCCGCTCCGCTAGTCGTCAGCGTCGTGCCCCCGACGATGGTAATATTCGTGTCCGCCGCCGGTGTGGGGATGGCGCCGGTGTAGGCATCCGCGTCGCCGGACGCGTTGAAGAATGACTGTCCCTGCGCGGCGAACTGAAGGAAGATCGGATCGGTATTGGCGTCGGTTGGGTAGAGCCAGGACGAGCTCAGTTCCTTGGCCGCGTTGTCCGTCGCCATCCGGTTAAGGACGTCATTGGGGCTGTTGGTAGGGCCCGTTTCATACACCAAGACATTGGATAGCCCCGGGGCCATCGAGATGGCCATCTCGATGTCCAGCGACACTTCAATATCATTAGGACCCGGCACGCCATCGAAATCGTCAATCAGCACGTTGGTTAACGTCACGCTCGGCAAACCCGCCTGCGTCGCATACGAGGCGATGTCGTCGGCGTAGTAGCCGTCGAACTCCACCAACCCCAGCGACTGACCGGCGCCCAGCAGGGTGACTCCGGGCAGGTAAGCCGCCCGAAAATCATAGCCCATATACGAACCGCCCGGTCCGGAGCCGGTACCAGCCCCGGGCCCGGTTGCCAAGTCAGGCACCGACCGGGCTTTCAGACCTGCTGGCCGCGGCAGCCGGTAATTGTCCAGCCCGCTAATCGCCCGCACTGGTACCGCCAAATCCAGCGACGGCTCCGTGTCCGGCGCAAAGAAAGTGCGCGCTTCCTCCGGGAGCGGATACACGCGCAAGGTCAGGTGGAATGCCGCCTCAATGTCCGCCACCGAGCCGGTGACGTCAACCAATGTCCGATTCGGATGCCGCCCGCTTACTTGGAAACCCTGGCCCGTTGCATAACGGATGACCGCTTCGTAATCTTCCTCGCTGGGCCCAAAGCGCTGGGCGAACTCCTCTGGCGTGAGAAACTGGTGGTATTTCGGACTGGCAGGATCATATAATTCTTCCAAAAGGCGGCCCAATTCCTCCGGATTCCGCAGCGGCAGCCCGATGGCCAAGGACAGCCGTTGCGACCCCGGGAGGCGACCCACGGGCGTCAAGTTCTGCGTTGCATCAACCACATGCCAGCTCAATATTTGGCGGCTTTGTGCCCAGGCCAGTCCCGCGTGCGACATCCACAGCAATATGAGCAAGGAACCAAACGCCCTGCGCGCACAATTTAGGAAAATGTATGTTGACACTCCTTTTCTTAAATGTCTTTCGTGTAATCATATACTCTCGAATGCGCGAAATCGCAAATGACTTCAGTCAGATTTTTGACGGGGAGAATAACGGGCTGATCGACTCCGGTGCGCCGGCGCCGGCGCAGAAGCGGTGGCTGTTTCTCTGGAGCCGATTTTGGGCAAGGACCGCTTCAATTCCGCCAGATCCAAGTGGCACCACCAATTCGCCATGCACAGCCTGCCAGGGCTGACTGTGATCACAGAACCCGATGCCAGCCTCGAGCTGGACTTCAGTCGACCCGCTATTTGTGGGCCGTAGTCACGTTCAAGAGCCAGTCAAGGTCGGATGCGGGATTCTGGCCCGCGGCCACACCGTGGGTAGTGGTGTTCCAATTAAGCACCGTTGAATCCAACCATTTCTTGATGATGGCGTGTCCGTCGCAAAACGCCATGCCACACGCGCCATTGTGGTAACTGGCTGGACAGTCTTCCCAAGCGGTGGCCGTTGGGGGATTTTGGTTGTTGTTTGGATTATTTATGAAAAACGCGTCGTTAATACTGTAGGGATTTTCATCGATAAACAACCACAAGTTGGCGGCACCCGGTTGCGCCAACATGGAGTCCTTGGTATAGAGTATGAAGCCGGTACTAAAACCAGTATAAGTCACTGGGTCGCCATTCAAATAACCATTCATCGACATGCTCCGCACCCGCGAGGAACCAGGGCCGCCCTTGTAATAGACATTATTCCCTTGAGCAGTGCTTGGGTCGGCGGGACATTTGTACACGCCGACGTTTTTGATAAACGGATAAATCTGGCCGGCCATGAGCCAGAGGACGTTGGTCGGTTGCGGGTAATTCCCCGCATCCATGCGTCCTGGGCACCACTGAGGGTCCGTGCTGGGAGTGGGCGAGCTGGGCTGGTCGCCTTCGTCCCCGTTCCTGGGCAATGCGCCCTGGAAGTCGCCGTTATACATGATCCAGCCCAGCCCGAGCTGTCTCATGTTGTTCTGGCATTGAATCCCTTGCGCCTTTTGCTTGGCCTTGGACAAAGCCGGCAACAGCATGGCGGCGAGAATGGCGATAATGGCAATGACTACGAGCAGCTCAATAAGCGTAAATCCCAAATTTCGCCTGCCACATGAGTTTTGTTGGCTGCAAACACCCGTCCCACAATTCACATGGCCACAAGTACAATATGACACTTTCATAGGTTCATTAATTCGGGCAACGCTCTATTTCTAGCATGGAAATTGGCAACAGTGGCATCCCCGATTTCGGGTAGGCAAAAATTTGCCACTCCTTGGCCACCGCTTTTACACGTAACACGTACCTCGTACGCGACGCTTTCACCGACGGCGTAGTGTCCTGATATTCGAGTTTGCATTGAAATGTTGACGCATTCCGCATTCCGCCCTTAAATGGTTCCGAATTCACCTGAGTGCCGCCGCCACCGCTTCCGCCAGCTTCTGCCGAAAATCCGCGTTCTCAATGCGCCTCGCCTCGTGCGGGTTGGACAAAAAGCCCGCTTCAATCAGCACACTGGGCCGGCGCTGCCCCCGTAAGACGCCGATGAATCGCGCCCGGTTGACGCCACGATCCTCCATGCCCGTGGCGTGCAGCAGCGATCGTTGCAGGTGCTCCGCCAGTTGCACATTCTGCGCATCGAAACCGTTGTTCGGAAAGCCCTGGAACAGCAGGTCCGGGAAACCCCGTGTGATGGTGGACGGCATGCCCACCGGCGTCAGGCAAAACGTGGCCAGACCGGCGGGTTTCGGATCCGGCGCCGCGGAATTGAAATGAAGGCTCAGGAACAAATCGGCATGCCGGTCTTCAGCCATGGTCACACGGTTGGACAGTGTGATATCCACGTCATTCGTCCGCGTGAGAATCACCTGCCAGCCTTCTAGTTCCAGCAGCGGTTCCAGCCGCCGGGCCCAGTCGAGGGTGAATTCTTTCTCCGGACGATGATCCCCGATCCCCAGGGTTCCAGCGTTGATGCCGCCGTGGCCAGGATCGATCACAATGACGCGGTTGGTGCCATAAAGGGGCTCTGCCCTGCAGAGGAAAGGAGCGAAGCTCTTTTGCAAATCCAGGCCATGCACATAAACCTCGCCGTCGATGATTTCCGGCGCAAAACCCAAATGCAGCGTGACGCCGTTCCACGCTGCCTCGCGGCTGCCGATGGCCAGCACCATCACACCCCGGCTCGAACTGACCGCGTACGTGACCAGCGGCGATTTCGTGAGCAGATTCGGTGGGTCGATCTTCTGCTCCAGCGCCCAGCGCCTCAAGGCGGTCCACGTGTAAACCGGCGGCGCGTGCGGCTTGGCTAAATTGCTCACCGCGAGCTGATTAGTGTTCATCAACGGCGGAAAATTTGTCCGCACGTTCCCCGCCCCATTGGTCCGAACCGTCACCGGCGCATTGGTGCGCACAGCAGCGGCCAGATTGGTTCCAGCCAAGGGCGGCCCGTTCGTCTCGCCCATCGCTGGAATCGGCTTGAAGGCCGGCGGATTGTTCGTTGGCGCCACCGCGTTGGTGGCCGACCAGTCCGGCGGCGAGGTTTGGTCAGAGGTGGCGCACCCCGCCAGCAAGGCCAGCACGCCGCATACAACTACCGCAACTGCAAATTTGGACACCCGCCAATTGTGCTCAACGAAAATGGAGACTCAAGCATTTACGATTAGCCGCTCATTGGGATTATTAAAGAATTGGTCCAATGCGATGCGAGGCGCAAGGTCATCCCTGGACCGTTTCCGTGCGTCGCGCCTGAACCATCTCCATCGCAGCGCCGCCCTGCTTGCCATTGTCATTGTGCCCGCCCAGAATGTTCGCGTTGCAGAATCAACCGCCAGCCAAGCATGCCGAAAGCCTTTCCGGGCTGATCGAGCGCGTTACTTTTTTCAGTGAAGACAGTGGCTATGCCGTGCTGAAAATCAAAGCCCAAGGCCACCGCGAGAACATCACGGTTGTCGGCTCGCTCCCATCCGTCAGCGCCGGTGAATGGGTGACGGCAGAAGGCCGCTGGGTGCAGGACCGGGAATTCGGGCTTCAGTTTCGAGCCGAATTGCTTAACAGCACCGCCCCAACCACCAAGGAAGGCATCGAAAAATATCTGGGCAGCGGCATGGTCAAGGGCATCGGACCGGTTTATGCCAGAAAGCTCGTGGAGAAGTTCAGGGAGAAGATTTTCGACATCATCGAATCCGAATCAGCGCGGCTGGAAGAAGTTGACGGCATCGGTCCGACTCGCCGGAAACGGATTAAGAACGCCTGGGCGGAACAGAAAGTTATCCGACAAATCATGGTATTCCTGCATAGCAACGGCGTCAGCACCAGCCGGGCGGTGAGGATTTTTAAAACCTACGGTCAGGATGCCATTGAGAAAGTCAGGGGCAACCCGTATTCGCTCGCCAGGGACATCCACGGCATCGGCTTCAAGACCGCCGACCAAATCGCACAGAAAATCGGCATCCCGGTGGACTCCCTTCTTCGCGCCTGCGCCGGTTTGAGCCATGTCCTAACGGAGGCGACCGGCGAAGGTCATTGCGCCCTGCCCGTGGATTTACTCCGAGATGAGGCTGGCAAACTTCTGTCGGTTGAGGACAAAATCGTGGCCGAAGCGCTGGATCGCACCCTGGCAAACAAAGACTTGGTCAAGGAAATGATCGGCGGGCAGGAGCTGGTGTTTCTCCCCCACCTGAAACGGGCCGAGGAAATCATCGCCGGACGGATCCGGAGCATGGCCAGTATGCCGCCCACCTTCCCAACCATTGATTTTGACAAGGCGCTTTTCTGGTGTCAGGAAAAGACGGGAAAGGCGCTGGCCGCCAGCCAGCGCGATGCACTCAAACTGGCCCTCACCAGCCGGGCGCTCATCATCACGGGCGGGCCCGGTGTCGGAAAAACGACACTGGTCAATTCCATCTTGATGATTTTGCGCGCCAAGCAGGTAAAGTGCTCGCTCTGCGCTCCCACTGGCCGGGCCGCCAAACGCCTTGCAGAATCCACCGGCGTCGAAGCCAGGACCATCCACCGCCTCTTGGAGGTCCAGCCGGCCACCGGCATCTTTGGGCGCAACGAAGCCAATCCCCTCGACTGTGAACTTTTGGTCGTGGATGAGACGTCAATGGTGGACGTGTCGCTCATGGCCAACCTGCTGCGTGCCTTGCCCCCTCAAGGCAGCCTGCTGTTGGTTGGCGACATCGACCAATTGCCGTCGGTTGGTCCGGGAATGGTGCTGCGCCATCTGATTGAATCCAAGGTCGTGCCGGTGGTGCGTCTGACCGAAGTATTCCGGCAGGCTGCCAACAGCCGCATCATTATCAATGCCCACCGCATCAACGAAGGCAACCTGCCGGAGTTCCCAACCAAGGGCGATGAATCGGATTTCTTTTTCATCGACCGGAATGGGCCGGAGCAAATCGCCGCGACCTTGCTCGAAATCGTCAAGCAGCGCATCCCGGCCAGGTTTCATTTTGAAGCGATTCGGGACATTCAAGTGTTGTGTCCGATGAACCGGGGATCACTGGGAGTGCGGGAATTGAACGTGCGACTGCAAAATGAACTGAATCCCGCGCGAGCCGATGAGCCTGGAGTGGAGAAATTTGGCTGGCAATTCCGGCCCCGCGACAAGGTGATCCAGACCGCCAACGATTATGACAAGGACGTTTTTAATGGGGACATCGGCCAGATTGTAAAAATTGACCCCATTGAAAAGGAAGTCTCCATTCGATTTGACCAGCGGGACGTTGTTTATGACTACGGCGAACTGGATGAAATCTCTCTGGCCTACGCCATCACCATCCACAAATCCCAGGGATCCGAATTCCCGGTGATTGTCACGCCGCTGGCCATGCAGCAGTATTTGCTCCTGCAACGCAATCTGGTTTACACCGGCATCACGCGGGGTAAAAAGCTGGTGGTATTGATTGGCCAGCGGAAGGCGCTCGCCATGGCCGTAAAAAACAACCAAACCGAAAATCGTTTTTCCGGTTTGCTGGCCAGACTGACGAAAGATATTTAAACATCTAATTGCGCCCTTTTCATCATCAAGTCGCCGTCACGCTAAGACAAGCAACTTCGTCTAAGTTGACGGGCATTAAGTTTTTGTATAAAAGGAGCCACCATGAAATACCGGATATTAGGACGGCTGGGCTGGAAAGTTTCCGAGATCGGGTTCGGCGGGTGGGCCATTGGCGGCACGGGCTGGGGCAACCAGGCTGACGACCAGTCCATCCGTGCGTTGCACCGGGCGCTGGATCTGGGCTGCAACTTTATTGACACGGCGCAGGGTTATGGCGACGGCCACAGCGAGCAAATCATCGGCCGCGTATTGAAGGAGCGCAAAGGCGAACGCATCTATGTCGCCACGAAAATCCCGCCGCAGCCCGGTGGTTGGCCACCCTCCGCATATGACAAAATTGCCGAACGCTACCCCGAGGCCCGCGTTCGCCGGCAAATCGAATCCAGTTTGCGAAATCTCCAAACCGATTGTCTCGACCTGTTGCAGCTCCACACTTGGACGCGGGCGTGGAACCGCAATCCAACGGCGCTCGAAGTCCTCCGGCAGTTGCAAAAGGAAGGCAAGCTGCGCGGCATCGGCATCAGCACGCCAGAGCAGGATCAGAATTCTCTGGTGGACCTCATGCGCAATGGCTGGCTGGACGCAGTGCAGGTCATCTACAACATTTTTGAACAGGAACCTGCGGCGGAGTTTCTGCCGGTGGCGCTTGAAAATCGGGTCGGGGTCATCGTGCGCGTCGCATTTGACGAGGGCGCATTGACCGGCAAATTCACCGAGCAGACAAAATTCATGGAAGGCGAGTTCCGCAATCATTATTTTGCCGGCGACCGGTTGACGCGGACGATAAAAAGAACTGAAAAGATAAAAGCAACGGTCGGGTCCGCCGAGCCGGATCTGGCCACGGCGGCGTTGAAGTTCGCTTTGAAGCCGGCGGCGGTTTCCACCGTGATTCCCGGAATGCGCAACGAGCTGCAGGCGGATCTAAACTGCGGTGTCGGCAGCCAGGCGGCGCTGTCGGACGAACTGGAAATAAAATTGCGAGCACATGCCTGGCGACGCGGCGTCTGGTATTCCGGCAAGGATTGAGATCGGGTGGAACAGGCTTCCAGCCTGTTGAATCCGGCATCTTGCCGGATTCCGAGCGCACGGAGCGCGAGTCTGTGACTCGCAGCAGCCTCGCCCGTCAGAAGGTTTGCGCATGGCTCGCGGTCTTGAATTTCCACGCTGCTGCGGCTCACAGAGCCGCTCCCCACGGAGCGCGAGTCTGTGACTCGCAGCAGCCTCGCATGCCAGAAGGTTTGCGCATGGCTCGCGGTCTTGAATTTCCACGATGCTGCGGCTCGCAGAGCCGCTCTCCCGGGGGCAGTGCGGAGACATGTCCGGGCGTGGGTCCAGTCGATAATGCGGCTTGTATTCCAGTCGAAATAGCCCATGCTGGTAAACATGGAAAAATCTTGGCTCGGTAAAATGTTCGGCTCGTCAAAAAAATCCCCGCCGGCGGCGGCAGGTCCGGACGTGGATTACTTGGATGCGGAGGTGCAGTTCAATCGGGGGCTGCATCTTGCCGCGGGCGCGGGCGCGGCGCCGGATTATGTGCAGGCACTGGCCTGGTATCGCAAGGCGGCAGAGCAAAATCACGCTCTCGCGCAATTCAATCTGGGAATAATGTATGCCAGGGGCCAGGGCGTCGTTCCGGATGAAGCGCAATCCGTGGTTTGGTTTGGCCGGGCGGCCAAACTCGGTGACGCCGGCGGCCAATATCAAATGGGCCGAAGCTGCCAGCGCGCCAGCATGGAAGGTTTGCCCGCCGACGCGCCCGAAGCGCGCATCGAAGCTTACAAATGGTTTCAGCTCTCGGCTGCGCAAGGCTACAAAAATTCTGAAGGCGCCTACGCCCCGTTGACGGTCAAAATGACCCGCGAGGATGTCACCGAAGCCAACCAACGCGTGGATAAATTTGTCGCCGTCAAACCGTTGTTGGAGGAGCTTTGAGTGCTGAGGGCGGAGACCTTCAACATCCAACGCCCAAAGCGGCGGTCCCGACCGTTGGCTTATCGGCTCACCAACCGAAAAAGCGATAGGGGTCATCCCACTCGACTGGCTTGGTGACATAGAGGCCGTCGAGCCAGCGGCCGTTGGTCGGGTCCGGGATGGGCTGGAGACGCACGTCGGCCAGCCACAGTTTGCCGGTGCCGGTGAACACACTGAAATCACCATTTCTCACCAGGGACGGTTCTTGGGACGCAGCCACCGGTTCGCTGAACCGTTCCAGCAGCGGCGTCGTGCCGGAGACGCCGAGGTTTCCCAGCAGCCTGCTCACCGCGAACGAGCTGCGCCCGAAGGTGCGGCGCTGGTTGAAGTGCTCCGGGCTCGGGTCGAAATGCCACGGCGGGAGTTGGCAGAAGACAACACCCCCGGTGGCAGCCAACACCCCGTCGCCAAAGAGGGTCGCGCCTCCCATGACCAAGGGCATCGAGCGCGGATCGCGGTTATGCACGTCCGCCGGTGCCACCCCAGCCAGCAGCGAAGAGGCACTGAAAGCAGGGAAAAAGGCCGCGATATGCTCCGTGGTCTGCATGGCCACGTGGCCGGGCAGGAACGAGTTGGCCTCCGCTTGGTCCAATCCGAGGGCCAGGACGCGGCCGCCCGCCAGCATCCAAGAACTGATGGCCGGACTTTGGGCTTCGAGTTCGTGGCCCACGCCGGCTCCCACCACCAATACCTGATCGGACCCGGGCGGCTCGCCTTTGAATGGCGCGACTTCAACGCCGCCCGCCGCCAGCCAGGCCAGACCTTCGGGTTCCCCGGCGTATATCGCCGTGCGCTGTGGGGCTGGCCGCCAGGCGTCGATATAGCGGAGGATGTTGCCCACCAATGTCTCCGCCGCCGGGTCGCTCCCGGTTCGCGCCGTCACGTCCATTTGGCAGAAGAGGACCATGCCGCGGCCCTCGCGATACTCCAGCAGCGGGCTGTATTGCAGGGCGTAGCCGCCATCAAGGATCGGCAGGAAGTTGCCCCGGGACGGCTTCTCAATCAGCACTGAGGCTACGTTGCCCCAGTTACCGCAGCGCCACAGCCGGGTGACGTCCAGTCCGCACCAGTTCACTGTGGGTGCCCCATTGAACTGCGGATTCAATTTATAGTTAAGCGTGGGAGGCAGCAGGCTGGAAGAGCCGCGCCAGTCATGCAGGTTTTCCGCCTTGAGGCCAGCCAGCAAGGGGCTGTCCGCCACGCGTGGCCAGACCTGACGCAGGCCGTATTCCTCGACCCTGAACCCGAGTCGCCTCTCAAGCACCTTAGAGGTCTGCTCGAACACAACCACCTTCAAGCCGTCGCGGACGGGCTTGAGAACGGGCGCCGGGCCGTCCACGGTCAGGGCACCTTTGCCGATGAGCAGCACCTCGAAGCCCGAAAGATCGGCGGCGGCACCCACCGGCTGGCAGCTGACGCCCAAACCGGCCAGTAATTTGCCGGTCAGCCCGGCGGGGTCGAACAGCGCAATCCTCGAGCGCAGGTGTAGCGGGGCGGAACGCGGGATGACTTGCAGGGCGAAGGAGTCTTCCTGGCTCTCGCCGGTGCTGAACCGGAAGCTTGCGGTGAGTTGATATTCGCCCGGCTTTACGTCGGTCGGCAGCTTGAGTTCCACCGGAATGCGCGTCTGGTCTCCGGGCGTCATCACCACGTGCCCGGCGCCCCCAACCGCTGGGACTAGGTCAGCCGACCACGAAACATCACATGTGATTGTCCGGCGGGAGTTGTTGATGAGGATGAGCTGCTTCTCAACCAGTTCCCCGGGATTGAAAGTGTGGTCCTTGGTGGTGAAGTGCTCAGGTTTGCCGGCGATCCAGCCCAGCAGCGGCTGATTGTTGCGGAGCAACGATTCGGCGGTCGGTGTGGGAATCCAGTCCGCCCGCTGGTAAGCCAGGTCGAAGCGCGCGTAGGTGCGGTCAATGAAGTCCGGGCTATAACCGGGTCGCTGTAAATTCTCCCAGTCCACCGGGAGATCCTGGCGGCGAGGTTGGAATCCGTCGCGTAATTTCCAGAAACGATCAAACTCCCAGGGCGAGCTGCCCGACAAGCCCCAGGTGCGGAACGCGCGCCAGTTGTCCCTCGTGTAGGCAGCTTGCACCGGCTGCAATTCGTCCAACTTTGCGTCGCCCACCGGGTAGGGATAGTCCCAGTGGAACCAGCCGCGCCCTTTTCGGAACTGCTGCGCCTCCCAGCGCAGGTTGGCTTTTTCCCGATCGCTGATCTGGTAGGCCGCATCCCCGAGGAACTGGGCGTTCCATTCTGCGATGCAATATTCCCACGGCACGGCGGCGCTGCCGAACTCGCGCCGTCCCTGATACCAGCCACGATACATGGTCCAATCCCAGCCAAACGGCGCGCCGTACTCAACCAGAACCAGCGGCTTGATGCCCACGGTTGACCAATGTTCGAACCAGTCATCCAATTCCTGGCTGGGCACAAAGTTAGGGTAGAAGTTCAGGGTGTAAACTGCGCTGAGATTGCCCGAATCGTGATGATAGATGATGCGTGTCGGGTCCAGGCGTTTGACGATGGACTCGGCGCGCAACGCGAGATTGGCATTGTTGACGGCCCATGGGTCCCTGGCATCGCCCAGTCCGTCAATCAAGCGGGGGTTCATATCCTCGTTGTATCCGGTGGCGTTGTGGCTCATGGCGTAGGCCACCACCGAGGGATGGCTCCCCGCGACACGCGCGTAAAACGCCGCGTGGCGCGCGTAGCCGTTGGTCCGATCGGCGTCCGGCGTCTTCCAATCGTAGGCGCTGAAGTGCGGCTGCGTCAGCGCCACCAGCATCCCGGTGTCATCCGCCGCGCGCAGGATTTCCGTGAAGCTCAGATGCGAGCCGGGCTCGCAGCCATAGTTGTGGGTGTAAACCAAGTTGATCCCGAAACTCTTGAGACGTTCGAAACTTTCCCGGGCCGCCGCGTACGTCGCCAAGGCGGCACCCACCTGGGCATTGTCCAGCGGCACCAACGACAGATACAGCCGCGCGCCGTTGAGGTGGAAATCGCGGCCTTGGCTCCAGAACTCCCGGAAGCCGAACCGCACCGGAACAGCGGTGTCCAGCGTCCGGTCATCTGCGTCGAGGAGCGACACCTCGGCGTCATACTGGTTCTGCGGGGTGTCGATATCCCAGAGCTTGGGTGGCTTCCACGCCGTGGTGAAAATGGCGCGGCCATCTTTGACCTCGCGCGCGGTGAAGATTGGACCGATGAACTCCTTCACCTGGCGGCTGTGATCGCTGATTCGGGCTCGCAGCTTGTACTGCCCGCCGTCCGCCAATCCCTGCGCTTCGGCTGTGAAGGCAATCTGGTTTTGGCGGAACGAAGTCTCAATCTTGACGTTGGAGAGTCGCGCCCCAGCCGGCTCACCAATCAGCCAGACGTCGCCGCAGAGTCCGCGGCGTTCGACTCCGCCCGGCTTCTGTTTGCCGGTGTTGGTGTCGTCGTAGGACTCCATCACCGTTTGCAGCGGCAAAGCGACCACCCGCAGCCGCAGGACGTGCGTAGCGCCTGGCAGGACGGCTGAGGAAAGGTCCACTTGTCCGGCGGGGAAGCGGATCGCACCCACCTTGCGGCCATCAACATAAACCTCCGCATAGGAATTAAGGTATTCCACATCCAAGGCGATGCGTCGGCCCGCCCAATTTTGGGGAATGGTGATGGCGCGTTCGTACCAGGCGCTCTGAACTTCGTCCAACTTTGCAGGCATCCAACCCGGGGCGGGGTACAGCGTTTGGTAATCGCTCCGCATGTAATCCTGGGAGCCGGGCCAGCAAGCGGGCACCTTGTAGTAGCCCCAAGCCGCCGTGGGCACTTGGCGGGCGTCCTCGGTTGCTGGTTGCCATCGCCACAGCCCGTTGATGCAAAGGCGTTCACGAGTGGGAGTGGTCTCTCGGAAAGCCTTGGCCGAATCCCACACGGCTTTGACGCCCGGCGGCAGGATCACGGCTGGTTGGTCTTGCGCCACTGTCAAGCAGGGCAGCGAAAGCACCCACCACGCCGCCACGAGCAGCATGGCTGGGGAGTGCTTCGGGACGGTTCCTCCGGGTGGAAACCCAGCGGACCCATCGACGTTTGCCCTGAGCATGCCCCACAGTTATTACGTTTTCTCCGAATTGGTCAAGCGAACGTCGTGCCGGTGAAAAACCCTCGTGCCGATTCACACGCGGTCGTCCAGAAAACGAAAATCAGAAACCGAATATTGCTCCCTTTTTGCAATGAATTGAAGTTGGTAGGCCTGCCCGGACTTGAACCGGGAACCAAAGCATTATGAGTGCTCTGCTCTAACCATTGAGCTACAGGCCTGCCCCGTTAAGGATGCGGAAGTCGCCTCGGTCCGTCAACCGTCAACGATTGAAAATATTTGCTGAGTGTGTACAAGATCCGGCACCGTTGTTTGCCAAGGCTGGCCAGGGCTATTTGAAATGCGAGCAAGTTTCCAGACCAGCGGTCAATGATCCATTCGCGCAAGGAGGGAATGCCGGCAAAAAGACGTCATTTTTGCAGTGCTGGCAACGCGATCCAATCGTGAACCGGACACCATCCGACGCAACTGCGACAGACGCAAATGCGAGAATTGACGCCACGCAGTTTCAGGCGCACACTTTGCTTTCAGAATTAATTTTGGCAGTCACCCTTTCTGGCATTTGGCCTTAGGTAGCACTCTGAAAATGACAGCGCAACGCAAAGATTGGACGCGTGAAGACCCCCTCCTCGCCTGCAAGCTTCATTGCAAGATCCCTTTCGGCCAGAGCCACCGGCACACCCCGCGCATCGTCCAACTCGCGCAGCTATTGCAGCACCGCGTCGGACTTTTACTAGTTTTTTCAATAGTGGCTTTTTCCGTTGCGGCGGACGATAATCGCTGGTGGCCGGTCCAGGCGATGCCCAAAGCATTGGTTCGCGTGCAGGACAATGAGTTTCCTGAACCGCGCGCGGCGCGCGAGATGATGGCGCAGTCGGTGGCCGGTCTGGCAGCCAAGGCAGTCAATGAGGGCTGCGGCGATGAGATGGTCTGGGTAGGCACGGAGAATATTGACATCGAGGATTGGTATGTGCGGCTGATGAAGCGCCAGCCGCAACTGGAATTGCGCGGCACGTTTGCGCTCTGGAACCTGGTGGAACGCTATGTCACTAATGGGATTGTCAAGGGCTACATCCTCTACCGCTGGGACCATTCCAAAGGAGATTTCAACGAACATCGTCCAGCGATGGATTGTTCGGTCAACGTTGCCACCAGCCTGGCCGGATTGCTTGACGGCATCATCGTTGACGAAAGCCTTGAAGGAGAAGCCAAGCGACACGGCCTCAAGCTGCTGATGGATGTTCGGGAAAAGACGCAAACATGGTGTTTCGAGACTTACCGGAACCAGTTCAATCGCCATATTCTTTGCACTCAGGATCCTCGCAAACCCAACGCCCGCGATCTGGCCATCGCGCAGAAATCCTTCACCGTTTATGGCGACGACGAAAGTGTGGCCGCCGCCATGAAGTGGCTTCAACCGCTTTCGCCCATCTTGGGCTGGAACGGTCGTGATGAATTCCAAGCGACCCGGATGTCCACCGTCTGCGGACACATCCAGACAGCCACGGATTGGGCGATGAACTTGCCGGTGCTGATGGCGGGGACTGAAAAAGGCGCGTTTATCAAGCCTAGAACCTTCGACCCTCGGACCATTGACTGGAAGGATCAGCACAGCGCCGTGTGTTTCGTTGAAAGCGATGGCGACAATGTTGATTTTGCCGAAGGGAGTTTCTTTCGCGGCCACGATGGAAAGAGTTATTGGGGCAATCCCGACCGCGGGAGGATTCCATTTGGCTGGTCCTGCTGCTTTGCTCATTTGTCGCAACTGTGCCCCGAAGCCATTGAATATGCTGCCGCCACGCAGACGACGAACGACTGGTTCGTGGAATTAGGCGGCGGCTATTATTATCCGGACTTGTTCGGCATGGATCGCACAAACCGCTGGGAGCTGCTCGCCACACACGCCCGGCGGACTTGGAAGTGGATGAAAAAGTGCAACACCCACGTCATCGGCTTTGACGTGGCGAAGTTTGATTCGCCCGACGCGCTGAAAGCGTACGAGGTGATTGCCGGCCAGGCGGACGCTCTGCTCGCGATCCTCGTTTTTCAGTATTATCCCTATGAGGGTGGCGGCGGCAAAACATTCTGGGTAAAAGACGGCACCGGGGTCGAGGTCCCGGTCATCTCCGCCCGTTACTCACTCTGGGAACACGCGAACGAACGCGCGCGCGCCGGAACGCCGGCCAAGCTTGCCCGTGAGATTCGCCAGACAGTGCAACAAACGCCGGCGGCAGAGTTGCCGCGCTACGACTGGGCTATTGCTCACGCTTGGTCCTGGTTTCGGAATGCGCCCGGCACGAGCGAGGACGCCGAGAACCTGCCGCAAGAAGATGCCGGGGCACATGGCGGTCAGCGGGGTTACGATCCTGTTCTTTGGTGCGCCGGACGACTGCCCGACGACATTCGCACAATCGGTCCCGAAGAATTGGCCTGGCGGATTCGCATGCAGCACAATCCTAATCAAACGAGCAAGTTGATCCAGGAATGGCGGGAACCATGAAGAACGCCTGCTGCCCAGCCTCGCTGGTGATTTGGTCCAGCATGCCGGGGGCGTGGGCGGCGGAGACCCATGGCGGCCGCACTCCATCCCGGCGCTCCAGACGGACCTTGAATCCGTGCTCAAGGCTTCAAAAAATTTCCGGCGAATGTTTTGAAGACTGCGTGCAGAAAAACATTTTCAATCCGCTGCAGATGAGCGGCGCGAGTTATTCTTACACGCCGGAAGTGCAGCAGTGGCTGGCCAAACTGTACCGGCCCGACGGCGTCACGCCGTATCCGGCACGTTGGCTTGTGGCCCAACGCTGGGTTGAATGGGTCGGCGCGAGACATGGCCAATTATCTGCGGTTCTATCTGCAACGCGGCAGTCTCGACGGTGCGCAAGTGTTGTCCACCGCGTCCATCGAGCGCATGAAGAGGGGAGAGACTTTGCCTTCCGCAAAACTGGGCCGCATGGTTGATTTTACTTCACGGACTGATTTCATTGGAGGGTTCCCAAGCATCATCAGAATTCATCGACTTGACCGAAACGCGCCTCTGGTGAATGCTATTGATGGACGAGCCGAAATTAATTTACGAATGACGGCACGGCCACCAGGAGAATCTGCACCATGCTGCGCGAAGACTTCGAACAGGGAGGAGCCATGTTGATGTAGCCGCCGCTCCTTCTCCCATCGGAGCGTTTAACCGGTACCTGGTAAAGCCACAAGATGCCAGATCAATCCACCAACCACCTCGCCCAAAGTCCACGGCCCTTGCCGGCGCTGCTTTCCCAGGTCCTGGTCGCCTTCACCATAGAAGTCGATAACGGGTTCGAGCGACTCATGGCCGAATGTGGCCACGCCGGAATCGGGCTTTCCCTGGTGGTCTGGCTGAATCTATTTCGCTTCCTGGAGCAGGGCAGCGTGGCCGTGGACGAGTTAACGAAGCGTTGGTTGATGCCGAAAGAGGGCGTGCGGCCCATGCTGGGCTGCCTTGAACGATGGGGTTTCATCATTCTACAGCCGGAGCGCGACCAGAGTCGCGCAGCACCCATGTCCGCGCCGGGACTATCAGGCGGCCAGCGCCGGGACGGCTGGGGCAGCGGCCGGGGAATTCGGAGAGAGTGGATCGTACGACTCACCGGCAAGGGCCAAAAGGCGGCAGCGATCTGGCCGCCACTGCTGGCCAAGGTCGAGCGCCGGTGGGTCACCCGATTCGGCAGCGACACCATCGGGAAGCTTCGCGATTCCTTGCAAGCGCTGGTTGACCAGCTTCCGTATAACCTGCCACAGGGGCTTCCTGGCGATTTGCAAATTCCTGAAACGGTAATCCTTCCCAAACGAACCAAGCTTGGGAGCACAAAATTGTCGCTGGCGGCCCTCCTGTCCCAGGCATTGTATGCCTTTAAGCTGGAGTTCGATGGCCAATCGAAAACTTCACTGGCTCTTTGCGCCAACGCGCTGCGAGTCCTGGGTGTACAGCCGATCCCGGTGGGGAAAATTGCCCGGCTGACCGGCACTTCGCCGGAAACCGGTGGCGTGGGCTGGCAGTTGAAGCCCTACGTGCTGATTGCTTCCGATCCTCATCGCCCGATTGGAAAAATCATCAGCCTCAATGAGCGCGGCCGAAACGCGCAACGTGAGTACCATAGGCTTGTCGCACAAATCGAAAAACAATGGAAGAATCAGATCGGCGAAGAAAGGATCAAGTCGCTCCGCGAGTTGCTCCAGAGCCTATTCCTTCCGGACGAAAATGGTCGCCCGCTTTTGTCTGTTGGCCTCGCACCGCCGTCGGGAATCACGCGCGGCGGCAAATTCACTCCGCCACTTGGCCGAACGACCGTGGCCGTCGCAGCGCGCCGGCGGGCGCGCGACTTGGCAGTTCAAACCGAGGCGTTCATCAGCGATCCGGCCAATGCGCTGCCTCATTATCCGTTGTGGGATATGAATCGCGGATTCGGGCCCTAGCGCGCCGCCTTATGCCGGGTGCCGGGCCTGCCTGGTTGGTTTTGAGGCGACCGTTTAACCCGGCTGTCCACACAGCCACGTTTTTGTTTGGATGTTGCACTTTGGAAGGTCCGCGCCGGATCCATGCTTCGACCAACGCCCTGCGGATGCAACGGACGCATCCCTTGCGACCAAATCAGATTATACGCGCGCATGGAAGCTTCGTTGGGAGGCAATCGATCCGCTCAAAAATCATTCGCGCCGATCAAAGACAGGTATGGGCATCCGGACCGGCGGGAATGTGGTTGGCGGCCACCAGGTTGTCGACCTCCGCGTTGAACAGCGGGATGAGGCATTGCATTTATCATGAACATAATTATAATTGATAGACATCACAAATGAGGTCGATTGTTGTCCTGAATGCACGGCAGGACGCAACCAAGGATGGCACCGGGCAAGCCGAATCGTCACGGCTCAAACTGGAACGGTGTCGGCCCATGCGCAAGCCAATGATTAAAGGAAACCAGGCAGCCAGCGCATAAACCGTTCAACGTAAAAAGCCTATGACAACCGCCGATAAACCAGATTCGGATTCCACGAATGAAGGCCCGGCGCCTCAGGCGGGAGCCGCTCCCATCGCGAGTAGATCGGAACCGCCGGCGACTCCTCCCAAACGCCGGCGCCGGCTTGCTACTTTTATGGTTTTGTTCCTGGCAATTCTAGCGATTGCCGCCGCTTATTTTTTTCGATTGGATTTTCCTTATCGGTGGACGGATGACGCTTATGTCCATGGCAACGAAATTTTCTTAGTGCCGCGTGTGACCGGCACGGTGGTGACCATCAACGCTGACGACACCGACCTCGTGCAAAAGGGCCAGCCGCTGGTTGTGTTGGACGACAGTGACGCGAAGGTTGCATTAATGGAGGCCGAGGGAGCGTTGGGAAACACCATACGCAAGGTCTGTCAGTTATATGTCAACGTCGTTGAGTTGAAGGCGAACGTAGAGGCGCGCAAAACTGAACTGTCGCGGGCGGAGGACGATTATCACCGGAGAACGACGGCGCAGGCCGGACTTGTTTCAATCGAGGACATTACCCATGCGCGCCAAGCCGTGGATAGCGCCCGCGATTTGCTGGAGGCCGCCAAACAAGAGTTGGGCGCGGCCCAAGCCCTGGTCGCCAATACGGACCTGGAGCATCATCCCATGGTGCTCCAGGTCGAAGCCAATGTCCTGGACGCGGACCTGGCGTTCCAACGGACCACCGTGCACGCCCCGGAAACGGGATACATCGTACAGCGGAACGTTGAGGTTGGCCAGCGGGTCACGCCGGACACGCCGATGCTCGCCATCATACCCCTGAATCAAATTTGGGTGGCTGCGAACTTCAAGGAAAAGGAGTTGCGGTTTGTCAGGATCGGCCAGCCAGTCAGTTTAAAATCTGATTTTTATGGCGATTTCGTCGAATACAAGGGCCACGTGGCGGGCCTGGCCCCCAGCACTGGCGCCGCGTTCTCGCTATTGCCGCCCGATGAGGGTTCGGGCAATTGGATTAAAATCGTTCAACGCGTGCCGGTGCGCATCGTTCTGGACGACCAACAGCTGGAAAAATATCCGCTCCGAATTGGCCTATCCATGCGGGTGACCATTGACACCAAAGACCACAGCGGGGCAGCTTTAACCCAAGCGCCTTCGACGCAACCGGTTTATGCCACGGACATTTATTCGAATGAATGGATCCAGGCCAATGAACTATTGCAAGGCCTGGTGGCCACCAATTTGCAGGCCCTATCGAATCTTGCCAGCGATTCCACGGCAAAAAACGTTCCGGTATACAACCAGATGGAAATGACGCATGAGTAATGCCGCCACAGCCGTGGACAAATCGGCGGAATCGTTCGCCGACAGCTTCTGTTTTGAAAAAATCGGATTTTTGTGTGCGGTGAGCTGCCTGGTTCTGTTGGACGGCGTCAATGGCGCCATGTGCTCTACCTTGAGGCAATATCTGATGGGCGGCTTTTCCGCAACGTCCGACCAAATTGCGTGGGGGGCGATTTTCTATTACGCCGGGAAACTCTACATGCTGCTGCTGGCGGCCAAGCTGCAGAAACGATTTGGACAGCGTCGGGCATTTCTGACGGCATCTTTCGTTCTTGTCCTGGCAACCGTCGCCGGCGCGTTTGTTTCCAATTATCCATTGTTCCTTGCGGTGCTGCTCATCCAAGGCGGCGGCGGCGGCGCCATGATTGCCCTCGGCCAGGGCACTTTGCTGGCCATCTTTCCACGCCGCGAACAATCGCTGGTGCAGGGCGCGTATGCGCTTTCCGCGGTCATGTTTCCGGCCACCGTAGTTCCAGCCCTTTTGGGTGGCTTTGCCTACCATCTCGATTGGCGCGATACGTATCTCGCAATCGCGCCATTCGGAGTGCTCGGTTGGGGGTGGCTTCTCTGGAAACGCAAATTGTTAAGCGAATCGGTCTCTCCTACTGAGTTTTTACCCGGGAGGATCATCCTGATGGTTACGGCGCTTTTTGCGATTGTTTATGTTCTGGAACAGGGCGACCGCGATGGCTGGCTGGAATATCCGCCGATTGTCTGGGCATCATTGCTCGCGTCTGCTTGCATCATCGTCCTTGCGTTTATCGAAACCCGTGGCGGACCGGCTTTTTTGCCGTATGGGGCCTTTCGCTATTCGAATTTCACTTTTGGCATGTGTGTGGTTTTGCTTGCGGGTGTCGCTCTCTTTGGAAGTGGTTATGTCATTTCAGGTTTTGCCGGCGGCGTGCTGTCATATCCGGTTTCAGTGAGCGGATTGGTTCAGCTCTCCGGCACATTCTTTGCCATTATTTCATTTTTGGCCGTGGGCGTTCTTCTTAGGTTTACGAAATTCCCGCCGGTTTTCATCATCCTCACCGGCATGTTGTTGTTTGGCCTTTCGATGTGGCATCTTGGCAACGCGCCGTCCACCCTTAATTTCGCAGGTTTCGCTTCCTGGCTGATCGTTCGCGGATTTGCACTGGGCTGCCAGTTTATTCCGCTGACGTTGCTGGCCTTGACTTGCCTGCCGGCCGAAGAAGACGTGGCGGCGGCGGGTTTGTTCAATTTTAACCGGCAGCTTGGGGCGCTGATCGGCGTCGCCTGGTTGCAAACGCTGCTCGAGCAAAAGACCGATGGCAATCAAACGATATTTGGCAATGCAGTGGGCTGGACCAGCCCCAACGCGATACACTATGTCCAGACCGTGCAGCAGGCCCTTTCACTCCATGGAGCGCAATCGTCGCAAACTGCCGCCGCCACGGCATTGATGTTGCGGGAAGCGCACCGCCAATGGGCCAGCATTGCGTTTAATGGATGCTTCGAGTCGTTGGCCCTGGTTTTCATCTTTGCCTTTCCTCTGGTCGCGCTCGCGCGCATCCTCACCACACGTTTTCTCAGACCTCCTGCATGTCAATAGTCCATAAACATATTCTTTCTGCCCGCTTGTTCTGCCTGTTTGTGCTGGACACTGCATTGCTTTGCGGATGGCTGTCCAGCTGCGCGGTGGGTCCCGACTACCGCCCGCCCAAGACGAACGATTCAGCGCAATGGGTTTCGCCGCTGGCGGGCGGCGAAACAAATGGTCCTGCTGACCTTGCCGCTTGGTGGAAGAATTTCGGCGACACCAACCTTGATTCGCTCATGACGGTGGCAGCCCGCTCCAATTTCACGCTGCGCATCGCCGAGATTCACGTGCGCGAAGCCCGCGCTGAACGGGACGTGGCCTCCGGCGCCTTGTGGCCTTCGGTGGGAAGCTCCGCTGCGTATTCGAGAAATCGCTATGGCGCGAACAGTTTTCCACCGCTGCCGGGCGTGCCTCTGGATTACAATCTTTACAGCGCCGGTTTTGACGCCGCGTGGGAGCTCGACATCTTCGGCGGCACCCGTCGGGCCGTCGAAGCTGCCAACGCGGAAATCGGAGCCGCTGAATACAGTCAGCGCGACGTGCTGGTCTCTTTGCTGGCGGAAGTTGCGCGGAATTATATCGCCGCGCGTGGCTACCAACAGCGGCTCGCCATCACGCGTCAAAACATCCAGGTCCAGCAACAGATTGTGGACCTCACCAGCAACCGCTTTCAAACCGGACTAGGCACCGCGCTGGACATTCAACAGGGCACCGCGCTGCTGACCGCGACCCAGGCCCAGTTGCCCTCGCTGGAAGCGGGTTTGGATCAGTCGGTTCATCATCTGGCGGCCCTGCTCGGCCAGCAGCCGGGCGCTTTGCTGGATGAAATGTCCGCTGAAAAACCGATTCCATTAACTCCGCCAACGGTGCCCATCGGTTTGCCGTCCGAATTGCTGCAGCGCCGGCCGGATGTTCAATCCGCGGAACGCGAGGCGGCCGCCGCCACGGCGCGCATCGGCGTGGCCAAAGCGGATCTGTTCCCGAAATTCTCGCTGACCGGAATGGCCGGTCTGCAAAGCATCTCCGCGAACAACTGGTTTGATTATGCCAGCCGCTATTGGTCAGCCGGGCCGACCGTCCAGTGGGAATTGTTCGAGGCGGGCCGCATCCGCGCCAATGTTCGGGTCCAAAATGCGCGCCAGGAACGGGCCCTCGATTTCTACCAGCAGACGGTGCTGACGGCTTTGGAGGATGCCGAGAACGCGCTCACCGCCTATGCCAAGGAACAAGTCCGGCGCACATCGCTGGTTCAGTCAGAGCAGGCCAGCGAGCGCGCGGAGGAATTGTCCACGCAGCTTTACCAGAGCGGCTTGGCGGACTTTCTGAGCGTGCTGGATTCCGAGCGTTCGCTTTATGTGGCGCAGGATGCCCTGGTGCAAAGCGACCAGATCGTCTCGCAGGACCTGGTGCAGCTTTACAAGGCACTCGGAGGCGGGTGGCAAGACGGCAAGGAAACATTATGAAGCTCAATTTATCACGCTAACATCTGACGCACCCCGCCAAACAAAAAAGCCGCCCGGCCTCGAATCCCGGGGCTCACCCAGTTATGAAAGACTGCCTCACATCAACCCGACATGTTTCAACACCTCCGGCGGCGGCCCGTCAAAGTGGGTGAGCGCCACGTTGCCAACATAGCCGATATCTTTCCAGCCAGCGGGTGTGGTATAAAAACCACCTGCGGTCAGGTCGCGGAACACGGAAAAAAAGTTCGCCGCGTTCTTGAACTCCGGTGCCGCTTTCGGCGCGAAATAAATGTCGTTGCAGATGGCCTGTTGTTGGACTTCACCCAATTGAGCAAAGGAGTCTTTGAAGCGCTTTTGCGATTCGGATTCCAGCCAAATCAAGCCGTTCACGACGGTCTCGCGCTGTCGCTGCTGCTCGTCGTAGGGCGCGCTGATCCATTCGTCAATGAAATCGACCACGTGCAGCTCGCTCGCGGCGGGCGACTTGTCGTCGGCGGGAATAATTACGTCGCACAGCGCAGTCGCGTTGCGGCGTTGTGCGTCGGTCAGCGTCAGCGGCCACAAATCGCCGGGATTGTAGGTTTCCAGCAAGTTGGGATCCAGGCCATAACCCTTGGCGGTACCGGCGGCGGTCCCGAAAGCTCGCCAGTCGAGGAGAGAAAAAGTGGCCGAGGCGGCCAGCACCCATTTGATGGCCTCGCGGCGCGGAAGGCGATTGGTTTGACTTGAGTTCATCAGATGTTTCCTTTGCGCAACTCTTCGAGCAGGTGATCCGTCGCCCGCCACGCATTGGCCATGATCGTCAGCGTCGGATTCTTATCCGCGTTGGACACGAACGGGCCGCCGTCGGTGACGAACAGATTTTTCACATCCCACGCCTGGCAGAATTGATTGAGGACGGAATTTTTCGGATCGCTGCCCATGCAGGTTGTGCCGACTTCGTGGATGATGGAGCCGCCGGGATAAATCGCTTTCCGGCCCTCGAGCTCTGGCGGGCGGATCACGCGCCCGCCCATCGCCCCGATGATTTCGGCGATGGTTTTCTGCATGTGCCCCGCCTGGCGCTCCTCGTGCTCCGACCATTTCCAATGAAACCGCAGCACTGGAATTCCCCACGCATCTTTTTTGTCGGGATCAATTTCGCAGTAACAATCTTCATTCGGAATCATTTCGCCGCGACCGTCAAAATAAACGAACGTTCCGTAGTAACGCCGCAAATCCTCCTTGAACTTTTTCCCGTAGCTGCCGCCGGTAAACCCTTCCATGCCGAAAAATGTGGCGGCATCGGGCATCACGCGGCCGCCGCCGAACTCGATGTGATACCCGCGCGGGAAATCCATTTTTCCCGCGAGCTGCTCCCGGTATTTCCACCACGGCATATACATGTGCATGGTCATCGCGCCGTCTTCGTTGTAAGGCGGCGCATTTTCCAGCACGGGAATTTGTCCGCCCAGACCGCTGCCGACCGTGTCCATCAAATAGCGTCCGACTTTGCCGCTGGAATTGGCGAGGCCGTTGCTGAAGCGCGCGGATTTTGAATTTAACAAAATGCGCCCCGATTCGCAGCCGCTCGCTGCGAGCACTACCGCGCGCGCTTTCACGTGCCGGTCCTGGCGAGATTTTTTGTCAACGTAAAAAACCCCGGTCGCGCGGCCGGCGTCGTCCACGCTCACCTCGCGCGCCATCGCGTCGGTGATGATGTCGAGGTTGCCCGTGGCCAGGGCCGGCGGAAGGTGAACAGTCGTGGACTGATAGTTTGCCTTGATCGAGCAGCCGCGCCCGCAATGCGTCGCCCACATGCAGGCCAGCCGCGTCCTCATGTTTTCGGCCAGCGCCTTTTGCATCGCGGGCGATTTGGGATGCAGCATTTTGGGAACGTTCTGATGATCCTGCTGCTGGCTCAAAATCGCAACATGCGACGGAATGACCGGAATGCCCAGCCTGGCGCAGGCTTTTTTGGCGAGCAATTCGTACGCGCGCGGTTTTGGCGGCGGCAGCAGCACGCCCGGCGAAGAGTTCGGCGTGTTTTCCAAGCCTTCGTTGCTGCCGAAAACGCCGATCAGCCGCTCCACCTTGTCGTAGTAAGGCGCGAGATCCTGGTAATCCAACGGCCAGTCAATGCCGAGTCCGTCGCGTCGGCGCGGCTTGAAATCATACTCGCCCATGCGAAAGGAAAAACGGCCCCAATGGTTGGTGCGCCCGCCCAGCATGCGCGAACGCCACCAGAGAAAATTCTGTTCCGTCGGGAGGCCGGTATCCTGGGCCTCAACCCAATCGGCGGCCGCGCCGCGTTTGACCAGATACGGCTCACCCGGCACGCGCCAGCCGCCGCCCACGGTCGCATCGAAAAATCCGAACGGTTTATCCGGCGTGGCCACCCCGCGCAGCGGCGCGTGGTGGTTGGAATTGAACATGGGCGTCTCGGCCAATGGATCATATCGCCGCCCCGCTTCGAGCATGAGAACTTTGGCCCCTGCGGCGGCCAGGACGTAGGCCGTCTGCCCCCCGGCGGCGCCGGAACCCACCACAATGACATCGTAGTCCGGTTTTGTTTTTGTGCCGGGAATGAACGGCATAAGTCTATTTTGCTAATTGAAGGGCATCATTTCAACTGTCGTTTTTGAGTTCTCTCCGGACCAGCTCCATCTCTGGTTTGGGTCACTGCTGGCGACTTTCGGGGTTTGACCTTTGATTTCCAAACAGACCACGGAGGCGATTTTGTCCGGCGCCTGTTCCGGCAGAAAAATCGTCACGCCCGCATCATCCTGCATCACCTTCAATTTCTTGCGGCCGGCCAGCAGATAAGCCTTTTTCACTTTGCTCTCAAGTCCGGGCGCCACGAATTTTCCATCCGCCGGCCATTTGAACAATTCGACGAAAATTTCCCCGGGCTTGGTGGTGGCGCGCCAGTCCCAGGCGGAAATGAATTTCGGTTTTCCATCGCCGCCCTTTTCCGTGGCGCTGAAGGCGCCCGCCTCCGCCCCAAATGGCGTCGCGCTCGAGCCATAAATCGCCGCGCCATTGATTTTCATCCACTGGCCGACCTCGGCCAACCGCTCCACACTGGGTGCCGGAATCAGGCCCTCGCTGGTGGGACCGACGTTGAGCAGATAGTTCCCGCCTTTGCTGGCGATGTCGCACAGGTTGCGAATAACGGTTTCGGGAGACTTCCAGTTCTCATCATGTTTGTTGTAGCCCCAGTGATCATTCATGGTCATGCAGGTCTCCCAATCAACGCCCGCGCCAAATCCCCGGGGCGGAATCTGCTGCTCCGGCGTACTATAGTCTCCGACTTTTCCGGCACCAGCGTCCATGCCTTCCATGCCGGCCCGGGCCTTGCCAATGCGGTTATTGATGATCAGCTTCGGATCAAGCGCGCGAAGATAAGCGTAAACCGCGGCACCGCGCTCCGGTGTCCAGGGTGATTCCCATTCCCCATCGAACCACAGCACCCCCGGATGATAGTTGGCGATCAACTCCTTGAGCTCCCCTTCCAGGTAGGCGACGTAGCGGTCCATGTCGGGCTCGCCCGTGGCTACATCGTTCCACGGACGGCGCTGGCCCCAGTCCGAACTATGCCAGTCCATGATGGAATGATAGAGGCAGAATTTGATCCCCTGCCTGCGGCATTCCTCAGAAAGTTCCTCCAGTGGGTCGCGGTGGGTGCGCTGCCACCACGGAGTGCGGCAGATGCTCCAATCGGTCAGTTTCGTGGGCCACATGCAGAAGCCATCATGATGCTTCGAGGTGATGACGATGTATTTCATCCCGGCATCCTTGGCGGTTTTTACAAAGGCTTTGGCGTCAAATTTGACGGGATCGAATTCATTCGCAAATTGCTCATAGCGGCTGACCGGTATGTGCGCCGATTCCATGATCCACTCAGCGTAGTCGTTTTGACCATTCCATTCGCCCGCCGGCACGGAATACACGCCCCAATGGATGAACATGCCAAACTTGGCATCGCGCCACCATGCCATGCGGGCGTCGTGCTGCGCGGGTGTTTCCTTGACCGCGTCCGCCACCTGTGCGGAGAGTTGAATTCCCGCCAGGAGAGACCACGCCATCATTCCGGTAACTATTATTGATTTCATAGGATTGTTGCTGTCCATCGCTCGTAATTCGAGTCAATCACGCGGCCGAAAAAAACTCGTTGGTCCATTAATTTTGCCTGGCCCAACCATTTAATCACGCCCCTCCCGGGCTGGTCGCGGTGAACGCCGCGGATTTAACGGTCTGAGGTGTGCTCCAATCCTAAACGCATTTTAGGTTTCCCGCAATGGATACCTGGCAGCCGTCAACCCGCACAAGGCCATCAACGCTGAAAGCGTTCTGTCCTGCGTGCGATTTCCCGATGTGGGCGCGTCATTTTCGGACTGACAGGCGCCGCAGCGGTTTCGCAAGGTGCTATGCAGTGGCCGCCTGGGCATTGGCGGCGAACATGGTCTCACTTCACAGTCGCTGCCGCCGCAGGCAGCGATGGCAAATGTTCTCCAATCGCCAGCGCGAATCCCGGTTTGAGTTTGCTGACGACCGGCAGATAGCGCGGTTCCTGGTAGCGGCGGAAAACGTATTGGTACGCGTCGATCCCAGGGAGGGCGAGCAGCTGCGGGACTTCGCCATTCGCGGCCGGCTCCAGTGCCGCATCGTACGATTTCTTTATCGCCGTGTCCTGGTAACTGTACAAATCCACCCCGTGATGCCACATCACCTCAGCCACGGTTGTCAGCACACAAACCGCAGCCATCTGCTCCTCGAGCTTCGTGTCTGCGCCCCAGACCACGCCATCACGCAGGCACGCCGGCTTGAAGCAATCCATGAATCCGCCGGTCAACTGGTCCTTGGTGCCGCCCGGACCGTAGAGCGCCAGGTCCACCGCCGCCTGATCGTTGAGTGTCACCCCGGCGACGAAGAGGCCATAGAGACAGACCATACCCCAACGCCCATGGCTGCTATACATGAACGAGAACTTCTTGAGGTGCTCGGCCAGTGGGCGGATCAGATCGCGCTCGATGTGGGTGCGATCCTCGGCGGACAGTGTCGGCAGGTTGTAGATCAGGTCATAGCCGTGGCATGCCTTGGCCAGAAACAGGCCGATATCGCCACCGTCAAAGCCGTAGGCCTCGAAGTGGTCGTAGCCATGCGGATCGGGAATTGGGCTGCCTTGACCATGGCCATAGGCATCGGCCAGCGCCAGGAGGGTTTGCCTGGCAAAATCCGCCCATTTCGCGTCGCCGGTGAGTGCGTAGAGCATGCCCAGATTGGAAACATCTGCCGCTCGCTGCTGGAGCGTGCCGTTGAAATCCCACTCCCAGTTCCACTTGCCGGCGGCGTCCTGATATCCTCGCTTGAAGGCGGGAAAGTTCCAGGTGCCATCCGCCGCCAGCTGGTGCGCGGGCACATTGAGCGGTTCCGCGACGCGCTTGTTGCCCCAAGCCTGCAGTTCCTCGAATGCAGCCTTCAGACCCGGGTCCGTACTCAAGGAAGCCCTGTAGGCGGCCACGTCCTGGTTGTCCCAGAGGGTGCAGGGGTGACCAGACGCCAGCCGGGGCGCACCCCTTACAGCCGCTGCCGCCGCCGAGGGCGCAGCGGTTTGCGCAAACAAAGCACTCGCAGCGCAGAAGGTGGCGAGGACCGATGCGAGCCAAAGCGCATGCGTCCTTGGTATCGTGCGCTCCTTCGCAACTGAATTGACCGGAAATTGCCTTGGCACTCCGCACGTGCTCGGCGCTAGGCAGGTGAGAATGATGTCGGTCGTTTGGCATAGCGCGGTGAAAGCCGTGCCGGCTACGCCGGGGAGGACCTGGCTTTGTGCAAAGGATTTCATGAATATGTTGAGCTGCTTTTCGTTGTCCTGCTGCGATAATGCATGCGCCCCGCAGTGCTGTCACGAACGCATTAGCCGTGGCTCCAAGCACAACTTTAGTATAGCTTCCATTCCCCCCGCGGAACCCGCTCCGGTGAAATTGCGTTTCTTCCGGGTCTAAGGAACCCAAACGGCTCGGAACATTATTGCTGCCTGCCCGGCGGCACGGTGTATGGCAGCGCCGCGGCCGGCGAGGTCTGCGGAACGCCATGGTATGGCCCCGCAATATTGGTCGCGCTCTGGAGGTCCGCCATTCCACGGCCCGTCGGGTCCGGGTCAGCCCAAATGACCTTGGTCTGGCCGTTGGTCTGGCTGACTGTGCGCGCGGCAAGTCCTGGCACCAGCTCCACCACTTTGATGTTGTCAATCTCAACTGTATTGTCGTTGTCGTAACCAAACAGTGTGCCAACGTCCGGACTGCCCTCGACGGTAATTTGCAATTCCATCTGGTTAACGCGCGAAACGTATTGGTCGAACAACGCCTGCGCTCCGCTAATGTATGAGGCGATCTGCATCGACTTTCCGTCAAATTCGTACGACTGCCAGTTCGTCGAAAGCACCAAGGACGAATTCAAATCAAACACCGCTGCCGGCGCCGCGTTTGAGGGGCTGAGCGTGCCGCTCGGAACAAAAAACGTAAGATCCACCGCGCCCGGAACATGGGTGACTCCGGCGCCGGTCCCGCCCACTTTGGCCGACAGGCAGACCCGATATGACGCCTGGTTGGCCGAATTGAGCGCGTAAGGCAGGGGCTTTTCCATCGCGCCCAAGCCGAAGCCCGAATAGCTGCCGGGCGGACGGTTGCTCCAGGATGACAGGTCCACCGTGTATTCGAGTGAAGCGCTGCCGCCAACGCCGCCAGTCAGATTCGTGGACAAACTGCCGCTTGCGTCGGGAGACCCATCACGAAAGCTGAAGCTGTAGCCGCTGCCCTTGGGAAAGGTGTTGTCGAAATTGGCCTGCCAGATGGGCTTCTCTGCCGTTGGCGGCGGAGGCGTCGAATTCGTGTTTCCATAATATACGTCGAAGAAGTTCATGGTGTAGGTCTTCGGACTGCCGTACGTGTCACAAATCTCCCAGCCCAGCTGCACGCTGTCGAAATTTGGATTCTGCCAGTAGTAGCCGCCGGGCCCGCCGCTCCATTTGAGGTTGCTGATCCAGCTCAGAATGCTGCCAAGGTTAAAATTCGTCGCCGTATCCATCCTGCCATTCTGGGGCAGAAAGGAAATGCAGTGAGGACCACTGCCTCCGGCCCCCTCGTATACATTGTAAGTAATGTTGTTAATGGCCGCGTTGGTGAACGGATTGCCTCCCATGGGGGCGGTATTATTCCAGTTCAACCAGATCATGACCTCATAGGTCGTGCCGTTGAGCCATAAGTCATAGGCAAAATCGAATTTGTGATCCGTCGGATAACTGGCGTTCCAAGCGGCCAGGAGCGCCTTGGGGCCGTTAAGGACATTGTTGAGTGGTTGGCCCACGGGATCGCTGGCATGGGGGTATGACCCCACCCACGCCTGGCCTTTGAGGTTCGCAACAACTTGCCAGCGGCTATGGGAGTCGCTGTAAAGGCACTGTTGCCAGTTTGTAGCCGCACCCCAAACGTCCTGTGTAATAATCCAGGAGCCATCAGGGCACGTGCCAAATTGGTCGCACGTGATGCAATTCCACGCATGAGCTCCGGGAATGAAAAGGGTGAGGCCGGCGAGGATCCAGGTTTGACGTCGGATCAGCTCAGGAACAAATATGCTTTTAAGAGACATTGACGTTCGTAGATAAGACAAAAAATATTGCCGACCGTAATTTTCTTCTTGGAGCCGAGGTTGCACGCCGCTCCGTCCGGCCCGTTGAACGCGCGAGGATTTCGGATTCCCCTCGCGCCTCCTGCCTGCCCTTTCTTCCATTTCCCCAGACTCTAAGGAACCCAAACGGTTCGGAAGAATTGTTGCCGGCTGCCCGCCGGCACCGTGTAAGGCGACGCCGCCGCTGAGGCGGCTCCCGAAACATCAAGATACGGCCCGGCGACATTGGTTGCGCTCTGAAGCTTCGCCGTTCCGCCGGTCGTCGGATCCGCCCACCGGATACTGGTCTGGCTGTTGGTCTGGATGATGGTGATGGGGGCAAGTCCCGGAACCAATTGCACCACATTGATGCTGTCAATATCGATTGTGGCGTTCGTTGCGTAATCAAACAGCGCGCCAACGTCTGGACTTCCCTGGACGGCAACCTGCAGTTCCATCTGGTTGACGTTCGTAACGTTTTGGTCGAACAATTGCTGTGCTCCGGTAAGCCAGGCGGCAATCTGCATGCTGGTCCCTCCGTCAAATACGTATGATTGCCAATTCGTCGAAATCGCCAAAGGCGCAGTCAAATCAAACACCTCCTGGGCTGGAGTGAAAAAACTAAGGTCCACCTGGCCGGAGACATTCGTGACGCCTGCGCCGGCCCCTCCCACTCTGGCCGACAGGTAAACCCGATAGGACGCTTTGCTGGAGGAAGTGAGCGTATAGGGAAGCGGGTTTTCATTCGCGCCCACGCCGAAGCCCGAATAGCTGACGGGCGGACTGTTGCTCCAGGATGAAAAGTCCGCCGTGTATTCGAGCGAAGCGCTGCCGCCAACGCCGCCGGTCGGATCGATGGACCAGCTGCCGCTTGCGGCGGGCGATCCATCCCGATCGCTGAAGCCGTAGTTGTAGCCGTTGGGGAAGGTGCTGTCGAAATTGGCCTGCCATAGGGGCGCTTCCACCGTTGGCGTCGGAGGAGCCGGAACCGTGTTCGTGTTCCCGGTCTGAACCAGCTCGATGTTGTCCACCGCCAAGATTCCCGTGCTGGTGAAACCATAAATCGGCATGAGCTGATTGGCGCCCGTGCCGCCGATGGCCCCGACGGTCTGAGCCACCTGGAATTCCACGGCGAAACTGGCAATCGAGCCAACCGCTGCCGCGTTCGTAAAATCCGCGGCCGGCTCGCTGGCGTCGCCGGCATAAGACAATGCGGACAAGGGCACCATAATGTGAGTGAAGCCGCTCGCGCTAACCCAGCCGCCGTACCCGGTGAAGTCGAAAATGACGTTGTTGTTAAGGTCTTTGAACTGCACCTTGGAAACGAGAACATTTGCGCCGTACTGGCCGGATACCAATCCCGAGACCTGAACATCCGCACTCAGGATGAGTGAGCTCAGCAGCGGCGTCGGCGTGATCGGGGCCAGCGGCGGGCCAAAGCCGATGCCGCACGCTACCTGCGCATAATCCCACGCGGACGCGTTCGTCCATCCGGGATCGGACGCGAGATCGGTGTAATCCGGCGAAACTTCATAGGCCGAGCTGCCGCCCGCCCCTGCGCCCGTCGTCACTCCAATATTATTGACGATTACGGGCAGCGGGTTGCCCGCGTCCGTGCCGGCCACACAATACGCGTAGCCGCCGGTATAATTCCCTTGGCCCGCGTCTCCGTCAAAATCAGTCTGCAGAATGACGTTGGTCGTTTGGCCTGGCGCAGTGAAAACCGCGCCAGCAATGGCGAAGAGGACTGGGAATTGTATTATCGATTTCATAGGTGAATATTTTGAACTGTCTTGCGCTGTGCCACTCTGATATTGCCTGCGCCCTGCAGACCTGTCACGAAGGCATTAGTCTTGGCTCCAGGCTCAACTTTAGTACAGCTTCCATATCCCGCTGAATCCGCTATAATCTCCGCGACGCAGGGCGTGAAGCGCGGCGTCGTGTCGATTTAAAGTTTATGAAATCGAGAAAACCGGGACCGCGCGGGGCTTTTTAGGTTCTGTTGGGGCTGACCTGCGGCGGAACCGCGTGAATTGCAAAATGAGAACGTTTCACGGGCAGTTTCAAAACCACGGCGCACCCCGCCCGAGCTTGGGGACCCACCTTGCGCCCAAGTCATTTCGCACGCCGTTGGGCCGGCGGCCGGGCCTTCATGGCTGGCGGTTTTTGTCCTTTTTATTTTTCGTTTTCATTTCTCCCGCCGCCCTCTTGGCTGCTCCTGAAGCCGCATTGGGTTCCCTCACAAATGCCCGGCAGGTCCGTGCCTTGAGTCCGGAAATGGCCGCGAAAAACCTGCCCGTCCACCTCGCTGGTGTGGTGACCTACTACGATGCGTGCCTGCTTAATCTCTTCTTTCAGGACCCCTCCGACGGAGTATTCGTCCTCGTCGCGCGAAACATAAGCACGAATATCACGGCCGGCCAGGAGATCGAAGTGGATGGTGTCAGCGACAAAGGAAACTATGCTCCCATCGTCAGCGCCTCGGCCATTCGGGTCCTGGGCAAGGCCGCACTGCCTGTCCCGCGCCGGGTTTCCATCGATGAATTGTTTACCGGCCTGGAGGATAGCCGTTGGATCGAGGTGGTCGGAGTCGTCCGCTCGGTCACCGCTCTGAACGTTCTCAATGGAAGATGTTATTTGAACCTCGCCATGAACGGTCAGCACATTGCGACCTACGTTGAGAATCTGCAGGAGGCGGAGGCCACGAAATTGGTGAACGCCACCGTGCGCGTGCGTGGCGTGTGCTACTCTCGATACAATATGAAACGCCAGTTGCGCGTTCCCTGGCTGGCGGTTTCGAGTCTGGCGGATATTGTCGTCGAAAAGCCTACGCCTCAGCAGCCGAAAGAGGCGTCCATTGCCTGTCTGGCCCAGTTCAACTCCAGTGGCTATTATGGAAATCTCGTGAAAATTAGCGGCGTCGTCACCCTGCAAAAGCCCAACGGCACGCTCTTCATCCAAAACCAGGGCTTTGGGCTTTGCGTGCAGGTCGCTCAGCCTGCTGCGGTGGCTCCCGGCGACCGGGTCATGGTCTTCGGCTACCCCGCGCTCGGTCAATACGTGCCCATCCTCGATGACGCCGCGGTTCAATTCGTGGCTCACGGCGACCCCCCCTCGCCGATTTCCGCCGATCTCGAGACCCTGCTCAATGCTCCCGAGGATTTTGATGGCTTGCTCGTCCGCTTGCGAGCCGAGCTCATGAATCTGATCGAAAGCGGCGGACGGCAAACCCTGGTCTTGCAATCATCCAACTCTATTTTCAAGGCCACTTTGGAAAGTGCTCGTTCGGACGAGCGCTTTAGGTCTCTCAAACTTGGCAGCCAGGTGTCGCTGACCGGCGTGTTCGTCGCCGAATCGTCGGACAAATGGGTTCCCGGCGTTACCCGCTCGCTGGAAGATTCGGTCCCGGGAATTTCCCTCTCCCCGCCCGACGCGGTTCAGCTTCTTCTGCGCTCGTCGGCTGACGTCGCTGTGCTGCATCAACCCTCCTGGTGGACCCTGCCCCGCCTCATCTGGATGCTCTGCTTCATGAGTCTTATCCTGCTGGCCGGCCTGGCCTGGGCGATGATGCTGGATCGACGCGTCCGCCAGCAGACCCGCATCATCCAACAAAAAGTCTGGCATGAGGGCGCTCTCGAGGAGCGCGACCGGATTGCGCGGGAATTCCATGACACTCTCGAACAGGAACTGGCCGCCATCAGCATCCAGCTGGGCACCGTCAAGGCACAGTTCTGCCGGTCGCCCCAAATCGCCTTCCAGCAGCTCGAGCTGGCCCGCAATATGGCGCGCCACAGCCTTTCCGAAGCCCGCCGCTCCGTATGGGATTTGCGCTCGCATCTCCTCGAAAACAGTAATCTGGCCACCGCTCTTAAGGAGATGGCTGCCCCCCTGGCCGCGAACACCTGCGTCGTGGTTGCCGTCGAATCGATTGGAACGCCGGAAAAACTCCCTGCCCTGACCGAGCACAATCTCTTGCGCATTGCCCAGGAAGCTTTGGGCAACGCCTTCAAACATTCCGGCGCCAAAAAGATTGTTGTCTGTTTGGACTATGGAGCCGACCACGTCCGGCTCGCGATTCGTGATGACGGGGCTGGCTTCGAGGCCAAAACCGCCGGGACCGCCAACGGCGGGCATTTTGGCTTGCTCAACATGCGCGAGCGGGCCGAGAAGATTGGCGCGCGCTTTTCCCTCGTCAGCCAGCCCGGCTCAGGCACGCAAATAGCCGTTACGGTCAGCCTCGGCGCAGCCATCGCGTCGCCGAACCATTTGCCCAAGCCTCGTACCGGACAATCCAATTAAATTAAGCGGAATTTTCAGACCATGAACAAACCCATTCGCATCATGGTGGTGGACGACCATTTTGTCGTTCGCATGGGGCTGGTTGGTTCGATCAATATCGAACCCGACATGGTCGTGGAAGTCGAGGCTTCCACCGGCCGCCAGGCCATCGATAGTTTCCGGCAACATCGCCCGGATATCGTCTTGATGGATTTAAAGCTTCCCGATGTGAGCGGCGTGGAGACCACCAGGGCCATTTGCCGGGAATTCCCGGAGGCCTCCATCATCATGCTTTCCACGCATGACAGCGAAGAGGACATCTATCAATCGATCGAAGCCGGCGCCTACACGTATCTGCTGAAAACGGCCGCCCGCGAGGAATTGATTCATACTATCCGCGCCGTTCACGCCGGCGAGCGCTGCATCTCCCCGGCCATTGGCGCGCGTCTCGCCGAGCGTATGAGCCATGGCGAGCTCACCGCGCGGGAACTGGAGGTCCTCAACCTCATCGCCATCGGCAAAACCAATAAGGATATTGGCAGCGCCCTTCAAATCGCCGAGGTTACCGTCAAACTTCACGTCGGCCATATTCTGGCCAAGCTGAAGGCCAATGATCGCACCGAGGCCACCACCATCGCCTTGCGGCGGGGGATCCTCCACTTGAATTGAACCGGCCTTTCGCGTGCGAGGTCGCTCTGCTCTGGAAATGGTTATGCATCCGTTGAAACATCATTTCCCTTGACCAGCCGGCTCTCCTCCATTAGAAGGCTTTTATGAACCTGGAAATCCTCGCGTGCGCCCGGAAGTCATTCCCGCAATTTTTATGAGCATCCAAACTCTTTGCTCCCTTGTTCTCGGCTCCTTATTCACTCTTTCCCTCCGGGCCTCCGAGGTTATCCAGATCGACGTGCGCCCAGTTCTCACCGGTCGCGCGGTGACAACGCTCACCAGCGGCAAATTGGTCCACTGGACCCAGGGCATCGACGGCGGCGGCCACGCGGACGGCTACCTGACGCGTGAAGCCTCGGCGGCCATTGGCGACACCAATGCCTTGGCGCTGCCGGGCAATGGCACTTTCGAAGCCACCGCTGTTCATCCGCTGGTGCGGCTCAACTTTTCCAACGAGGACGGCCAGGGGCTCCAGAGGCGCGGCGTCCAGGGAGCCGGCTCCTTCGTCTTCTCCGTTCCCGCCAAACATTACCAGAGAATGTTGCTGTTCATGACCAGCTCAGAAGGCCCCTCCCAACTTCATTTCCAGCTTGCCTACGCGGATGGCGCGGTCGAGGAGCGCGACGTTTTGCTGCCGGATTATTACTACGACGCTCCCGCCGGCGACACCACTGTCTTTTCCCTGGCGCAAAACCTGCCCAAGTGGGACGCCGCCGGCCGGATGAAGGAGCGGGATCATCATTACCTCCACGGCGTGGATGTGCATCCGAACGCAGGCAAAGAGTTGGTCTCCGTTCAGGTCGCCAAGACGGCGACCGCTTACCTCGTGTTCTGGGGCGCCACCGGAGTGACGGCGGATTAATCAGTCCAACTTCTGAATCCCAAAGGCTGAGCAAGCCGGGCTGTGGTTTATTGATCAAGATTGTTGATCCATGAGGGATTGCCCTGCCAATAGCCCGCCTCGAGGTGCGGGTTATAGTCGTTGTCCCAGCGGGCCCGCCACAAGGTATTGGCCGGATCGCGCACGTCATTTCGCTTGGGGGATTCAACATGGCCATCACAAAACAGGATATCGGTGCGGTAGTTATGGCGGTTCGCCGGGCAGGCGGAATGACCGGTGGCGGTACTGACATCCGCTGGCTCGGTGTTGGCGTTGAAGTCGGGGGTGACGGTTTGCGGCACGGACGGAACGTCGCAAATCCAGATCATTTCGGAGGGTTTTGCCACGCTTGTGTCTTTGATCGGACCTTGAAAAAAGCTGCCGTCAACATCCCCGCCCAACCCGAGCTGCGGGCGGGTGATCGCCTCGGCACCGGCCTGGAAGTGAATCCCCCAGTCGTTATAGCCGAGCGCGAAGAAGGATGTCTCGGTAATCGCGTAGGGATCATAAACCCCGCCGGGCCCCTTCCCGCCGAGCGTGCCGTGCCCGGAGCTGTTGACGTTCAGATTGGTGTCCCAAGCGGTCCAGGGCTGCGCCGCCGGACAGGTGAACGCCTTGCGGTTGCCGCCCATCAAGTTATACAACCGCGGCGGCCAGACATAATAATAATCGACCGAACCTCCGCTGGGCGTGGACAGGTCGCCAGGATATTGGTTGTAGTCGCCCACATACATGACGCCGGCCACGCCGATTTCCTTCATGTTGTTGACACAGGATATCTGCTTGGCTCTCTGCTTGGCCTTGGACAACGCGGGCAACAGCATCGCCGCCAGAATGGCGATAATGGCGATGACCACCAACAGCTCGATCAAAGTGAATCCCGCGGCGATTTGGGCGCCGGCAGATCGTGCGGCCGGCCGGCCGTTCAAGACAGGCGATGATGTTTTCATTTGAGCTTTCAAGACTGTGCCGTGAACCGCCTCACCCGGACCGGCGCGGACGACGCAGGCACACGCCGTTGGCGCCCCCAGGCCGAGGGGGGAATGCTCAAATCTAATCCAGCTTATGCCAGGCTGTCATGGCACATAAAAGGGCCTCCCGGCCGGGGAGGGACGGCCTGTGCCGATCCTGCCTTTGCCAGTCCAGCGTGCGCGTGGAATCCGGCGGAACGCCGGATTCAACAGCCTGGAAGCCCGTTCCACCCACGGGGCCCGGACCACAGTGAGGCCGCTTCATGCGCCATGACATCCAAGGCCGATTCGGCTAGGTTTGACTCTGCGATTCCCCACAACCAACCAAACATAACGCAAAAAACTATTCTATGAGAAGAATATCAATCAGCACCTCAGAATTCATATTCAAGAGCCTGGGGGCGGTCTCGTTGCTGGTGGCGGCGCAGGTCGCCAATGCCACCCTGACGCACCAATACAGCTTCAACGACGACCCCACGAGCACCAATGCGATTGACTCGGTGGGCGGCGCCACCGGGGCCTTGTATCCGGGGGCCACCTATCCGGGGGACGGCACCGTCTCGCTGGACGGCGCCAGCGGCTTCGTCTATCTGCCGGATGATATCGTCAGCAATTACACCTCCATCACGTATGAAATTTGGACCACGCCGAACACCGAGCCGACGTGGGCGCGCCTGTTCGATTTCGGCACCAACCAGGGCGGCAAGGGGACCGGCGGAGTGGGTGGTACCGGGGGCGACGGGATTACCTGGGATTATTTGTGCTTCTCCGACGGAACCGGTCTTTTTCACGGCGATCTGGAGTCCCTGACCAAAGGCGAGAGCATCATCTACGGCCCGTCTCCCACCGCAGGCGTGTACCATCATATCGTCTTCACCATTGATGCGGTGGCCCAGACGGCGGCGCTCTATGACAACGGCGTTCAGGTATCCTACCTGACCAACTTCACGGTCACGCCGCAGGCGGTGGGGCATACGTACAACGATTATATCGGGCGTTCCCAATGGCCCGATCCCTACTACAACGGCTCGATTGACGAATTCCGTATTTACAACAATGCGGTGACCCCGATTCAAGTCGAAGCGGATTACGAAGCGGGCGCCGACTCAACGAACGGATCCGCCGGCAGCCTGGCTTCGATTCAATTCAACAATGCGTCCGCCGCGATCGTGGGCGGTAAGTTCGTGCCCAGCATCCTGGCCACCTACGCCTCGCTCACCAACAGCGTGAACATCACCACCGTGCCGGGCATCACCTATTCCTCGGACAACACCAATGTGCTGGCGTATGAGTCGGACGGCTATTTTCACGCGATCAGCGTCGGGAGTACGACCATTCGGGCCTCGTTCCAATCGCAAACAGCCGCCCTGGCCGTTACGGTGAACGCGCAGCCCGCGGTCCTGTTACACCGTTACAGCTTCAATGGAGCGGCCGGTTCAACCACGATCACCGATTCCGTCGGTGGCGCCAATGGGACCTTGGTGAATCCCACCGCCACGTCCACGCTGACGGGCTCGGGACAATTGGCCCTGGATGGCAACGTCAGTTCAGCTTATGTCTCGCTCCCCGCCGGCCTGTTGAATCCGTTGACCAATGCCACCTTCCAAGTTTGGGTGATTAACAATGATCCCAACGCCGACTGGGCTGAATTGTGGGCCTTTGGCACCAACAATGGCTCCCAAGGCATCTCCTACATTACCCTGATACCCCATAATCCGACCACCGGCAAATTGCGCCTGGACGACCATGTGGCAACCATTGACGCCCCTGAGTCGCTCCCCCTGAGCAACGAGGTCTGCGTGACCGTCAACTACAACCTGTCCGCGCAAACGGCTTCCATCTATCTGGGCGGCCGCCAGGTGGCGAGCGGGACGATGACGCTGCCGCTCTACAGCATTCTGGACGCGGACAATTACCTCGGCCAATCCCAATGGTATGGCAGCGGGGATCCGTACTTCATGGGAATCCTGGACGAGTTCCGCATCTATTCCGGCGTGAAATCCGACCTGCAGATCGCCATTGATGCCGTCACGGGTCCGAACACCATCGTGACCAATCCCGGCGCGCTTGGCTCGCTGAGCGTCGTCGTTTCCACCACCAACGTGGATGTTCACGGCATCGGTCTGCCGATCCAAGTGCTGGCCAATTTCGCCAACGTGACCGGTGTGGACGTGACCACGTTGTCGCAAACCGCGTTGACCGTCGGCAACCCGTCAGTGGGCACAATTGCCAACGGCAACTTCGTTCCAAAAAATGTCGGCGTTTCGACCGTGACGGCGACCTACGGGGGCGTTTCCGGGTCGGTGGCCCTCACGGTGGTGGATACCAACGCCTGGCCGTCGCTATTGCATCGCTGGACATTCAACGACGCCCCGGGCAGCACGACCATTGCGGATTCCGTGGGTAGCATCAACGGCACCCTGCACGGACCGCTCACGCTGACGAATGGCGAGATGATCACTCCCTCGCCCAATCCCGTTTCAGCTTCGGACGGTGTGCCCACCGCCAGCAGCGGCTGGGTTTCCTTCCCGGGCGGTGATGGGCTGGTGACCACCCTGCCCAATGAAGCCAGTTTTGAAATCTGGGTCGTGTGGAATGGCGGCGCCATCTGGCAGGAAATGTTTGACTTTGGCCAGGCAGCCACGCCCGGCTTCTCTCTCGGCGGCGGCCAGTATGTGATGATTTGCCCGTACGATGGCAGCACCGGAGCCTTGCGCGCCGAATGGGACCAGGCTCCCACCTATGACATCACCTTGACGGGGCCCAAGCTGCCCATCGGAGTGTTGTGCCAGGTGGTTTGGAGCCACGACCAGGACCGTCAACTGGACCGCCTTTATTGCAACGGCCAGCAGGTGGCCACCGCCGTCAATACGGCGCTTTGGTCCAGTCTGCCAGACAGCGATAATTGGCTGGCGCGCGATGAATGGCAGGACCCGATGTTCAGCGGCGCCTACGCTGATTTCCGCATCTGGAACGGCGCGCTGACGGCTGGCCAGGTGGCCAATCTGTACCAGGCGGGACCCAACGTCATTGTTGGCCCGTCGCTTCAGATTTCCACCTCGGGACATCAAATCACGCTCCAATGGCCGGCCAATGCCAGCGGCTTCACGCTGCAATCCACGACCAGCCTCGCCGGCGGAAGCTGGACCGCGGTGACCACGGGAACGCAGACGGTCGTCAACGGCCTGAACAACCTGACCCTCCCGCAGTCGCAGTCTCAAACGTATTACCGGCTCAAACAATAATTCGGGTTGGAGCCACGTATGGAAAGAGGCTGGGCGCGGCAACGCGCCCGGCCTTTTCTGTTCGCAGGCGCGGCCCGGACCGCGAGTTGTCCCAACTCGCAGCGCTCCGCCGAAACTCACGGCTTGGTTAAGACCAATACGCCGCCGGCTCGCCACGCGCTGCGGATTGAGACAATCCGCGACCCCGGGGCGACCGCGGCCACGGCCAGCAAGGACCCGGCGGGATTCCACTCGCAACCTCCGCTGAATTGCGCTAACTCTTTTCCCGAATGAAATCCGGCGCGCGTCTGTTCTTCAGCCTGTTGCGAAGCGGTCTGTGCGCGGGATTTTTCCTGGCGACCGCACGGCTGGCACCTTCGCAGTCCATGTCGCCGACGACGGCGGATTATCTGATTCACGTCTGGAGTTCGGACGATGGCCTGCCGCAAAATTCCGTCAACTGCCTGGCGCAGACGCCCGATGGCTACCTCTGGATCGGAACGCGCAGCGGCGGGCTGGCGCGCTTCGACGGCGTCCGATTCGTCACGTTCAACCCGCAGACCACGCCGGAATTGAAGGACGTGGAGTTCGAGACCTTGAGCGTGGACTCGCGCGGCACGCTCTGGATCACCGCCGGGAACGAATCCGCGGCCGCCATGACCGACGGTAAATTTCGTCTGGTCCGGGAACGCACGGCGGTGCCGCGGTGGCACCCGCTGCACCTCGTTGCGGAGGACTCCAATGCCGTTTATCTCGCCTCCTTTCATCCGGCGATTTTCCGCGTGCCGCGGAACGGCCGGGTGAACGAGGCGGATATGGTTGATCTCGAGCCGCCGCCGCCCCCGCCGGCGCCCGCCGCGTTCACCCAGGCTCCGGATGGAGCCCTGTGGTATGTCACCGAAAGCAATCAAGTCGCCCGGCTGGCGTTATCCGCGACGGGCTCGCGGACCAGCGCGGTGTTCAACCTGCCCTCGCCGGCGCGGGTTTTGATCAAGGATTATGCCGGCGAGCTGTGGCTGGCGACGGATGATTATTTGGGCGTGATGACGCCCGAAGGGTTCATCGACCGCACGCCGACGAACGGTCCGCCGCCGCGCGGCGTGCGCCAGATGATCGCGGCGCGCGACGGGGGCCTCTGGGTCTGGAACGGCAGCCGCTTGCGGAAAATGTCCGGCGGGCGGTGGCTGGTGGCGGCGGACCAGTTTCGGCCTGGCGAGATCAGCCAGTCGCTGCAATTTTTTGCCGACGCCCACGGCGGGCTGTGGGCGATCGAATATGGGAACGGCCTCTGGCATGTGCGACCAGACGGCACGGCGGCGCTGCTCACGCCCGACAATGGCCTGCCGAGCCGGTTCATCACCTGCTGGCAGGAGGACAACGAGGGCGACATCTGGATCGGCACCAAGGAAGCCGGCCTGGCCCGGATTCGCCCCCGGCAATTCAAGCAATTTACCGCCGCTGACGGCATTCCGGGCGACGTTGCCCAATCGGTTTGCGAGGACGCGCAGGGCACCATCTGGGTGGGCACGGCCACCGGCGGCCTGGCTCGCAAGGAGGGGGAGAAATTTGTTCCCGTTCCGCTGACTCCCAATCCGGATCCGCTGATCGAGAGCGTCACCGTTTTTCCCGATGCCACCAACGGAGTCTGGATCGGAACCCTGCAGGGCAGCGTCTTCCGTTGCGTTAACAACCAAGTCCGCTGCGTGAACAACGACGTCACCTGGACGTTCCCGCTGGAGCGGTTGCGCGACCACGTGGCCAACGCGATGATGCAGGACAGCCAGGGCCGCGTCTGGTTCGCCAATGGTTCCGGCGCGTACTATTTTCAAGGTGGCAAGCTGACCATGTTTGGCCGCGAATTCGGGTTTGTTGAGAACATCGGCGTGCGGGCGCTGGCGGAAGGGCCGCGGGGAACCTTATGGTTCGGCACCGAACCGGGCGACGTGTGGCGAATCACCCGGGAAGCGCCCGTGCGGTATCATCCGCCCGAGGAATGGCCCAACGCCCGCGTTTCGGCGCTCCTGCCCGACGCGGACGGCGGGTTGTGGGTGGGTACCCTGGGCGGGGGCTTGTTGCGGTTTCAGGACGGGGAATTCACGCGCATCACGACCCAGCAAGGCCTTCCGGACAACAGCATCACGCAACTGCTGGAAGACGTGGATGGGAATCTTTGGGGCGGGACCTACGCGGGCATCTTTCGCGCCTCGTTGCGCGATTTAAAAAACCTTGCGGCGGGCGCGGTGAATGAAATCGCCTTCTCGGTGCATGGACGCTTTGACGGGCTGCCGGGGCAGGCGTATTCGGGCTGGTTTCAGCCCTCCTGCTGGCGTTCGCGCGACGGCCGGCTGTGGTTCACCACGGTCAAGGGCGTCGTGGAGGTCAATCCGCGGGACGTCCTGGTGAATCACCGCCCGCCGCCCGTCGTCATCGAGGAGATGCGCGTGGACGGCGTGCCGCGCGAATTGAACCCCGATGTCAATGGCGAGTCATCGTCCTCCGCCGGCGCGCCCTTGCCAATCGCGCCGGGCCGCCATTACTTTGAATTCCGTTACTCCGGCATTGACTTCATCGCGCCGGACAAGGTGCGTTTCAAATGGCGGCTGGAGGGCGCGGAAAATGGATGGCGGGAAGGCCTGAACCAGCGCGTCGTGGGCTACGGACCGCTCTTGCCCGGGAGCTACCACTTTCGCGTGCAGGCGGCGAATAGCGACGGCATCTGGAACGAAGCGGGGGCCAGCGTGGCGTTCCTCGTGCTGCCGTTTTTCTGGGAGACCTGGTGGTTCAAAACATCCCTGTTAGCGCTGGCCTGCGGGGGACTGGCGCTGGCGGTGACCCTGGCGTTGCGCCGCCGGCACCGATTTGAAATGGAGCGGCTGCGGCGCCGGCACGAGATGGAGCGCGAGCGCACCCGCATTGCCCGGGACATGCACGATGAAATCGGATCGAAACTGGCGCGCATTTCCTTCCTGAGCGAAATCGTCAAGGGCGAGCTGAAACACCCCAGCCAGCCGGATGGCGTGGTGGATTCGCTCTCCCGGACGGCGCGCGATCTGTTGCTGTCGCTCGACCGGATGTTGTGGGCGGTCAACCCGCGGAACGATTCCCTCGAGGAGTTGTCGGCCTATTTGAATCGTTACGGCGCTGAATATTTTCAAAACACGCCCATCCGCTGCCGGCTGGATTTTCCCAAAAACTTGCCGGCCATCCAGCTTTCCGCCGAGACGCGGCACAACATCTTTCTCGCTTTCGAGGAGGCGGTGGCCAACGCCCTCAAACACTCAGCGGCAACCCAGGTCAGTGCGGCGCTTAGCTACGACCATGGAATCGTCCGGATTTCCGTGGTGGACAATGGCCGCGGCTTTACGGTTGAGACCCAGGGCGAAGCCGTGCAGCAGCGGGAAGCCGCCGGACACATGGGACTTTCCGGCATGTCTCACCGCCTGCATTCCGTCGGCGGCGAATGCCAGGTCACCAGTTCATCTGGCGGAGGGACGGTCGTCAGGTTTATATTCCCCCTCCCCATGACCAATGCCTCCTAAACCAATCACTTTCTCCATTGTGGACGATGACCCCGGCCTGCGGGACAGCATCGTCCGGTTCCTCACGGTCAAAGGCGGATTTGTTTGTGCCGGCCAGCACGCGCGGGCACAGGATGCCCTGGCCCGCCTGCCCGCCGAGCGCCCGTCCGTGGTGTTGATGGACATCAAAATGAAAGGCATGGACGGCATTGAATGTGTGCGGCGGCTCAAGGAAGCCGTGCCGGACATTCTGGTCATCATGCTCACGGTGTTTGAAGAGGAGGATTTGATTTTTGACGCGCTCATGGCGGGCGCGACCGGCTATATGCTGA
Source organism: Verrucomicrobiota bacterium (assembly GCA_049509875.1). Lineage (GTDB taxonomy): Bacteria > Verrucomicrobiota > Verrucomicrobiia > Limisphaerales > UBA11358 > UBA11358. The sequence continues at coordinate 54,244 of JBEKZM010000007.1, read as the reverse complement.
AACGCCAGCCGCCTGAACAACTGCTGGACGCCATCCATGAGATCCTGGCCGGCGGCTCGCCCATGTCCGCCACCATCGCGCGCAAGGTCGTCAAACTGTTGCAGCGTTCCGCCGAGCCGGGCAAGGCCAGCGGCGGGGTCCGGCTGCTCTTGTCCGCGCGCCAGCGGGAAATGCTGGAGTTGCTGGCCGCGGGCGAACCCTATAAAGCCATCGCGGATCGAATGGGGTTGAGCATCCACACCGTCCGCGGATACATCCGGCGCATTTACGAGAAATTGCAGGTGCACACCCGCACCGAAGCCGTGGCCAAATATCTTCAACGCTGACCATCCGTTGGCCAATGGGATCGATGACCTTGAGGATGTTCACAGAGGCAAAGCCCTGTTGTATGACCGTGCGGCCAGCCAAGCGCGGCAGCCACCGGCCCTGACCTTTGGGGTTTTCGTTGAACCAAGAAATAAATGTGAAAGTTTGAATTGCAACCGTGAGCCCGCTGCCGGTGGCCGTGGCTCAGCGCTGGGATCTGGTTATGGTTAATCCCGATTTTTAAACAGCTTCAGCGCGATGACTGCCAGCAACGCACGGATTGAAGGGGATGCACACCGTAAATTTCGCGGGGCCAGGACTTCAAGCGGCCCTTAGCGTCCATTGAACCGGTCGAAAAAGACCTGTTCTCTCAGCCAGAGCCGGTGATATATTTGATGCTCGCTTCCGGGCGGATATGCCTGGTGCGGCACCATGCAGAACACGTTACAGGTGTCGCTGCCATCGCCGTTGACGTCGTTGCCTATGCCACCGCCGTACTCGTATCCCTCCGACTTCTTAAGTTGGCCCTTCAATTTTCCGGCATCAGATCCCGCGCAGACGGCGCCGATAAGAAAGGGAAATTCCGAATCCTCCACCTCCATTCTCTTAACCGTGATCCCCGCGCCGCGGGCTGCGGTCTGAATGGCCTCGGTCAGGCCCTGCTTTGTGTAGCGGGCATCGAGCTTGACCGGTGGTTCGACGGGGTTTCCGAGGTATTGAAGCAGGAGCTGATTCGGTCCCGCGCCGGTGGTGGAGCTTGGCGCTCCTGGCAGAGTCCCGTGCCGCTCGCCCGGCTCGGAATTTATGTTGTCAATTATCGGCGCTGCCGCGCTTCGCAAGACCCGGTCACCTTGGCCAAAATACTCTCCGCCACACGCGTTGCCGGAAGGAATCGGGTAAAAACTGACATGCATATAGCCGTCTTCGCTCATCTTTTTGATGAGGTGAAATGAGCCCGTGCCATTCTTGACTTTCATCTGTTGGCGCGGGTCCACCGGCGTGGGGCCGCTGCTCGATTGGGTCGTGACAAAGAATGCCAATTTAGCCTCATCATGCGAAGCCAGCGTGTAAGTGCCGTCCACCGAGTATGTACCCCCAACGACGATTTTATCGCTGGTGCCCTGGACATGCTGGATTGTGATGCTGTCGCCGGGGGCGAATTGGGCTTGCCCCAGTTCGAATGGGACCGAATTCGTCAGCTCGGCGGCGGACTCGCCGGCGGCCGACGCGCCAACTGGCGCATGCCACAGGCCAAGGGCGGCCGCCACGGCGAGCCATTGAACAGACTGAAGTTTTGTAGTTTGTATTTTCATAAGGGTGTTTACCTGCTTCGTTTCTGCGGAAATGATTCCTAATTGCCGGTTGGCAGCGTTCCGCTGGCAACCACCGTTTCGTAGACCAGGGTGTCGACTACTTGGTCGCCATTCCGGCGAAACCTGAGCGTTGGCACCTGCGCGGAAAGCTGGATGGATACGGTATGCTGCGAATTATGGACCTCGGCTCGCTCTATGGCCGCGCCGCGTCTTGCCGGGCCGGAGAAATGGCTGCTGACGATGAAGGCAACAGCAGCCAGTGCGATGGCAATGCCAGCCGGCATGGCAAAACGGTTCCAGAGGGCGGCGAGGGACGCGCACGATCCGGGTGATGCAACTGGACTACGGGCTTCCGCCAAAATAGTGCGGCGGCGCTCCGGGTCGAGCGAAAGGCCCTCGGCCCGCTGGTGGAGGCGGGCGGACAAATTGAGCGCCATCGCCTGTTCCTGCCGGGCGGCGCGCTGACAGGCGGCGCAGCCGGCAAGGTGTTGCTCTGCCGTGGCCTGTTCATTGGCCAGGAGGGTTCCCTCCACGTATTCGTACAACCGGTTCTGAAAATCGCCGCAGTTCATTGTAGTTGCATCTCCTTTGTGCCGGCGCCGCAAAAAAGGTTCAATTCGGCGGGCAGATGCGCTTGCATCTCCTTCATGGCGTAGTGAAGGCGGGACTTCACGGTTCCGGCCGATATGCCAAGATGGCGGGCGATGTCGCAAATCTTCATATCCTCGTAATAGCGCAGGATGACGACTTCCCGGTGCGGACCAGAAAGTCGTTGCAGAGCCGTCTGGAGACCGGCCGCGGCTGCGTCGGCATCGACCTGACTTTGGTCGTGGGCTGGCGCGGAAACCTCCGTGGCGGCCAAATCATTATCATAGATCATGCGGCTCTGCTTTCGGTGGTGGTGGCGGGCCATATTGAGTAAAATGGAATGCAGCCACGTGTAGATCGCGGAGCGGCCTTGAAAGCGATGGATCGAGCGAATGGCTTCCACCAAGGTGTCCTGAACAATATCCTGGGCCTCGGTCTCGCTCCGGCATAACAGGAACGCGGAACGGAGCAGCCGGTCGCCGTGAGTGTTGACCAGTTGTTCGACCGCTGCGGCATCACTGTTCCTGAGGGCCGAGATGAGCTGTTCGTCGTTCATTCTGATTCATTTGTGCCACCAAGGAGCAAAAGGTTCAAGAAGTCTCCCGGTACGCGGCTGTCTCGGCCGCTGCGACTTCGCGCCGGACAAAGCGCAAAAGAAAAAGGTGCCAATGGACGAGCGGCCGGCCAGCATGCGGTGGGAAAGCTGGCATTGACGCCTATCCGGTGGAGGTGCAGGCCCATTGCGGCTATGGCGGCAGCTTGATTGTTTCAACGGGCCGTCGCCGTGGATGCCGCGGTCGAAGTGTCCGCCGGGCCAACCCGGGCTCTCTCTGCGCCGGGCTTTTCGGTCCGGCGAACGCGCCTGGAGCTTCGTGAAAGGGTCCTAGGAAACTGGTAATATTGAGCGGGTGAAGTTTGTGTTCGTGTTCATTGTTCTTTTTTCCCTTAGTGAGCTTCTGTTCAAAATAATTGCCGGCGGTCCCCTTTTCTGCTTTCTGCTTTCCAAATTTCTGATTTTAAATTTATGCGCTTCAACCCCCCCCGCGCCTTCAAACGGGCAAATGGCCCTGACGCAGTCAGCACCAGCGTCGTCACCGACGCTGTGGACGCAATCAGTGGCCCTGATGCAATCAGGACGGGTGCGCTCCTTTGACTATGACTTGTGTCCTGATTGAGTTTGCAATAAAGCACTGCTCATGCGCCATATGATGCAATCGCTCCTCGTCTTCGGGTGTGGGAAGCTTGTCGCCACTGTAGGCAATCTGCGGATAAAGAGTGACTGAACTCACCCAAGGCACGCCTCGCTCGTTCTTGGTCATTACGCCGACGGCCTCATCATGGTAGCTGTCCACACGGAAACACTCCTGATAGGCCAGATACAAATAGGTGAGCATGTGGCAGCTCGATATTGCTGCAACAAATGCCTCCTCCGGGTCAACGTGCGCCGGATTCGAGTAAGGCGCGGGCACAACAGACGGCGACGGTGAGGCTGGCACCGTGAGTCCGCCATCAAACGTCCAAGTATGCTCCCGTGAATACTTGCCAATGAGGAAATCCGGGCTTGTGCATTTCCAACTGACTGTTGCTTTATGCTCTGACATACAGGGTTTCGGCGCAGTGGCCTAACGGCCATGCAATTGGCAAAGACAATAAGCACACCACTGCGCCCGTGCATCCCGCAGCAATCCCAATTGTCAGGCGCTGACGTTGCGGCGAGAGCGCCCGAAGCCATGATGTCCTCAACCAGCATGTTAACTAAAGCATCTTGCCGCCCCGCCTGCAACCCCTTTTGATCGATTCAAGCACATAGAAGCTTCGGTTAGCTGAAATTGAAGGACTCCGCGACGTTATTCGTCGCCAACCCCGCGCATCAGTTCTCCTGGTCTTGGGCCTGGCTGTTCCCCGCCAAATCAACCTGTCAGGATGGTCGCACCAACCAAACCGTACGCTTCCACATGCAGGAATCCTTCGTGCAACGGAACAGCCGACCAAGTGCTCCTTGGCGTCCCTCCTCTTCGATGTCCCAGTGACAACACGCAGAACACGAAAGCGCTCGTAATCGTCATATACAGACAACATTCGCCTGAAAATTTGACTCGTTTTTCACGAGTCCAATCACATTATTTTTATAATATACATATAATAAGTATGTTATAAAATAAATACTTAAAGTGCTTTTTGTCATTTCTAGACTAGACATTTCCCAGGACTATGGTAGAATGGCCGTCGTGATGGACAAAACAGCCATCTTGCCGCGCCAGCCTGCCCACCGGCTCCTCGCGCCGACTCGTCGCGGCGAAACGTTGCGAAGGTGGAAACCTTGCGAGGACGGAAGACTCGGCGAAGGAGGACCCGCCAAGCATCGCTCGGCACGACGAGGCCTGGGAACCGCTGCCCCAGCGGCTTGCCGAGTTGACAGGTTTGCAATCTGCCGCTTTCTGCCCGGAATCGGCACGCATCAATACAGATCTATACGGATAATTACACATAAAAAAATTCGAGGCAGGACGGGAGCCGCACTCCGCACCTAAACCCAGTTCCCCGCTTCCCGCACTCCTTGCCACGCCGTAGCCCGCGCAGACGATCGCACTCGAAAAGCTTTAACCAAATTAAACCAAAATCCGCTTCCGGACCATTGCAAGAGCCGCCGACTATGTGCCTCAGGCTCCGGGGTGGAAACCGGCCCGTCCCCACTGGCTGCCGCATCCCATGCCCCCGCCTGACTTGCCGTGTCACGCTTCTTTCGAAATCACGCGACCGTGCCCGGGACGAGCACGCTCCGTTCAACGGAGCGCGACTCTGTGAGCCGCCGCAACTTAGCCTGTCAGGAAGTCTCCGGATTGCGCGGGGCGCCATGGAGTTCCAAAGCCATTGAGGCTCACAGTCGCGCGCCGGCCAAACAATCGGATTTTGAAAACACCCCACAGGACTCTTAGGGCAGCCATGCTTGCGCCTTGAGGCCATTTTATGCACCATGACAACCCTTCCTAAAACAGTCATAATGAAGGACCTTCATGATGACGCGGCGACGTGACCATAACCGTGCGATGGCCAGACACAGTGTCTGGCGGTCTCATAGCCTCATCGCTGCGTTGGTGCTGGCCACCGGTGGCGCCTGCGCCGACTCCTACTGGCAGGGTGGCACCGGGGATTTCAATGTCGCCGGCTCGTGGACTCCCGCCGGCGTGCCGGCGGGAGTCAACGCCATCAATGACAGCGGTTCGAACAATGTGGTCATCGTCGAGCCGGGCGACCCCGTTTGGAGTCCCTGGGACATCCGCGCGGGTGACGGGGCCAACGCCTCCGGCTCCTATTCGCAAACCGGCTCAACCAACGTGGTCAACGGCTGGTTTCGGCTCGGCGACAGTGCCAATGCAACCGGCTATTACGCGCTGGACAACGGCATGCTCAATGTGCTGTTGCAAGCCCATGTGGGCGAGGCCGGCACGGGTGTGCTGACGGTCAGCGGCGGCGTCTTGGACGTGGGCCAGAATCCGTTTTGTGTGGGCGATGGAGACTTTGGCGCCGGCGGCATGGGCACGCTCAAAATGAAAGCCGGAGCGCTGACCACCGACCTAGGGGTCGATTTGTGGCTGGGTGAAGGTTACAACGGGGGCGCCGGCGGGACCGGCAAAATGATCATGACGGGCGGCACCGTGAATATCGGCGGCTGGCTGGCCATCGGCCGATTTGGAGGCATCGGCGACCTGGAACTTTCCGGCGGCAGCATCACCCTTTCACCCGGCGACGCCGGCAACATCACTTTGGCCACCTCCCCCAGCACCGGCGTCGTCAATCAGAGCGGGGGCGCGCTCACCAATACCGTCTCCCAAACCTGGGTGGCGGAAAGCGCCACCGGCACCTGGACCTTGAATGGCGGCACGGATGTCCTGGGCGTCGTGCTCCTGACCCGGCTCTCCGGGGCCACCGGCACATTCAATCTGAACGGCGGCGATTTGTTCGTCACGCAAATCCTGGACAACGGCGGCAATGGCGCCTTCAATTTTAACGGCGGCACCCTGCATGCAAGCGCCAGTTCCCCGGATTTTTTGCAGGCCAGCCGCGGCATTACTGTGCAACCGGGAGGTGCCATCATCGATTCCGCCGGCCATGACATCGTCATCACCCAGGCGCTGACCAATGCGGGAGGGGGCCTGACCAAACTGGGCGCCGGCTCGCTGACGCTTTCCGGCAACCTTTCTTATTCCGGCCCAACCGCCGTGAGCAACGGAACCCTGGTGGTTTCCGCGCCGAACACGTTCGCCTCGTCCAGCTGCACCGTTTCCGGCGGCGGTGCCTTGGGAGTGGCGTTGACCGCCGTCAACGCGCAACTCTCCGTTCCGGCGCTGGCGGTGGCGCCAAGTGGCGGCGGATTGGATATCAACTTTGCCGGCGTGGGCGGCCAGTCCAACGCGCCGCTGCAGGTGGCCTCCCTGGCCGTCAACGGTCCCGTCGCCATCGGCATCGCCGGCTACAATTTTTCGACCGGCGAGTTCCCGCTCGTGAAATATGGTTCGCGCACCGGCGGCGGAAGCTTCACGCTCGGGTCGGTGCCCTCGGGCATGGTCGCGCAACTCGTGACAAACGCCGCGAACAAATCGATCGATCTGGTCATCACGACCGCGCCGGTCGGTTCGCCCTGGCAGCCCTTGCAGGCGCCATTGATGACCGACTGGGCGCAACAGGTCAATCCCGCCAACGTACTGCCGGAATATCCCCGCCCTCAAATGGTGCGGTCCAACTGGATGAATCTCAACGGCGTCTGGCAGTTCCAAACCGGCTCGGCAAACGATTCCGTGCCGACGGGCCGGAATCTTGCCAGCCTTATCCTCGTGCCGTTCCCGATGGAATCGGCCCTGTCCGGAATTATGCAATACTCAGCATACTCCTGGTACCGGCGGCAATTCACGGTGCCCGCGGGATGGTCGGGGCAGCGGATCATCCTGCATTTTCAGGCCGTCAACTGGCGGTCGCAAATTTACGTCAACGGGCAGAGCCTGGGAATTCATACCGGCGGCTATGATCCCTTCAGCTATGACATCACTCCTTGCGTGACGAACAGCGGCGCGCAGGAACTGATTGTGCAGGTGTACAGCCCGGAAGACGCTGGCGGCGAACCGCGCGGCAAACAAACGCTCTATCCGGCGGGAATCATGTTCACTTCGTCCTCCGGCATCTGGCAGCCAGTCTGGCTGGAACCGGTGCCGCCAACGAGCATCGGCGGCATTCATCTGGTCCCGGATATTGACAGGCAGCGGTTGCTGCTCAACGTGGCTGTTAACGGCGCGACCAATGGATTGACCGTGAACGCCATCGCCCTGGCCGGCTCCAATCAGATCGCCTCCGCCACCGGCGCGCCGGGCGCCAATTTTTACCTCAACATCCCGTCGCCGACGCTGTGGTCGCCGACTAATCCGTATCTTTACAACCTGCAGGTTTCCCTGACGACCAATGCGACGACGCTGGATGCCATCACCAGTTATTTCGGCATGAGAAAGATCAGCCTGGGCACCAACAACGGCATCGTAAAAATGTTTCTCAACAACCAGTTCACCTTCGAGTTCGGGCCGCTGGATCAGGGTTTCTGGCCGGACGGCATTTATACCGCACCGACCGACCTGGCGCTCAAGAGCGATTTGGAAATGGAAAAGGCGCTGGGTTTCAACCTGGTTCGCAAACACATCAAGGTGGAGCCACAGCGCTGGTATTACTGGGCGGACCACCTGGGAATTCTCGTCTGGCAGGACATGCCCAGTTGCAATTCGTACACTACCAATCCATCTCCGCCACCGGTGGACCCGCTCGACTTTATTGCCGAACTGAGCGCCATGGTGACGAATCATTGGAACAGTCCGGCCATCATCATGTGGGATATTTTTAATGAAGGCCAGGGCGAGGCCGGCAGCGCGAACGGGGTGGGCCAGACCAACACGCCTTATTTGGTTTCCCTGGTAAAAGCCCTCGATCCGTCGAGGTTGGTCGATCAGGCCAGCGGCTGGACTTACTTCGGCGTGGGCGACGTGCTCGACACCCACAATTATCCGGCTCCCGAGTGTTCCACCAGCGCCAGTCAGGCGGTGGCGTGTGGCGAATTTGGTGGCGTATGGATCGGAATTCAGAATCATACCTGGTCGCCCAGCACGAGTGACGTCACTCCCACACAGGCCGTCGCGTCGGTCACTTCGCAGTTTCAATCGCTGGCCGGCGAATTGCCGGGTTTAATTCAAAATCAAGGCATGAGCGCCGCCGTTTATACGGAAATCAGCGACGTGGAAATCGAAGAGGCCGGGCTGCGAACTTTTGACCGCAAAATCCTCAAACCCGACCTGGCTCAGATGCAGGCGACCATCACTGCGACCACGCTGCAACCCGTGTTGGTGCCCACCTGGACGGAGAATGGCAATGGCCTGACGGCTGAATATTTCACCGGCACCAATCTCGTCAACCGCGTTTTTGTGCGAACGGATACCAACGTGGATTTCAATTGGAATGGGGCTTCGCCCGGAAACGGCCTGGCAGGCCGCCAATTCTCGGTTCGCTGGAGCGGGCTCGTTCAGCCGCGTTACTCGGAGGGCTACACGTTCCACCTAACCACTGCCGACGGATGCCGTTTGTGCGTCAACGGACAATTGCTGATCGACAAATGGCATGACGACCTCAACACCGATGCGGCCGGCAGCATCGCCCTCACCGGCGGCCAGCAATATCCCCTGATCATCGAATATTACGACAACACCAATCCCGCTGACGCCATCTTCGAATGGGACAGCGCCAGTCAGTCGCGCCAGGTGGTGCCCCAAGGCGTTTTGTTTTCGTCGAACGTCCCGCCAACGCTGGCGGCGATTTCCAATGCTGTGATCACCGCCGGACAGACGCTCCTGCTGACCAACGCCGCCACCGATTCCGGCGGACCAGCCCAGACGTTGACCTGGACTTTGGCCGGCTCGCCCGCCGGCGCGTCGATCAACGCCACGAATGGCGTGCTGACCTGGCGTCCGGCGATCGCGCAGTCCCCGTCAACCAATCTCTTCACTGTGGTTGTCACCGACAACGGCACGCCGCCGCTGAGCGCGACGCAAGACTTTTCCGTGATTGTGCTCCGGCCGGCGCGGCCGGTATTTTCATCGCCCGCGAGCACGGCCGGAGGCTTCCAAACCTTGATCAGCGGAAGCGCCGGACCGGATTACTCAGTTTACGCCACGACCAACCTTTCAGGCTCCTGGCAGTTGCTGCAACTGACCAATCCGGCCGCCTTGCCGTTTCTGTTCATCGATTCAACGACCTCAAATTTACCACAGCGCTACTATCGGGTGCTGTTGGGGCCTTGAAGGAATAAGACAGCAACCAATGAAAACACTCTCGCCTCTTATTCGGGCCGCTTGCTGGATCGTGACGGGACTTCTCCTGGTCGTGCCGGGCCGGGCGCAAATGCCCGACCCGCCGGGACAGGTGGCGCCAGGCGAGCCGGCGCAATACGAAGCCTATCTCTTTGCCCACATGATGCAGGGAGATTATGGCCACCTGTATTACAGCGTCAGCCTGGACGGTTTGCATTGGGAGATGCTTAATGGCGGCCGGCGGGTTTTCGAGGAATACCACGGACACGCCAGCATCTGCAAAGGTCACGACGGCCGCTATTACCTGGTCGGCAACCGCGGCGATGACCAGCCGGACATCAATTTTTGGGTCTCGGATGATCTGGTCGCCTGGAAGAAATACAGCGACTATGTCCCGAATTTGAAGCAGGTGCCGGATTATCCGAAGGCGCTGGCCCGAATCGGCGCCCCCAAGCTGTTTTTTGACCAGGCCAAGTCACGCTACATTCTCACCTGGCACACGCCGCATGACCTCGGCCAGACCGATCTGCCCGAACCGTATTGGGCCAGCCAGCGCACGTTGTATGTCACCTCGAAGGATTTGATGACCTTTGCTGAACCGCCGCGCAAACTCTTTTCCTGGGACATGGCCACCATCGACGTGATCCTGCAAAGGCAGGGTGACGCCTATTACGCGATCGTGAAGGACGAGCGGTATCCGACGGTGGCGTGGACCACCGGCAAGACGATCCGGACTTGCCGGGCCGCAGGTCCGCTGGGACCCTATTCCGAACCCGGGCCGCCCGTCAGTCCCAATTTCCGCGAGGCGCCCACCCTGATTCCCTCGCCCAATGGCAAGGCCTGGTACCTTTATTACGAGCAATATCCCGGAGTTGCCTACGGCCTATCCGTGGCGGCCACGCTCGATGGCCCTTGGTTCCAGGTGGCCGGCAACCAGCAACCGGACTGGAACAAATTTCAGGTGCCGCCCAAGGTGCGCCACGGTTGTATGCTGCCCGTCACGCGCCAGCAGTACGACGCCCTGGTTGGCGCCTTCGGCAAAGGGCCGGTCAAGTGAAAGATTCGTGCACCGGATCGCCCGACCGTTGCGCGGCGTTCATGCCGCTTCAGCGTGGATTTGCAAACAGGCGTTGAAGCGGGCTGAAGCCCGCGCTCCCAAGGCAATGCCGGGAGGGGTGCGCCGGCGCGGGCGTGAGGCCGTTTTATGTCCCATGACGGCCTGCCAAAAAACCAAGATGATGATCGAGCCGCACTTCTCTGCGCCAAAATTAACTTAAAGCCCATGAGACATTCCGTTGCCATATTTGCCGCCACGCTGCTCTGGTGCGCCCAGGCGCTCGCGGCGGACCGCTGGACGCCCGAGCAGGCGCAGACCTGGTACCACTCGCAGCCGTGGCTGGTCGGCTGCAATTTCGTTCCGAGCACGGCCATCAACCAGCTGGAGATGTGGCAGGTGGAGACATTCGATCCGGCGACCATTGACCGTGAATTGGGATATGCGCAAAACATCGGCATGAACACCATGCGCGTTTTTCTGCATGACCTTGCTTGGCGCGAGGATCCGGAGGGTTTCTATTCGCGCGTGGACAAGTATCTGGAAATTGCCAACCGGCACGGCATCAAGACGCTGTTCGTCGTCTTCGACGCCGTGTGGAATCCCAATCCGCATCCAGGGCGGCAGCCGGACCCCGTGCCCGGCCTGCACAATTCCGGCTGGGTGCAATCGCCGGGTCGCGCGTTCCTCGAATCGCCCGCCAAACAGGATGAGCTGGAGCCATACGTCACCGGCCTGCTGGCGCGCTACAAAAATGACCCGCGGGTCCTTGCCTGGGACTTGTTCAACGAGCCGGACAACCCGAACCGGCAGGCCTACGGACGCGACGGCGCGAAAATTGAGCTGGCGGAGGCGGACAAGGAGAAATTTGCAACCCAATTGCTGGAGAAGACCTTCGCGTGGGCGCGCCAGATCGGGCCCTCGCAGCCGCTCACCTGCGGCGTCTGGCTTGGCGATTACCTGACCCGGCCGACCGCCATTCAGCGGCTCCAGCTTGAACAATCTGACATCATCACCTTTCACAACTACGACGGCCCGAACGAACTGCGCAAGCGCATCGAAGGCTTGAAGAGACTCGGCCGCCCGGTGCTCTGCACTGAATACATGGCGCGCGGCAATCACTCGACCTTTGCGGACAACCTGCCGGTGCTGAAGCAGCTCGATGTGGCGGCTTGGAGCTGGGGGCTGGTGAACGGAAAGTCGAACACGATTTATCCGTGGAATTCCTGGGTGCAGCATTACACCAATGAACCGGTGATTTGGTTTCATGACATCTTTCGCGCCGACGGCACCCCGTTCTCCGCCACCGAGGTGAGCCTGATCCGCGAACTCACCGGGCGCGGCAAGCAGATGTAACTCCCTAACCGCAGAGTCCAAATATTGGTGGCGTGCTTTACGTCGCGATCGGGGTTTTGCCTGCCGGTACGAGCAGGCACCATCTGAAATTCTTGAAATCGAGTTTGAGCCTCGCGTTGCGTCATCGGCCCCTTTTTACCGAGCCTTCGCCGTCACCAGCCCAACCGGGTGGCATCATAGGCCAATCGCTGGGCCGAATTCATGCGGGCAAAGTCCGGCGAACCATCGGCCAACTTGGGCCAGTCTTTGGCCGCCGATTGCCTTGCCGACGACGAACCCGCCGATTCGCTCTCCGCCCTGGCCAGCGGATTATTCCGGATTTCCACCACTCCGCGCCGGGTCGCGCTGCCGTCGTAGCTCATCGCGGGGTCGGTGGTTTTCAAATCTTCCTTCAGCGAATGGCGCGGCTCGATGGCTCGCGCCTGCAAAACGCCGTGATAGGCCCGCACCGCCTCCTCCGGGGTGATCTTTCCGTCCGTGATCAGCCGCAGCATTTCGATGAACGCCAATGGATGTTCGGCGTGGTTGATTTTGCGGCCATAAAGCGCGACGCGCGCGCCGTATTTTTGCGCGTCATGAATCAATTTAAAGGCGTCGTAAGTCGTGCCGGCACTACCGCCCAGAATGCCCACGACCAATTTCGGATCATACTGCGCCAGTTCTTCCATCGCCTTCGGGCCGTGATAGACAATTTTCAGAAAGTCCGGCCGTCCCGCCTCCGGCACTCCCGCCAGCGTGCGGATGATATGGTCGTTGATGAATTCACCGAGCCGCTCCGGCGCCACGCGGCCAGGCACGTTCGGATCAAAGACTTCCAGAAAGTGCCGGAACCGCTTACGCTCCGCTTCCTCGCGAAATTCCTTGTACCAGCGGAGGGCCTCGCGATCCGGTGCCAGCTCATTGACGAATGTGATGGAATACAGGCCCAGATTCGCGCCCGGAACGCCACTTCCATCCCGGTCACAATCGACCCGACCGCATTGGATTTGGTCAATGCTGGCCGAGCGGAACGGCTGGGATGGCTCGCGCGTATAACAACCGTGGCGCACCGCCCAGACGTCGGTGGTGTCATTGGCGCGACAGGCGGGTGTGACTTGGGAATGCTTAAACAACCCCTCCTTGATGGTGAGTTGGTCGCTGACGTAGGCGGACATCAACATAATGTCCACCAAGCCCTGCCGCGTTACCTCCCGGATGAGATCGAGGAACTCGGGCAGGTTGCGGCAGCCGTATTCTTCCCTGGTCCAGACTTCCGGTGAAAACTGTGCCGGCCGGGCGCCAGGCCGGGCGAGATAGCCGCGCGGGCCGGGGGCGCGCACCCCAAAAGCCATGTCGGCATCCTTTGCATCCGCCAGGATAAACTCGCGGGTCGAGCGCGGTTCAGCGCGAATCGCGGCCAGTTTGCGATCGAGGGAACGGATCATAAATTTTTCATTCGTTCGGCGGTGTTATAATAAAATCTGCCAGTTCGCGCAATGTGGCGCTGCGGGCCCGGCGCACAAAAAAACCGGCACTGGCGTGGGCACACATCAAGCGCGAGCGGGCATCAAGTTGAAGCATAAGGCCGAGGCAGTAACCCGCATTGAACCGGTCCCCCGCGCCCGTGCTTTTCCTGGGCTTGGCGCAATAAATCGCCGGCTCGACGGCCATTTTGTCGGCGCCGGCCACAGCCGCAAATTTGCTGTGGTGCACGACCACTTCCGCCAGGCCTAACCGCTCCCGCAACGATTGGGCCTGGCTCTGGAGAGATTCTGGATATTTATCCGCCTTGGACAGGCCCAGCAGGCGGGCAAGTATATTGGCCTCGGTGCCATTCAGTCCGAGGGTGAGCGGCCCGATCGCCGAAAACGCGGGCAGCGCATCCAACATCGCTCGAATATCGCCGGATGACCGGCTCGAGGGGTCAACCAAGTCGATGAAAAATGCCGGGCGATGGGTCAGCCGCGCATAGACCTTTTCCTGCAACCAGCGCCAGACGGCCGTCATGTGCGGATACAGGGTCCAGTCCGTCAACGCGATCACGCGCGCTTGGGCGCAGGCGCTGGCATAGGTTCCGTCCGCCAACCGGGCCGCCACGGATTCGGGCGTGAACTCCGCCAGCTGGGTGACGGCGCTGAACATGAGCTTGCCGTCGTTGAACTCGAAGGCGAGCGTGCGCCCAGGTTCCCGCCCCCACGAATGCACCGAGCGGAAGCAGCCGATCATCGAAGCAAACGCCGGGTGAATCGGCTCCCCCATGGTTGCAAAGCCGTCCACCGGCACCCCCAGCGCGGCCAGACCGTCGCCCATATTGATGGCGCAACCGCCGGGATGCACCGCGTTGACGACAATTTCGCGCAGACTGCTGTGACCGGCAGCCCGGGTGATCAAGCCGCCGAAGGTGGCGATATCCGGCACCGCCTTAAAAGCTGCGAGATCTTGCCGCTCACTGACCACGGAGATCATTTCATCTACGAAACCGTCGAACCCAATGGCGACGGACGGCAAATGGATGGGAGCTGATCGCAGGTGCTCAGCGAGTTCTTGGCGAAAGGAATCCATGTTAATTCAAGAGGGCTGCCGCCGGCTCGTCAATGGGTGCCGGGCACGGGGCAATAGTAATTTGGATGGTCCATCGTGAGTAAATGCAAGGTCGGTTCGTCTTCATTGATTTGAGGAAAACACCCACGGCTTCATAAAAGCGCAAAACGGTGCGCCGTCGGTCAAATTCGGCTGTTGGCTTACAAGCCCACTTCCCAGCCTGCACGATAGGTGCGGCGAAGCAGCCGTTCCGCTTCGGGGTGGTTGGGAATCCGCAGGTGTTTCGCGTCCCAAGCCAGCACTTGTCCCGGCACCCGGATCGCCACGGTGCCGAGGATGATTGCCTCAGCCATCGGGCCGGTCTGTAGGAAGTGCGAGGCCGTGGGCTCGCCGCCCAGACAGGCATCGACGAAACGATGGTAGTGGGTTGGTCCTTTCTCGATGGATTTCGGCGCGTTCTTGAATTTGTCGCGCGGGAGGAGAATGGGCATGGATTGATGCGGCAGCAGCATGGCGCCCTCCGCACCGATGACCATCGCGGCCTCGGCCGGATATTCTGGCACCCGGGAATCAGCCAAGGCGATTTTCTGCACTTCCGGAGGCGGGAATTTGTCGCCGTCGAACCACTCGATGGGCAATTCGCCGCCCCCGGTGATGTTGCTGCCGGGAAAAGTCCACGTGATATGATTGCTTTGCGGCCAGGTATCGGCGCGGCGTTCCGGGGAATTCCGCCATGACTCTTGAACTTCCGCGACCACCGAGACGGGGGCGGAGAGGCCCAGGCCCTTCCACACCGCGTCAAAAATGTGGCAGCCGATGTCCCCCGACCAGCCGGTGCCAAAATCCTGCCACGAGCGCCAAATTGTGGGGTGATAGATGTTCGGTGCGTAAGGGCGTTCCGGCGCCGTGCCCAGCCAAAGGTTCCAATCCAGTTCCGGCGGCACCGGGCTGCCTTGCGCCGGGCGCGGGCCGGCCAGCCGATACATTTCCGCCCCGGGCCGGTTGGAGCACAGCACCACGCGATTGACCTTGCCGACGATGCCTTGTCGGAGCAATTGCACGCCCAACCGGTCGCCCATGCCTGCTGCAAATTGCGTTCCCAACTGCGTCACCACCCCCGCTTTTTTCGCCGCCCGGGCGAGCGCCCGGCATTCCGCCACGTCGTGCGCGAGCGGCTTTTGACAATAGACGTGTTTTTGCGCCCGAATAAACGCCAGCGCAATAATCGCGTGCATGTGATCCGGCACGGCAATATTGACGGAATCAATCCGGTCGCGCTCGCTGACGAGCAACTCGCGCCAGTCCGTGTATTGCCGCGCGCTGGGCACGCTCTGGGCTGCCTCAGCCAGGTGGTTCTTATCCACGTCGCAAATCGCCACTATTTCCAGCCGGGAATGCGATTTGAACGATTCCAGGTCACTTCCGCCCATGCCGCGCACGCCAATGCATGCATGGCGCAATTTGCCATCCGGCGGGATACGCCGGCCGGCGAGCGCACCGGCACAACCGGTCATTAATCCAAGGCCGGCCAGGGCCGATGCGGCCATAAATTCTTTGCGCGAGATTTGAGTTTTCATATTGGTTAATTGATCGCTGTTTCATCATGGCTCCTCCGGAGCTTTGGTTACTTGACCCCCAGAAGATGGCGGAGGATGTAAAATTCCAGGGCTTCGTAATCCCGCGCGTCGCGGCATCGCTGAACGAGCTCTCGATCCAAGGAACGCACTTTCTCGACCAGATACAGAAACATGGTCCGGCTGTTCTTTAGATGTTCGATTGCCGGGCAGTCGCTCTGCGTTCGCATGGCTTTCACGTCCAAACCAACAAATTCACCATTTTGGCCATACCCATATTCCTCCAACACCCTCACCTGATTAAAGGCCACTCGCAAATTCTCCCCGCCGAAAGTCTTATCCTGGTCGTATTTGGGTCCGTTCTGGTCGTTTAGATGAACACTGCCCAGTTTGTTGTGGGCCAGCGCGAAGGCCATTTCATCACTGGGATCCAGACCGGCCAGCAAGGCGTAGGCGCTTTCCATGAGTCCCTTCACCCGGAGGTGATCGTGAGACGCGTAGGCCAGCGCAATCGCATGTCCAATCGTCGGCACATACGCGTGATCGGTGGGCTCGTTGGGTTTCGGTTCAATCCAGATTTGAATCGTGGGATCAAAGTCGAGCATTTGATTCAGCACCTCCAACAAGCGCTGATAAGCGAGCCGTGCGTCCTTGGCTTCGCGGATGTATGTGCCTTCACGGCTGAGCCATAGCACGATGGCGCCACAACCGATGGTCCGCGCAATTTCTATGGCCTTCCTGGTTCGCTCCCAAGCGTAGTCGCGATCCGCGGCCGAGTTGGAAGTATAAGCGCCACCGATGGTCTGGCTCCCCAACCACAGGCGCGGCGCCACAAATTCCGGCACCAAGCCTTGATTGGCCAGCATCGCCTTCACTTCGCCCGCCTTATGCAAAATTTGCGCCGCGGTCAGGCCGTCCAAGTTCGGCACCACATCGTCGTCATGGAATTGAACCCCCTCAAAGCCCAGCTTCCGGAAGAGCAGAAACTTCGCTTCGTGTGGGAACGAAGCGCGCACGTCCGGACCAAAGACGTCAGCCCCTTCGCTGATGTTCCACGGGCCGAAAGAAAAACGGTATTGGGTGGGTGGATGCATATGCTCGGTGTCTTTTATCGCACAGTTCGCGAAAGGAGGCTACGCCATCTGTGTCGGACACTGCGACTATTGTCTCAATTGGGGTTGAAAATGCGCGTTTTTCCGTCATGATCGGCCCATGCGTGGCAATCTTGAAAAAATCATCTTTCCGAGCGGACATTCATTCCGCGTCCTCCGCTGGTCACGCAACCTGCGCGAAGTGGAGGCGGTGCTGGCCTCCGGCCAGGCCGAGCGCGTGGCGGGTGAAGGCACGCATTGGCACTACCACAGTCACATGGAGTTGACGCTTTTCACCGGGGGGGAAGGCCTGCGGTTTGTGGGCGATCATATTGCCTCGTTCGGCCCGGACGACTTGGTCTTGCTCGGCGGCAAGGTCCCGCACTACTGGCATACCCGTGGCCAGTCCGCCGGGGTTTCGGTGCAATGGGATTTCCCGCACGGGCATCCGTTCTGGGCGTTCCCCGAAAACCTGACCCTGGCCACGCTGTTCAAGAGCGCAGCCCGAGGCCTGCGCTATACCGGAGAAACAGCCGACCGACTCTCGGTCGGGCTGCGAGAACTCGTCCATGCCGGTGGGCCTGATCGGCTGGGCTTGTTGCTCCGGCTCTTCGCGATCATGGCGCGGGCGCCGGAACGCGACCGAACCGTGCTTTCGGCCCGGGCGTTCCTCCTTTCTGAAAAGGGCGCCCACCAGTCGGCCATGGCTGAAGCCGTGCGCTACTTGCTTGCCAATTTCCGCGATACGATACGGCTCGGGCAGATTCTGCGCCTCACGCACATGAGCAAGCCAACTTTCTCCCGCCAATTCAAGAAACACTCCGGGCAATCCTTTAGCGACTTCATCACCCAGCTTCGTTTGCAGGCCGTCTGCCACGAATTGGCGGCCAATGAACGCTCCATCATCGACATCGCCTTCGCCTGCGGCTTCACTCAGATTTCCTTTTTTAACCGGATTTTTCGACGCGTCTTGCACTGTAATCCCACGCAATACCGCAATCGCAGACGAAGGAAATCCGTCCCCCTGGACCTCTCTGTTTCGAACCGCAAGGGACCGGCGCGGCAGCGGTGCCTGGCGAATTGATATTCGGGCAGCGATGGGAGACTGAAACGGTGAATTTTAGCCGCAGCCTTGCCCTTGACACCGCACGATTAGTGTATTAATAGAGTAATACGCGTGGGTTCCGCCTGCGCCCAATCAAACATGCAAATTCATATCACCTCCAGCGACGGCGTGCCAATCTACATCCAGATAGCCAATCAGGTGAAGCACCTCGTGGCCGCCGGGCGACTATCGTCGGGCGAGGAGATTCCGCCGATCCGCGTGCTGGCGGAAACGCTGATGGTCAATCCCAACACGGTCGCACGGGCCTATCTGGAACTTGAGCGGGCGGGCGTCGTCACCAAACGGCAGGGCTCGGGAACTTATGTGGCCGAAATGCGTCCGGTCATTTCCCGCCGGGAAAAGCTAAAGGTCCTGTTGCCGCGGGCCGACGCATTGCTGGTGGAGGCAAAACAGCTCGATGTGGATTTTGACGAACTAATGGCGCTGCTGTCGGAGCGGCGCGAAACGATCTACCCGGAGGCCAAGCCATGACATTTCCTTCGCCATCCTCCGCCGATGCCGTCGTCGCCATCACCGGCCTGACGCGCCGGTTTGGGGCCAAAACCGTCCTCGATGGCGTCTCGCTGTACGTGCCGAAAGGTTCCGTATTCGGACTGGTGGGCGAGAATGGCGCCGGCAAGACCACCTTGATCAAACATCTTCTCGGCTTGTTGCGCGCTGAGGCGGGCACCGTCCGGGTTTTGGGCCGGGACCCGGTGACCGATCCGGTGGAAGTCCTGGGCCGGATTGGCTACCTTTCCGAACAGCCCGACTTGCCCGGTTGGATGCGCGTGGATGAGTTAGTCTGTTACATGAAAGCCTTCTATCCTCAATGGGATCCAGCCTATGCCGAAACGATGCTCAAGCAATTCGCGCTGAATCCAGCCCAGCGAATCAGCACGCTTTCCAAAGGCCAGACCGCGAAGGCCGGTTTGCTCATCGCCCAGGCGCATCGACCGGACCTGTTATTGTTGGACGAGCCGAGTTCCGGGCTGGATCCGCTGGTGCGCCGCGATATTTTGGAGGCGGTGATCCGCACGGTGGCAGACGAAGGCCGGACGGTATTCTTTTCATCACATTTGCTGGAAGAAATCGAGCGCGTCTCCGATTACGTTGCGATGTTGCACCGCGGCAAACTGGTCTTGTGCGGCCCGCTGGACGAGATCAAAGGCCAGCACTCCCGGTTCACCATCCGGTTTGAGGTCCAACAGGAACAACCGCCGCGGATCCCCGGCGCCTTGAGCGTGTCCGGCGCGGGCAGGGAATGGACGGTACTTTGCAACGGCGCGCGAAATGAAATGCCGCTGATCACGTCAGAATTGGGCGCTCGGATCATTGACCAGCAGGCGCCGTCGCTCAGTGAAATCTTCGTGGCGCATGCCGGCGCGCCCGCTTCCTAGCTCCATGAGTTCACCACTTTCAGCCCTGGCGTGGGAAATCTGGCAACGCCGCCGCCGTTCGGCGTACATTGTCCTTGGTTGCTTTGCCGTGTGTTCGGGAGTCAATCTTCTGATTCATCACAATGCCAGGTTCACAGCGGATGATGTGGGGAACTTTACTCCATTCTTTGGGATCTCAATGACGCTCTCCTTTTTACTGCTGATGGGTATTTTCAACCATACGGACTACAACCAGGAATGGAGCGGATTTCCGTATCGGCTTTTTGTTTTGCCGGTGCCCACCTGGCAACTGGTGGCGCTGCCGATGGCCTTGGGTTTGGCTGCCGTGGAAGGAGTTTATTTCGCCTGGATCAAACTCGTCTGGACCAACGATCAAATCATGATGCCTGAATGGTTCGCCGTGGTCCTGGGCGCATACATGATTTTCTTTCAGACGATCCTTTGGACTCTGGCGGCCTTCCGGGCGACGAGGCTCGTTGTTCTGGCCCTGGGCGGCGTCAGCATCCTGCTGGTCGCGAGTTTGCCGTTCATGGCGCGGATTTTTCCCCTGCCGTGGGCGACGGAGCCGGGCCTGATGACCGTCCTCGCGGTCCTGTCATTCGTCGCCTGTGTCATTGCCTGGACGGCGGTGGCGCGACAACGGAGCGGTGGCGGACGGCGGCTAAGATGGTTTAAGGTGCTGGTTGACCGAATCGTTGATGCGATACCCAGGCGGACAAGGGATTTTTCTTCGCCGGCGGCGGCCCAATTCTGGTTCGAATGGCGGCAGGCAGGCTGGGTGCTGCCCGTCTGCACCGCTTTTGTCGTCGGCGTCATTTTCGCTCCCATTACCTGGTTCAAACGCGGGGATCCGAACTTTGCCAACGTCATGCTCTGGCGGCTCCTGGCCACGCCGGTCGTTCTGGCCTTCATGATTGGCAAGGGATTCATCAAGCCCTCGTTTTGGTCCACAAATCTTTCGGTGGCGCCATTCCTGGCGGCCAGACCGCTGGCGGAAGGCGATTTTATTGTCAACAAATTGAAGATTGCTGCCTGGAGCGTTCTGCTGGCCTGGCTGCCCGTCCTGGTTTTTCTCGCAGTCTGGCTTCCGTTGTGGGCCAACGCCACCGGCATTGGTCAGGACCTGTTCTTTTTCCGGACGCTCTTCCCCAATTCCTGGGTGGCAATCATTTTTTTGGCGATCTTTGGCCTTGTCGTTCTGAGTTGGCGATGCATGGTGGGAGGATTGTGGGCCGGCATGTCAGGAAAAGGTTATTTATATTTCGGCATCCCAGCAGCCCAACTGGTTCTGGCGTTGCTGGTCCTGCTGGCGTGTGCCATTTGGTCAGACGCGATCGATCGAATTTGTCAGAAGCGACCCGATCTGGCGAATGCAGCGGTGCTGAGCGCGACCCGTTGGGGGCTGGCGGTTTGGGTCATCGCCAAATATTGGTTCGCGGCGTTTTCCTGGAATAAAATCGCCCCGCACCACGTGCGAAAATATCTGCTGGCTTGGTCGCATGCCACGCTCGGTCTGGTTGCGCTGGCCATCTTGGCGGCTCCGCCCTTCGACATGTACCGGCAGAAATACATTTATCTCCTCGCGGCACTTCTGGTTGTTCCCTTTGCGCGCCTGGGCCTCGCCCCGGCGGCTTGGGCAAAAAACCGGCACCACTGATTGCCCACCCATGAACCCACCTTTGATCCCTCTCGCCAGCATACTCAGTATTATTGCCATTGTCCTGGCCGTGGACCCGGGGCATTTCGCCTTTGCCTATGTTGATGCAGGCGGACACACGCTGCGAATGTTGATTTCCGGCCACGGCCAGCCGGCGGTAGTGTTCGAAACCGGCGGTAGCCCGGGTTCAGGCGGCGTGTTGGAGAGTTGGGAACGAGTGCAGCCGGCGGTGAGCGCGTTGACCATGACAGTTTCCTATGACCGCGCCGGGGTTGGTTGGTCGGCCCCCGGCCCCCAACCGCGGGATGCGCGCCAGGTGGCCCGCGAACTCCATATAGCCATGCAAAATGCGGGCGTGCCGCCGCCCTACGTTCTGGTGGGACATTCCTTCGGCGGGCCGTTAAATCGCGTGTTCGCCGGCATGTATCCCGGAGAGGTATGTGGGGTGGTTCTGGCGGATCCCACGCAGGAAGAGTTCATCGCTTGGGACCGGGCGCGCGATCCGAACCATGCGGAGCGGAATAACGCCGAGTGGCAGGAGACCAAGGCAAGTCTGGACGAGGCGCACTCGAGTGCGCTGCCCTCGGGAATTCCCGTCGTTCTCATCACCGGCATGGGACCAAAAACATTGCCCGGGTTCATCAGTCAAAAGGACCAGCAGGACTACCGCACCGCCCATCAGATGTGGCTGAAATTCCATCAGGAGTGGCTGGATAACATCCCCGGCGCGCAACACACCATCACGGAAAAGACCGGGCATGGCATTCCGTTCCTGGAGCCGGAATTGGTCGTCAACGCTATCAGCAACGTGATTGTGAAGGCAAAGAAATCACCAGTCGCGCCACCGAAGAGTGCGCGGGATATTCCCTTGAGCCAGTCGCATCACGCTGGCCACGCTGAGGGGTTCGGACAGCGCTTGATTCTCTGCGGCACCGCCAGCGACAACACCGCCGCCAGTCGGTCCGCTCTTGAAGATGTCAGTAATCCACCCCCTTCCAGTAGTTCGGGGCGGTGACATACTCGTAACGCTGGGGATCTTGGGCCACCAAGGCGTCGGCGTCTTCATTCCAAAACGTGCCGTGCGTGTGGGCCGAGTTGTCCTGGACGACGCTGTAGCCGAGTTGATAATCGCTGAATGACTTGCTGCGCTGGTCGATGTCGACCCAGTGCTGATAAACGCTGCTGTTCTGGATGTCGTTGCGCTCGTGCGTGGCATCAGCCTGGGCTTTGGCAGCTGCGCCGATGGCGTGGATACGGTCAATTTCAGGCTGGGCGAGCTTGGCGCCCTCCTGGTTGATCACAGTCTGATCGACCCGAAAACTTTGGAGGACGGCGGCCAGCGCCGCCCGCTCTTGGCCAGCCACTGCCAGCGGCGCGGTGGTGGCATAGAGACTGCACCACCAGCATCCCTTGGCCCAGGGAGGATCATCATAATAAAGCACGACCAGTTCCCTGGTTCCTTTGCCATCCTTGAAGTCCACTTGACCGGTGATACGGACGCCGCGTTTCGGGGCGCGCGCAGGCACAGGGGTCGAACTGGTGATCTGGAAGTCAGCCGGGGGCAGGCCGGCGTTGCTGCGTTCCCTTTGAATCAGGTTCGTATAAGCTGCGGCCGGATCGCCACCGTAGGGCAGGAGGAGCAACCTTCCATCCTGGGGGATGCCCTGGCCCTTCTGTTGGGCGTTTCTCAAAATTTGGGCGACGCGCGAGTTTCTCGGGTCCCAGACCTGGATTGACATCCCGAGCGCGGCGGTCTCGCCATTCGGCCCCGCCGCGAAAATGGTGCCGCCCCCGCTCCGGCCCGGGTTGACCTGCCAGCCGTCGGGCAGGCTGACACTGGCCGAGCGGTCCGGGAGCACAAACTGTTTAAGCGATCCGTCCGGGCTGCTGCCGGCGCCAGCGTTGCGCGCGGCCTCAAAAGGATGCCACACCCCGAGAAGCGTCTTCATCAGCGAAGTGTAGCTGGAATGAAAGCGCGATGCATCATCGCAGACCATGGCCGCTTCCACCTGATCCGTGGTCACCTTGGTTGCAATGATCAACCCAGCCAATTGGCCGTTTCCCGCGTAGCGATTGGTGACACTGAAGAAGGCGGCCACGGATTGAGAGTTGCGGACTTCGAAGAGTTTGCCGACCTGTGGCCGCCCGCCATAGTCTTTGTGAAGCGAGCGCAGCAGGGAACCCATGGCGCCGGCTTCCGAGGTTTGATCCCCGACCTCACCATAAACGATTTTGCCGCCTTGCGGAGGGTTGATCGTTTGGAGCGCGCCTTGGGCCTGGCCGTCCCAAATGTTGGAAAGGACGAACACCAGACAAATGGCTGCACCTGCGCGAAGGCGCTTCTTTTTGTGCATAGATTGCCTCACTTCGGCAATTTGAGTAGGTTGCCGATTGATTTCAAGTTTAATCTAAACTGATCAACCAAAAACCATGTGTGCAGGTTGACATGGCCGGCAACGTGGGCGATTCCCATAGCTCGGACCGGTCAATTGAGGCGTCCCTTATTGCGGAAAATGTGTTAGGGACAATCGCCTTTCAATCCCCCAAACACGTGCCAACGTGCCGCGCCGTCTGCACCCATGAGTGATCCGGCGGAACGCACTTCCGCTTGCCGGCGGCTCGCTCCAAGGGCACCGGTTCCACTCCGTCGCCGCGCGAGGCCACCATCACGCCAAAATGTTCCTCATGAATAAGATCCCCGCAGGCGCTGCCCAGGCGCGTGGCCAGGATGCGGTCAGCCGCCGATGGCGTGCCGCCGCGTTGCACGTAACCAAGAATGGTTACGCGCGATTCGAGTTGCGTGAGCTCCTCCAGTTGCTTGGCCAGCCGCAGCGTATTGCCCTGGTGCCGCACCTCCAGTGAAGCCACCTCGATTTTGGCCTCCTTTTTGTCATGCAAACTCTTGGACCGTTCGAGCTTCTTTTCCGCCGCATCGAACGCCCGGGCGTCATCCCGGCTCATGGCCCCCTCCGCCACCGCCACAATGCTGAAATTTGTCCCGTGCTTGCTGCGACGCCGGATGGCCGCGGCAATTTTCTCCACGTCGTATGGGATTTCTGGAATCAAAATCACGTCGGCCCCGCCGGCGATGCCGGACCCCAGCGTTAGCCAGCCAGCGCGATGGCCCATGATTTCGGCCACGATGATTCGATGGTGGCTGTGCGCCGTGCTGTGCAGCCGGTCAATCGTTTCGGTGGCAATGTCCAGCGCGGTGGCGTAGCCGAACGTGGCGTCAGTCATCGCCACGTCGTTGTCAATCGTTTTGGGCAGCGTAATCACATTGAGCCCGGCCTGGTGCAACCGCAAGGCGTTTTTTTGCGTACCGCCTCCGCCCAGGCAGACGAGGCAGTCCAATCCCCATTTGTCGTAGTTCTCGACTATGGTTTCGGTCATGTCCCGGGTGCGACCGTCAATGATCATGCGGTGCGGTTTGTCCCGGCTGGTGCCCAGAATCGTGCCGCCCACGGTTAGAATGCCAGCCAGGGTGGTCCGGTCCAGTTTCAGCCTCCGGTTTTCCACCAAACCGCGAAAACCGTCGCGGAAGCCGATTATTTCCATCCCATAATAACCCAGACAGGTTTTGCCGACTCCGCGGATGGCGGCATTCAGTCCCGGGCTGTCGCCCCCGGCGGTCAGAATGCCGATACGTTTTGGTTTCGATGATTTTGCCATGCAGCAACTGATTTGAAACCCACGCTAAAACTTTGTCGAGCAGAAGTTTGAATTTTCTGCGGCCCGAACGACGTGCCGGCGGTCCGGCCTCGCTTTTAGCGCCCCATTTGCGGCACTTCAACGCCTTCGCCACGCGCACCATCCCGGCGCCAAAAAGCCACGTACGCCACCAGGCAATTGATCCACATGCACATCGAAATCGCCACGCCAATTTCAAAGGCCCGGTCCCGGTAATATACATGCACTTGGTGCCTGCCCGCCGGAATCTGCACGGCCTGAAAGGCCAGATTCGCGCGCAGCAGCGGCACCGCCTGGCCATCCACTTCCGCCTGCCAGTCGTGATAATAAGTCTGCGCCATGACGGCGAGTGACGGCCCTGCGGCTTCGGTCCCAAAATCAACGGTACGGTTGCCAAATCTTGGATCAAAAACATTCGCCGCGGTCTGATTGGACACCGTCACCGCCGACCTTGCCGCTGGCGGCAGGAAAACCATGGTGGCGCCGTCGAAATTGTTTCGAGCCAGCTCCCACAGCGTGTTGGTCTCGTCCAGAAACACGGGCTTCTGTCCGGCGGTAATGAGCGGGAGGAAACCGCCTCGTGGTTGCCAGCCGAAGTCATTGGTGGGCGACGTGTACTGGGAGACACCCAGGAAATCCTCCAGCGCCCGCCAGTTGCCGTTGGTCACGTTGTAAACCGCCGAAAGCAGCCCGTCGAATTCCCGTGGCGCCAGGGAAAAGAAGCCATCCACCTTTGGCACCGCATCAAGCAGATTGACATCCGCGCAATAGCCGATGCGTTTTGCCAGAAAGTTGTTTCTGGCATCGCTGACGGCGAAACGGGTCAGATCCAGCGCCGCCGCCGGCGAGAGCATCGCCCGCGAGCCGCCCAGTTCCGGCTGCGGAGACATCCCCAGGTGATCGCGCGCCAGATTTTCCACAAAAACACCCGGCGGCACGGTCGGATTTTGTCCCGGTTCATGGGTGAATACGTCCAGCCACGCGACCACCATCAAAACCAGCGGCAGCAAACGAATCAGCGGCGACTTTGGCCCGAGCGCCAGACCCCACAGGACTGCGCCCGTTAAGACCACAAAGGCCAGCCGGGTAAGACCGCTGACCAAGGCCGCGTGAGCATCGTCGCCCGCCGCCGGCCGGTATTGCGTCCACAACAGAATTCCAACAATGAGTCCAAATAGAACCAGGCCCAGAGCCAGCAACCATTTTCGAGCCATTCGTGGGTTTTGCCATGCCCAAGCGCCGGTCTCCGACCCGGCCCGAATTGAAGTCGCGGCGCGCGCCGGGTCGGAGACCGGCGCTCCCAACGCCGCCAGCACATGGGCCGCCAGCAACGGGACGGCAAAAACCACCACCATCACAAACTTCACCGGGTAGGTCATGAAACTCAGTTGCGGTATCAGCTTTCGCAGCAGCGGATAGAACGGCGTGTTTTCACCCAATGCACAGAGCAACGCGACGAGGGAAAGAACCGCCAGCAGCCAAATTCGCTGACAGCACAATTCCCGGTATAACTCCCCTGCCCTTGTGCCAGCCACACGCCCCGGCTGATCGCCTCGAATTGTCTGCCAGAGGTCTGGCAGGCCGGCCACTGCAATTAACGCCAGCCATAATGCACCGATGCCGAGATAATACGACGAAGTCCAATATTGACCGTGCTGAAAAAAAATGCCTTCGGTCGCTGTTGAGCCGAACGCCATCGGCACCAGAAAATTGGCGAGGCCGGAAGCCGGCATGGACCAGCGCAGGTCCGTATAGCCGCTCTCGCGCTGGGCATGGGCGACGAGATCCAGGAAGGGCAGCAGTTGCGCCGCGCTCAGCAAGAATACCAGCACCACCACCAGAGGGTAACGCCACACCAGGGCGGACCGCGGAGTTTCGAGCTTCAGGAACTGTTGCAGCCAAAGCGCCGAAACGATAAGCCAGGTCAGAAAAATCGTCTCGGGACCGCCGGCCAGCATCTGCAGCGCGCCGGCCAACGCCGCGAGCGGAATCCTTTTGCCGCCATCCCGCCACGCGCTCTCGGCCGCCAGCACCACCCAGGGCATCCAACTGAAGGTGGCCATGTGGCTGGGCCACATCAGCAGATTTAGCGTGAATCCGTTGAATGCAAATACGGTGCCGGCGAAGGCGGCCGCCAGCGGGCTCCCGGTCCAGCGCCGCGCGAGGAAGAACATGCCCAGCCCCGCGAACCACAAGTGCAGCAAGCTGAAAAAGTTGAGCGACCAATGCAGCGGCAGCGTGAGGTAAATCAGCGCCGGCGGGTACAATGGCATGGTGTTCCATTGCGCCAGCAGCGGCACGCCACAATTATTGTAAGGATCCCAGAACGGGAGTTCGCCCCGCCAGAAACACTCTCTTTGAAAATGCGCCAGCGGATAGGCAAAAAATCCAAAATCGCGGGCCACGAAAGTGGCGGTTCCGAGAATGACCTGCGGAAAGGCCGCCAGGACCAACAACGCCAGCAGGAGGCCGAAATGCCACGGAGACAAACCGTGGTGGCCGGGCTGGGTGGGCGGGACGTTCATGAATGACGCGAGCCATCTTATTCCCGAAACGAAATGGGCCGCAAGCCTTCCCGCCGGCAGGTAGCGCATCAATCATCGCCATCAAGCCCGCCAGCCGCGTGCGCCATTGCCGTTTTTCACAAAGTCTCTTTATGCCGCTTCAACCTGGCTCTGCAAATAGCCATGACTGGGCTGTTCAATTTCCAAGCTTGCGCGCTGGCACCGCCGGCAACAGATTGGCGGGCGCATGGCCGATGGGAACCCAGCCCCCTTCATGCGCCTGTTCATCGCCATCGCGGTACCGCCGGTGGTGCGGCAGGA
Organism: Verrucomicrobiota bacterium; assembly: GCA_049509875.1. Taxonomy (GTDB): domain Bacteria; phylum Verrucomicrobiota; class Verrucomicrobiia; order Limisphaerales; family UBA11358; genus UBA11358. The sequence goes on along the minus strand of JBEKZM010000007.1, from coordinate 26,428 downwards.
AATCGGCCGCGTTCAATACCGCTTGCAGCGCGTGGCGCCACCGGGCACCGTCCGCTGGGCGCCGCCGGATCAATTTCACATAACGCTGAAATTTCTGGGCGACGTGCCCGCCCAACATCTGGCCGCGCTGGAACAGTCGCTCGCTCCCGTTTGCGCCGCCTGCCAGCCCCTGCAGATTTCCGCGCGGGGAATCAATTTTTTCCCCAATGCCATCCGGCCCCGGGTCATTTGGACCGGCGCCGACGACATCCAAAAGCAGTTGCCGGAATTGCATCGGCAGATCGACGGCGCCTCGCGCTGGCTTGCGCCAGCGGAACGACCGGAGAAATTCACCGGTCATATAACCCTCGGACGCCTCAAGCCGGGCGGTCATGGGGGAATACCCAGGTTGCTCGAAGCGGCCGCGGTCTTCCGCAACCGCTGGTTCGGCGACTGGCAGGCCGCCGAGGTCCAGCTCGTCCGAAGCCAACTGACCGCCACTCGGGCCGAACACTCAGCCATCGCCGTATTTCCTCTGGCGCCGTGAACTTGCCGTTCGCCTTGCCGATTTTTCTTGTCGGCCTCCCCGTCCAGCATAGTATCGCTGATCCCGTAACCAAGCACTGGAACAAATGCCTCTTGAAAGGAATCAGCCGGGGGATTAGAGTATGAGCGATGAAACTGCGACTGGATCTGCTGGCGCAACTGACGGCGGGGGACATTCTCGCCGAAGCGACAGCGAACCAACACCGCTACAAAGCCGAGCCAACTTTCTCCAAAACTGGGACTGGTTATCTGTCACCCAGATCAATGGCGGACTCTGCGAACGAAGCCGCTCGGAGCGAGGCATTAACCCGGAAGCTCACGCGGCGGTTGCAGAAGACTGGCAAAAGCAGCGCGCGGCCAGTCTGACACTCCTGGAAATACTCCAGTTCCTGAAGTCCTGCCATCGCCGGGCGCCCTTGCTGTTCTACAACGGCAATACCTTCGCCGAAATCGGCCGTGCGCTGGCCAACGCGCTCTTCTCGGACCTTTCCCTCCATCGCCGCAAGGAAGCTTCGTCCGCGGTCGCCCACTTCATCACCGGTGTTCTGGACGAACAACTGATGATCCAGGCACTCGAATCGCTCTCCCAAACCGTCGTCTGGAAGCCCGGCGATCGCGTGAAAACACTGCGCGGTTCACTGCACGGGGTGGTTGTGGAGGTCTTTGATGACGGCCGGGTCGTCTGGAGGCCCGAGGACACAGAAAATGAATTGACAGCGATGGCGGATAATCTGTGCCTGGATGTTCAGAGGAAAGCGAATCGACCCTGAGTCACTCATACCGGAGCGATTCAATGGGATCCAGATTGGCCGCCTTCCAAGCCGGATAGGTACCGAAGACAACCCCAACGATGGAACAAATGCCCAAGCCCAACGCCACCCAGTCCATGGGCACCACCGGCGGAAGCTGCAACAGCAGCGCCAGCAGGTTGCCGCCTAAAATCCCAAAGATGACGCCCACTGCGCCGCCGACTTCGCACAGCACAATCGCCTCCAAAATAAATTGCCCCATGATGTTCCGCTTCTTGGCCCCGATGGCGCGGCGGATCCCAATTTCCCGCGTCCGTTCGGTCACCGATACCAGCATGATGTTCATGATCCCGATGCCCGCCGCCAGCAGCGCGATGGAGCTGACCACGGACACGCCGATGCGCACCGATTGCGTGAATTTGTTGAACTGCTCAATCATCGAATTGTTCGAGGCAATCTCGAAATCGTCATCTTTGCCCGGCGGCACTTTGCGGATCACCCGCATGATGCCGCGGACTTCCTCCACGGTGGCGTCGTAACTGGCGCGGTCGGGCGCCTGCACGAGGATATTCAGGCTGCGCCACCAGCGCCCATAGCGGTTGAGGCACGTGCTCAGCGGTACCACTACGAAATTATCCTGGTCGCCCCCGGCGGCGCCGCCCTTGCTCTCGAGCACCCCAATCACGGTGTAACTGATCCCGTCCACTTTGATGTACTCGCCCAGCGCGGAGCTGTTCGGAAAAATATTCGTCGCCAGCCCGTTCCCCAGCACGCAGACATTGCGCGCCCCGTCCACATCCGCGTCCATCAGCAGGCGCCCGTCCGCCAGGTCCCAGTTGTGCGCGGCAAAACTCCCGGGCGTTTCCCCGTAAAGGCGGACGGTCGGGGCGCTGGTCTTGTACCGGGTCTTGATTTCGCCCGACCAGAACATGGCCTCGATTCCGATGTTGGCCGGCAGGGTCATCTTTTCCATCAAGCGCCGGCCGTCGTTCATGGTGACATTCTTTCGCCGCCAGTATTTTTCGTAGTCGCCATTGGAAACGCCCCAAAAGGTTCCCGGCCACTTCCGCACCATGAAGGTTTCGCCGCCCAGTGAGGCCAATTGCCGCTCGATGTTGCTTTGCAAGACGCGCATCGCCGTCATCACCACGATGATGGAAAACACGCCGACCAGCACGCCCAGCAGCGTCAGCGCGGAACGGAGCTTGTGCGCCGCGATGGCCGTGACCGCCATCGTGGCGCTCTCGCGCAATTCAGCAAACAACGCAGTGGGGACTTTTGAGCGCATGCGGGCCATGATTCAAGTATCACGCATCACGTTTGGTGCATCATTTCTTATTCATTGCGCAATGCCTCCACCGGGTCCATTCGCGCGGCCCGCCACGCCGGAAAGAACCCCGACAGCGCCCCGGTGACCGCCGAAACCACCAGTGCCAGGCAGACAATCCCCGGCGACAGCTCCGCCGGCATCGCTTTTTTCATCAGGATCGTCGCCGGCCAGGCAATCAGCAACGCAATGGCTCCGCCGATCACGCAAATGCACGCCGCCTCAATCAGGAATTGCAGCAGGATGCTCCGCCGCTTCGCCCCGATGGCCTTGCGCACGCCGATTTCACGCGTCCGTTCCGCCACGGACACGAACATGATGTTCATGATTCCAATGCCCCCGACAAACAGCGAAAGCCCCGTGATGAACAGGCCCACCGCTTCGATGGTTCCCACCACCTTATGAAAGAATTCGAGAAACTGGTCTTGCTGGTTGATGGCAAAGTTGTCCGGCTCGCCCGGGGAAACATGCCGATACCGCCGCAGCACCATGCGCAGTTCCTCCTTGGTGTCGTCCAAGTCGGCCAGCGTGCGCGCCTTGACCTGGATCTCATAATCCGGTTCCGACGAAAAAAATCGCGTGAACTGGGTAATGGGCACGATAACCTCGTTGTCTGCCCCGCCGCTCTCCGCAAACCCGCCCTGCTTGTCGAGCACCCCCACCACCTCAAAATCCCTTCGGTTCGCGGAAATCTGCTGGCCCACTGGCGATTGGCCTTCAAACAAATTGGTCGCCAGATCCGAACCGATGACGCACACCGGACGTCCGCCGTCACATTCCGAAGCCGACAAAAACCGCCCCTCCTTGACCGTGAGTCCGGCGGTGATTTGAAATTGTTCGGTCGAGCCGACCACCGGGACGCTGGATCCGCCGCGTTTCTTGTACTTGACCGGCGCGTCGTCCTCGGCCATTGGCGCGATGGCCATCGCCAGCTTCATCTGGCGTTGCAGCATGTCCGCTTCCTCCAGCCTTATCTCGGGATTTTTCATCGCGTTCAGCCATTCCTGGCGGGTCTGAATGAGCCAGCCAAACCGGTCCACGAACAGCACGTCCGCACCGATGAATGAAATATTGCTTACGAATGAGTTGTTCAGGCCCTGGATGGCCGTGCCCATCAGGGTGACGGTGACGATGCCAATCACAATGCCCAGGGTGGTCAACCCTGAGCGCATCTTGTTCGCGCGGATGGCGCTCCAGGAGATCGCCAGGCCCTCGCGCAGCTCCGTCAAAAAGTTCATCTCGTCATTGAGTCGATCGATTATTGGATGGTTGGATCACTGGATTGATGGGGGAATTGACCGCCTCGTCGCTGGCAATCAGCCCGTCGCGGATGCGGATGATGCGCCGGGCATGGCGCGCAATGTCCTCTTCGTGGGTCACGACGATGATAGTATGGCCGCGGCGCGAAAGCTCCGCGAACAACGCCATAATCTCCTGTCCGGTTTTGGAATCCAGGTTTCCCGTCGGTTCGTCGGCCAGCAGAATCGAGGGCTTGTTCACCAGGGCGCGAGCCACCGCCACCCGCTGGCGCTGGCCGCCGGACATCTCATTTGGCTTGTGATGAATTCGATCCGCCAAACCCACGCTGGTCAGGGCATCCAGCGCGATTACCCGCCGCTCCCGCTTGCCCACACCGGCGTAAACCAGCGGCAGTTCGACATTGCGCAGGGCGTCGGAGCGCGGCAGCAGGTTGAACGTTTGAAAAATAAACCCGATTTCCCGGTTGCGAATTTCCGCCAGTTCATTGTCATTCATCTCGCTGACCTGGTTGCCATTGAGTTCATAAGTGCCGGCGGTAGGGGTGTCCAGACAGCCCACCAGATTCATCAACGTGGATTTGCCCGAGCCGGACGGGCCCATGATCGCCACGTATTCGCCGCGTCCGATTTCCAGCGACACCTCCCGCAAGGCATGGACGGTTTCCGACCCCATTTTGTAGCGCCGCGAAATTTTCTGGAGACGGATCAGGCTCACGACTTGTTTTTTCCGGGGCCTTCGCCGACAGCGCCCTTCACGATCTTCTTGCCGTCATCGAGGTCGTGGCTGATGGCGCGATAACCGCCAGTCACAATTTCGTCGCCTTCCTTCAATCCGTCGGTGATCTCGTAATAATCATCGTCGAAGATCCCAATCTTCACGGGCACTGTCTTCACGTGGTCGCCTTCGACCACAAATACCACGTCCGCCGGCTTGTTCTTGTCATCGCCCTTTCTGTCAGCCTTGACGGCATTGGTTCCGGCGGTGTCCGCCAGCACGGCGTTGGTCGGCGCCGCCACCGCGGCCTTGGTGGGCACGCCATTGGTTTTGCCGGCGGCGTCCTTGGCCGCCTTGGGCTTGAGCACGCGGGTGGTGACACTGGCAATGGGCGCCGCGAGGGCATTCGTGCGGGTCCGGGTCTCAATCGTCGCGCTCACCGACATGCCCGGCCGGAAAGCCTCCTTTTCGACGACGCGGATGCGCACTTGAAATTGCGTGGCCGATTGCCCGCCCGACGAAGAATTGTTTGCCACGCCCAGGGCCGCGCTCGCGTTCAATCCCTCGGACGAATTGGCCACGGCCGTGACCACCCCGGTGAATTTCTGGTCCTTATACGAATCCACCTCCAACCGCGCCTTCTGTCCGCCTTGCACCAACACCACATCCATTTCCCCAATATCCACGCGGGCTTCCATTTCCCGGAGATCAGAGATAATCATGATGTCGGTGCCGGCGTTCTGCACCGTGCCCAGCACGCGCTCGCCCAATTGTGAATTCAGCGTGGTGATGGTCCCATCCAGCGGGGATACGATGGTGGTTTTGTTCAACAAATCCACGGCGTTGTCCAGGCCGGCCTGGGCCACATTGACCTGATCATCGGCACTTTCAAGCTGGGCCTTCGCGACATCCCGGGCGACCTTGTACACGTCAAAATCCGATTGCGAGAGCAGCTTGTGATCAAGCAATGACTTGTTGCGGGCATAATCCGCCTCCGCCTTTTCCAGATTAGCCTGGGCCGTCATCTTGGACGCCAGCGACGACTCATATCCGGCATAGGCCTGATTGGTGCCCGCAATGTAAACGTCCTGGTTGATCTGCAATAAAAGGTCTCCCTTGTGCACGAACTGGCCCTCCTTGACCACCAGGTTCGTAATTTCACCACTCACCTCCGGACTGATATGCACTTGCAAAACCGGATAGATCTTGCCATTGGCAATCACGGTCTCGGTGATGCTGTGGCGCGTGACTTTTTCGGTTTGCACCGTCACCGCCGGATCCTTCTTCCGCAGCGCCCAATACATCGCGCCGGCGAGCAACACCACACCAACGAGGCTGATCACGATGAATTTCCCGCGTCCCTTGCGCCGGGGCTTCGGCGCAGCGGGTTGGGCTGGTAATATCGGAGGAGTTTCCACTGGGCGAGCCTGCCTCAATGCGCGGTCAATGTCCAGCGCGAGAATAAGTTTCGCCCTGCCTCCGGAGCGGGCGCCATTATTGATGTTTCATCGACAGTCATGCATACCGGGTATCGTTGGTTCATCCCACTTATCTGACCGCGGACCGGACATTTCGTTTCAGCTCTGGATAAAATAACTCAGATTTTCCAGCTCGATGGCCAGGTTCACATTGTTGACCATCACGTCTTCCGGCACGGCCAGCACGATGGGCGCAAAATTCAGAATACCCGTCACACCGGCGGCGATCAGGGCATTGGCCACCGACTGCGCCACGGCGGCGGGCACCGACAAGATCGCCATTTTCACGCCGCGTTCGGCCAAAAATCCCGGCAGTTCGTCCATGCCCAGAATGGGTTGTTTGATCTCCTTGTCGCGCTTTCGCCGCGGCTCAGCATCGAAGGCTGCCACGATCTCAAAGCCCTCCTTCTCAAACCCGCGATAGGACAGCAGGGCCAGCCCCAGGTTGCCCACGCCTACCAAAATCACGGGCTGCAGGCTCGAGGTGCCCAGCTCGTCGGAAATTTGTTTGGACAACTCGGCGACATCATACCCCAGACCGCGCGTGCCAAATGTGCCGAAATACGCCAGATCCTTGCGCAACTGCGTGGGCTTCACCCCGGCCGCCTTGGCCAGCGCCTCGCTGGAAACGGTGCCGATGCTGTTCTCGCGCAAACGCGCCAGACAGCGCAGATAAATCGAAAGCCGGTAAACCGTCTTGCGGGGAATGTCTGGCCTGCCGTTCTTCTTCACCCCGATAAAATAAGGGAGCCGCTGAATCGCGGCAAGTTTCAAGCCCACTTACGTCGTGCCCTACAAGCTGGGCTGATCGAGGGGCTCAACGATTTGAAGGTTTCGCCTCAAACCAGGGCGATTGGAGCAACACGTTGGCCGCGGTGACCAGGCCCCCGCCCATGACCAGACGGGCCGTAACCTGTTCGCTGGCGTAGTCAACACCGGTCCAGCGCGACAGCCAGCCGGGCAAGAACAGGGCCAGCAAACTGACAAAGACGGGTTCGCCGCAATAAACCAGGCCCGCCTCGGTGGCGGTGACCTCCCGCTGCCATCGATTCATGAGGAGAAAAGGAGCGAGGCTGCAGACGACGATCAGAACCGCCAGGAGCGCAACCGCGGAAACCGACCGGTAAACCTGCAGGCACGCCGACAGCCCGGGGGCGGTGGCGAAAACCAAGGGCAACGCCATGAGGCCCATCGCCAAAAGCATGACTGCAGTGAACTGCCGTGGGCGGTTGGCCGCATAGCGCGGATTTTCGAGACCCAGGATTTGCGCGGTAAAAAGGATTGAGGACGCAATGGTCTCCAGTTCTCCGCGGCCCAAACGGAGGTCAAAAACATCGAGCCGGGCCAGCAAGGCCATGCCCAGCATCACCAAGGCGCAGCAAAACAGAAGCTTAAACGAAGGAGCCCGCCGGCGGCTGACGGCGACCCACAGCGGAATCAGAACGCAATACAACTGGGTTAGAAACGCTGACGTTGAGGCGGAGATGTACGCCAGGCCGTCCATTTGCAGACAAATGCCGGCGGCGGCGAAAAACGCCAGCCAGAGTCCCTGTTCGACTTCGCGGCGCGTGAGGGTCTTAAGCTGGTGCGCGGAGAGGATCAGCAGCAGCGTTCCGGCCACGAGGAACCGGCTGGTGACACATAGGGAACTGAGAAACCAGGTGCCGACGCCGGGCAAAATCCGCTGCTGCGTCATGGCCAGCGTCTTCATGACCGGAAAGCTCAATGCCCAGAAAGCGGTGGACAAAAGAAGCGCCCGGAGCGCCTGGCGGCGATTGGAGGCTGACGGCATGGGAAGCGCGTCAGCGTTGAGCCATTCGCTTGCGGGCCGCCTCCAGAATGGCGCGTTCCCGGGTGGTGAGACTGTTGATGCCGCGCGCGGAGATCTTGTCCAGAACCGCATCCACGTCACCACCATCGAAGTCATCGGCCGTCCGCCCGGCGTCCCTTACGGGCTCGGAACGATAATAAGGCTGTTCCTCGGCGACCCCCAACAGCGCCGGATGCCGGATGATTTTTTTGACATAGAACCAGCCCATGGCCATGCCGCCGAGATGGGCGGCGTTGGCAATGTTGCCCATGGGAAAGATAATGCCCATCAGCGCAACGACCAGGGACAGAAGCAGCAGCGTTTTGGCGCGCATGCGGACGGGGATCACAAAGAAAATAAGCATCGTGAGTTCCTGTTCGGGAAGCATCATGGCGAAGGCGGCCACCAGGCCGAAGGCGCACGCCGACGCCCCGACCACCGCCCCGCCAAAAAGGCCCGGCCAGATGATGGCCGTGAGAACCTGCACTACGCCACCCACGGCACCGCTGGCGAAGGCCAGGGTCAGGTAGCGGCGCCCGCCCAGCATCCGCTCCACCACGCTGCCAAAGACGATGATGGCCCAACAGTTGAGGATCAAATGCAGCCAACCTCCGTGCATGAACTGGTAAGTGAGCAACTGCCACACGTAACCGTGGGCCAGGCCTTCGGCGCTCAGGGCAAAATACTTGAAAACGAAGTCGCCATCGCCAAAGTGGTCGGCGGTTTTCTGGGCCAGCAGCACGACCACATAGGCCGCCACCAGCGCGGTTGTCCAGGTCCAACGCAGGTGGAAATTCGGACGCCACCGTTGTCCGCCGAACTCCGGCTGACGCATATAATCACGATCCTCAAGCATGTCGTCAAATGATAGTCTTATTATGGTCGATTATCAATGTCCGTCGCCCGCCGGGCCCACCAAAACATTCGTTCCCGGCCTTCACGGTTGGGATAGGAGCGGGGAGTCCAGTCCGCCAGCAGGTCGAAATGCGGCAAAAACCGCTGCCTCTGCTCCTCGCGGGTGGTTGGCCACGGCGGTCCGTCCGGCCCGCATTCAAAATAATTGACGGCCAGATAATTTCCTCCGGGCTTAAGCCACCGCAGCACGGCCCGGACATAATCGTCACGTTCAGTGGGTTGGATGGCGCAAAAGAGGGCGTGTTCAAACAACCAGTCAAATTTTTCCGGCGGCGGGTCATGCAGAAAGTCGGCCAGCCGAAAAGTGGCCTTCAGGCCGACAGCCTGGGTGCGCTGTTCGGCGAGCGCGACGGCGCTCGGGGCCAGATCGAAGCCAAACGCGTCGAAACCGGCCCGGGCGAATTCCCGGACATCATGGCCCGTGCCGCAGCCGGGCACGCAAACCGTCCCGCGCGGCCGGCCGGGATGAGCGGAGAGAAAATCGACCAGACCCGGCGACGGCGAGCCTTTTTCCCAAGGCATGTCGCGCGTTTGATAAAGGGTTTCCCAGAATTCCTGGCTCATGCGGTATTACTGGATGATCTGGCCATCCACCAGTTCGATCACCCGCGGGGCGGAGGCGGCGACCTTCGCGTCGTGGGTGGCAATGACCAGGGTCATTTGTTTTTCGGGCTGGAGGCTCTTGAGCAGCTCGATGATTTCGCCGCCGGTGTGCGAATCCAGATTGCCGGTCGGCTCATCGGCCAGCAGCAGTTCCGGCTCATTGATAAGGGCGCGGGCAATGGCCACCCGCTGCTGCTCGCCGCCGGAAAGCTCGGACGGTTTGTGGTCCAGCCGGTCGCGCAGGCCGACGCGCGCCAGCAATTCTTCCGCGCGCCGCACGGCGGCGCTCACGCCGAGACGCGCCAGCCGCGCGGGCAGGCAGACGTTCTCCAGCGATGTCAATTCGGGCAGCAAATGGTAGGCCTGGAAGACAAAACCGACCCGGCGATTGCGGAAATGCGTGAGCTGGCTGTCGGAGAAATGCGATACGTTCCGGCCATCGAAGATGATTTCGCCGGCATTGGGCGTGTCGAGCCCGCCCAGCAGATGCAGCAGCGTGCTTTTGCCGGTGCCGGAGGCGCCGCGCAGGGCCACGAAATCGCCGCGGCCAATTTCCAGGTCCACTCCCCGAAGGACGTCGAGCGAGCGCTTGCCCACGACGTAGGTCTTTTTCAGGCCGCGGGCGGAAAGGAGGGGCTCACTCATAACGCAATGCCTCCACGGGTTTGAGCCGGCCGGCGCGGATGGCGGGCAGCAGTCCTCCCAGCACGCAGATCACGAAGGAACTGATGCAAATGAGGGCGACGTCCCGGGGCGCAATCAGTGCCGGCAGTTCGCCAAAGCCATAGACGGCTTGGGGAAACAGCTCCCAACCCGTGGCCCGGCGCATGAAGTGAAGAAATTCGTTGCGGTAGGCAACGGCCAACATGCCGAGGCCGTAGCCAGCCGCCACGCCGACGACGCCGATGATGGCGCTCTGCGCCAGGAAGATGCTGGAAATCTGAACTTGCGTGGCGCCCAGCGCCTTGAGCATGCCAATCTCGCGCGTTTTCTGGATGACGAAGGTGATTTGCGCGCTCAAAATACACAGAGCGGCCACCAGCACGATAAAGAACAGCAGGTAGAACATCACATTTTTTTCGACCACCAAGGCGCCCAGAATGCCGGAATTTTCGTCCATCCAGGATTGCGCATAATACATTCCGTCGTTGAGCTTGTAATTCAACGACTTTTCCAATTCGCCCTTTACCGTTTCCGCCTGATAAGGGTCTTTGAGCGTGATGAAGAGGCCGTGGACGGAATTTCCCAAGTTATACAAATCCTGGGCGTTGGCCAGGGAGGTGACAATGACGCGGGAATTGTATTCGTAGTAGCCGGTGTCAAAAATGCCGCGAACTTCGTAGTCATCCGGCAAGATGGCCAGGTCCTGGTGCTGGTCGTGTGCCTGTTTCAATGTCTTCAATTCCCCGATGGAATAAATCGAAATCGTGTCCCCCACCTGGAGCTGGAGATTTTGGGCAAAATCGAGGCCGACCAGGACGCCGCGCCCGCTCAGATCGAACTTCCCGAATTTGATCTCGTCGGGCAATTTGCTCACCTGACCTTCGGTCTTGGGGTCCACGCCGCGCAACATGGGACCGTCCACCATGGAGGCACGGTTCGTGTCGAGTTGTGTTTCCACGAGCACCTGGCCAAAGACAAACGGTGAGACACCGCGGACGTTCGGGTTCTGCTGGACCACGGCCGCGACCTGCCGATAGTCCCGCATGGTGCTGCCCGACTCCTTCACGGTGATATGCGCGCTGAAGCCGAGGATTTTGTCGCGGAGGTCATGATCAAAGCCGCTCATGACGCTGATGACGATGATGAGCACGGCCACGCCGAGAGCGACGCCGAGGATGGAAATCAGGGTGATGATCGAGACGAACGTCCGTTTGGGCCGCAGATAGCGCAGCGCCAGAAACAGTTCAAACGGCAGTCGAGACATCGAGAAAGGCTAGAGAGGCGGCGGGGCGGTGTCAATGGGCGGCGGATGGGTCAATGACGAATGACCAATGACGCGATGGTCGGAGTCCGGTTTGCGCCAAACGGCAACGCGGGTTTTGGCGCGGGCGCTGAATGGGTCGGGCGATGGAGCGCTGCCATTTTGGACAACTCGCCGTCCGGGCCGGCAGGTGCACGCGGCGAAGGGGCCCATGACGACAACTCGCGGGCGAGCCGCCCCGCGCTCCGCAAAAAAAACGGCGCGGAAGATTTTCCGCGCCGTTCGTGAATCGAAGGGTTGATCAGGTCAAAACGATCTTGTCGCCGTCTTTCAAGGTGACAATGGCTTTCTTCCAGTCCGGGGCCCGGCCGGCCTGGCTAGTGCGCTGGCGGCGGTCCTTGCCGCGAATGTTCAGGGTGTTGACGGCCACAACTTTGACCTTGAACAGCTCCTGGACGGCCTGCTTGATCTGGGGCTTGGTCGCCAAGCGGTCGGCCACCACGGTATATTGATTGTATTTCTCGCTCTGGCGCGCGCCTTTTTCCGTGAGGCGCACGGTCTTGATGATTTCGAAAGGATTCATGATTTATTCCTTGGTCAGACGGGCTTCGACTTTTTCAAACGCGCCCCGGGTGAACACCAGCTTGTCGGGCCGCAACACATCGTAGGTGTTAAGCGAATCGCTCGTGGTCACGGCGACGTTTTCCACGTTGCGCGAGGCGAGCGCCAGGTTGTGGTCGTCGCTGTTGGCGACGACGAGCGTGGTGCCCTTGAGTTCGAGGGCGCGGATGACCTTGACCAATTCCTTGGTCTTGTGGGAGGTGAGCTTCAAATCGTCCAGCACCACCACGTCGCCGGCCTTGAGGCGTTCGCTCAGGGCCTTGCGCAATGCGAGGGCGCGGGTCTTCTTGGAAACTTTCTTGCTGAAATCGCGGGGCTTGGGGCCGAAGACGACGCCACCGCCGGCCCACAAGGGCGACTGGTTGGAGCCGGCGCGGGCGCGACCGGTGCCCTTCTGGCGCCACGGTTTCTTGTTGGAGCCGGAGACTTCGCCGACGTTTTTGGTGCAGGCGGTTCCGCTTCGCTGCGCCGCGCGATAGGCGGTGACGGTGTCGTGGACCGCCTGGGTGCCCTTGCCGTTTTCAATCAGGGTGAACTTCACTTCGAGTTCGCCCTGGCTTTCGCCGGCGGTGTTTTTGATGGAAATTTTCATGGCTCGTGCTTATTTCTTGGGTGCGGGTGCGGGTGCGGCGGCTTTGTTGGCGTCAGCCTTTTTCTTGCTGATGCTGGCCACCGGCGGTTTCCAGCCCTGCGGGCGTTTCTTGGCTTCGCGAATAACCAGGTAATCGCCTTCCGCGCCGGGGATGGCGCCCTTGATGAGCAGGAGGTTGTCGGCTTCGCGGACTTGGACAATTTGGAGGTTCTGGGTGGTGCGGCTGACCTGACCCATGTGGCCGGGCATCTTGAAACCGCGGAGGACGGTACCCGGGAACAAACGTTCACCGATGGCGCCGCCGCGCCGATGCCAGCCCTTATGGCCGTGGCTGGCGGGACCGCCGCCGAAATGATGGCGCTTCATCACGCCTTCAAATCCCTGTCCCTTGGTGGTGCCGATGGCATCCACGTAATCACCTACCGCAAACAGCGCCGGGCCCACGACATCGCCCGGCTTGACATCCTTGGAGAAGTCCCGGAATTCCTTGATGCGCTTGACGGCTACGCCGTTATGCTTCTTGATGTGGCCGAGGAGCGGCTTGGTGACGCGCTGTTCCTTCTGGTCATCGAATCCGAGCTGGACGGAATTATATCCATCCTTCCCCGCCTGCGTCTTCACCTGGAGGACGCGGTTGGGGCCGGCGAGAACGACCGTGACGGGAACCATCACACCGTTGGCGTCATAGACGCGGGTGTGGCCGAGTTTTTTTCCTAAAAGTCCGAGGGGCATGGTGTCTCCTTAAATCAGATTTTGATGGTGATGTCCACGCCGGCGGGCAAATTGAGCTTCTTCAATTCGTCCACGGTCTTGGCGGTGGGATCGAGAATGTCGATCAGCCGCTTGTGGGTTCGTTGTTCGAAAGTTTCCTGCGACTTCTTGTCCGAGTGCGGGGAGCGTTGGACGGTGAAGCGCTCGATGCGAGTGGGCAGCGGGATGGGGCCGGCGACGCGCGCGCCGGTGCGTTTGACGGTGTCGGCAATTTCACGGGCCGACTGGTCTATGACGCGAAAGTCATAGGCCTTGAGGCGAATACGAATACGTTGAGCCATACAAAGAACGATTGTCTGTTAATGGTTGTTAATTTCCGCGGTCGTCCGTACGAAAGCGGGCGTGCATCATACCAATCGCGCGCCACCTTGCAACAACTTTTTTTCAGGAATCGCGGTTGTCGGCGAGCGGCTGGCTAACGTCCATCAGTGGCGACCACCGGTCGCCACCCCAAGGAAGCGGCTCAACGCACCTCGCCGTTATCGTGGGCGGCCTTGCGTTTGGCGGCTTCAGCAACGACTTTGTCCGCGGCCTCGCGCGGCATTTCTTCATAATGGCTGAATTCCTCGGCATGGACCCCGCGCCCGCCGGTGAGCGACCGCAAGGTGCTGGAATAATGGTAGAGTTCCTTGGTCGGCACGTGCGCCCGGATGACCTGAAACGGACCGTCCGCATCCATGCCCAGAATTTTGCCGCGCCGCGACGAGAGGTCGCCCATGACCTTGCCCATGAAATCCTCCGGAATCCGGATTTCCACGGTCTCGATTGGCTCGAGCAGGACGGGTTTGGCGGCGGCGAAGGATTCTTTGAAGGCGAAGTAACCGGCGATTTGAAAAGCGATATCCTTGGAATCCACCGGGTGCATCTTGCCGTCGTAAAAATCGACTTTGACGTCCGTCACGCGGCAGCCGGCGACGATACCCTCGGTGCAGGCCTGCTGCACGCCTTTCTCGACGGACGGCACGAAACTGCGGTCCACATTTTGGCCCACCAGTGACTGGATGAACTCCACGCCGCTGTCGCGCGGCTTGGGCTCGATGCGCATCCACACCTCGGCGAACTGGCCGGCGCCGCCGGTTTGTTTCTTGTGCCGGTATTTGGATTCGCCCTTGCCCCTGATAGTCTCGCGGTATTTCACGCGCGGCTCGGCGAGCGTGACATGGACATTATAGCGGCGGCGCAGCCGGTCCGCCACGACTTCCAGGTGCAATTCGCCCTGCGCCGAAATGATGGTCTGGTGAAGTTCGGAGTCCACCAAATAAATAAAAGTGGGGTCCTCGTTGCGCAACGCCGCGAGACCGGACGCGATTTTCTCCTCCTCGCCCTTGACGCCGGCGATGAGGGCGGCGTGGATGTTGGGCTTGGGATAGACCACCTTGGGCAGCGTGACGGGGCGCTTGGGCGAACACAGGGTGTTGCCCGTATGGGTATCCTTGAGTTTGACCACCGCGCCGATGTCGCCCGCGCCCAGCGAATTGACGGTCTCCCGGTTCTGGCCGTTCAGGAGATAGATCTGGCCGATCCGCTCGGTGACTTTGCGGTCGCTGTTGACCAGGTCCGAACCGCTGTTGACCACGCCGGAATACACCCGGAAGAAGGTCAGTTCGCCAAAATGCGCCTCGGACATGGTCTTGAAGACATACGCCACGGTCGTGGAATCTTCGAGGGCCACTTCGGTTGCGTTGCCGGCGGCATCCATGGCCGGGACCTTTTTTCGGTCCGCCGGCGACGAACCGTATTCGGCGATGAAATCCATCATCCGCGCGACGCCGATGTTCTTTTCGGCGGAGGCGGCAAAGAGCGGTATAAACCGCTCCTTCTGTACGGCCGCGTGGATCCCGGCGCGCATTTCATCCTCCGACAGGCCGCCCTGTTCGAAGTATTTGTTCATCAGCTCGTCGTCCGACTCGGCGATGTGTTCGATCAGTTCGCGATGGAGTTCCGCGGCCTTGGCGGCCCATTCGCCGGTGGCCGGCTCCACGGTGAATTTGCCCGACCCGTCGGCGGCGTAGGTGGCGATTTCATTGCGGAGGACGTCGAGCGTGCGGTTGAAGCCGGGGCCGGCGTTCACCGGCACGGAGAGCGGAAAGACGTGGCGCCCGAAATGGTCCTGGGCAGATTTCAGCGAGGCGTCAAAATCCGCGTGCTCCTTGTCGAGCGCATTGACGACGATCATTTTCGGGATGCCGTAAGCGGTGGCATAATCCCAGACCCGGTCGGTGCCCACGCCCAGGCCGTGGTGGGCGTGAATGACCACCAGCGCAAAATCGCCCACGCGCAGGGCGCCCAAGCCTTCGCTGATGAAATCGAGATAGCCGGGGGTGTCAATCAGGTTGAACTTCTTGCCCGCCCATTCGGCGTGCATCAGGGTGGCCGAGACGGAAATCTGGCGCTGCTTTTCACTGACATGGTAATCAGATACGGTCGTGCCGTCGGCGATGCGTCCCATGCGCGTAATGACACCGGCGCAGAGGAGCATCGCCTCGCTTAACAGGGTTTTTCCAGAGGAGGCATGGCCGACGATGGCGAAGTTGCGGATTTCAGCGGGAGGGTAGTTTTTCATAAGGCTGGTTCAAACGTTGAATTTTCCAAACGGGCTTATGGCTGAGATGCATATCAAACCGATTGGCGCAACTTTGGCAAGACCAAATTTACCGGAATTTAACAAATTTTCAACCTCCCGCCCGGTCCATGCTTGCAGGTGGACGCGAAAATTGTATTGTTCGTCACATGGTTGGAAGGCGGTCTGCGGGCCGATCTGCTGGTTTGAGTAACGGCTGGCCGCGGCAGCGCGTCGCGGACAGCCCTCCGCAGCGAAGCAAGACAGGAAAGCATGCATAACGGTCTCCACAAGTTTTTGTTGATCAGCGGGGAGGAATCCTCCGCGCGCCGGATCGGTGAGCTGGTGTCCGCCGCAGTGACGGGGGCCGAGGTGACCGTGGAGGCAACGACCGACGCCGGGCTGGCGATGGTGGCGACGAATCATTTTGACGCCCTGCTGTTCGACGTACCCCAGGCCAATGCCGCCGCGCTGTTTCAAATCACTTCGCTGGCCCTGCAGGCGCCCCGGCTGCCGGTGCTCGTGCTGGGCCCCACGGAAGATGAAGCGTATCTGGCCGAGGCCGTGTTCAGCGGCGCCCAGGAATACCTCGGCCGCGAGCAAATCTCGGCGGCGACCCTGGGCCATGCGATTTACTGCTCGATTGCCCGGCAAGAGGAACGGCTGGCGCTCGTCGCGGAAAAAAACAATTACTACGACATTTTTGACCATCTGATGGAGGGCATTTTCCGCACGACCGTCAACGGCCACTATCTGCTGGCCAACATCGCGCTGGCCCGCATTTACGGTTACAACTCGCCAGTGGAGCTGATGGCCAGCATCAAGAGCATAGCCGACACCCTCTACGTAGAACATGGCCGGCGCGAGGAATTCGTGCGGCTGATGCAGGAGAACGACACTTTGAGCGGGTTCGAGTCCAGAATCTACCGCAAAGATGGCAGCATCATCTGGATTTCAGAAAACTGCCGCGCCATGCGCGACGCGCAGGGGAAGATCCTCTATTACGAGGGGACGGTGGAGGACATCACCGAACGGAAGCGGGCGGAGGAACAAATCCGCCGCGCCACGGGCGAGCTTTCCCGGAGCCGCGAGGAATTGCGCACCAAGAATTCCCTGATGGAGGAAAGCCTGCGCACGGCCCGCGAAATCCAGCTCACGATGCTGCCCCAGCAGTATCCGACCTTTCCGCCGAACGTGCCGGTGGCCGACAGCGCGTTTCAATTCGTCCACCGCTACGAACCGGCGGAATCGGTGAGCGGGGATTTCTTCAGCGTGACGGCCATTTCCGAGACGGAGGCGGCGGTGTTCATCTGCGATGTGACCGGCCATGGGGTGCGCGCGGCGCTGGTGACGGCGATGATCCGGGCGCTGGCGGAGGAGCTGAAGCCGGTTGGGCGCGACCCGGGGAATTTCCTGCGGAAGCTGAACTCCGATTTGTGCAGCATCCTGAAAAACACGGGCTCGCCGATGTTGACGACGGCGTTTTACGGGGTGGCGGATTGCCAGACGGGCAAATTGCGGTTCGCCAACGCCGGCCATCCCAAGCCGCTGCTGGTGCGGCGCTCGCTGGGCCAGGTGGAGCCGCTGGCCAACAGCATCGGCCGCAGCCAGCCCGCGCTGGGCCTGTTTGACGACCCGCCCTATCAAACCTCCGAAATTACGCTGACGACCGGCGATTTCCTGATGTTGTTTACGGATGGCCTATACGAGGTGCAGGGCCAAAATGAGGAACTCTATTCGCAGGAACGGCTGATGCTCGACGTGAAAAGCTTTCTCAGCCATCCGCCCGGCATACTCTTCGATGAATTGCTCGGTGTCATTCGCGCGTTTGCCGTAAACGGCCAGTTTGACGACGACGTCTGCCTGGTGGGCATGGATTTCAGCGGAATACAGCCCGCCAAGACCTGAGCGGCACCGTCCATCGGGAGAGCCTCCGTCACCTGGCAGCCTCCAAAAAAACTGTTCGCTTTGGCCAGGGTGTGTCGATTTATTGATAGATGACCCACGATGACATGGCCCCGGTGCGGGAGTTTGCCGACCGGCAGTCCGAGCCGGCGGCGGAGGGCCGCCGCACTCCCAGACGCTGGCGCGCAGGATCAAGCCGTCGAAGTTTGCGGATGCTTGAGACACGCGAAGATTTCCGCCGCGGCTACGAACGCGCAATCCAGCCGCCGCCGACCACCAAGTCATCCTGATAAAATACCGCCGCCTGGCCGGGCGTGATGGCCCGCTGCGGGGTGTGCAGCTTGACCTTCACCGAGCCATCGCCGGCCGGCGTCACCGTGGCCGTGGCGCCGGGATGATTATAGCGGATCTTGGCCGTCACCTCGATGGGCGCCTCCAGCTTTTCGAACGGATGCCAGTTGCACCGCTCGGCCACAAATTCATCACGGTCAAGCGCGGACTCGTCGCCCACCACCACGCGGTTGGTTTCCACTTCCAGTTCCACCACATAGACGGGCTTGGGCGTGGTGATGCCCAGGCCCCGCCGCTGGCCGATGGTATAGAACTCAATGCCGTCGTGATGGCCGAGCACGTGGCCGTAAATGTCGGTGATATCGCCCCGATGCTTCCGCACCAGCTGGGCGGCTTGGAGAAAGCCGCCGTAATTGTTGTCCGGCACGAAGCAGATCTCCATGCTTTCCTCCTTGTCGGCCGTCTTGAGCTGGCACTGCCGCGCCACCGCACGGGTATCGCTCTTGGTTTTTTCGCCGAGCGGAAACATCGCCCGCGCGAGCTGATCCTGCCGCAGTGAAAACAGAAAATAACTCTGGTCCTTCTTCATGTCACGTCCGCGCTTGAGCAAATATCGCCCCGCAACGGCCGAGGTCAGGGCGCCGGCTTTCAATTCCGCACTCCGCACTCCGCCCCCGGCACCGGTTGACGTGAGCTGGCACCGCTTCAATTCCGCATTCCGCCCGTCCTCCGTAGCACTGCGGAGGGTGGACACTCCGCCATCCGCACCCAAGCTGGCCCGATCCACGCGCACAAAATGGCCGGTGGCAATAAAATCCGCCCCGAGCTGGTCCGCACGGTCGATCAGGCGGCCGAACTTCAGGTTTTGATTGCACATGACACAGGGGTTGGGCGTGCGGCCGGCCTTGTATTCGTCGGCAAAATATTGGATGACATGCTTCTGAAAATCCGCCGACTCGTCGATGAGGTAATAGGGAATGTGGAGCTTGTGGCAGACGGCCCGGGCATCAGTCACGGCCTGCGGTCCGCAGCATTTGTCCTCGGCCCGGCTCACGCAATCCTGGGGCCAGAGTTTGAGGGTGATGCCGATGACCTCGTAGCCCTGTTCGCGCAACAATGCGGCCGTGGCGGAGGAATCGACTCCTCCGCTCATGCCGCAGACCACACGCTGACGTTTTGGCGAACTCACGGAAGCACATTATACAGTCCAAGTCTCAACGCCGCAAATATTTGGCCACCGCTTCGGTCCGCGACTGGACGTGCAGTTTCTCGTAGATATGGCGAAGGTGCGTGCGAATGGTGTTGATGCTGATGCCGAGTTGATCCCCGATTTGCTTGTAGGCCAGCCCCTGGGCCAGGCAATCCAGCACCCCCTGTTCCCGCGCGGACAGCAGGGCCTGCTTCTCACCAGCCTGCCCGGCCTTTTGAAAGGAAGCCACCACTTTGCGGGCGATGGAATTGGACATCGGCGAACCGCCCGCCTGAACGTCCCGAATGGCCTGCAATAATTCCTCCGGGTCGTTCCGCTTCAGCAAATATCCCGTGGCGCCGGCGGCCAGAGCCTTGAAGATCTGGTCCGAATCGTCATACACCGTGAGCATGAGGATTTGAATCTGCGGTGCCAGGGCCTTGAGCCGGCTGACGCATTCAATGCCGTTCATGCCGGCCATGTTGATATCCATCAGCACCACGTCGGGACGATCCTGCGGCAGGCGCTTCAGCGCGGCCTCGGCGCTGCCATAGATGCTCACACAGCGAAAACCCGTCGAGCCGTCCAGAAAGGTGGCGATGGATTCGCAAAGGCTCTTTTCGTCGTCAACGATGGAAACCGAAATCATAGCGCCACTTTATCGTCCGGGGCGTCCAATGAAAATGCGAAACGCACGGTGGTCCCCTGCCCCGGCCGGGATTGCAGTTCGCACCGTCCACCCAATTCCGCCAGGCGCCGCCGCATGTTGCCAACACCGTTGCCAAACCCGGCCGCCGAACTCGCCGCACCGGCCTCCCGGTCGGCGGGATCAAACCCGCGGCCATTGTCGGAAACCGCGATCTCAAATTCCGATCCGCGGCGGTTCATGGCGATGTTGGCCCGCGTGGCGCCGGAATGCTTGAGCAGGTTCGTTAGCGCCTCGTGCACGGCCAGAAACAAGTGATGACGCGATTGTGACGTGAGCGGTTGCGCGGGCAGTTGCGGCGGAACTTCCAGGTCCAGCTCGATGCCCGTCCGGCGGAAGTACTCCTGCGCGTACTGGGCGATATAGGAGACCAGGTGCTCCAGGGTGTCCTTTTCCGGATTCACCGCCCAGACGATTTCGTCCAGCGACCGGAGCACCTCGCGGGAATCGTCGGCCATCGAACGAATCTGGTCCTGCAGTTCGCCCTGGATGGTCTGGTTTCGCCGCACGTTCTCGCTCATGAAGGAAATCCGGCACAGCTTGGCGCCCATCATGTCATGCAAATCCTGGGCGATGCGGGTGCGCTCATGTTCCAGCATCCGGTCCTGCTCCAGCCGCTTGAGCCGCCGGTGCAGCCGGCGTCTGACCACCAGCCGGACACCGCCAATGCCGGTGGCCACGGTTCCCAAGGCCGCGCCGCCGAGGAACCACCACTTCTGCCAGAAATGCGCCAGCACGATGAGCGTGAGGGTGGCGCCCTGTTCATTCCAGACCCCGTCGCCGTTGCACGCGATGATCCGGTAATGATAAGTGCCCGGCAGAACCGAACTATACGACGCCACCCGGCGGGTCCCCGCCTCCACCCAGTCGGGGTCCGCTTCCTCCAGCCGGTAGCGAAAGCGCACCCGCTCCGGGGCGTCGAAACTCAGGCCCGTGTAGCGAAACTCCAGCGTGTGCTTACCCGGTGCCAGGCGGAGTGATTCCTCATCGGTGGTTCCCCGCCCGGCCGGTTTTGCGCCCGCGCCCGACCGCACTGGCGCCACCGGCACTCCATCCACCAGCGTTTGTTCCAGGGCTACGGCCGGAGCCGGTGCGGTCACGATGTGGCGCGGGTCCACCACCACGATTCCCTTGAGCGTGGGGATCCACAGTGTGCCACCCGAGGTTTTGAGGCCGGCCGGGAAAAGACCGCTGGTGCATTCCTCGGACAGCATCCCGTCGGCGCGACCGTAAATCTGCGGGTACACCGCGGGAATTTTGCGGGCGGCCAGGTCTTCCAAGTCCTGCTTCCTGACCCGCACAATTCCGCGGTTGCCGCCCAGCCAAAGGCCGCCGTCGTCGTCTTCGAGAATCTGCGAAATCGTATTGTCCGGCAGACCCTCACGCATGGTGAAGGTGAAAATCTCCCCGTTTTGCAGGCGGCTCAAGCCGCCGCCGGTGCCAATCCACAGTATGCCTTGGGCATCCAAATGGAGGGTCCGAATCCAGCCGCTGGGCAGGCCCTTCAATTTTTCGAATCGAGCGCCCGGCCCGGTGTCGAGCCGGTACAATCCGTCGCCTTCCGTGCCCACCCAGAGGCTGTCATTGGCGGTGGGCACAATGCCCGTAATGGCGTGGCCCGCGGGAAAACTTTTTTCGGCCGTCCACTTTCCATCCAGGAAATGCCAGAGCTCACCATTGCGTGCGCCCGCCCACACCTCGCCCCTGGCCCAATTCTGCCCCAGGGCGCTGATGCTTAAATTGGTGAGCGCCGGCGTGCCGGGTTCCAGTTCCGCCGACTGCGCGTCTTTGAAGTGCAGCAATCCCAAATCCGGCGCGACCCAGCAACCTCCGTCCCGGCCCGCCAGCACGGCACTCACCGGAAAGGCGCCGGGCGATAGTCCGAAAAAAATCAGCCGCCGGAACACCCGGCCATCCCATTGGTACACGCCGTTGGGCTGTGCCGCCCAGACCAGACCCGGCCGGATTTCAGTGAGGCCTTTCACTTCGCCGTAGTCGAGCCCGTCATTGTGGCCCAGCACGGAGACCTTTTTGGGACAAATCCGATCCAGTCCGCCATGCGTCCCCACCCAGAGCTTGCCTTCCCGATCCATCAAGAGCGTTTCCACCATGTTGTCCGGCAAACCGCTGCTGGCATTAATGGCGACCAGCCTGCCGTCTTTGAATTCGAAGAGCCCTTCGCCGGCCGACCCGGCCCAAAGCGTCTCATCCGGTCCTTCCGCCAGGGCGCTGATGGAATGGGTGGCGAGATGCCGGGGCATCCCGAACCGCAGCCATTGGCCTCCGTCGCGGCACAGCACGAAGGCATCGCCCGCGCCGATCCATAGCCGCCCCTTCTTGTCAACCAGCACGCAATGCGGATCCCGGAGCAGATGGTCCAGCGCGGGATTCGTCAGCGGGGTGAATTTGCCTCCGGCGCAGGAAAATATTCCGACTCCAGCCGCACCCACCCACATCGCCCCCTGGCGGTCGCAGTAAAGAGTGGTCACGGTTTTGCCGGCAAATTGCTCCGCTCCGGCCGGCGCCGACACTTGATCGCCGTGGAGCACCGCCAGGCCGGCCGGCGTGCCAATCCACAGGCACCCAGCGCTGTCCTCCGCCAGCGCGGTAATCGTGTCCGAGGGCAGGCCGTCGCGAACGGTAAATTTGGAAAGCCGGCCATCCTGCCAGCGATTCAAACCTCCGTCCGCGGTGCCGATCCACAGCGCGCCCCGGCTGTCGCCGAACAGGACCCTTACGGGCCCGCTCTGAAATCCCTCGGGCAAGCCGAGCGAAAAAAAGTCCACGCCATCGAACCGGCAGACGCCCTCGTCGCTGGCCACCCACAAATAGCCGTCCCGGGTTTGCGCCAAGGCGCGGACGTCATTCTCGGGAAGTCCTTGCTCGCGCTGCCAGGAGCGAAAAGTAAAGGGCGCCTCGCCGCCGGTTTCCGATTCATTGGCATTTACGAAATCGCTAAACGAGGTGGCAATGGCCATTTCGCTGAAAATCCAACCGGCGCCGCCGCCCGCATGGCGCAGGCGAATCTGGTCGAAGGACCCGTTGGCCTTGAAGCGCGTCGTGAGGGCCTCGGGCTGGCTGTTTTCAGTGGCGCCCGGACGCAAATCCGGCTCCAGCCAGACTGTCACCAAGTCCTCGCCGCCGGGCATATACTGCACTTTGAAGACGATGGTCCGTTCGATTCCCCAATGGGGCAGTTCGTAGGTGGAAGTGGCCACGAGCGAGGGCCGCTCCGGTTTGGAGGAGTTGAGGTCGATGTATTCGACGACCTGATTGGAAGGATTGGTCTCCCCGGTGGCAAAAGCGCTATAGGCCCACGCTTTCAAGGCATTGCCCACGGCCAAACGCTCCTGGCTGCCCTCGAACAATTGGAACGCCGCAAAGTATTCCTCGGTGGTGGCATCCGACAACGGGTCCACGTGGAACTTGAAATAAAGCGCGTCATGGGCTGTGGCATCGCGGCGCAAGACCCCGCCCAAAATGTCGCTCCCCGCGCCCGTCTCGTGCACCTGCGTGGCGCCCAAATCGCTCCACAGCAGAACCGCCCGGCTTGCGCCCGCCCATCCGAGCACCACCGAAAGGACCAGCGC
This sequence comes from Verrucomicrobiota bacterium, assembly GCA_049509875.1. GTDB lineage: Bacteria > Verrucomicrobiota > Verrucomicrobiia > Limisphaerales > UBA11358 > UBA11358. Next base: position 2,898 of record JBEKZM010000007.1, on the reverse strand, counting down.
AGCCAGCCGGCGGCGACGCCGGCGGCAGCTCGTTTCAACGCGCGTCCTGCCGGGCAGAACATTGGGACCCTGGATCATCTTATTTCATTAGGCCAATTTGTCTTCGCAAACAAGCACCGAAAGGGCGTGGGATCGCGCCGCCAGTGCGCTCCAAGGGTCCTGTGAATTGTTTTTAAACCGATTGGCCGGCCGGAGCGCGGCTGGTCCCAAACCGCAGCGCGCGGATAGCCAACACCGCGCTGAGCCTCCCTGACGGCTGGGTCTGGCGAAGCGCTGCGAGTTGGGACAACTCGCGCTCCGGTCGCAGCAGCTCCGAACTCCACGGCAGCCCGCGTAATCCGCAGGCTTCCTGACCAGCGACGCGGCTGCGGGTCACAGACACGCGCTCTCCGGTTGCAAATCAAAAACACACCCTGCCCACGGATTTGTGCCAACTCTGGAGCAGCCCTGCTCGGGCCACCGGTCAGCGCGCGGCGGCCAGGGTCGCACTGCGGTGATAAATACGCCACTCGAAGCCGTTGAGATGCAGGTCGACCGCCGTACTGGCATCGGAGTTCATAATCCCCGAAATTTTGACCGGCGCAAAACCGTCGCTTTTTTCCAGGTCCACTTTTCCCTGGAGCGGACGGTTCGAAAAATTGAGGGCCACAAAAAACTCGTCCTTGCCGTCCGTGCGCAGATAGGTCAACAGGGCGCCTTCATCGGAATTGTGGAGCCATTGGACCTGGCCGGTCCGGAACGCCGGGAACTGTTTGCGCAGCTTGATCAGGTCGCGGTAAATCTGCGTCAGCGGTGGACGGCCCTTGGGATGCCAGAAGATCGGCACTCTTTCGAAGAGGGCGGGATCGCCGGATTCGGAGGCGTCCCCCACCTCCATGCCGTTGTAAAGCAAGGGCACGCCGTCGAGAGTGAACATCAGCGCCGAGGCCGCCAGGGCGCCGGACACGCCAAAACAAGCCACCGCCCGCGGCTGGTCATGGTTGTCGGACATGGTCAACCGCAGGGCACCGCGGGGATAACGTTGCAGGTCCTTTTCCCAAGTGCGCTGGATATCGGAAGCCGGCGCCGAGCCGCCCAGCACATTTCTCACGGTGTTCAGCAGCGGCCAGGCGTAGTCGATGTCGAAGGCATTCGTCAGCAACTCCGGCTTGTCGGCCTCCGCCAGCATCGTGATGTCGGGCTTGATTTTGGCCAAGGCGGCCCGCGCGTCCTCCCAGAAGCTGGTGGGCACCATCGAAGCCGTATCGCAGCGGAAGCCGTCGAGGTCGAATTCTTTGACCCAATACTCGAGCATGGCGATCAGGTACTGGCGCAATTCCGGCCGGTCGTAATTCAATCCCGCCACATCGTTCCACTCGGGCACCGGGGGGATGATTTTTCCGCTGGCGTCGTGCTTGTAGAATTCCGGGTGCGACATCAGCACACTGTCCCAGGCGGTGTGCAGAAGAACGACGTCGAGGATCACCCTTAGACCTCGCTGGTGGGCTTCAAAGACGAGCCGTCTGAAATCATCGCTGGTTCCGTAGTCGGGATTGATGGCGTAATAGTCGCGCGCCGCATAGGGACTGCCGTAGGAGCCCTTGCGTTGTTCCGCGCCGATTGGATGAATGGGCATCAGCCAGAGGACAGTGACGCCGAGGTTTTTCAACTGGTCAAGGCGCGCCGTAACGCCATTTAGATTCCCTTCCGGGGAAAAAGCGCGGGGAAACACCTCGTAAACCACCCCGTCGCGCAGCCAGGCGGGCGCGGTTCGCGCGGCGCAATTGGTGAGCTCGGCGGAAACGCTGCGGGCCAGCAGCCCGGCGCACAGGCAGGCGGCGGCGAGAAAGCGGCACCGTTTAAAGAATGGGGTCATAAGTCAACATTGGGTCCATTAAATTTCCGCGGAAAATCCGTTCATTTGGTTGTGGTGCGCTGCTGCAGCCAGGGAATGTCACGCGCGGAATACTGTTCATTGTCGGGGCACGGCGACAATCTTCTGACGGCGGCCGTGGTAGTGGCATCGAGCCATTTTTTGATTTCTGAATGGCCGTCGGCGAACGAAAAGCCCCCGGCACCATTATGCGTCGAGGCCGGCACATCCGTCCATTTGGCGCTGGCATCGGGCTGCATGCGCACGGCAAAAAAGCTGTCGTTGATACTGTCCGGGCACTCATCCAGCAGCACCCAGGTATTCGCGGCCCCGAGGACCAGATCGACCGTCTTCATGATGCGCCTCCAATCGTGCGTGGCCTGGCCATCGATATAATTAGCGATGTTGTTCACGTCGCCGACAAAACCGTTCATGGAAACGCTGCGCACGCGGGGGCCCAAGGCGCCCGGAACGGTGTCGGCGGGGCATTTGAAAATACCCGTGCTTTTGGAGACATAGGAACCGATTTCCCCGGCGGTCAGGAGGGTCGTGTTGGTGTTTTCCAGATTCGGCTGGATCGAATTGTCCCAGGTCATCACCCCGGCCACCCAGGAATTCAAGCTGGTGCCGGCGCCGGGATTGTCCGGGAATTTCTCCTGGAAATCTCCGGTGTACATGGTCATCGCCAGCTCCAGTTGTTTAAGATTATTCAAACAGGAGATGCCCTTTGCCTTGAGTTTCGCCTTGCTCAACGCCGGCAGCAGCAGCGCGGCCAGGATCGCGATAATGGCGATCACCACGAGCAGTTCAATCAGCGTGAATCCGCGGCGGCGGGGCAATGCCATGAACATAATCGCTCAATTTTGCGGCGTCCGCGCGGCGAGCCAGAGCATGTCCTTGTCGGTGAGCGAGCAGGGCACCTCATGGACGGTGGTATAGCTGACGTTCATATGGCTGGTCATGACCGAACCGACCCACTTGTGGATTTCGGAATGGCCGTCGGCAAACACCAGGCCACAGGCGCCCCCGTGCTGGTTGCCCGGCAG